>DATAUD010000072.1:0-25602 GCA_036268455.1 Verrucomicrobiia bacterium
GCGGCGATTATCGCCAAGCCCTGGAGAATGCCGGCCTCATCGCCTCCATGAGCCGCCGGGCAAACTGTTATGACAACGCCACGATGGAAAGCTTCTGGGCCACCCTTAAACTGGAGCTTGTCTATCGCCGTGCCTTCGACATCCGAGCCGAGGCTCGCCGCCAAATCTTCCATTACATCGAAACGTTCTATAACCACCAACGCGCCCATAGCGCGCTGGATTATCATTCGCCAGTTGACTTCGAACTCAAAAATAACTAACCCAATGACCCGCTTTTATTGTCCGTTTTTTCAAGGCAAGCCCACCCCTCAAGGCCAATGTCTAATCCAAGAACAACGGCAGTTGTGTAAAATTCGCGCTCCTGCCAAATGCGCTCTTGGTTGACCAGGAAATTCTTCGAGAAAGAATGAGTTTTCATGTTTCGCCTTTTAAACTTGACTACAAATCAATTCGGGTTCACCATCGACGCGGATCAAAACCAGTCGAGCGGCCACGATAGGTTGGGAAGAGCCGAGCCGCGCTTGCCGGAAGGTGAGAACGATGACTTCCGCACGGGGCTTTCGCAGCCCCTTTTTTATTTCTTGTTATTCCCGCCGGAATCAGCAGTGATGCTTTGTGAAGAAACGTCGTCCCTTGCCGCACCGCCTCTCCGATGGAGCCTTTCCCAAGGTCGAACGCCCAAACAATGTCATCGCGGGACTTCTCGAATTCACTTCTAAGCAGGTCAGTCTTCATAAGCATTTCTGGAGTTGGAAATCTCGCAGACTTTACCCAATTCCTTCCAACGAATCAACCACTGTTTTTTTGACTGCCGCGCCTCAAACGCTTCGATTTCCCGTTCGTGAGTTCGTGCTTTCCAGATTAAATTCGCTTCGTTTCTTTCCGTGTTGTCGTTTTGAGGGCGGTCCTTGGTGCCCATCTGGGCCTCTTGATATCCGCCAATAAGTGTCATCGGAGTGTTGCATTCCGCGCACGCCAACCCCGCCCCGAGGATTGTCGCAAAGAGGGGATTCAATACTTTCATGTTTTTAAAATGTTGAGTTTGATTGTTTGTTTTCATGATGCGACTTAAGCAGGAATCTCCTTCAGAAAAAATCCAACCGTTGGAGTTCCAGACGATTTTTCCCACTTTTCTGAAAAAAACTCCAATAGATGGAAATTTTTCGCGGAAGCGCTCAAAATTTTATCCCGTTCCTGATTTTATGATTTCCAGATTGAATTCGCTTCGTTTCTTTCCGTCTTGCCGTTTTAAGGCCGGTTCTTGTTGCCCATCCGTGCCCGGCATGTAATAATCCAGTCCACTGAATTCTCCTCTATGAAGCCCGCGCCACTCACGATCTGGTCAATGGGTTTCTGCTTGCTGCTGGGCCTCGTGTTTCCGGGACTGGCTTCCGAACCTTTGCAGCGGCCGCCGGCGGGCGCTTCTGATTACTTGATCAATACCTGGCATTCCGAAGATGGCCTCCCGCAAAACTCAGTCAATTGCCTGGCGCAAACGCCGGACGGCTATCTCTGGATAGGAACCCGCAGCGGCGGATTGGCGCGCTTCGATGGCAGCCGCTTCGTCGTTTTCAACCCGGAAACGACCCCCGAGCTTGAAGATGTGGAAATCGAGACACTGAGCGTGGACTCCCGGGGAACGCTCTGGATTTGCGCCGGCAATGAATCCGCCGTATCCATGACGGAAGGAAAATTCCGCCTCGTGCGCGAGCGCACCGCCCAACCGCGGTGGCACCCGTTGCAAGTGGTCGGGGAGGACACGGACGCGGTGTACCTGAACTCGTTCAGTCCGGCGATTTTTCGCGTGCCGCGCTTGTGCGGCGTCAATGAGGCCGAAGCTATCAACTTAAACCCGCAGCCACCCCCTCCCCTCCCGGGCGCACTTACTCAGGGACGTGACGGCGCGTTGTGGTATGTCACGGACCGACATGCGGTCGCCCGTCTGCCGCTGACGCCCTCAAGCCATAGAAACGTCACCGTCTTCAACATCGGCTCGCCCGCGCAGGTTCTAGTAAAAGATGCAGCCGGCGAACTTTGGGTGGCGGCGGACCAAAAATTCGGCGTGATGACCTCCGCCGGCTTTGCTGAACGCAAACCAACCAACGGTCCCGAGCCGCGCGGCGTCCGGGAAATGATCGCTTCGCCGGACGGTGGCTTATGGGTGTGGGACGACCACTTGCTTCGCAGGCTGAAAGGCGGAAAATGGATCCTTTCCGCCAACGGTTTCCAGCCAAGCCCGGCGGTTAAATCGTTGCAATTTTTCGGCGACTCACGCGGAGGACTTTGGGTCATCGAATACGGGGTCGGCCTTTGGAACGTTCGAGCGGATGGCAGGGCGGCATTGCTGACTCGGAAAGATGGTCTGCCAAGCAAATACATCACATGCTGGCTCGAAGACAGCGAAGGGAATATCTGGCTCGGGACAAAAGAGGCGGGGCTGGCGCGCATTCGCCAACGGCGGTTTAGACAATTCACCGCGGCCGACGGCATTCCGGGGGACGTCGCCCAATCAGTGTGCGAGGACGCCCAGAACACGATTTGGGTTGGGACGGCCACCGGCGGATTGGCGCGTCAGACCGGGGATCGATTCGTTCCAGTGCCGTTGACTCCGAATCCGGACCCGACGATTGAAAGTGTGACCGTATTCCCCGATGCCTCCAATGGCATCTGGATTGGCACGTTGCAAGGGAGCGTCTTCCGCTGCGTGAACGACGATGTGCATCGTGTCAATAACGAGGTGACCTGGGATTTTCCAATGGAACGCCTGCGCGATCACGTCGCCAACGCCATCATGCAGGACACCCGGGGGCGCGTCTGGTTTTGCAACGGCTCGGGGGCCTATTACTTTTACAAAGGCAAGCTGACCATGTTCGGACATGACCGTGGCTTCGTGGACAACATTGGGGTGCGGGCCGTGGCGGAAGGTCCGCCGGGCACATTATGGTTTGGCACCGAACCGGGGGATTTGTGGCAGGTCGTCAATGATGTTCCCACCCGTCACAGTCCGACCGCGGCGTGGCCCAAAGCGCGGGTTTCCGCATTGCTGCCGGATTCGGACGGAAGCATTTGGGTTGGGACGCTCGGTGGCGGTTTATTGCGATTTGATCATGGCGCCTTCACGCACGTCACGACTCAGCAAGGGCTGCCTGACAACAGCATCACGCAATTGTTGGAGGACGGCGAGGGCCATCTTTGGGCCGGCACCTACGCGGGGATTCTGCGCGCTTCCAAAAATGACCTCAAACGCGTGGCCGCCGGAGAGACCAACGACATAGCATTCTCGATCTTCGGCCACTTTGACGGCCTGCCGGCGCAGGCCTACTCCGGATGGTTCCAGCCGTCCTGCTGGCGTTCACACGACGGCCAGCTTTGGTTCACCACCGTCAAAGGCCTGGCGTGCGTCAATCCGCGCGAAGTGACTGTGAATCGTCAGCCGCCGCCGGTCGTCATCGAGGAAATGCATGTGGACGGAAACCCAGTTGAGTTTAAATCCGTCCGCAACAGCCCGGTTTTGGCCGCCGCCGATCCTCCCACGCGCATTGCGCCTGGGCGTCACTACGTCGAGTTCGGTTTCACGGGGATCGATTTCACCGCCCCCGACAAAGTGCGGCTTAAGTGGCAGCTTGAAGGAATCGACAATCGCTGGCGCGAGGCCGTCAACCAGCGATCCGCCGGCTACGGGCCGCTCCCGCCGGGCCGATACCGTTTCCGGGTTCTGGCGGCAAATAGTGACGGAATCTGGAATGAAGAAGGCGCAAGCGTCGCTTTCATCGTGCTGCCTTACTTTTGGCAAACGTGGTGGTTCCAAACGTCGTTTATCGCCTGCGCGTGCGCGGGGCTGATCCTTGCGGTGACCTTCACCTTGCGCCGCGCTCACCGCGTTGAACTGGAGCGACTGGCACGCACGCACGAAATGGAGCGCGAACGCACCCGCATTGCGCAGGATTTGCACGACGATCTCGGTACCAGCCTGACGCAGATCAGCTTGTTGAGTTCGCTCCTGGAACGTCACGATTTGCCTCCGGTCGAGGCGCGATCGTTGACGCAGCAGATTCGCGGCACTTCACGCGCGATGGTCACGGGGTTGAATGAAATCGTCTGGGCGGTAAACCCAAAGAACGATTCGCTCAACGAATTGGTCGGCTACCTCGGAAACCTCGCGGAGGCGTTTTTCCGGTCCGGCCCCATCCGCTGCCGGTTGGACATTCCCTCCGAGTTGCCCGAATGTTGCGTCGCATCGGAGATTCGGCACGGGGTTTTTCTGGCGTTCAAGGAAGCCATTAACAATGTCGCAAAACACTCCAACGCCACCGAAGTGCATGTGAAGGTCGTTTGTGAAGGCAACAGCCTTCAAATTGCCGTCGAGGACAACGGCGGCGGCTTCGATCCCGCGGCGAAACAATCAGGCAACGGCCTGGCGAATATGAAGCAGCGCCTGGAAAAAATGGGGGGAAGTTACACTCTGCGCGCCACTCCCGGCGGAACGACAGTCTCGTTTCAGTTTACATTGCGTTGATTAAAATTGCCGGTTCTCATCCCATTGGACTATACCGAAGAGAAGCTGATTTTGGATACTCTGAACAGATGCACGTTTTGTCGCCGGCGCGCGACACTCAACCTTCGCCAGGGGGTGTCATGATCCACGTCGCCATCGTTGAGGATGACGCCGTGACTCGCCGCAGTCTCTCGCGGATCGTTGACGAAGCCCGCGGAATGCGTTGCATTGCGGCTTGCGCCACAGGCGAGGAAGCTTTGAAACAACTGCCCGAATCGCAGCCGGAAGTGGTCGTAATGGACATTAACCTCCCGCAGATGTCCGGCATTGAATGCGTTCGCCGCCTGCGTGAGCAACTTCCCAAAACGCAGGTGCTCATGCTCACGGTGTATGAGGACAGCGACTCCATTTTTCGCGCGTTGCGGGCCGGGGCGAGCGGGTACCTGCTCAAACGCTCCGAACCGGAGCAGTTGCTCGAAGGCATCCGCGACGTCCTGCACGGCGGCTCGCCGATGACCAGCCAAATCGCGCGCAAAGTGGTGCAGGCCTTTCGCGCGTCCGAAGCCGCTGAAAATCTTTCGATGAAGCTGACCGAGCGCGAAGCCGAAGTGCTGGACTATTTGGCCAAAGGCTACGCAAACAAGGAGATCGCCGAGAAGCTGGGATTGAGCCTGCCCACCGTGCGCTCGCATTTGCGCAGCATCTACGACAAACTCCACGTTCGTTCGCGAACCGAGGCTGTCGCGAAATACTTAAAATAGAACCCTGAGAAATTACCCAGATATGAAGATCATTTCCTCCGGCGCCGCCGTTCTTTTTGCCGGATTGCTGACCCAGCTTTGTTGCGCGCAAACTCCATCCGTGTCCAGTGAAAATTCAGGACGCTGGTCAGCGCAGCGGGCCAACGATTGGTATGCCGCGCAGCCCTGGCTCGTCGGCGCCAACTTCGTTCCAAGCACAGCCGTCAACCAGCTTGAAATGTGGCAGGCGGAAACATTCGATCCCGCCACGATTGATCGCGAACTCGGGTACGCCGAGGGGATCGGCATGAACACCATGCGCGTTTTCCTGCACGACATTGCCTGGCGCGAAGATCCGGAGGGCTTCTATACGCGAGTGGACAAATATTTGGAAATCGCCGACAAGCACGGAATCAAAACCCTGTTTGTCATTTTCGATGGCGTTTGGCATCCGAATCCCAAAGCCGGCCCGCAACCCGCGCCGGTTCACGGTTTGCATAACTCCGGGTGGGTGCAATCGCCGGGGCGCGCGTATCTCGAATCGCCGGAGAAACAGGAGGAGCTGAAACCATACGTGATGGGATTGCTTGCCCGCTTCGGAAAAGACCGGCGCGTCCTCGCCTGGGACTTGTTCAACGAGCCTGATAATTCCAATCTCCAGGCTTATGGCCGGTTGGGATCCGGAATCGAACTCGACGAGGCCGACAAGGAGAAGTTTGCCATGCAATTACTGGAGCGGACCTTCTCATGGTTCCGTGAAGCCAACCCATCGCAACCCGCCACTTGCGGTGTCTGGCGTGGAAATTATCTGACCGATCCCACCCCGATTCAGCGGGTGCAATTGGACCAATCGGACATCATTTCGTTTCATGATTACGACAAGCCGGGCGAACTCCGAAAACAAATAGTAGGTTTGAAAAAACTCGGCCGTCCTGTTCTCTGCACAGAATACATGGCCCGGGGCAACCACTCGACCTTCGCAGGCAACCTGCCCGTGCTGAAACAATACGGCGTCGCCGCGTGGAGTTGGGGGCTTGTCAATGGCAAGTCAAACACGATTTACCCGTGGGATTCCTGGAAAAAACCCTATGCCGCCGAGCCTAAGGTCTGGTTCCACGACATTTTCCGCGCCGATGGCACCCCGTTCTCCAAAACCGAAACTGATTTGATTCGCCGGTTAACCGGTCGCGGCAAATAAGCGTTTTTTCAAACGCTCCAAAATGACAGGCTGGGAGAAATTTCTCTTTCTGCCCGCGTTCAAGTTAGGTAGTAGTGGGGTCACATATACCTTATGACCCGAAAGAAATGCTTCATTGATCACCGGCTTTGGCGCTTCGTTTTTTTGTCTCTCCTTGGCGTCACATTCTGCAGGGCGCAAGGCCCGGTTGATTATGTTGATCCAACGATTGGAAATGTAGGCCAGCTTCTGGAACCGACCCGGCCGACCGTTTCTTTGCCCTTCAGCATGGTGCGCGTTTATCCGGTGCGCCGGGATGGGTTGGACGATCAGATTCATTCGTTTCCATTGACCATCATCTCTCATCGGCTGGGCGAACTTTTTTGGTTGATGCCGGGCGACGAAGCCGGGGCGTGGGACCGTCCCCGCGAATATGACCAGGAAAAATCGACCCCCTATTACTACGCGGCGCGTTTCGACGGTTCCATGATTGAAACCGAATTCACACCAACTGCCCGGTGCGGATTCTTCCGGTTCACATTTCCGTCAGGAAAGGCCTTGGTGCATCTGGCCAATCGGAAGGGAGGCGATATGACACTCGAAAGTTCGAATGCGTTTTCGGGGTTTGAACAATTCAGCGGGATGAAGGCCTACGTTTACGGCGAGTTCAACCACCCGGTCTATTTTACGCGCGATGGCAACGATAATAAAATGCACCTAGCCGTTGCTGCCACAGACTCGACCACAAACCTGGGGTTACGCTACGGAATTTCGTTTATCAGCAAGGAACAGGCGCGGCGCAATCTGAAGGAGGAGATTGGCTCGCGGAGTTTTAATGAAATCAGGAAGGGGGCCCGCGATCGGTGGAATGACACGCTTGGGCAGATCGAGGTGACCGGCGGAACGGAAGACCAGCGGCGCGTTTTTTACACTGCCCTTTACCGGTGTTCGGAGCGGATGGTCAATATCACGGAAGATGGCCAATACTACAGCGGATTCGACCACCAAACACACCAAGACTCGCGCCCGTTCTATGTGGATAATTGGATTTGGGACCTCCACCGGGCGCTGGAACCTCTGCAAACGCTCCTCAATCCGCAAATGGAGGCGGACAAAATCCAATCTTATGTAAGGATGTATCAACAAGGAGGCTGGCTTCCATCCTTTGCCGTACTTTGGGGCAATTATCCTTGCATGACGGGCAACCATGCGGCGGCCTGGATGGCGGATGTCTGGTTCAAGGGAGTGCACAATTTTGACCTCGCCGAAGGTTACGCCGGCGCGCGTAAGAATTCATTGGAACGCACCTTCCTCCCGTGGCGCGCCGGGCCAAAGTCCGCGCTGGACGATTTTTACGACGAGCACGGATACATGCCCGCGCTTCATCCGGGGGAGAAAGAGACAGTCAGCGAAGTCCATCCCTTCGAGCGGCGGCAGGCCATCGCCGTGACGCTCGGCCACAGTTATGACGATTGGTGCACGGCACAACTGGCCCGCGCCCTGGGCAAAACGGATGATTACCAGCTCTTCCTTGGGCGGGCGGCGAATTACACCAACGTCTATCGTGCTGACAAAGGTTTTGTCTGGCCGAAGGACGCCGACGGCAAATGGATCGAACCATTTGATCCGGGTTTTTCGGGAGGACAGGGCGGGCGCGATTACACCACGGAAAACAGCGCTTACATTTACAACTGGGAGGCGCCGCAGGATTTGCGGGGTTTGTTTAATTTGATGGGCGGACGCGAGGCTGCCGGCCGCAAACTGGACGAGCTTTTTCGCGCCGGTTTGGGCCGGTCGAAGTACGAATACTATGCCGTGTTTCCCGATTCCACAGGACTGGTCGGGCAATTCGTCATGGGCAATGAGCCGAGCCTTGCCATTCCCTATCTTTACAACCATGCCGGCACGCCCTGGAAAACGCAAAAGCGGGTCCGTGAGCTGCTCGACTACTGGTTTACGGATACACACATGGGCATTCCTGGCGACGAAGACGGCGGAGGATTGTCGGCCTTTGTCGTGTTTTCCATGATGGGTTTTTACCCGGTGGTTCCCGGCATTCCCGCTTATGAATTGGGAAGCCCTGTTTTTGACCGCGTCACCATCCATTTGCATAATGGGAAGTCCCTGCGCGTCATTTCCCGGAATAATTCGGTCAATAATAAGTATATCCAGGACGCCTCGTTTAACGGCAAGCCCATGAACCGCTTGTGGTTTACGCACGCCGCCGCCGTAGCCGGCGCCACAATCAAGCTGGAAATGTCCGACACCCCAAACACCAGCCTTGGCTCGGCCCCGGAAACGCTCCCGCCATCCAGCATGGATCTCGACCCGGCGAAGCTTTCGGAGCGCTAACGCGCTGGGTCAGCTTGGCATCCCCGCTTTAGGGGATTGTCACGCATATGCGAATCTGCGATGATTCGCTTTGATGATCATCCAGAACTCCCAACTATGAAAAAAAATCTCTCTTCAGCATTACTGGCCATAACCATAGCATGTGCGGCCGCCGCCATTGAAGCGCAGGGCCAGACTGGACCGTTCCCCGATAACACGTGGCCTTCCACAATCGATACCAACGCCATCGTGGATTATGGCATCTATGATTCTGGCGCGAATTTTACAACCACTCCTCCCGCCTGGATTGACAGCATCCTGACTTTCGGAAGCGGCGGCGATGAGAATATGGACATGGTGACGATTGACGGATTGACCGGCTACCAGGCTCAGGACGCTTTCGCGAATCCCGCCGATTCGAATTACACCAATTATCAGAGCATGCCGGTCATTGACATCCTTGTCCAAGTATGGGGGAACAGCGCGTTTTATACCTCAACCGGAGCCCCTATAAATCTGGCCTTTTTGGAAGGCTATGATCCGGGAACCGCGAACCTGGTGACAATCACGACAAACACGTCGGGACAGCCCATTACCATGCCCGCCGGGCTGGATAACAGCGCATGGAATTGGTTGCTTATCCCGAATATACCCAACCCCATCAATACCATCGACGGAAATCGTGTTTTAGGTGATCCTCTCTCAACCACTGACAGCTACGGGGGCATCAATGGAGGCACCGTTCGATTCCAAAACAACTCAGGCGGCGAGCTTGTGGGATTGACCATTCGGGCGCTGGCCATCGGGCCGGCGGGAGCGTTTGGCGCCACTAATCAAGTCAATGTCTTTCCCCCTCCGCCAGTATGCGCGCCTCCGCCCGCTGAAAACCTGGCTTGGATCGACTTCAACGAGAATGCAAGCAACAATCTTACGATAATCAGCAATGCTGACCTCGGCTACCAGTACAATGTGCAAGCCGGCGCCGGTCCCGCAAATGATCTCCGCACAGCGGTGCAATGCACGAGCGGAATTATGGATTTTGGAATTGAAAGCAATTATTTGGGTTACCCATGCCAGGCGCCGACCCCAATGAAGGTCTGTGTTGAGTTTTATGATGATCCCAATTTGGCCGGCAATAGCTTCGGGCCTCTGACTTATGCCACTGACGACGCAGGCGACACGGCAAATTTTACGGGCGCTGATTACACTCTGACCGGATCGGGTAAATGGTTGAGAGTGGCTTTTTGGCTCACAGGACCACCGGTTGATTTGGCGGGCATCAACACCGCGCCATTGACGGGCGGGCCGATTATGGCATTTAACGGCACCGCTCCGTTTATCGACCGGTTCGAATTAGGCATCGAACGCACCGGCACGAATGCCCTGGCTGGACTGGACCCGGACCCGTCGTTCCTTTTGAATCCGCTTATTTGCGATACGAACTATGGTTATTTCGCGGAATGGGCCCCGTATTTGGGCATCACCAACAATTTGACAATCGGCGGCAGCGGAGGCGATCAAAACATGGCCGTCCAAATGGCCGGCCCTACCAATGATCAACGACTGTCTGAAGCGCCGGCGCCCGGCAGCGGGAACAACAACCTTCAGTTTGCCCTGGAAAACAATGTGTTTGGCCCCACTTTTCAGGACAATGCCGATGTAATTATGATTTACACTTACTACGATGATCCAGCTCTTGCCGGCGCGACGCTTTATCCGCAGGTCTATACGACTCTTAACTTTGGCGCCTCGGATATCATACCGCCTCCGGCTCCTTACAACACGGTCGCGACCCTTAAGGGGACCGGCCAATGGGTGGACGCCTACTTCGAATTGCCGAACGTGAATTTTGCCGGCGTCAATCAGGGGCCGCAGTCCGTCGTCCGCTTCGAAACCAGCCCTCCCCCTGGCACTAACACCGCGGCTTCCATCTTCGTCTCACGCGTTCGCTACGATGTGGTCCGTCCCTGTGGCTCGTTTGAAGGCATCAACATGCTGCAAAACATGAGCATCACGGGAACGAATAATCAAAGCATAGCCGTCAAATGGTTTGGAACCGCCGCCGTCCAGTCCGCCACTGCGCTTCAGGGGCCTTACACGACCAGCACGACAACAGTTACCAATGTCCTCACCAACAGCTATTCGCCGCCCGGCTTGAGCAATGCGCTCTTTTTCAGGCTGATCTATCCGCCTTATCCCGGATACTTGAGCACCAATACACCGTAAAAACGCGTGGTGAGCCCTGTGACAAAATGATTCAGACCAATGGTCCGCGGACGTGGTTGGTGTTGGTATGGATCCTCTTTTGCGCCGGCGTTCGCGCCCATGGGCAACTTACCGGCGTGACTTGGAATCCCGCCGGCAATCCAAGCCAGCCATCGGATGACAGGTGGACTACGGCAGCCAATTGGACCGGCGGCGTAGCGCCAGTCGCGGGGTACAAGGCGTATTTCAATGCCGGCTCCAATCTCGATTGTATCGTGGATGGCACGGTTGGGGGCTGTCAAATAACCATCGGCGACGGCGGCCCTGGAGGTGTCCTGATCGTGACCAACGGCGGCAATCTTTCCGCGGGCGACACCGCAGCCGGGAATAATGACGATTACGCCTGGACGGCCATCGGTTATAGCAGTACGGGCGAACTGGAAATAGAGAACGGCGGTTCGGTCACATTCAACTATCACTTATGGATAGGTCTGAACACCGGGGCGACCGGCACGTTTATTATGAACGGCGGAACGGCTTCAGTCGCGGGCGCGTTCGGGCTGGGTTTTAGCGGCGGCACTGGAATTGCCTACATCAATGGCGGCACGCTGACTCTTTCGCAATTCGCAAGCACTTCGATTCAGGGCAATTCGATCCTGGATATTGGAGCGGGGACCGTGGTTATAGCCGGGAATCAAGCGGCCTCTGTCAACAATTTTATTGCCACCGGCCAAATCACCGGTTACGGCGGAATAGGCACGGCCATGTGCGTCTATAACGGAACCGCCAACACGACCACCATCAGCGCGACGAATAGCGGAGGCTCCTCCTCCAATATGCCGGTCTATCTTTCCATTCAGTTGTCCATGTCGAACCTGGTGGTTTCCTGGCCGGTTTCGCCGGTTTATTACGGGTTGCAATACACCACCAATTTGATCGCGCCAATCGTCTGGCAATCCTTGACCAACACTGTCATAACCACAAACGGGAGCAATGAAGTCATTCTGCCTTTCCCAAGCCAGTGCGCCTTCTTCAGTCTGAATCAGGGAGTGGATCCGACCACCATGAACAACAAATTGTTGATGGGCTATCAGGGCTGGTTCGGAAGTCCCAATGACGGCTCGGCCCCCGATCAATGGTGGCATTGGTTTCACAGTCAGTCGGCAACGGCGACCAATGCCAACATGGATTTCATGCCCGATATTTCTGAACTGGCGGCCAATGAACTCTTCAACACGGCGATGACCTATTCCAACGGCAGCCCAGTTCCGCTCTATTCCTCCGCCGTGTTGGAGACCGATGTTCGCCATTTCAAATGGATGCAGGAGAACCAATTGGACGGCGTGTTTCTGCAACGTTTCCTGACCGACCTCTCGAGTCCGGAATTCTTTTCATTTCGCAATCAAGTCACCTCCAACGTCCGCACCGGCGCCGAAACCTACGGGCGGGTGTTCGCCATTATGTATGACGTTAGCGGCGAACCAACCAACACCATCGTCAGCAACATCACCAACGACTGGCTTTATCTCGTCAACACCTTGCATGTCACAAACAGCGCGCGTTACTTGCATCACCAGGGCAAACCCGTGGTGGCCATTTGGGGGTTCGGTTTCAACGATGGGAACCATCTTGCTTCGCCGCAGCAGGCGCAAACCATCATCAACTGGTTTAAGGCCCAAGGCGTGACTCTAGTCGGAGGCGTGCCGACTTATTGGCGCGCCTTGATGAACGATTCCTACACCAATGCCGCGTGGACACCCGTTTATCTTTCATTCAACGTGCTCAGTCCGTGGTCAGTCGGCCGCTATGGCAACAATGCCGGGGCGGACAGCTATACCCAGACCGTCACCATACCGGATCTGGCCGAATGCAAATCAAACGGAGTCGATTACATGCCCGTGGTTTTCCCCGGTTTCTCGTGGTATAATGAAAACGGCGGCCCGCTGAACCAGATTCCGCGCAATGGCGGGTCTTTTTATTGGGAGCAGGTTTACGATGATGTGCATGCCGGCTGCAACATGATCTACGGCGCCATGTTCGACGAAGTAAATGAAGGAACAGCAATGTATAAAATGGTTCCAACGCCCGCCCAGCTTCCCGCGCAAGGCAAATTTCTCGCGCTGAATGCCGATGGCATCACTTTAAACAGCGATTGGTATTTGCGTCTTGCCAATCAGGCCGCCCAAATGCTGCGCGGGGCGATTCCCTTGCAAAAAACCATCCCGATCTCACCGCCGTGACAAAAGCTCTTTCACTCGCAATCGCCGCGCTTTGCTTTGTTTCCAGCCTGCGCGCGCAAGTCCCCCAAATCATCACCTACCAGGGTTCCGTCACTGACAATGGCGCGGCGTTCAGCGGCTCCGGGCTGTTCAAATTCGCCCTTGTCAACAGCAATGGAACCGTGTCGTTTTGGAGCAACGACGGAACAAGCGTTGCCGCGTCCCAACCAAATTCAGCCGTCACCAACCCCGTCAGCCGGGGGGTGTTCACTATTTCCCTGGGAGACAGTGCTGTTTCCAACATGGAACCTGTTTCCCCAACCGTCTTCACCAACTCAAATGTTCGCCTGCGAATTTGGTTCAGCGACGGAACAAACGCCTTCGCTGTCTTGTCGCCCGACCAGTCGCTGACTGCGGTTGGCTACGCGATGACCGCGGCGAATCTTCCCGGCGGATCGGTCACCAGCGCGCAACTTGCCGTAAATGCCGTTACCACTTCGGCGCTGGCCAATGGTTCCGTCATTGCGGCGAAACTCGGCCCCCAGGCCGTCACGACCGCGGCGCTGGGCGAGAACGTCGTCACAGCCAACAACCTCGCCGCGCAATCAGTCACTTCGTATGCCTTGGCTAATGGAGCGGTGACAGGCGCCGCCATTGCCAATGGAACAATCAGCCAATCCAAGCTCGATTTCCAATCCGGCTACATCAACGCGCAGAACCCTCCCTACAACGCCACGGGCAACGGAACAAACGACGATACGGCGGCCATTCAATCGGCTCTCAACGCTGCCGGCGCCAGTGGCGGCGGAATTGTTTTTCTGCCACGCGGGAATTACCTCGTCAAAACTCACTTGGTTGTGCCCGCTCAAACGAGCCTGGTCGGCGTATGGCGCGCTGTGCAGGCATATTCGCAAAATCTTGGAACCACCCTGCTGGCGGTGGAGAACGCCGGCGCGACAAACGGCGCGGCCTTTATCACGCTTCAAGGCGACAACTCGACGCTCGAAGGAATCACCATCTACTACCCAAACCAGGTCATGAACAACCCGCCGACACCTTATCCGTGGGCGGTTCGCGGAGGTGGCGGCAACAATGTCACCGTCCAGAATGTTCTCCTGGTCAACCCGTATCTGGGAATCGATCTGGCAACTTATCCCTGCCCCCGCCATTTGATTCGTTTTGTCTATGGCCAGCCGTTGCTGGTCGGCATCGCTGTCGATCAATGTTACGACATCGGACGAATCATGGACATCCACTTCTGGCCCTTCTGGACTGGGAACACAAATGTGCAGGCATTCCAATCCGCCAACGCGGTGACATTCGACCTCATGCGCACCGATTGGGAAGTCATCGAAGACGTGTTTTCGTGGGGCTATGCCATTGGGGCGCGCTTCCGCGCTTCCACCAATGGTTCGATGAACGGCCAAATGAGCAACGTCAACTTTGACAATGTGGATGTCGGCCTCCAACTCATCAATACCCAGCCATACGCCGTGCATATTTCCAACCTGAACATCGCCAACGCCGGGGGAGGAACCAACCACATTGCCATTCAAGGATTGCCCGGAGCCGCCGGACTCAATGTCAACGGCGCCACTTTTTGGGGGTCCTTGCGCCAGCCGGTCTCCTGGAACAACAGCGGTTTATTCACGCTTTCCAACGCCCGCTTCCTGTCGTGGAATGCCGCCCTGCCCTGCATTGACATCATCAGCGGACGCGCAATCCTTCAAGGGAATTACTTTACCGACAACATCGGCATGGCGATCAAAATTGAGTCAACCACCAGCCGTGTCATGATTCTCGGAAACATGCTTTGTGGAAACACCTTCGTCGTCGGCGGGGCAGATACCACCAGCGCCAATAACCAGCAGTAAACGAACCGGCGCTTGTTTTGGGCGGGCCTAACGCGTATATTGGCAAGACAACAATTAACGCAGACGGCCGGGCCGATCAATAACCTATGATACAACGCAGTAAAGGCACACCTTGGACGAAGGGTTTTACGCTCATCGAATTACTCGTCGTCATCGCCATCATCGCCATTCTGGCGGCCTTGCTCCTGCCCTCCCTGGCCAGCGCCAAGCGCAATGCGGTGGACGTCAACTGCCTTAGCAACTCCAGACAGTTGCTCCTGAGCATCATAATGTATGTGGACGACAATCGGGGCCTGATGGAAAGTTACGTTGATCCCAATAACCAGGCAGTGGAAACGCTGTGGATTGGAAGGCTGACCAATTATAGCGCGTTCCAAAATGTCCGGTCCTGCCCCGCGGCCCCGAGTCCCTCCACGGCTGCCCAATGGAAGCCTCAGCCCGACGCCCAAACCGCCGAGTTTGACGCCGGCACAGCGAATTATCCGTGGCTATGGAATAATACCTATATGGGCAGTTACGCGATCAACGGATATTGCTACGGGCTCGGATTTGGCTGGAACGCCTATAACAGCGGCAACGACGACTACAACTATTTTCAAAAAGTTTCCAACGTCACATTTCCAGTCCAAACACCTTATTTCTCGGACTCGATTTGGGTGGACGGCTGGCCGCTGGAAACAGACCAACCCTCCACGGATCTCTACGCCGGTAGTGACGTCAACATAGGCATGTCGCGCCGCACCATAGCGCGGCACGGCTATAAATCGCCCGGCGCCGCGCCACGGAGCGTTCAGCCTGGCAAGCCAATGCCTGGCGGCATCAATACTTCATTTGTCGATGGCCACGCCGCATTCGTCAAATTGGAGCAACTCTGGACCCTCACCTGGCACGTCGGTTGGGTAACCCCAGCCGTCCGCCCGCCGTAAAAGGGCTACCTTTCCTCAAGCGACGCCGAGCCAGTGACGTCTTGGTCCAGCGTCCACCACTCACCGTCGCGATGCGCCGAGACGGGTTGGCCGCCAAGAAACACTCCACGGCAGTTTTTACCGGCAGGAAGCATAACTTTTGCGGTCATGCCATGTGGCAAAACAAGCGATAACTTGAAAGTGTCTCCATTTTCCCAGTGAACAAGGAGCGAACCGAGCGGCGTTGGAACTTTTCCATCTGCCCATTTCAGCGATCCAGGGTTGGGGCGGATAATCGCGCGAGTCCAGCCCGGGGCAAGCGATCGGGCGCCCAAAACGTATCGCGGCAGCAGATAGGCGGGAGCGGCGCCCCAGGCATGGTTCCAGTCCTGATTCGTTTTGTAACGCTGGTCCCACGCTTCCCAGGTGATGGTCGTGCCGCTTTCAACCATATGCTTCCAACTGCGGTCGTTGGGCGCGGTCATCAAATCGAGGGCCTTGGCGGCGTTATCATTTTCAAACAAAGCCGCCAGCAAGTATTGAGCGGCGTAAACGGAGCAGGCCATGCCGCGTTTGCAAAGCCACTCTGAAATATGAGCGCGATACTCCGCGGGCACAAGGCCGAACGCCAGCGGGAAAAGATTGGCATGCACAGAGACGTGGTCGGTGCCCTCGCCGTCGCGATAAAGGCCGCGCACGGGGTCAAAAAGTTTGTCTTGAAACGCGGCGCGGGCGGCAAGTTCGCGAGCGGCGTAGTCGGCGGCGTCAGCATCTTGATGCAAGGCGCGGGCGAGTTCGGCCATCAAAGTCAGAGCGCGCAGATGAAACGCGTTCACCACGGTATTGATCGGCTTGAAAACGTAGCCGTCGCGCTCACCCTCGGGCCAGTCAACAACGTCGTAATGCGTCCTGTTTCCCCCGCTGACGACAAGTCCGTCGGCGCGCGCATCCTCGAGGTAAAGCTTTGCTTTCAATGCGGCGTAACGCGCCGCCAGCCAGTTGGTATCGCCAGTTTGCATCCAATCGGCGTGGGCCATGAAAATCATGTGCGCGGCCCATTCGGTCGGCCAGGTCGGATGCTGCATCAGCCGGTCAAACGTATCCCGAGCCATTTGCGCGTCGGAGTCGGTGTAGTATCGGCCGAGCTGGCTTACATACGCGTCCGCCTCGTAGCAAGTCCGCTCGCGGTCCCCGTCCACATAAACGCCCGCAAACGTGGTCGCTTTAATCGAATAGCGGCAAAGCTCCCAAATCCGGTTGAGCAATTCGTCGGATGAGTGAAAGGCCGCGGCATTGTCATCCCAATCGCTGGCGTAGGCCGCGCGCCGCCGCACCTGGTCCGGCCGCAACTCGCCCGGCCAGCCCTCGATTTCGACCCAGCGGAACGGCAGTATGACGCCCCAAGCCCGCGGGGTCAGAACCGCTTGAGGTTCGGTGGTGTTGCGTTTGTTGGCCTTCGGCGCAACTACAATTGAGGCAACGCCGCCGAGATCAACTTCAGTCCGGGCGTAACGCACGCTGCCGGGTGGTTTGCGATTGATGCGTCCATTCGCGAAGGCTTCGCCGAAGCGAACGGTGATTCTTCCGCTGGCATTGGTTGGCGGGAAGAGCCGAAGGTTGCCAAAAGCGACCCGGCCAAAATCAACAAGGATCACCCCAGGCGCAACGTTGGTTATTTGCTCTGGCGGTTCCTCGACGAGATGCACAGGCGCGGCACAGACGGCCAATATGGCCGCCAGCATTACAGCAACGATGGCGGCAAGGCGCGCCGAACTGCGCCAAACAAGATTCCGGCCCGGTATTACAATGTTCTTTTTCAAAGCTTTTGGAAGTCATGGACTTATCTTCCAAGAGCCTATGTTTGTACGCGAAAGCCCTATGAACGTCCATACCCTCAATCGAGTGGGTCTGAATCCAAACCTTAATGGGGGATGCTTTCTCCTTGTTCGCTACGGCGCGTCCAGCTTTAACTCAACTTCGCCCTTGGCGTTTGGAGTGATTTGCAGGACCCCGCGGCCAATTCGCCGAAATGAACCCGCGTTCCTTCCGGTCGCAAGCCCGTAGTCGATGTCGGAGTGTTGATAATCAATTCTTGACGCCGTCACCCGTCCGACAATGGCATCCAGACGCGCGCCGCCAACAATTTTCCAGGCCCACGGCAATGGTTTCCCGGAAGCGTCCGATGCTGAACATTCCAGCCGCCTCTCTCCGCATACCAGAGTGAACGTCCCTCCTCCTTTGAGCGGCTGGCGGATGCTTAATTTCGTGCTGTCCACCTGTTTGACAATGGGCGCTCCATCCGGTTGCAGCGGGGCGCTGAAACCGTCCGGAGACAGCATCACAGGCCACATCCCCGCTCCCGCGCATCCCGCCGCCGACCACTCAGCCCAATCCACAATGGGCAGCGTCTCGTACGCCAGGGAAGTCGCCGTTAGTGGCCTATCGTGCGTCGGCGAAACCACACGCTCATTAAATCGATGAAGGTCGCGAATGAAGAAAGCATCCTTGTCCCACAGCACATTCAGCCGGTAAAAACGGCTGTCGTACCAAACCGTTTTCCGGCCTTGTCCCTTCCAATCGTCCAGGGCGACAACCGCGGTTGCCGGGGTGAGACGGAAATGTTTTTTGAACCATTCGCCCGATTGCGCCAGGGTTTCCACCCGGATATTTCCGCGCTGGGATTCCGCCGCAAAAAGCGCGATTTGGTTCGTGAGACCGTCCCTCATGGCGTTCCAGCCGAACGAATTTTCCTGCCCGGCCTGGGTGTAGGCAAACGCGAGCGACGGCTGGTAAATCATATTATTCATGAACCAAGTCACCCATTTCGGAGAACCGCCGGCTTCGCGATACACCGGTTCAAGGGATTGCAGGCCGGGCGTTGTGCCGTGTTGATAAATCGGATCGCTGCCCAACATGCGAAAAATCGGCACATTAATCTGTCCATCACGAGTCTGCGCCGGCATATACGAATTGACGCGGCTGGGATAGTAAGCCTGGTTCCAATAACCGCCCCATAACGTGTAAAAATCCGTGCCGATCTGATCTTTGCAATTGCACGACGCCACGATCCCGTAACGTTTCACCATGTAGTCGAGCGTCACCTCATCAATAAACCACGAACCCACGGAGCGCGGATAAAAACCGAAGACGGATTTGAAATCCGCCATGTAAACGTCCACCAGCTTCCGTCGTTCGTCAGGCGAATAACCCGGCGAGAAGCCGACATTGGCGGCGGGATCCCAATCATGCCGTCCGCGCCACTTCAGCCCGGCTTTTTCGGCCAACTGCCTGGGGATCTCCCACCACGCGGCAATTTCGTCATTCGGGCGAAGCTGTTCCTTGAGCAGTTGTTGATAGCGGGGATTCATCAGGGCGTCGTATTGCAGCGCCCACGTAGCGGGCAGCCCGGCGCTCTTCAACAACTCGATCTGCCGCCGCGTGCAGTCAAAAAGAATCTCCTTCGAGTTGGCGAGCCTGAAATCAGAGTTGCGTATGAAATTGTAAATGTTGACGATCCGCGGTGAGGACGGCGGCGTTGGCGCCTCGGCAAAACCCGGGGTCGCGCTCAAAACCCAAATCAAAGCCACCATTCTTGAAAAGCTTCCGGCGAACCACATCCGTAAGCCCCTCATCGGTCTTCCTGTGTTTCCCATTTTATTTCGTCTTCCTCCGCGAACTCCGCGCCGGCTCTGCGCGAAACTCTTTTCCCGGCCTCAGTGTTGCGACCCCACTAATGTGGCCGTGAGGCAATCGCCAGATTTCCGGCTGCCGCCACTTTTGCCAGAGTTCCTCGATCGGTTGCCGCGCCATTGTTTTTCAGGCCGCATGCGCCCCGTTGCAGAACGGTTTGTTGTCCGATTTGCCACAGCGGCACAAAGTCAGCCGATTCCAAATTTCATAAGTTTTTCCGAGGACCGTCCTTGATAACTTCGATCCTGGGATCTGATTTCTTGTTTTTCATGATTGGTTCCGTTGGCTAATTGATTAAAGATAACCGACTTATTTTCAAGGCTGTTCTTTCAGTCTTGACACCCGATTCGGTGCTTGGATTCGCCGGGCATTAATGTACGTTCGGGCTGTCATGCGCACATCATCGTGGCATCGGTTGTTCCTCGCCGCCGTGCTGGCGCCTGCCTTGGCCCTCCGCGCCCAATCGGTGGAAACACTGGACCTGAAGCCTTTTGTCGGGCTGTCTCCCTTCGACACCATCGGGGCGGCCCATTTGCCGCCGCGCGGACGCCAAGTGTTGGATGGCGTCCCCTTTCAAATAGACGGGGTGGTCGCGCTGGACGGGGGCGGCAAAGGCAGAACCAACGTCAGCAACATCCTCGTCGGACGCGCCTTCGAGCGGCTGCACTTGCTGGCCGCCACCCGCAACGGCGGCAACTACACGGTCGCCGCCACCATCAGGCTGGCCTACGCGGACCAAAGCGGCGCCTCGCTGGAACTGCGTTTTGGCCGCCATTTGCGTAAGTGGTTCGGCCCCTGGCATAAAAAGAGAGACACCGTAACCGACACCAACTGCGTCGAGGCTTGGGAGGCGCTCGCTTCCGACCCGGCCGAAAGCGACGATGTCCTGCGTCTGTTCCATGTCGCGCTGACCAATCCTTTCCCGGACAAGACGGTGACCAGCATTTCGGTGGAAACATCCAAAGCGCGGTTGGGCCTGCTGCTGGCGGGAATGAGTGTCGGGCCAGCCGGGGCCGCACCGTTGCGGGACACTGTGGCTCGGCTGCGAAGGCCCATCCCGGATGTTGCGCCGCGGACGGGCGCGCCGGCGGTCGGCCGGGGCGTAGTCAAGACGGAAGCCGGCGAACCGGTGGGCGGCGCGTTGGTCAAGGTCATGGGCGCGCGCGATTTCAAAGTCAACGGCGATGACGCCGGCGTGGACGATCCGTCGGTTGGGAAACAAACCTACGTTGGCGTACGCCGAGCCTTCCTCAAATTCCTGGATAACAGACCAGTCGGGGCTGTTGCGCGGGCGGCACAGGAGAATTCGACTTTTGGGCAGTTCCACCAAATGGCATAGACATCCCAAGTCGTCCCGTCGGAGGCCCTGAACGTCTCCAGCACGGGAGGGTTGGGCCGTTCCCATCGAACCTGTTCCAGCCGATTCAACTGCTCTTTAATTTTCTCCAATTGATGGAGATCACGTTGTATTGAATCGGATACGCGTCTGTAAGCCAGTGCTTCATCTCCGACCAAATCATCGCCTGAGCCACGCGGGCCGCGAGGAATCCAAGCTTGTCCGCCTTTTTTTCAGCATGGCTGGTCACTCCTTCTTGCGTTGGGCCAATTGGTTCACTTCCTCCTCCGAGACGACGAATACTCCCTCGTCATCGAGGATGGGCGTGAGCCTGTCCCGTTGAATGAAGCTGTAAATGGTGGAGGCCGAGGCGCATCGCCGCCGCCTCGACCGCTAAATGGCCGGGTGGCGCTGCCGGTTCCAATCTTGAAGCCGACTCCTTCATGCTCAAAATCTAGTCCAAGAGGGTGATTCCGTCCAGTGAGTCTGCCGCCGCTTCTGCAAAGCTGCGGAACTCACCCCCCCATCGCCGTCGGCATTCATCCACCTGCGGCTTATCTTCTGTTCTTGGCAGTATTCCCGGCGCGAAATCCTAAGAGCAAAAGTCCCCAGGCTCGGCGAGCACTGTCAAGGTGGAGGCAGCGGGAGACGGGGGCACGACCTTGACAGGCGCAGACGAGCCGTACAATGACGAAGCGTTTCGCGCCAAAACCAGCCCCCATTTTTAACCTGTTTTCTCCCCCCGGATTCGCTACGACACAGATGCCAATGGTCACCCCCAACAACGCCATACCATCGAAGGATATTGGTGTTGCCGTTCACACTGTCGGTGTTGCTGGTGTTGATTGCGTCTGTCTTGCGCTCATTATCGTGTTCTTCGCTCTGCTCGCGATCATGCTCATCACCGTGTTCTACATGGTGATTACATTCACTTTGATGAAGATGAGCGGCCTATTTTTTCGAGTGGGTCGATGGCGGACGTCAGCAACCGCCGCCCCATATCGTCTAGTTGAGCCGCAGTAATGTTACGTTGGGAAAGCAACCCGTTGGCGCAAATGAAAGTTGCTTCCTGCATGTCTTCCCCGCTCGCGATCAGTTTGCGGATTCCATTTCCAGCGGTTGCCGCAAGTTCGCCCCAGCGGTGCGGGAAGACCGACTTTAGTGCCGCTGCCCACCGTTGCGGCCATTCGTTTTCAATGAGGTCGTGGTCCGTCAGCACAGCGATGGCCAGAACCCGTCCAAGGTCTTTGTTCCTGCGCTTGTGCGGGCGGCCAAGATAATCAGTGCCCTCAATCGGGTCGGGCAGGAATGGGCAGTGTTCCAAAAGGTTGGCCAGCGCCATCATTTCCGGCCGCGCACAGCGAATTCCATATTCAGAAGTTTGAGCTTCAAAGGTGGCGATGCTGGTAAATTGAAAGCTGGGCGGCGCGTAGGTTTCGCCGGATGTAAGCTGCAGTCGCGTCCACACGCGGCCGGTTTGATCTTCCGAAGCCGGTTCGGTGAGCAATTCGATGAACCATTCCCCGCCGCCAGGAGGATAAAGGCGGACGGCGGGAAGCTTATCTTCGGCATCGTTGGCATTGCCGGGTTTAACTATGTTGCCGGTGAAGTGTGGCCGCCAGCCGGCAGCGAGAAGTTTCTCGGCGACCGCACGGCCCTTTTCCACGGCGGAGAAATGCGGCGACGGAACACAATCAATGTCCTTGGTGCGAACGCCAAATGATTCGTTGGCTTGAAAGAGCCAATAGCCCGCTGCCAGGCTGCCGATAATGACGATGTTTGGATGCACGTCGGGCGGAATTGCGGCGGCGACTTGCGCCAGCACTTTCCTCGGTGAGACTTCTTTTGCTTCTGGTTTCATGGTCTGGCTGGCGGTTTGCGTTCCAAGGCTTCGAGGAATTGCGCGGCCTGCATTTCAAGCCGAGCTTCGTGCAGATCGAAAAGACACTCCACCGGGTCGGCCCAAGCCAGCCCGCCGTCGCGGGGGATAAACTGCGGATCAGCTTGGCGCATCGAATGAACGACCAAGGTGGCTGGTGCAAGCGGGTCCTCAACGCGCTTCAGCGCGGGATCGAGTTCTCCAACGAAAGCAAGATTCATGCGTTGTCCGGGACAGTGGAGGGAAAGATCGAGTCGCGGTGCGCCAACCAAATCGAGTTCTGAATAGTAATGTTTTGCACCAAGAACGCCACCGATGGCGAGGTTGGGCGGATTGAGTTTTTCCAAACGGCGAAGATGTGATTCAACAGAACGCGGCTGGCCGGATTGATCGGCAAAGCGAACGGTAGAACGCGCCCGGTCAGCCACGGCGACCAGCCGGGCAAATTCTTCTTTAGGGAACCAGCGCAGAACCAAGCTACGGTCGGAGCGACGTTCCAACAAACTGCGGAGGGGGCGTAGCGCCCGTGCGACAGCCGGGTAAGAACACCCGGCGGTGCGGGCCAGCCAATCTGATGTGGCGGGTTCGCCCGAGGTGAGAAAGCGGTGGAGCAGGAGCTTGGGAATGACGAAAGAATAATCGGTGCGCACATTACTTATCTTACCCCGCTCGGCTTCGACCACCTCGGCCAGGATTCCCTGCGTTTTTGCATCCGGGTCGCGCGGAATGCCGGTGAATCGACCTTCCGTTTGGATACAGATGGTCAGGCGATGCAGAACGTCGTCTCGCAATACTGTCGCGGCGCGCTTCCATTCGTCACGCAACCGCTCCGTCGTGATGGGTGAATCAACCAGAACGACGTAGCCTTGCAAAGCTGAGTCTTCGCCGACCAGATAGGCCACTTGCATGAGGCTCGTTCGGATGGTGCGAAGGGCATCCACGCCAAACTTGACCTCGACCAACGAATTGCCCACGCGGGCATCCACGTCGCAATGGCGCTGTCGGCGCTTGCCTTGGCTGGAATTGTCACAAATCATGTTATTAACTTGCAGGATTTATATTAAACCTGCAATTAGATATTTAACCTGCAAGTGAACATGATGGTCGGGTGCTCCTGTCCGGTCCAGAATTCAATGTGGGAATCGCCAACCGATAAGGACGCCGACGGCAATCAGCGCCACAATGAATCCGACAAGAACAAATCCATCCCTCCAGTCCTGTTTCGCTTCGTATTCTTCGCGGACTTTGTAGAGGCGGAGTCGCTCGGCGACAAAATCGTCCCTGAGCCTTTTCAGTTCAGATGCGCCGTTTCCAATTTCATCTTGGGTGAGTATCATAAGCGCGTGCGCATCGGTTGTGTGGCTTTGGAGTTGGTCGAGCAATTCCTGAGCCGAATCCTTGTGATCGGAGACAATTCTTTCCAGCGCCTTCGTCTTGGCATCAGTGGCGCTGTTGAAATTTATCAGCAGCGCGGCTGTTTGCTGGCGGAATTCCGCCAGCTTCCGGTCCAGCAATTCCAAGGATTGCTTGAGCAGCACGGGCATTTCCGCCGCCGCCCGCCACTGCGCCCTGGTCAAAAGAGCCAGTTGCACGGGAAATGAGCCTTCGTCTTCGTCGCACCATTCCGTAAGGAGTTTCCGCAGCCGCTTCGCTTCGGGCGGGGCCAGCCCCTCAAGGAGAATATCAAAATCGGTGTCGTCCATAACTCAGTCTCCGAAGTTGAGCCGGGGTTGCAGTTCGGGACTAGGCTGTTCGCTGGCAGGCGTTTCTTTAAGGACAAGCTCCGTTGGCAAGAGCAAATCTGCGATGGCGCTGTACTGGCGAAACATTTTCGCCATTGCCCATTGAATTTCCCCGGCCAGCAACCGTTCCAAGTGGCCTGCTTCGATACGGGACAATTCGGCGAAGCTCAAACCGTGCTTCGCGTTGGCCTCGGCCTTTTCGGCGGCGAGCAGCGTCGTTGGTGTCACGGTCGGCAGCGTGATGGTCTTCGCCCCGAATTCTGCCAATTGCTGTTCCAGTGGCGAACCCTTGAACAGGTCGCCCCGCGCCTTGGCCGGATTATGGACAACAACATAATCCACGCGGTCGCCCGCGTACAGAAACAGTCGCCCCGCGTTGGTCATGCTCTCCGTGTCGTCGGTCGGAAACAGGAAAAAGGTCAATCGCACTTCTTGCTCGGCGCAGACATCGAGCACCTGCAATTCCTCCAATGCCGCCATGATGAGCGCGTCCGCCTGGCCGACTCATGTGGGAGGGTGGGTGGCACGGACAGCGTCTGGCCTTCGCCCTCCCAATGATGCCGGCCCTGCCGGTTTACATATCTTCGGTAGAATTGATGCGACCTTGGAGCGTGATGCGGCAGCCTTCTTCAACCGCGAGCCATTCGGCGATTTCCCTCCACGTTTTGCGCTGCTGGCGCTGCGTGCGGATGATCGCCACGAACGGTTCGACGCGGCTGTGAAAGGCACGTCCGCCGCCCTTTCTGGCCGCCACTGCGTTTCTTTTCGTCTTCGATTCCATTGCCATAACTTTAAATCAGCAATGGCCAACCGCGTTAATCGGCAGTTGGCGAGTTAGCCCGATTCGTGGGAGAGTTAAACCGATTAGGATTTGCGCCTGTTGAAAAGTGCTGAAAGGCGTTGAATCGCCGCGTTGAAATCTGTTGAGGCGCGTTGAATCTGTCAACGCCCTTCAACGCTTTGCGGCACGAGAATTCGTGCTGACCGGCGGATAGCCGCCAAACCTACG
>DATAUD010000073.1:0-50045 GCA_036268455.1 Verrucomicrobiia bacterium
ATCGATTCGTTGCTGGTAATGACGGTCAATCCCGGTTTTGGCGGCCAGGAATTCATCGGAGAATGTCTGGCCAAAATCGAGCAGGCGGCGGCCTGGCGTGACAAGCGTGGGTTGAAATACCGCATCGCTGTGGATGGCGGCATTGAATTTCATACGGCGCCCAGTTGCGCCGAGGCTGGCGCGGACACATTCATCAGCGGCACCGGGTTGTTCCGGCATAATAACCTCAAGGCCGCTGTGGCAAAAATGAGGAAAGTTATCGGCGCGGCGGCCGATTAGGCGAGGCACCTGGCCTGCTTTGGGGTTCTTCCGAAAAACCCCCTTTTTAACGCGTCCAAACGTGTTATCTTACATTCAAAAATGAGAACGCTTAATCGCTGGTTTGGAGTCGCCTGTGCATTGCTTGTTGTGGACGTCGGGATCCGCGCGGACGACCAGATTCGATCTTACAATGTGCCCAAGGAGTTCCCGACCCAGTTGGCCGCAGTGGACCCGGGGGCAACTTCGCCCGCGGCGGATATCCCCGTTAATGCCGTGCCCGTTCGCTTCGCGCTCCAGTCTGGCTGGCAGCAATTGGCGCCGGATGGCGTTCGGCTCGCCAATATCTCGGTGCCGGGAAAGGACGGCGGCAGCGCCACGGTGGCGATCACTTCTTTTCCAGGCGAAGTGGGGACGGAATTGGATAATGTCAATCGTTGGCGCCGACAGGTGGGATTGGAGCCGGTGGAAGCAACGGCCATCACTTTTCAACCGGTTGTTGTCGATGGGTCGGACGGGAAGCTCTATGACATTGCGGGACCCACTTCGGGGACGGTTGTGGTTTTGGTTCGGCGCAACGGCGCGACGTGGTTTATCAAGATGACTGGGGACATCGCAACCGTCACGGATGCGAAGCCAGCTTTCCTGGAATTTGTCAAATCCGTTCATTTCCCTGGTGGCAGCGCCACAACGGTGGCGGAAGCGGACAGCACTTCGCCAAGGTGGAGCGTACCGTCGAACTGGGTGAAGACAGAGCCGGGCGACATGGTTTTCAGGAGCTTTTCAATCGGGAACAATGCCGGGAACGGCGGCGTGGTGACGGTGAGTTTTTTCCCGGGGGACGTAGGTGGCGCGCTGGCAAATGTGAACCGCTGGCGCAGCCAAATGGAACTCGCCCCCGTGGCGGACATCAATCTCAATGGCCTTACCGAGAATATCGAAACGCTGGGGGGCAAAGGATTGCTTGTGGATTTTGAAGGGACCGGCGCAAAATCGGGGAAGCGCCTCGTGGCGGCCATCGTTCCACACGGGGAGAATACGTGGTTTTACAAATTGGTGGGAGACAAAGCGCTTGTGGCAACGGAAAAAGATGGCTTTGTTAATTTTGTAAAAAATGTGCAGTATCCTTAGTGTGGTGCGTGGAACCGACATAATGTTTAATTCTGGTCCCCCAAATGCTTGATCGCTTGGTTCATTTCTTTACGTCGCTTCGGTTGACGGTGGTTTGTCTTTGCCTGGCGATCGTGCTCGTGTTTGCGGGCACGATGGCGCAGGCGCGGCTTGGGCTTTACGCCGTCCAATCCGAGTTCTTCCGCAGTTTTCTTATTTTTTGGACGCCCGCCGGGACACATTGGCGAATACCGATTTTCCCAGGCGGCTGGCTGCTGGGACTTGTGCTGCTGATGAATTTGTTGGCCGCGCACATCAAACGATTCAAACTCGAGCGCCGCAAAACCGGAATACTTTTGATTCACGGCGGACTGATCCTCCTGCTCGTCGGCCAGTTTGTGACCGAGATTTTCCAAGTGGAAAGCCAAATGAGGCTCGAAGTGGGCCAGACGAAAAATTACACCGAGGATTCCCGAAAAAATGAACTGGCCGTCGCCGATGTCACGGACCCGAAATCCGATCACGTTGTGGCCATCCCGGAATCGCTCCTTGCCAAGGGCGGGGAAATTCGGACGCCGGACCTGCCATTCTCGTTGCGTGTGGAAAAGTATTCTCCAAATTCCATCGCGGCGGGACCGATGCAATCGGAAGCCGAAACCATCAAGGCGACGAAGGGGATTGGGCGACGGTTGTTTTTTAACCCCGCGCCGATAACGCGTCGGATGGACGACGAGAATGAACCTGTGGCGTTGGTGCGGGCGGTTTCGGACAAAGGCCCGATCGGCGACTGGGCCGTTTCGACATGGTTTACGCGATATCCGCGTTTTGCGGAATTGCAGCAAGAGCTTGGCGGAATACTGCCGGGCCTCTCGTTGACAGACCCCCAAACTTTCACTTTCCGTGGGCGGACCTATCAAATCGCGTTGCGTCCCGTTCGGTATTATAAGCCTTACGGTATCACGCTGCTGGCTTTCAATCATGACATTTACCCCGGGACGGACATCCCGAAGAATTTTTCCAGCAAAATTCATCTCAACAATCCGGCCACTGGAGACAATCGGGATATTCTTATTTACATGAATAACCCGTTGCGCTACCGGGGGGAAACATTTTTTCAGCAGAGCTTCGAGGAAGGCGACCGGGGAACGATTTTGCAGGTGGTGCGCAATCCGGCGTCGATGACGCCGTATGTCGCGTGTTTATTGGTCGCGCTGGGGCTTCTTGTGCAATTTCTGACGCATTTGTTGAACTTTGCGCGGAAGCGGGCTCAAAAGTCCAAGCCAGTTGCCGTCCGCAACCCGCCCTCCGCGTCGTTGGGAGCGCCGGTTTTGGCCAATGGCAGACGGAGCAGATTATGAAGAAATGGGCGCCCTGGATTGTTGCCGCGGCTTTCGCGGCGTGGTTTTTGAGCGGCATGATCGCGCCAAAGCCAAAGGATGGATTTAATATGGCGGCGTTCGGACGATTGCCCGTTCTGCTGGAGGGACGGATTCAGCCGTTCGATTCGGTGGCGCGCAATACACTCCTGAGCATCAGCGGCCGTTCTGTAGTGCGTTTGACAAATGGACCCCCGTTGACCGCTTTGGAATGGTTGCTCGATACCCTGGCGCGGCCGGATTACGCCGATCAATTGAAGATCTTCCGCGTGCAGCACCCGGATTTGGAGGGAATCCTGGGCGCTGACAAAGCCGGCCTGGAATATTATTCCTACAACGATCTGACCAATCAGGTCCTTTATTTGGAGAACCAGGCGACAAACTTGCTTGCCAAAGAATTTTCGATGGGCGAGGACGCGGCGAAATTGCGCAACGCCTACCAACAGGATTTGATGCACCTCTACAACAGCCTGGTTCTTTACAATCGGTTGAAAAACAGCCTGGAACCGGAGGGAGCGCGCGATTTCCAGCAGGAGTTGCAGGTCTATAAAGATTCCATCGTACCGGGCCGTCTGGCCGTGGAGCTTTCGGAAAAAGGCAAACAAGCCAACGAAGAAGACCTTGAACGGATCGCCGCATTTTTCAAGCGGTATGACGAGGTCAGCCGTTTTGCTTATCCCCTGATCATTCCCCCGCTGCCTGGCCAGACGCGCGATTCTTGGTCGAACATCGGCACGAACTTAATGCTCGCGTTGCAAACGGGCGAGCTGCATCCGGCGGACACGAACTATGCGGCAATCGCGACGGCCTATCGCAATGACAAGCCGGGGGACTTTAACAGGGCAATCGCCCAGTATCGCGGGTGGATGCAGGAAAACGAATTGTATCCGGCGCTCAAAAAAGGGAGCCAGGAATTTTTCTTTAACCAGATAGACCCTTTCTCCAAAGCGATGGTCATCTATGTTGCAGCGCTTCTCTTGGGTTGCATTTTCTGGATCAATTTGTCCGAGCCGATTCGGCGAACGGGCTTTTTCCTCCTGATCCTGGCCTTCGTTATTCATTCCATCGGGTTAGGCTTTCGGATGTATTTGGAAGGGCGGCCGCCTGTCACCAATTTATATTCCTCGGCGATTTTCATTGGCTGGGGCGCGTGTCTGTTGGGGCTGATTTTGGAACGGATTTTTAGAGGCGGCATCGGTTTGGTGGTCGCCGGATTTATCGGCTTCACCACGCTGATTATTGCGCATCATCTTGCCTTGAGCGGCGACACGATGGAAATGTTACGGGCGGTGCTCGACACCAATTTGTGGCTGGCCACGCACGTTGTGGTCGTCACAACAGGATATGCCTCGATGTTTGTCGCCGGGATACTCGCCATCATTTACATCGTGCGCGGATTCTTTACGCGCAGCCTTGGGCCGGACACGGCAAAATCATTGGGCCGGATGGTCTATGGCATCGTGTGCTTCGCGACGCTTTTCAGTTTTGTGGGCACGATTTTGGGCGGCATCTGGGCCGATCAATCCTGGGGCCGATTCTGGGGCTGGGACCCGAAGGAAAACGGCGCGCTGTTGATTGTCTTGTGGAACGCCGTCGTTCTGCACGCGCGTTGGGGTGGAATGATCAAGGAGCGCGGCCTGATGGCGATGGCGGTTTTTGGAAACATCGTGACCAGCTTCTCGTGGTTCGGCGTCAACATGCTCGGCATCGGCTTGCACTCGTACGGATTTATGGACAAAGCGTTTCCGTGGCTCATCGGTTTTGACATCAGCCAGGTGTTGCTGATCGTGCTGGCCGTATTGCCGCCGCGATTTTGGGCGAGTTTCAAAGATTCCGTTTCCACAGCTCCCGCCGGACCCTCTTTTCCCGCGCCATCGACCGCGACCAGTTGATTTGCGGCGATGAAAATCAAAGGGATTTGCAACGCCTCAGGCTTATTCGCATTGGTTTTAGCGACTGCTTTTTCCGCGCGCGCTGAAAATGCGCGTGTTCCCTACGCCAAACTTTATCAGATGCAGCGAGTGCAATCTGAGTTAACCGCCCAATACACCAATCTCGTCGTTGCCCTGCGCATGACATGCCTTTCGACCAACGTCAGCCCCAACGACCTTGACGTGTTTATCGACGCCAAATCAGGCAAATTTCCGGTGGTAATCGGACGGGATGGAAATTTCAACGTGCCGATGCGCGACGATTGGCTGGCGGAAAATCCCTGGATCATCACCAACCAGCCTCGTGGGACCATGAAAATCGATTGGTTTTTGGGATTGGTCGTGCGCCGTTTGACCACGTCCATGCGCTACCAGGCGTTAATGCAAGTTGTCCGCGATTGCGGCGACGTGCGAAAACGAATGCGCCAGGTATTGCCCAGCGCGCCAAACGCCACGGTGTCGGGCTTGAAACTGATGTTTTCTTCGGACGGAAAGGGCGGAAGCCTCGTCATCCATCGGGAGCGCGGCAATACGAAAATGGAGGCGGGCGCAAACGGGGAGATCACCATGATGCTTGATCCGTCGTTGCTCGAAGAAAATCCGTTGGTGACATTTTCACAAGAACCCGCCAGCGTCGAACTTGTGACACAAAACCAGCCGGAGTAAGTTAAACAAATGGCGCACGCCGATTTTGTTCATCTGCATTTGCACACCGAGTATTCGCTGCTCGATGGGGCCTGCGCTTTGGATCGCTTGATGGAAAAGGCGCATGAATTGAAATTCCCTGCCGTCACCATTACCGATCACGGAGTTCTTTACGGGGCGATCGATTTTTATCAGGCGGCGCTTAAACACGGGATCAAACCGATCATCGGTTGCGAAGTTTATGTCGCTCCCGGGAGCCGCCTTGAAAAAAAGGCCGCGACGGGCGGACGCGATGCCTATCATCACCTTGGTTTGCTGGCAAAGGACGAAACCGGCTACAAGAATCTTGTCCAGCTTGCGACTAAGGCGCATTTGGAAGGCTACTACTACAAACCGCGCATCGATAAAGAATTACTGGCGGCGCACAAAGAGGGTTTAATCGCGATGTCTGGATGCCTTGCCAGTGAAATTCCCGAACTTATTCTGCGGGACCAATTGGGCAAAGCGCGGGAAACAATCGACTGGTTTAAACAAACCCTCGGGCCGGATAATTTTTATCTGGAACTCCAAAATCACGGCATCGCCGAACAAGCGAAAGTCAACCGGCATCTGATTCCCTGGGCCGCTGAATTCGGGCTGAAGCTCGTGGCGACCAATGATGTTCACTACGTCGAAAAAGAGCATTCCCACGCTCACGACTGTCTCATTTGCATCGGCACCCAAACGCTGTTGAGCGATACCAAACGGATGCGTTATCAACCGCAGCAATTTTATTTGCGCTCCGCCGAAGAGATGAAGGCGCGTTTCAGCGAAGCGCCCGAGGCGATTAAAAACACCCTCGAGGTCGCCGAAAAGTGCAATCTTCAAATTGAGTTCGGCAAGCTGCATTACCCGGTTTTTGATCCCCCTCCAAACGAAAGCCGCCAGGGTTACTTGCGCAAATTGCTGGCTGAAGGGCTGGCCAAACGGTACACGATTCGCGCGCGCGCCGAGGAACACGCCTTTGTTGTTGACGGAGTCGATGATCCGGCCAAATTGCCCACTGCGGGCCAGGGGGCCGAGGCGGGTGTCAAAGCGGTCATGGACCGGCTCGAAACGGAATTGAAGGTGATCGAGAAGACCGGTTTTATCAGTTATTTTCTCATCGTCGGCGACTTCGTTCGCTATGGCCGGAGCAAGGGCGTTTCCTGCGTGGCGCGCGGTTCCGCCGCCGGCTCCATCGTCACCTACCTCCTGGAAATCTCCAACGTGGACCCGATTCGTTACGGTTTGCTCTTCGAGCGGTTTCTGAACCCCGAACGCGTCAATCCGCCGGATATCGACATTGATTTTGCGGATGACCGCCGCGGCGACGTGATCGAATATGTCCGTGAGCGATACGGACGCGATTCGGTCGCGCAAATCATCACCTTCGGTACGATGGGCGCGAAATCCGTTGTGCGCGACGTCGGCCGCGTCATGGGCTTGAGCTACAGCGAGTGCGATCGCCTGGCCAAAATGATTCCCAACGAATTGAAGATGACGCTGAAAAAGGCGCTCGATCAATCGCCGGATTTCAAGCAGGCCTATGACCAGGAGGAAGCCACGCGTGAACTTATCGACACGGCTTTTGTCCTGGAAGATATAACCCGCAACGCATCGGTTCATGCTGCGGGTGTCGTTATCGGCGATCAGCCATTGGTTAACCTTCTGCCGCTGAAGAAGGACGAGGACGGCGCCATCGTCACCCAGTATGCCATGAATCCCGTCGGGGACCTCGGTTTGCTGAAAATGGATTTCCTTGGGCTGAAGACGTTGACCGTCATTCGCAACACGTGCGAACTGGTGAAACAAAGCCAGGGCATAGACATTCCTATTGACAACCTGCCGTTGGACGACGCCAAGGCTTATGACTTGCTCAATAAAGCCAACACCATCGGTATTTTCCAATTGGAATCCGGCGGGATGCGCGATTTGTGCCGGAAGTTTCAAATCAGTTCCATCGAACACATCACCGCGCTCGTCGCCCTCTATCGGCCCGGGCCGATGGACCTGATTCCGGATTTTATCCGCCGGCGTCATGGCGAGGTGAAAATCGAATATGAGCATCCGCTGTTGGAGCCGTTGAGCAAGGAGACTTACGGCGTGCTGATCTACCAGGAACAGGTGATGCAGGCCACTCAGGTGCTGGCCGGCTACACACTAGGGGCCGCCGACCTTCTCCGCCGTGCGATGGGAAAAAAGAAAGTCGAGGAGATGGCGAAGCAGCGGGAAAGCTTTGTCAAAGGCTGCGCGAAGGTGAATAATATTCCCGCTCCGAAAGCCAACCAGATTTTTGACTTGCTCGAAAAATTCGCGGGTTACGGTTTCAATAAATCCCATGCCGCCGCTTACGCCATTGTCGCCTATCAAACCGCTTATTTGAAGGCGAACTATCCCGTTGAGTTTCTCAGCGCGATGATGACCAACGACCTGAGTGACACCGGCAAATTAAGCATTTTGATCGCTGAAGCTCGCGTCTTCGGCATCGAAGTCCTGCCGCCCGATGTCAACGAGAGCGGTGTTTTTTTCACCCCCAGCCGGAATGCGTCTCCGGAAAAAGGCGGGGCGATTCGTTTCGGCCTGGCGGCGATCAAAGGAGTCGGGCAAGTGGCGGTTGAAAGCCTTCTGGCCGCGCGGCAGGCTGGAAGATTTGCGTCACTGGCTGAATTGTGCGAGCGAGTCGATGGCCGGACGGTGAACCGGAAGGTGCTGGAGGCGTTGATTAAATCCGGCGCATGCGATTGTTTTGGGGAAACGCGGGCAACAATGTTTGGGAAAATCGACCGCGTGCTTACCCGCGCCGCGGGTATTATTCAGGATCGGCAACGCGGGCAGAACACGCTCTTTGGCATGTTGGAGGAGCGCAAAGAAACCAAACCGGAGCCTGAAAAGCAATTACCCGAATGGCCGCAGCACGAATTACTGGCGCACGAAAAGGAACTGCTCGGTTTTTATGTGACTGGCCACCCTCTGACGCCCTTTGTGTCCATTCTGGAAAAATACACCACGCATAACACCACAGAACTTGCCCAACTGACGAATCGCGCCATGGCGCGGATCGGCGGATTGGTGGTGGAAGTGCAAAAGGGCATTTCAAAAAAGAGCAATAAACCGTACGCGATGGTGACGCTCGAAGACCTGGCAGGCTCGGTGCAAATCCTGTGCCTCAATGAGAATTACGACAAATTTGGCGACCTGCTTGTTCCCAAAAAAGCGCTGCTCGTCACCGGCGAAGTCAACCTATCTGAAGATAAGCCGAAAATTTTCCCGCAAGAAATTGTCCCGCTTGAGGAGGCTCCCCATTATCACACCAAGCAGGTCCATCTGCGACTGCAAATGGCGCATCTGAAGCCGGAGGATTTGGAGGCCGCGCGGGAATTGGCTGCGAGCCATCCCGGCAAATGCCCGTTATTTCTATGCCTTAAATGGCCCACAGGAGAAATTGTTTTTATCGAGACGCACGACAAATACTTCGTCGAGCCTGCCCAGGCATTGGAACAGGCTGTGGATACTCGCTTTGGCGAGGAAACGTATTACGCAAAAGTTGACGCCACACTTCCTCAGCGGGCACCGCGCCAATGGGAGAAAAAGAGCTGCGTCGGCAACGGCGGGGACTAGGAAAACAGGCAAGCCTGTTTAACTTAACTTCCCTTTTCGGTCTTCTCGCCTGCGTCCCTCCAACCCATGATGCCGGCGGTAAGGTGTTTGATGTTCTTATAGCCGAGCTTTTGGGCGGCGGCGGCAGCGGCGCGATAGGCCGGGCATTGTGGATTTCCGCAATAGGCAACGATCAGAATATTTTTGTCCGAGGGCAAAATCTTTGAGAGGTCGTCCTGATGGGCAATGAAATCAATGGCGCCGGGAATGTGGCCGGTCTGCCATGAATCGGTGCCGTTGGCGTCAAGGAGAACGACTTTCTGGGAAGCCATGGAGGATTTGAGATCCTGGATAGTGATGGTCGGATATTCAGCCGCATAAACGCTGGCCGCGAAGACTAAAGCAAATAAAGCCGTCAATAGTTTTTTCATAATCCTTAAAATACATAAAACGCAGGTTTATACAAGGGTCAAGCCTCTCGAAAAAGTGAACGCAAAGGCGCGGAACGCGCGAAGACGCAAAGAGAAAAAATCTTCACAAGAATGAGCGCTTGCTTTTGACGGGCGGTTTCTGGCAAGTGGGTAGGCGGCACGCCATGAAGATTACTGATATTAAGGCAACCACCGTCACGGTCCCGCTGGAAGCGCCGTTGCGGCATGCCAATGGATGCCATTGGGGCCGGTTCGTTCGGACAATCGTTGAGGTGGTCACGGATGAAGGGATTACGGGGCTTGGCGAAATGGGGGGCGGCGGGGAATCAGCGGAAACGGCGATTCGGTCTCTGAAACGGTATCTGCAGGGGCACGATCCCGCACGGATCGAGGAGATGCGGTTTCGCATCAGCAATCCCACGGCTTCGCTTTATAATAATCGCACGCAGTTGCTGGCGGCGCTCGAGTTTGCCTGCCTGGATATTTTGGGACAGAAATGGAATGCGCCGATTTATGATATTCTCGGCGGGAAATTGCAGGATTCGGTTCCTTTTGCGTCTTATCTCTTCTTTCGCTATGCCAATAACAAAACCGGATCAGGGGAGGTGCGGACTCTGGAACAGTTGATCGCGGCGGCGGCGGAGAACAAGAAGCGATTCGGGTTTACGTCGCACAAAATGAAAGGGGGGGTGTTTCCGCCGGAATATGAACTGGAATGTTATCGGGCTTTGGCGAAGTCGTTTAAGGGGGACCGATTCCGGTTTGATCCAAATGGGGCGTTTTCGACGGAGCAGGCGATTCGTTTTGCCCAGCATATCGAGGATTTGAACAATGATTACCTGGAGGACCCGGTGTTCGGCCTCAATGGAATGCGGCGGGTGCGCCAAATGTCGCGAGTGCCGCTTGCGACGAATACGGTGGTGGTGAATTTCGAGCAATTGGCGGCGAACGCGCTGGATACGGCAGTGGATGTTATTCTGCTTGACACTACTTTCTGGGGCGGAATCCGGCAATGTGTGAAGGCGGCGGGAGTGTGTGAGACGTTTCAGCTTGGCGTGGCGGTGCATTCTTCGGGGGAATTGGGCATTCAATTGGCGACGATGCTGCACTTGGGGGCGGTGTTGCCGAATCTGACGTTTGCGGCGGATGCGCATTACCATCATTTGACCGACGACATCATTGAAGGGGGAAAAATGCGCTATGAGAATGGCGCGATTCGCGTGCCGTCCGGGCCGGGGCTTGGCGTGCGGCTGGATCGGAATAAATTAGCGGAATATAGTGAGTTGCATAAAAGGCTCGGAGGGTATCCTTACGATCAGGATCCGTTGCGGCCAGGCTGGGCGCCGACGATTCCGAATAATCGCTGGGCAAACCCGGAGGATGCCCGCGTGCCTGAGATGCGATAGGATTTTACGGAAGAAAACGAAGGGACAGAAATTATGTCAACATTGTCTGGAAAAATTGGGCTGGTGGCGGGGGTGGCTAATAAACGATCCATTGCGTGGGCAATCGCCCAGGCCTGGCACAAGGCAGGGGCAACTCTGGCGTTTACTTACCAGGGGGAGCGACTCAAGGAAAATGTCGAGGAACTGGCCGGAACATTCGGGCCGGATACGCTGATTCTGCCGTGCGATGTGTCGCGGGACGAGGATATCAGCCGCACTTTTGCCCAAGTGGGCGAGAAGTTTGGAAAGCTGCAGCTTTTGCTGCATTCGGTGGCGTTCGCGCCGAAAGAGGCGCTTGAGGGGGTATTCGTCAATACTACGCGGGAGGCGTTTCGCATGGCGCACGACGTCAGCGCTTATTCGCTGGTGGCGCTGGCGCGCGAGGCGGCGCCTTTGATGACGGATGGCGGGAGCATCGTTGCCATGACTTATTACGGGTCGGAAAAGGTGGTGCCGCACTATAATGTCATGGGAGTGGCGAAGGCGGCGCTGGAGGCGAGCACGCGATATCTGGCATATGATCTGGGGCCGAAGAAAATCCGGGTGAATTGCATCAGCGCGGGGCCGGTAAATACGCTGGCGGCGCGCGGAATTTCCGGGTTTTCAGAGATGTTGAAACATTACGAGGCGCACACGCCGCTGAAACGAAATGTCGTCCCGGATGAATTGGGGGCAACGGGGACGTTCCTTGCCAGCGATGGAGCGGCGGCGATCACCGGGCAGGTCCTTTACGTGGATTGCGGGTATCAGATCATGGGGATGTGAATTAATTGCCTTGATATCCATCGGAATTCGATGTATTATCGTTATTGATGAATCTGAAGGGCAGTTTAGCGCCGTTGATTTTGCAGAATTTGGGTCGAGGCCCGAATCATGGTTATCGGATCGCTCAGGAGATCAAGCAGAAGTCCAAAGGGGTGCTTGATTTCAAGGAAGGAACACTTTATCCCGCGCTGCATGGCTTGGAGGCCAAAGGGTGGATTGCGTCCTACACGCAAGAAGAGAACGGCCGGACGCGTTGTTATTACAAACTGACCGAAACAGGTAAAAGAGCCTTAGACCGGGAAAAACAGGAGTGGATGCGCTTCTCCTCCGCCATCAGCTTGCTCCTGGAGGCGGGGCAGGAGGCATAGGAAACATGGCGATACTCGGCGACAAGAACAGCAGTTTAGCCTTTCGTGATGTAGGGCTGACAGAATGGTGGAAGACATGTGGTCTTCCTGGCTGGTTGGAAATCGCGACTAACGGACTGGAAGCCGCGGCAAAACAGAGAATTGCGCAAGAGATTGAAGCCCATTTTGCCGAAGCGATTAGCGATCACTTGAGGGCAGGTGAGTCTGAACCTTCCGCACAAGAAATGGCGCTCAAAGAGCTTGGCGATCCTCAGGTAGCGGCGCGGAATTTTCAGAAGAGCCATCTGACCGAATCTGACGGAAAGGCGATACGGTGGATGGAGTGGTCGGCCGCCAAGCCATTTTTTTCTTTTGGGATGCTGGACGCCATTCCTCTGGCGGGATTCGCTCTACTTTGGTTACGAGGACGCCAAACTCCCTACGTCCGTATTGCGGCCATTTTTCTCCTTGTCACGTACGTTGGTTGCAGATTGATTCCCCGATTGTTATACACTATGAGACTGTCACGGACGTCCTTCATCAAGGGAGTCACGTTGTCCGCTTTTCTGACCGACACCGCCTGTGGGATTTGTTTAGCAATGTTCTTTTATACGTTGTGTCAAAATATTTATGTGAGCGGATTCTTCGGCTTATTTAACGTTTTATTGCCTAATTTGAAATCCAGTTCGTCGCTGCGGATTTGGAATAAGCTTCGGAAGAGTTAACGACATATTTCACTGCAAAAAGCGCGGGTCGGTGAGGGTTTTTAGGAATGCTACGATGGCGCCTTGGTCGCTCTTCGATAAGGGAACACCGCCGTTGGGGTGTTTGGCGAGGTTTGGATCGAGTGTCGCGCTGCGTTTGACTCCACTGCAATAGTGGGCGACGGCTTCCTCCAAGGTTTTAAATCGGCCGTCGTGCATGTAGGGGCCTGTTAACGCCACGTTTCGCAGACTCGGGACGGCGAATTTTCCCTCGTCTGATTTTTTGCCGGTTACTTTGGCGCGGCCAATGTCCGGGAAATTGGCATCCAAGCCGTTGTTGGCGAAGGTTTGACTCTGGAATAACGCGCCGCCGTGGCAATGAAAACAATCGGCGCCAAATTGGCCGCGGCGAGGATCGTATTCGGTGGAAAATAATTGGAATCCGCGCTGCTCTTGAGGCGTGAATTTCTCGGCGTTGCGCAAAACGCGGTCGAACTTGGAATCGAATGACGTGAGTGACAGAAGGAATTGTTCGAGCGCCAACCCGATTTTTTCGGGGGTGATTTCAGGCGAGCCAAAGGCGGCGCGGAATGCGGAGGGATAGCTTGTGTTTGCGGTGAGCCGGGTGACCACATTGGTGAGGGTTTCGTCCATTTCGGCGTGGTTCTGGATTGGCATCAGGGCTTGGGCGCGAAGCGAGGGGGCGCGGCCATCCCAAAAGTAGGATTTGCGCCAGGCAAGGTTGAACAGGGGCATGGCGTGACGGACTCCAAGGCGGCCTTCAACGCCTAGGCTGAGTGGGCGCGGATCGGAATAGGCGGATTTTTCGTGATGGCACGAGGCGCAGGAAATTGTTCGGTCTTTGGAGAGGGCGGTTTCGTGGAAGAGTTTTTGGCCGAGCGCGACGCGCTCTTCGATGAGGGGATTGTCGCGGGGAAGAGCGGGCATTGGGAATGTCGCGCTCATTTGAAAGGGATAGGGCGTGTATTTTTTGGGGAGGTAAAGCGGTTTTGGATTGGCGGCGGCCAGTTCTGTTTCTGTTACGGTGTGGATGCGGCGGACGCGAAAGGCTTCGGGAAGATTTGCCTTGAGCGCGGCGAGGATGGGATCACCGTCGCGTGAATGGGTGGAGGAACCATCGCGGGCGAAGGAAAGCGGCTGCGGCGAATTCAGAAGGGCGGCGATGTCGAAGTCGATTTCCAACTTTGTTTCGTTTGTGATTTCGAGCGGGACGGCGAGCGTGAGTGGCACGTTATTTCCATCGCGGGCGAGATGGTAGGACCAGCCGTCGAGTTGGCCGGCATCGTTGCGCCATAGACCCTCCAACGCCAGGAATATGTAGCCGCCCTGCCAGTTCCAATGCAGGCCGTTTAAATTTGGGTTGAGGGGATCATTGGCGGGAAATTTCGCGGGGTTGGCGTGGTTCATTTTCGAATCCAGCCCGATGGTGAAACGGATGGAACGGTATTCGCCGGGAGGGACGTTTTGCAGGCGGAGTGAATTCCGGTTTTGGGCGGCATCGAGCCAGGCGACGACATTTGGGAATTCCAGCCATGAATCATCGGTGCGCTGGAGTGCGAAATTGCTGGCGAGATAGCTAATTCGCGTGATGGAAAATCGCTCGCCGGCGGCGGTTTTGTAGCGGAGCGAAGCGAATTGAATGTCCTCACCGCCGGACTTGGGCGTGACTTCGATTTGCAGGGATGCGCCACTCGCTGCGGAAAGCGCGGTGGAAAGAATCCAGACAGCGAGTGGGCGCATCATATCAAACACTCAGTTAATCGTGAACGTGGCGCTGTAACTCGGACCTTGGGTTTCTCCGGGCGGTGGCGAAAATGTGATGGTAACGGTTGCGCTGCCAGCGGTTGCATTGGCGGGAATCGTCAAGGTCCCGGTCAGGATGCCGGAGTCATTGGAGTTGTAGGTGTAACTTGCGCCGGTCACGCTGATGGAGCCGACCGTGAAGGTGGCAATGGGAGCGTCGTCGTGCGGGGGAGGGGGCGGATCAGCATCGGCGCCGATGGTCGCCGAAAACGTGAAGCTGGCCCCCGGGCTGCCGGAAGATGGCGACAGTGTGACGCCGGAACTGCCGCTGCTGCTGCTCGACGCAGTCACAGGATCGTAAGGCGCCAGGGCGGTGCGAACGATACGGTAACAGCGAATTGAATTCGTGCTGGTGTTGGCGCTTGCGCCGGTGTTCAGGACGCTGGCGATCCCGCTTGTGTTCGTCTGCCACATGACGAGATTGGTAGTGCTTTGGACTTGATACGTGCCGCCTTCGGTGGCGCTCCATGTGAGGATGACGGTGTTGCCATTGATGGCGGGCGGATTGAGAGCAGGCGAGAGATTCGGGCCGCCCTGGAAATTTGTCGTCACGGTTTCGGCGATTGTGGTGACGCTCCCGCCTGTGGGATTGCCGTAAAAGGCGCGGCCGATGTTGTATGGGAAAACGGGAGTGCCGTTGGATTCAATGGCGACGAAATAGGCGTAGGTGCCATTGGGAAAATCAGGCGTCACGCAAAAGCGGCCGTTGTATTCGTCGAGATCGAAGTCAGTGCCTTGGACCCATGCGTGGCCGGTTGCGGAACTGATCAAGTCGCCGAGATAGGAGTTGTCCTCCATATAACGGCCAAAGGGATAGGAGGAAGAAACGGTGGGTCCGCTTTGATCGGGGCCCGAATTATAGAGGCGTTGCGCCCATGCGGGAATGGTAGAACGTGGCGCGCCGTTCGTGGAAAGGTTGTCGGAACCGTTGAGGCCGTTGCGGGGGACATAACCGGAAATCATCCGGCGAACGACGCTAGCTGGGTTGGTCGGATTGGAATAACCGTAGGGGCCGTAAATGGGATAGCCGTCCTGGACCCACCCAAGGATTGGCGAGTGGGAGGGGCTGTTGGTGGCTTCGGAATAGGTGTCGGTTGCGGCGTCGAAATTGACATGGTCGCCGAGAAAGTAGCGGAGGGCGGGAGGATTGGCGTGATAATGGTATTGACCGCTGTTCGGCTGATGCGCGTTGGCGGAATCAAAAGTCACGCCTTCGTTGACATAGGCGTCGCGATTCCAATAGCCGCCGGTACCGCCGCCCTGCGTATCTTCAGTTCCGTTCCAATAAAAGGCGTCCCAACTGTTAAACATAGCCACACCATCAGCGAAAATACCAATCGCGCCACCGTTGTTGAGAGTGTTGGCGCCGACTGCGGGAGTGCGGGGAATGCGGAAAAGTTCCTGTTGATTGACGGGATAGTTTGGAAACGCCTGTGTGTGGGCGGCGTCCAAATACCACGGGCCCATCACGTGGGAGCCGAGGCCGGTGCTGCGAACGTAAACCCAGTTTGCCGAGTAATCGACTTCCTGAACACCGTCGTAGGCGGGGAGGGATTGCTCAAGGGAACCGTTGGTCCAGGTTGTCACGCTCGTGCCGGAGGCTTTGGCGGCGTCGCTGGTGTAAATTCGCGCGTACCTGCCGGAATAGGTGGTGAGCCAGGAATTAAGGTGGGGATCGGCTGATGCGCGGGCCACGCCGAGCATCAGTGTCGCGGCGAAAATTGCGAAGAAAGGATGAGATTTATTTTTCATGGCCCCATCCTAACGAATGGAACCTTAAGAAGACGTGAAGGAGCCGATAGGTAAGGAAACCAGGAAAACTGTGCCCGCGCCGAGTGTGCTTTCGACGGTGATTGCGCCAGAGTGGGCCTCGACTATGGCTTTGCTGATGGCCAGACCCAACCCCGCGCCGCCCGCGCCGCCGGCACGGCTTTTATCGACGCGGTAGAACCGTTCGAAGAGTTGCGGGAGGGCTTCACCGGGGATGCCGACCCCGTTGTCTGAGACGCGGAGGAACGCTTTGTCCTGCCCGCGCTGGACAGTCAAAGAAATTTCCACGCCCGCCGCGTTGTGCTGGATGGCATTTTGCAGGATGTTCACCAGGACCTGCCCAAGCTTGAGAGCATCGCCGCGCACAGGAACGGACTCGATCGAACTGCGCAGACATGCGCCTTTTTGGTGGGCCAGAGGAGCTACCATGTCCAGCGCGCCAGAGGCGACCTTGGCGAGATCGCAGTCTTCGAGAGTCAAATCGAATTCGCCCGAATCGATGCGGGCCAGATCGAGAAGGGAGTTGACCAAGACGCGCATTCGCTCGGCGGCGCGCTGGCAGATCGCGATGGTTTCACGATATTCCGCTCCGGAACGCTCGCGGGTCAGAGCCAGTTGAACCTGTGTGAGGATGACAGAGACGGGAGTGCGCAATTCGTGCGAGGCATCGGCGGTGAAACGAACCTGCTGCTCGAAAGCCTTCTCTAGCCGGTCGAAAGTTCGATTTAGGACGGTCGCGAGCCGGCCCAATTCGCTATCGGCCTCCTCGATGGGGATTCTTTTCGAGCGTTCGCCGCCGGCAATTTGATCGGCAGTGGCGCTGATTTCTCCGATGGGTCGGAGAGCGTGTCCGGCAACAAACCAGCCCCCGGCCAGACCGAACGACAGCAACACCAGGCCGGCGGCGATTAATTCTCCCGCGAGGCGATGAAGTTGCGCGGTGAGCGGGGCGGTGGAAACGCCCACGAGCACGCCGGATTGTTCAGGGGTAAACATCGCGAGTTCGCGGAAATCGCCGCGCGCGCGAATTAGCCGCGTGGTACCGCGCGAGACCGGCCCGGGAATCGGCACCGCTGGCGCGGCGGGAGATTTGGCAACGATTTCGCGGCGCGGAGACCAGGCAACGTAGTAGTATGGGCTTTTCGCGAACTCGGAGGAATCCGCGCGGTTTTCGGGATGGCGATCCGGTTCGTCGGGGGGCGGACGGTCCAAGTCCGGTTCTCCACGGGGCGGGGCGAAGCGGGGCAAAAGGACGGTTGCGAGAGAGGTCAATTGGTCGTCGATCGTTCGGAGGCGCTCGGAGCGTTCATAGAGGAAAAAGGTCGTCAACATTCCGGCCATCAGGCAACTGAGAAGGACGCCGTGCCAAAGCTGAATCCGCCATCGAATGGATTTGTGCAGCATGGCGCTCACTCCACCACGTAGCCGTGGCCGCGGCGAGTTTCGATGAAATCCTTGCCAAGCTTCTTGCGCAAATTGCAGACGTGGACGTCCAGAAGATTTGAATAGGATTCATCCTCCTCCGCGAAAAGATGGTCGTAGAGTTCGGTGCGGCTGACCACCGCGCCGCGGCGGCGCAGGAGATATTCAAGCAAAGCGTATTCACGCGCTGTCAATTCGATTTCCTTGTCATCGACGGCAACCGTCCGGGCGGCGGTGTTGACAGATACGGTACCGAGAGCGAGAACGGGACTCGGGGCGCCCGCCGAACGGCGGATCAAGGCGCGGACGCGGGCTATCAGTTCGCCGAGGTCAAAGGGTTTGATGAGGTAATCGTCGGCCCCGAGGTCGAGGCCGCGAACGCGGTCAGCAAAGCCATCGCGGGCCGTCAGGAGCAGGACTGGAACAGTTTTCTTTTTGCGCAGGCGGCGGAGGATTTCCAACCCGTCGAGGCCAGGCAGCATGATGTCAAGCACAATAGCATCGTATTCCCACGTCTCCGCCTTGTAGAGGGCGTCCGTGCCGTCGCCCGCGGCATCGACGGCGTAGCCTTCCTCGCGCAGGGCCTGTTCGAGGCCATGCCGCAAGTCTTCTTCATCTTCGACGACAAGCAACCGCATTGGATACGGCGGGGACGTTACCAACTTTTCCGCGTTCACGACAGCCGATTATCACGATTGCACCTTAAGATTCGATGAAGACTTGGCGCGTTACTCGACCGGAAGCGCGTAATAGGTGTCGAGCAACAATTTGAAAAGGGCGGCGGCGGGGATCGCAAGCAGAAGCCCAAGAAGGCCGAGCAATGTTCCACCGGCAAGAAACGCGAAGATCACGGCCACCGGCGGGAGCCGAACGGCGCGACCGAGGACAATCGGGCCGACGATTTGGTCGATGGTTTGCCGCACTCCAAACCAAAATGCGCCGAGGGCCACGAGGTTCCAGACATTTCCGCTGTGCATCGCAAGAGAACCGAAGAGCATAAAGGCGGCTGCCGTCGGCCCGATTACGGGAAGCAATTCCAGAACTCCCGCCGCGATACCCAGCACGAGAGCATGGTGGATGTGAAAAAGAGCCTGCATCCCGATTGTCACTACCAGGGCCGTAAAAATAACGATGATGAACAATCCCTGAAAGTAACGCGACAAAATCGGATGGGCTTTTCCCGCAAACGCGCCAACAGCGGGACGATATTCCGGGGGCGCCAAACGCAGAAGGCCGCGGGCCAATTCCGGCCCCTGGACCAAAAAATAAAAAAGCAAAACAAAAAACAGCACGACGGTGAAACCAGCGCCCACCGCCAGGCCGCCAATCTTTAACGCCTGGGGTTGGGGAAGGCCGCCTTGCAAAAAACCGGCGACCTGATTCGAGATTCGCCATGCGTCAAGAGGAATACCAAGGACATTTGCGCGTTCGCCTCCCAATAAACGGGCCACGACCAAGTGTGTGTTCTGGGGAACGTCGGCCGAGAATTTCACCAGATCGCTGTAAATTCTCGGCCCTGTCTTCCACACCACTGCGGCGCCGGCGCCCATTAAGAGCAAGTATAGCAGAATCGCAATGATTACTCGAGGCAGCCGCATGCGCAGATGAACGGAGCGAACAATCGGGTTCAAAATATACACCGCTCCCGCCGCCAACGCGAAGGGCACCAGGATGTCCCGCAACACATAGATCAGGAGGAGCATCAACACCAGCAGCAACCCCAAAGGCCAGCCGGAGATTTTGCTTCTTGTTTGGGTAATCATCAGCGCCCGTGAATAAGAACCGATACAGCGCCCAAATGCCAAAATAAAATTGCCAAATCCGCGACCTGGGATAGATTCCCTCACCCCCGCCAACGGAAGATCTCTGTTTGCTTTTTCAAACCAGAAAGCGTTTTGGATGGCGCATACCGTTAATGGTGTGCCTGGCCTGCCTTGGCCTTTCGCTCTGCGCCGCCGATAAAAAGCCAGTGGTGTTGCGGCTCGGTTTTTTCCCGAATATCACCCACGCCCAGGCTCTTTACGCGCGCGCCACGGGCCTGTTCGAGAAAAAACTTCCGATTCGTTGGACGGCCTTTAACGCAGGTCCCACCGCGATGGAAGCCCTCTTTACCGATGATATCGACGCCACTTTCATTGGTCCAGGACCGGCCATCAACGGATACGTCAAATCGCACGGCGAAAAATTTGTGATCATCGCCGGCGCCGCTTCCGGCGGAGCGGCCCTGGTCGTGCGCAACGATGCAGGAATTACGACCGATCGCGATTTTAACGGAAAAACCATTGCAACGCCGCAATTGGGGAACACGCAGGATATTTCCGCTCGGACCTGGTTTCGGGAAAAGGGATATCGCGAAACCGCTTACGGCGGCACGGTCAATTTGATTGCTTTGTCCAATCCCGACCAGTTGACGATGTTCAGGCAAAAGCAGGTGGATGCGGCGTGGACGATTGAGCCGTGGGTATCGCGGCTGGCGCTGGAAGCGGGCGGGCGGATATTCCTGGACGAAAAAGATTTGTGGCCCGAGGGAAGGTATGTCACGACGCAGCTTATCATCAGCCGCGCGTTTTTGCGGGACCACGCGGAGGAGGTGCGGGAACTTTTGAAGGCCCACGTCCACGTCACGCAATTGATCACGGCGGACCCCGCGGCGGCGACGGCGATTTTAAATCAGCAGATACGAAAAGACACCGGCCGCGCGTTGCCCGTGAAAGTAATTCAGCAAGCAATGCGCCGCGTGCAATTGACCTGGGACCCGATAGCGTCTTCGCTTTACAAGGATGCCCGCGACGCCCATAAAATCCATTTTTTGCGGCGGGAACCCGATTTGACGGGAATCTATGACCTGACGTTATTGAACCAAGTGCTGGCCGAAGACCGCCTGCCGGCAGTCACCAATCAAGCCCCCGAGTGAAACTTCTCATCGACAACGTCTCGAAGGCATACGAGGGGCCCGCGCAACAGGGCGCTCCGACGCTGGCATTGTCGCCTGTGAACATCGAAATCAACGAAGGCGAATTCGTCGTGTTTGTCGGGCCTTCGGGGTGCGGGAAAACGACCCTGCTCAATCTCATCGCCGGCTTTGCGCATCCCAGCAGCGGTCGAATTCTGCTGGATGGAAAGGAAGTGGAACGACCGGGCCGCGACCGCTTGATGATGTTCCAGGAGCCGGCCTTGTTCCCGTGGCTCAATGTTATTGACAACGTCACTTATGGATTATCGCGGAATTGGTTCCGGCGTTCCTCGCGCAGGGAGAAGGCGGGGGCATTTTTGCGAATGGTCCATTTGGAAAAATTTGAAAAAGCTTCGATTCACCAACTTTCCGGCGGCATGAAACAGCGCGTCGCCCTGGCGAGGGCGCTCGCGCCGGACCCGCGCGTCCTGCTGATCGATGAACCGTTCACAGCTCTCGACGCGATGGTCAAATTGGAGCTGTACCTCGAGTTGCAGCGCATCCATCAAGAGACGCGCAAGACGATTATTTTCGTGACGCATGAGATGCAGGAGGCGGCGTGTCTTGGAGACCGTGTTTTGGTTTTTTCAGGCAGTCCCGGCCGGCTGATGCACGAAATGCGAATCGATCTCCCTCGTCCGCGCGAATTCGATGATCCCCAGGTGAAGACCTTCGCCACCGAGTTGCTGGAGAAACTGAAACAGACACGCCAGGATCCGCCTCGATGAAAGCGCAGGGGAAAAAATCCGGAGTCCTGCTGATTCCGCTGTTCTATCTTCTGCTGCTGGTGCTGTGGCAGAGCGTGGCGTCGTTGCCGCACACGCGCGATTATTTATTTCCGTCTCCGGTGCAGGTGGCGCGGCGCATGGTGGAACTGGCGCGCGATAATTTGCTGCTGCCCAGCGTCATTGCCACGCTGAAGCGGATGTGTGTCGGATTTGCGCTTTCGGCCCTTCTCGGCCTGAGCATCGGCGTTGCGATGGGCACCTCGTGGATCATCAACAAGGCTTTGAAATCCTTGTTCCTCGGACTGCAAACATTGCCGACGGCGGCATGGGCGCCGGTTTCCATCCTGATTTTCGGGTTGAGCGATCGCGGCATTTATTTCGTCGTCATCATGAGTTCGATGTCGGCAATCGCGATCGCAACGGCGGACGGCATTCTCAACATTCCCCCGATTTACCTGCGCGCCGCGAGGACATTGGGCACGCCGCCGTGGGCGATGTATGGCCGGGTGATTATCCCCGCCGCGCTGCCCGGCATTGTCACGGGATTAAAACTCGGCTGGACCCTGGGATGGCACGGCGCGATTTCCGCGGAATTGATCAAGTCAAGCATCGGGCTGGGATTTTTGCTTTACATGGGGCGTGAGTTGGACGACGCGGCGCAGGTCATTGGCATCATGCTATTGATGATTATTTTCGGCCTGCTGCTCGACCAATTTCTTTTCGGATTGATCGAGCGCAAAATCCGGGCCCGCTGGGGATTGACCGCCGAACAGGACCTCGAACATTAAATTAGGGCGCAACCGGAGCGGGGGCGGCGGGCTCGGTTCCGTTGCCTTCTTCCTTTTCCTCACTGATGACTGGCGCGATGGCTTGAAGTTTATCCGTGCCATCCAGGTCAATCAATTTGACGCCCTGCGTGTTGCGTCCGGCTTCGCGAATGTCGCTCACGCGCGTGCGAACCATTTGTCCGCCCACAGTGATGAGCATGATTTCGTCAGCGTCCTTCACGGTCAGGGCGCCGACGACGTTGCCCGTGCGGTCGGTGGTTTTCATCGTGATAATTCCCTTGCCGCCGCGCGATTGGAGACGGTACTCGCCAAAATCCGTGCGTTTGCCAATTCCATTTTCCCCGGCCACCAACAAGGTCGCGTCCGGCACGATGACTGCCAGCGCCACCACAGCGTCCGGCGAATCAAGGCTGATGCCCCGCACGCCGCCTGCCGGGCGGCCCATCGAGCGAACGTCGTCCTCGGAAAAACGGATGCTTTGGCCCTGCTTTGTAATGAGTATGACTTCGTCGCGGCCGCTGGTCAGTTTGACGTCAATAAGAGTGTCGCCCGAATCGATCCCAATGGCGATGATTCCGCCCTGCCGCACGTTGGCGAATTCTTCGAGGCTGGTCTTTTTGACGGTCCCCTGTTGCGTCGCGAAGAAAATGAAATCCGGCTGCTTCCAGGTTTCGTCCTCCTTGTTCGCGCCGGTTTTGGAAATGATCCGGATCAGCGCGGCGATCTTTTCGTCCGCCTTGAGTTCGAGCAAATTGGCGATGCTCCGCCCCTTGGCGGCGCGTCCCATGTCGGGGACTTCGTGGACCCGCTCGACGTACGCGCGTCCCGTATTTGTAAAAAACATCAAATAATCGTGCGTGCTGGCGGTGAAGAGATGTTCGATGAAATCGTCCGTCTCTCCGGGCGTGGCGGAGCCTTCACGCGTCGCCATGCCAATAACCCCCTTGCCGCCGCGGCGTTGCGCGCGGTAGGAACTGACATTGGTGCGCTTGATCAATCCCGCGTGGCTGATGGTGATGATGACCCCCTCGTTGGCGATCAGGTCTTCAATCGCAATTTCGCCCTGCTCGGGAACCAATTCCGTCAGGCGCGGCGTTGCGTACTTTTCCTTAATCTCGCGCAATTCGGCTTTGATCATGGCCATGACGCGGCTTTCCTTGGCCAGGATGTCGAGCAAATCCTTGATGCGCTCGAGCAACTGGGCGTATTCGGCGCGAATTTTGTCCACTTCCAAACCGGTCAATTGATACAGGCGCAAATCAAGAATGGCGTTGGCCTGGGCTTCGCTGAAGGAGTAGCGCCCGCTGGAAAGGCGGTCTTCGTTGCGAATGACGATGCCGATCGCCTCCACCTGCTGCCGTGTGAAATCGAAGGCGAGCAATTTGATGCGCGCTTCCTCGCGGTTGTTGGATTGACGGATGATGCGGATGAATTCGTCCAGGTTGGCCAAAGCGATGAGATAACCGTCAAGGGTTTCGGCCCGCTCCTCCGCCTTGCGCAATTCAAAACGCGTGCGGCGAATGACCACTTCACGGCGATGTTCGATATAACAGTTGATCAGCGCCTTGAGGCCAAGGGTTTTGGGCCGCCCATGATCGATCGCCAACGAGTTGACGGCAAAACTGCTCTCCAATGCCGTGTGCTCGTAGAGATTATTGATGACGACCTTCGGCAGGGCGTCGCGCTTGATTTCGATCACCACGCGCGTGTTTTCGTCGGATTCGTCCCTGACCGCCGTAATGTCCGTGATAACTTTCTCGTTGACAAGCTCCGCGATCCGTTCCACCAGCAGGGCGCGGTTGACTCCGTAAGGAATGGCCGTGACCACAATTTGCTCGCGTCCGCCCTTTAATTCTTCCAGGCCCATTTTGCCCCGGATTTTCACACTGCCCCGGCCGCCGGTGAAATACTCCTTGATGCCGCCCAGGCCGCAAATGGTGCAGCCGGTGGGAAAGTCCGGCCCTTTGACGAATTGCATCAACTGTTCGACCGTGATTTCCGGGTTGTCGATCTGCGCGCAGATGCCTTCGATTATTTCGCCAAGGTTGTGCGGCGCCATGTTGGTCGCCATGCCGACGGCGATGCCGGTGCCACCGTTAACCAACAGATTTGGAAAAGCCGCCGGGAAGACAGTCGGTTCAGTGAGGCGCTCGTCGTAATTGGGGACAAAATCGACAGTGTCTTTGTCCATGTCCTCCATCAGCGCGCCGCCGAGATGGGTCATGCGCGCTTCGGTGTAACGCATGGCGGCCGGAGGATCGCCCTCGACCGAACCGAAGTTTCCCTGGCCGTCCACCAGCGGTTCGCGCATCGCCCAGGGTTGGACCATGTGGACAAGCGTCGGATAAATCACCGCCTCACCGTGCGGATGAAAATCGCCGCTGGTGTCGCCGCAAATTTTGGCGCACTTGTAGTGCTTGCGGCCCGGGTAAAGATTGAGCCGGTGCATCGCAAAAAGGATGCGCCGCTGCGAAGGTTTTAAGCCGTCCCGGGCATCCGGCAACGCGCGCGAAATGATTACCGACATCGAATAATCCAGAAACGAATTCTTGATCTCGTCGGCGACGTTGATTTTCTGAATTGTCTCGTTGGCCGCAAAAAGCGGCGCGGCGCGGGTCGGCTGCGGCTGGTTCTCCGCGGGATTTTGCGGGGGAGTTGGGTCTTGAGGTTCGGACATATCTATTATTGCGAAGATTTCGGCGCGGGCTTGTCATTTAAAAGAACATCCATGGTGGATTCGTCAAACAACTCGAATTTTTTATCCAGGATTGACTCGCGCTTCATAGATGACTTTTTCGAACATGGCGATCAAACGTCCAAATTGCGCACGTTAAGCGCATTGTCCTCGATGAACTGGCGGCGCGGCTCGACTTCGTCGCCCATCAACTTTGTGAACATTTCCTCGGCTTCCACCATGTCGGTCATGTCGATGCGGAGAAGTTTGCGGTTTTCGGGATTCATCGTCGTCTCAAATAATTCCTTCGCGTTCATTTCGCCCAATCCCTTGAACCGTTTGATTTGAATGCCGCGTTTCCCCGCTTCCTTCACTCCCGCCAGAATTTCCGCGATCGAAAACAGGGGCTTGGCGGTGGCGCGTTCGCCTTCGCCTTCAATCAATTCATAAAGCGGATGGTCCTGCGCGGAATAATGCTCCACGTTCAGCCCTTTTCGCTCCAGTTGCGCCAGCAAATCCATGATCGACTTGCTCTCGTGCAATTGGACGTGCTTGGCCCGGCGGATGTTTCCGTTGCGCGCAACCTTCTCGCCGCGTTCGAGCAGCGTGGTGTCGGATTCTTCTCCGAACAGTTTCAGATCGGCGTTGGCTGTTCCGAATTCGCGTAATTCTTCCTCTGTGTGAAAATAATGGACAGTTTCGTCGTTGCCATCCCGCACTTTCACCAGGTGGCGCGGCAATTCGTGGGTCGTCTTGTCGCGGTGTTCGAGGTAATCGCCGAAATCGCCTCCATGCCGGCGCAATGCCTGCACATATTTGTCCAACGATTCCAGCAATTCGAGAATTTCCGCCAACTGCTTCTCGGACATCTCGCGCCCTCCGGCCAGATCGTGCAACCGCACGTCTTCAGCCCCAAGTTGAATGAGGATTTTGTTCATCTGCGCGTCATCATCGACGTATTCAACCCGCTTCTTGCGCGAAATCTGGTAGAGCGGCGGCTGCGCAATATAGACATAGCCCTGCTTGACCAATTGCGTCATTTGCCGGTAGAAAAACGTCAACAATAGCGTCCGGATGTGCGAGCCGTCCACGTCCGCGTCCGTCATGATGATGATCTTGTGATAGCGCAATTTTTCCAGGTCGAACGCCCCCTCCCCTTCCCCATTTCCAATGCCCGTGCCGATCGCCGTGATCATCGTCCGGATTTCCGTGTTTTGCAGCACCTTGTCCAGCCGCGCTTTCTCGACGTTGATGAGCTTGCCGCGAATCGGCAGAATCGCCTGGAATTTCCGGTCGCGCCCTTGCTTGGCCGAGCCGCCGGCGGAGTCACCTTCCACAATGTAAAGTTCCGTGTTCGCCGGGTCCCGGTCCGAGCAATCCGCCAGCTTCCCCGGCAAACCGCCCCCGGTGAGGGCGCTTTTGCGGACGGTTTCGCGGGCCTTGCGCGCGGCTTCCCTGGCGCGCGCCGCCATCAAACTCTTGTCGATGACTTTTTTTGCGATCGAGGGATTGGAATCCAAGAAGTTCATCAACCCTTCATACACAATCGACGAAACGATGCCGTCAATCTCCGTGTTGACGAGCTTGACCTTCGTCTGCGATTCAAACCGTGGGTTCGGCAACTTCACACTCAACACGCAAACCAGCCCTTCCCGAACGTCGTCGCCGGAAATCGCCGGGTCCTTCTCTTTGATCAAATTGTTGGCGCGGCTGTACTGGTTGATAGCCCGGGTCAGCGCCGTGCGAAAACCAGTCAGGTGCGTGCCGCCGTCCAGGTTGGGAATCGAGTTGGCAAAACAGAGAATCTGGTCCGTGTAACTGTCGTTGTATTGCAGCACGCAATCCACCAGAACTTCATCCTTCTGCCGCGCAAGAACGATTGGCTTGGGATGAAGCACATCCTTGTTGCGGCCCAACTGCCGCACAAATTCCTCGATCCCGTCCCGATACAAAAATCGCTCCGATTTGTTCTCAACCCGCTCGTCCTTGAGCGTGATTTCAATGCCCGGATTGAGAAACGCAAGTTCGCGTAGCCGATTTGCCAGAAGGTCGAATTTGAATTCCGTGGTGATCGTGAAAATCGTCGGGTCCGGTTTGAACGTGATCAACGTCCCTGTGTGCTGCGATTTGCCGATGACTTGCAGCTTTTGCTGCGTCACCCCGCGCTCAAATGCCATGTAATAAACCTGTTGGTCCCGCGAAACTTCCACCTTGAACCAATCGGACAAGGCATTGACGCATTTCGCGCCGACCCCGTGAAGGCCGCCGGAATATTTGTAAGCCCCCTGCCCGAACTTCCCTCCCGCGTGGAGATTCGTCAGCACCAATTCCACCGCCGGCATTTTCCATTTCGGGTGCATGTCCACCGGAATTCCCCGCCCGTCATCGCGGATCGACACCGACCCATCGACATGAATGGTGACGTTGATCGACTTGCAAAAACCGGCAAGATGCTCGTCTATTGAATTATCGAGCACTTCGAAAACGCAATGGTGAAGCCCGCGTTCATCGGGATCCCCGATGTACATGCCGGGGCGTTTTCGGACGGCTTCCAAACCCTCCAATTTGTCGATTTTTGAGGCGTCGTATTTACCCGACGGTTGATCATTTTGTTCGTCCATTTTGGCCTTGAGAACTGTTGCCCGACGAAGGAATTTTCCCTGCCGCGTGCGACACTAAAAATGTATAAAAGAATGCCCTTGGAAACAACTAATAAATGGATGTTTTTTGCCCTAAAAACCACCATTAGTTGTGCGTTTTAGGCTTGATTTACACCAAGGATTGTGGGCAAACAACCAACCCGCACTCTCAATGCTTCGCGCCGTTTCAGGCGACTGGCGTTCGCTCCTGTTTGGCGCTTGGCCGGAAGGCAAAACCCCACAGTGCGGCTCCGGCTAAGAAAACGGTTTTGGCCATATAACCCCAGAATGAATACCGCATGGAGCCTGGCGTGGGTGACACTACCATCACGATAATCAGAACGATCAATACATACCAATAAGTGAAACGGCGTATCCCGCTCTTCAAACCGTTGAAGGCCGTTAAAAACATAAAAACGAAAGCCAGCAGCGGCAAAAACAAAACCAAAACCGCACCCCCAACCACCAATAATGCGGTTTCCATGCCAGGCCCCGACCCGTCACCCGCCCCAAGCATTAGAACCGCCCAATAGCAGAGCGGAGCCATGCTGAGACAGCACAAAACGGCCTCAATCACGGCAAAAAGCGCAAGGAGAATACGGCTGGAACGGTTCATCGTTTTTATTTATGGCAGATAGGTTGCGAGGCGAATTTGTACGGTGACGAAGTTAGAGGGCTATGGGGGACTGCTCAACAGAAACGTCATCAGGTCGCGTTGCTGCTGACGGCTCAGACCCCTTAAAAGACCCTCTGGCATCAGTGAAACTGAGGACGGTTTGGCGCGCACAATCTGGCTTCTCGCGATTTCTATGCTTCGACCTGTCACTTGGCCAAGGACGAGCTTTTCGGGCGTGTTCGAGAGGATGACGCCGGTTTCTACGCTGCCGTCGGTCAGTTCCACGTTATATGACAAATGGTCGGGGTTGATCTCGGCGCTCGGCTCGACAATATCCTTAAACACAGACGCATAATCGCGATTAACCAACTCGGAAAGGTCGGGGCCGATCTTGCCACCCTCTCCGGCGACTTGATGGCATTTGAAGCACCCCGGCTGCTCGCTGTAAAAAATCTTTTTCCCGCGCTGCCAATCTCCCCCGGCGATCTCCGGAATCCGCCGCGGCCCAACTGTTGGCGGTTCATCTGTGGGCGGTTTGGCCCACGGCAGCAATACTCTTCGCAACGGCAGGGCGCGCGGGCGCGGGTCTTCATCCGTGAACCAACTCACGTCCAGTTCCGGCGCCGCGGCGCCGGTGGCGAGCGTCAGTTCCACGGGAATCCATTGTCCCTGCTTCCCAATTGTGGTGATTTGCAATTCATGGGGTCCCGCGCGTTTTTGCGGGACGGAAGTTTTCAACTTCAGGCTGCCTTTGCTCTTAAAAACCACCGTCACCGTTTCGGGCGGATAAGTGAAGGAAAGCTTTTCGCCCGGCTGAACGGCCGGGTGCAACATCGACCAAAGATCAAGCTGCCCGCGCAGTGTCAGAACCCCGCGCTTTTTGAGTAACTCAAACAGCCGACGATGTTCCTCGCTGGCGGCGGTGAAGGCTCGCGCCACCGTCAAATCCGGATGGGGCAGCCAGCCGGACCATTCGGCAGTCCCACGACTGGCGTGCCATTCCGCCTCAAACCCCGTCAAGTCACCAAGAACATCAATATCGCCGGAGCCGCCCCCCACCGTGATTCCATAATTCACGGCCTCAGTGCAAGGAATGGTGCGCAAAGCGGCGGTCCGCCCATCGGCGGTGATCCCGGCGGATAAAATTTGCAGCTTATATCGTGGAACAGCCAATTGCCGCTCAACCGCTTTATATCCGGGATGAAACGCTTCGAACCGGTTGCCCGCGACGACGTATTTTCCCATGTCCATAGCCGAGCCGCTGGTCAGATTTGTGAATTGCGTAGGGTCAAGCGGCTTGTCAAAGACCACACGGAATTCCGTCGGGCTGGCCGCGTATGCCAAAACAGGTTGAGGGGCAGACGGATCGGTATAGGAAATGCGGAACAGTTTCCCCTTGCCTTCCGGGCCGGTGCCCCAATCCGGCTGGCCGCTGTGGCAGGTCACCAGCAAATCGCCTTGGGGCGTCGGCATCGCGTCGATGGTCAGCATTTGCAAACAGCCTATCAATTCATTCATGGCGACATACCCCGTAGCGGTCTTTACAAGTTTGGTGCGAAAAAGTTTGCCCCGCGATTCGCCCGATATCAAAGCATCACCGCGCCACCAATCAGGACCGAAAATCTTCGTTCCACCTCCAACCGGCTCATCAAAGTGAAGCCCACACGTCGATTGATGTTGTGGGCTGTAATCAAACACGCTCGGTTCATCAATGACCTGCGGCAGATATTCCGGATGACGCGGGGGAAATCCGTAGTGACGCCCGGGCTCGATGTTTAGCAATTCATCGAACGGGTTGCCATTGGCCAGCCAGGTTGCCCCTTCCTGATCGGTGGCGAAAAGGTCGCCCGCCGCGTTGAAAGCCAGCGAAACCGTGAAACGAACGCCGGTGCAAATGGTTTCACGCGTTTTCCAATCCGCCGAAAGCTTCTGAATTGTCCCGCGGACGCTGTGAAGATTATAACTGCTGTGCCCGTTGGTATCGACGCGATAGGGATTCAACCAGGCATCGCAACCAAGCCCAAAAAAGACATTTCCATCGTGATCGACCGCCATCCCCACGGCATCGAGCGAGGACCCGGCTGCAATGGCTGGGGGAATCCAACCGCTGGCGATTGTTTGCAATTCCCCTGTTCCGTCCCCCTTATCGCGCAGCCGCAAAATGCACCCACGGCTTGCGATATAAAGCCCGCCTGGCCCCCAAGCCATGCCGATGCTGGCCGGAATTTGGTCGCGATCATTTTTGAAAAAGTACGAAGCGGAATCTCCGTTGATTTGAAACACGTTGCCATCGTAACCCAGCGCGAAAACGCGGCCGTCTGGGGAACATGCCAGACTGTTGATGTTGTTTAAATTCAACGGAAGTTCATGGACCGTGAAACCGGGAATCAACATTTTGATGGCCGGCTCATTGGACGCCGGGACCAAAGTCTCCACAACCGGACCGACTGGATCAGCGTGAACACAAAATGGGGCGGCGAGAGCCAAGGCACTGAGTATGAGGGATCGAAGCATTGGAAAAGGGTGGCCATTTCTCGAAAGCCGGTCAAATGGAATATGAAGCGCGGCATCCGTGAGCTTGCCAACTTATGGGGCGGAGGGTTTAATTCCGCCGTGCTTCATCAGCAAACTCTGCGGGAGGCGGTGAGTTTCGCCGGCGTCGGGCTGCACAGCGGCAACCGGGTAAACATGACCTTTCTACCCGCGCCGCCCAATTACGGCATCCGCTTTCGCCGTGTGGACCTCGACGGCAGCCCCGAAATTGAAGCGCGCGTGGAATACGTCTCGGCGACGAATCGTTCGACTTCGCTTGCCAAGGGCAACGCCAAAATCCACACCGTCGAACATGTCCTGGCGGCGTTCGCGGGACGCGGGATTGATAACGCGGTGATTGAGCTGGACGCCAACGAGCCGCCCATCGCCGATGGCAGCGCGCGCCAGTACGTGAAAATGATCCAAACGGCGGGCGTCTCGCCGCAGGATGAGCCACGCGAAGTGTTCCGCGTGCAATCGCCGGTTTCGTACCAAAAGGATGACACCACCATTTCAGTTTTCCCGCACGAAGGGTTTAGAATCACTTGCACCAGCGCCGATACCAAGGGGCGCTTCACGCAGTTTTTAAGCGTGGACGTCACCCCGGAAACCTGGGAACGGGACCTGGCCCACGCGCGGACGTTTTGCTTTTTTGAAGAAATCGAATTTCTCATCAAGAACGGTCTGATCAAAGGCGGCAGCCTTGAAAACGCGGTGGTTATCCGCGATGACGCCATTCTCACCACTGAGCCGCTGCGTTATCCCGAGGAATTTGTCCGGCACAAAATCCTGGACATCATCGGGGATTTTTCGCTGGTGGGTCAGCCGATTTTCGGACACGTGATCGCGGTCAAGCCAAGCCACAACGCCAATTGCGAAGTGGCGAAGCAGCTCTGGCAGCAAATGCGGAAGCCATTCGAAGCCGCCGGGAGTTTTGCGCCCCCCCCGCCTTCGCTGGGAACAAAACCCGACGGCGAAGCGATGGCGATTCGTGATGGCGAGGAATTGGACATCGAGCGGCTGATGAAAATTCTCCCGCATCGCTACCCGTTTTTAATGGTGGATAAGATTGTCAAGATTGAGGGCAGCAAGATTACTGGAGTCAAGAATGTGACCGCCAACGAGCCGTTTTTTCAGGGTCATTTTCCCGGACGGCCGATCATGCCGGGAGTCCTCCAATTGGAAGCCATCGCGCAAGTCGCGGGCGTGTTGATGCTGCGGCAGGCCGAGAATTTCGGGAAGCTGGCCTATTTTATGTCCGCCGAAAGCGTCCGCTGGCGCAAGCCGGTTCGACCCGGCGACACGCTGGTGATCGATGTGGAAATGACGAAGTCTCGCGGAAAAATCGGCAAAGCCAAAGGTGTCTGCCTGGTCAACGGAGAAACTGTGAGCGAGGCGGAAGTGACGTTTATGCTGATTGATCGTTGAGGGTAAAAGCTCGCTTGTTTATGATTGCTCCCACCGCTGTAATTCATCCAAAAGCCCGGATCGGCGCCGATTGTGTCATCGGTCCGTATTGCGTCATTGGCGAGCACGTGATGCTTGGCGCGGGATGCCAGTTGCATTCGCACGTAGTGATTGATGGCTACACGGAGCTTGGGGAGAAGAACGAAATATTTCCCTTCGCGAGCATCGGATTGAAGACGCAGGATTTGAAGTGGAAAGGCGGCGTCACTCGAACGCAAATCGGCAGCAACAACACCTTCCGCGAATATGTCACAGTCCACAGCGCGACTGGCGACGGCGAAGTAACCACTATCGGCTCGAACAATCACATTCTGGCTTACAGCCACATTGCGCATAACGTGACGCTCGGCAATCACATCATCATGTCGAACGTCGCAACGCTGGGCGGGCACATTCTGGTTGAGGATCGCGCGGTGATCGCGGGACTGGCCGCGGTCCATCAATTTTGCCGCATCGGCGCCATGTCGATGATCGGCGGTTGTTCCAAAGTAGTCCAGGACGTGCCGCCGTACATGCTGGCCGACGGCAATCCCGCCAAAACGCGAACCATCAATAAAGTTGGGCTGGACCGCAACGGCGTTTCGGAGGCGGCGCAATCTGCCCTGAAACAGGCGTTCAAAATCCTCTTCCGCGAAGGTTTGACCGTCCCCAACGCATTGTTAAGAATCGAAACAGAACTTCCCCCGCTGCCGGAAGTTCGGCATTTGGTCGCGTTCACCCGCGCCAGCGAAAGGGGCTTGAGCAAATGATATGAAGCGCGTCGTTCTCCTGGGATCCACCGGGTCCATCGGCACCAGCACGATCAAAGTGGCCGAAGACCTGCCGGAACACATCCGCCTCGTCGGCCTCGCGGCGGGCAACAACGCGGAGCTGCTCCTCAAGCAGACGCTGAAGCATCGCCCGGAGGCCATTTCGATTTGCGATCCCGGCAAGGCCCGCGAACTGGAAAACACGCTCGGCACTTCCACACGCGTCCATTCTGGGGAGGAAGGTCTGGTGGCTCTGGCGACGCTCTCTTCCGCGGACATCGTTCTCATCGCAATCGTCGGCACCGCCGGGTTGCAACCGGCGCTGGCGGCGATTCGCGCCGGCAAGGACATCGCCGTTGCCTCAAAGGAAATTCTGGTGATGGCCGGGGAAATTATCATGCGCGAGGCGCAGAAAAACGGCGTGCGAGTCCTCGCCGTCGATAGCGAACATTCCGCCATCTTCCAATGCCTCGATGGCAAGCCGCCCGAATCCGTCCGCGCTCTATGGTTGACAGCTTCCGGCGGGCCTTTCCGCGCGACCCGCAAGGAGGAATTCGCGGAGATCACCGTTGAACGCGCCTTGCGCCATCCCTCCTGGGTCATGGGCCGGAAAATCACCATCGACTCAGCTACGCTTTTTAATAAGGGATTGGAAATGATCGAAGCGCGCTGGCTTTTCGATGTTGAAATCGACCGGGTGCGCGTGGTCGTTCATCCGCAAAGTATCGTGCATTCGCTTGTCGAATTCGTGGACGGCTCAATGCTCGCGCAACTCTCGACTCCGGACATGTGCCTTCCCATCCAATACGCGTTGACGTATCCCGAGCGCATCGGAAGCGACCGCGTGCAAACGGACCTGGCGAAACTGGGCCAGTTGACTTTCGAGGAGCCGGATCACGAGCGGTTTCCCGCGCTCGATTTGGCGCGCAAGGCCGGCGAAGTTGGCGGAACCTTGCCCGCCGTTCTCAACGCCGCCAATGAAATGGCCGTCAACGCTTTTATATCCGGCCGCCTTCGCTTTCCGGAAATCAGCCAGACAGTGGCAAGGGTCATGGGGAGCCACGCTGTCGTCGCCAAACCCACGTTGGCACAAATCCTTGAAGCCGACGCATGGGCGCGCCAGGAGTCTTCCATCAAATAAAAAAGGCGGGGCCGGCTTGCGCCAGCCCCGCTTGAGGTCTTCAGTTCCTCCAACTTAATTATTGACGGCTTAGTAATCCATGCCGCCCATGCCGCCGCCGTGCCCGCCGGGCGCCGGAGCCGGTTTGTCCTTCTCCGGGAGTTCGGTGATCAGGCATTCGGTGGTCAAAAGCAGTCCGGCAATAGACGCCGCGTTCTGCAACGCCGTGCGCGTGACTTTCTTCGGGTCCACCACACCGGCTTTGACGAGGTCTTCGTAATCGCCAGTGCTGACGTTGTAACCGTCGTTGCCTTTGCGGCGTTTGACTTCCTGCACGACAATTGAGCCTTCGACGCCGGCGTTCGTCGCCAGGGCGCGCAACGGTTCTTCAATGGCGCGCTTGACGATATCGACGCCGATCTGTTCGTCGCCTTCGAGCTTCAGGTTTTCGAGCGCTGGGACGCAGCGCAAGAGCGCCACACCGCCGCCGGCAACGATGCCTTCCTCGACAGCCGCGCGGGTCGCGTGGAGCGCGTCCTCGACACGGGCTTTCTTTTCCTTCATCTCGGTCTCGGTCGCCGCGCCGACATTGATGACGGCGACGCCGCCGGCCAGCTTGGCCAGACGTTCCTGCAATTTTTCGCGGTCGTAATCGGAGGTGGTTTCCTCGATCTGGCGGCGAATCTGATTGACACGCCCCTGGATGTCCGAGGGTTTGCCATGACCTTCAACGATGGTCGTGTTTTCCTTGTCGATCACAATGCTCTTGGCGCGGCCCAGGTCGTCCAACTGGACATTTTCCAGCTTGATGCCGAGGTCCTCGCTGATGAACTTGGCGCCCGTGAGAATTCCGATGTCTTCGCACATGGCTTTGCGGCGGTCGCCGAAGCCAGGAGCTTTGACGGCGCAAACATTGATGGTGCCGCGCAGCTTGTTGACAACGAGGGTTGCCAGCGCTTCGCCTTCCACTTCCTCGGAAATGATCAGCAACGGCTTGCCCACTTTGGCGACCTTTTCCAGCAACGGAAGCAGGTCTTTGAGGCTGCTGATTTTTTTCTCGTAGATGATGATGTAGGCGTCTTCGAGCTTGACTTCCATCGTCTCGGCGTTGGTGACGAAATACGGAGACAGATAGCCCTTGTCGAACTGCATTCCTTCAACCACGTCCAGGGTCGTCTCGATGGACTTCGCTTCTTCGACTGTGATGGTGCCGTCTTTGCCGACCTTATCCATCGCGTCGGCAATAATCTCGCCGATCGTGTTGTCCCAGTTTGCCGAGACAGTCGCGACCTGCTTGATTTCTTCCTTATCCTTGACGCGCTTCGAATTCTTCGCGAGTTGCTCGACGGCTGCTTCAACCGCCTTGGTGATTCCGCGTTGGATCGAGATGGGGTTCGCGCCCGCGGTGACGAACTTCAAGCCCTGCGAATAAATCGCCTCGGCCAGAACTGTGGCCGTGGTGGTTCCATCGCCGGCCGCGTCGCTGGTCTTGCTGGCGACTTCGCGGACCATCTGGGCGCCCATGTTTTCATAGGGATCTTCCAGTTCGATTTCCTTGGCGACAGTAACGCCGTCCTTGGTGATCGTCGGCGACCCAAATTTTTTATCGAGCACCACGTTGCGCCCTTTGGGGCCGAGCGTGGCGATGACCGCGCGAGCGAGCTTGTTGACGCCCTTCAGGAGCGCCTGCCGTGCGGCCTCTTCAAATACCAATTGTTTTGCTGCCATAATGAGTTGTCCTTTCGATGAGAGAGTTAAGTTTTAAAATGTTCGATTACTCGATGACCGCCAGAATATCGTCGGCGCTCAGGATTTTGTAATCCTTGTCATTGAGCTTGATTTCCGTTCCGCCGTACTTGCTGACGAGCACGCGGTCGCCTTTTTTGACTTCAAACGGAACTTTCTTTCCGTTGTCATCGGTTTTGCCTGTGCCGAGGGCGACGACAATGCCTTCGGTCGGTTTTTCCTTGGCGGAATCGGGAATGATGATGCCGCCTTTTTTGGTTTCCTTCTCTTCGGCGGGTTCGACAAGAATCCGGTCGCCGAGAGGTTTAACGTTAATAGCCATACTATGTTTTTCCTTTTTGTTCTGTTTTTATTCTTTTCGAATCAAAATCCCGCCGCACTCACAAGCGGGAAAAGTTGCTTATGTCGGGCGCCGCGGGGCCAGTGGCCCCCCTTGGGCGCTTACATCCGACAAAAAATGTTCCCATCCGTTTAATATTTCCGATTTTTAAAGATTGTCCGCCGGTTAAACGGCCAGACAATCAGGAACTTACGCAGTCCCGAGGGGGGAGAACTATTTCTTTTCATCCACCACTTCCGCGTCGATGATCGGGCCTTCTTCCTTCGCGCCTTTGCCGGCGCTCTCCTGCTGGCCCGGGGTCTCGGGCGAAGGCGGGGCGCCGGGTGCTCCGCGGCCTTTGGTGGCTTCAGAAGCGGCGCGATACATGTCAGCCGACGCCGCCTGCCAGGCTTCGTTCAGCTTTTCAGTGGCGGAGCGAAGCGCGGCGACATCAGTGCCTTTGAGCGCTTCGCGAACGCCCTTGGCGGCCTCCTCGATTTTTTCCTTTTGCTCGGCCGAAATCTTGCCCGCGTTGTCCTTGAGCATTTTTTCGCTGCGATAAACGGAATTATCGGCCTCGTTGCGCGCTTCCACCTGCTCGCGCTGCTGTTTGTCGTCCTCGGCGTGAGCTTCGGCGTCCTTGCGCATTTTCTCGATCTCGTCCTTGGAAAGGCCGCTGCTGGCCGTGATCGCGATCTTCTGCTCCTTACCCGTCCCCAGATCCTTGGCGCTGACGTGCAGGATTCCGTTGGCGTCGATATCGAACGTCACTTCGACCTGCGGCACTCCGCGCGGCGCAGGCGGGATCTCGCTCAAGTTAAACTTGCCGATGGTCTTGTTGTCGCGCGAAAACTGGCGCTCGCCCTGCAAAACATGAATTTCAACGCCCGGCTGATTGTCCGAAGCTGTCGAGAAGATTTCTGATTTGCGGGTCGGAATCGTCGTGTTGCGCTCGATCAATTTTGTGAACACCCCGCCCAGCGTCTCAATGCCCAATGAGAGCGGCGTGACGTCGAGCAACAAAACATCTTTGACTTCGCCTTTAAGAACGCCAGCCTGAATGGCCGCGCCCACGGCAACCACTTCATCGGGGTTGACCCCTTGATGCGGCGGCTTGTTGACGAGCGAACGGGAAGTTTCCACCACGCGCGGCATGCGGGTCATTCCGCCTACGAGAACCAATTCGTCGATTTTGTCGCCGCTGAGTCCCGCGTCCTTCAAGCAATTCTTCACAGGGCTGATGGTGCGCTCGAACAGGTCATCCGTGAGCTGCTCCATCTTCGCCCGGGTCAATTTCGTGCTGACGTGTTTTGGTCCGCTCGCGTCGGCGGTGATAAACGGCAGGTTAATCTCGTAAGTCTGCGCGCTGGAAAGCGCAATTTTCGCCTTCTCGGATTCCTCTTTGATGCGCTGAAGAGCGTCCGGCTGCTTGCGCAAATCCATGCCATGTTCGCGCTTAAATTCGTCCAGAATCCAATCCATGATTCGATTGTCCCAATCGTCACCGCCCAGATGGGTATCGCCGTTGGTGGCTTTGACTTCAAAAACCCCGTCGCCGATTTCCAGGACGGAAATATCAAATGTTCCGCCGCCAAGGTCGTACACCGCGATCTCCTCGTTTTTCTTCTTGTCCAGCCCGTAAGCCAGCGAGGCGGCCGTCGGTTCGTTGATAATGCGGAGCACTTCGAGCCCGGCAATTTTGCCGGCGTCCTTGGTGGCTTGCCGTTGAGAATCATTAAAATAGGCAGGAACCGTAATGACGGCTTGGGTAATTTTCTCGCCCAACCGCATTTCCGCGTCCGCCTTGAGCTTGCCCAGGATCATCGCCGAAACTTCCTGGGGACTAAACTGCTTCGGCTTCCCGTCCACCTCGACTTCCACTGCCGCGTCCCCATTGGGGCCGGACACGACCTTGTAGGGCACGCGTTTGAGTTCTTCCTGAACCTCATTAAATTTGCGGCCCATGAAGCGCTTAATGGAGTAAACGGTATTGCGGGAATTGGTAACAGCCTGGCGTTTGGCGGCATCGCCGACCAGGCGTTCCCCGGTTTTTGAGAAGGCCACGACGGAAGGAGTGGTGCGTTTGCCTTCGGAGTTTTCCAAAACCACCGGTTCGCCGCCTTCCATAACGGCCATGCAAGAGTTGGTGGTTCCCAGATCGATTCCAATAACTTTAGCCATAAATTCAATTGTTCTTTAGCAATGATAGTGCCAGTGCGGAGATTTTGTTGTATTGCGCTGACATTCATTGATTTATAAGATTATCCGCTTCTGCGCGACTGGGACACATTGGCGCACTCCCCGGCCATCGTGTCACAGTTGAGCCAACAATATGGCTCACTTTCCGGGGATTAAATGGCTTTCTTTGTCTGTCTGCGAAAACTGGCTTCCACACTCGTTCCTTGACCGGGGGTGCTCTGAATGACCAGCGTGCCGCTCAACGCGTTGAGGCGTTCTTTCATTCCCAACAGGCCGAAATGGCCTTGCTGCGGGCCTGGCGCGTTTTTGGTGTCAAAACCGGAACCGTCGTCGGAGACGGTGATGGTAACTCGCTGGCGGTCGATAATCGCGGCGATGGTCAGATGCCGGGGGTTGGCGTGCTTGAGGGCGTTGGCCAAGGCTTCCTGCGCAAACAATAAGAATTGATTGGCCTCGAAATCCGGGACGCGGGAGCCGTCGTCTTGAATGGAGCACTCGCAGGGAACGCTGTAAATTCGTTCGATTCGGCTGGCGAGATGGCGCAGGGCCTCGGCGAAGGTGCGCCCTTCCAGGATGCCGGTGCGCAAGGCCCAGACGGAACGACGCAGGCCGTCACGGCTGCGATCCAGCAATTCATAGGCAAGGTCGGTGCGCTGGGTTGCCGCTTCGGGCGAGGTTTTGCGCAAGGCGCGGGCGGCTTCCAGTTGGAATGCGGTGGCAGTGAGGTCCTGTTCGATGGTGTCGTGGAGGTCGGCGGCCAGGCGGTTGCGTTCCTGAATGGTGGCCTTGAATTCAACTTCGGCGTCGTGGCGCGCCCTGATTTCGGAAGCGAGTGTTTGAGTCTGCCGCACAACGGTCCGGCGAAGGATCCAGACCAAACCGAGAGCCAGCACAAGGACGATGCTCGCACCCACCAACGCGATGACCAGCCGGCGAATGGTCCACCACGGAGCGGGATGGAGCAGGGTGACATCGGCTGCGGAACGGGTCAGGACACGGAAATCCACCGGCCTCGGATAGTCGAGGGCAGGCCAGGCAGCGCTGAGTGACATGACACAGACGCCCACCATCGCAACCTGGCTTCCAAGCTTCCATTCGGCAATGTGGGCAGGAGTGATGTCGGGCGCAAGCAAAGCGGTGTAAGTGTGGTCATCTTGAGTCAGCCATATTGTTGGGCCGTCGGGGCCGTGGAGGTCGATGCGTTCGACTTCGCCGCTGATTTGAACCAGGCGGCCTTCCAAATCGAGATTCTCCAAGCCAACGCGAGGTTCGACGGATTGAAGGGCATTCTCGCGATTGACGGGCACGGGAGCGGGGACAGAAGCGCGGCCTATTTTGCGAAAAACCGCCTCGTGGATTTCAACGTAGTATTGCGTCATTTCCGCAAAACCGGAAACCTCGACGACGTCGCCAGCGGTCAAAGTGTCCGGCTGCCGGGTTGTAACGCGGACGGCCTGGTCACCATCCTGAATGTAAAAGTATTTGCCGGTTTGGCTGAAGGTGACGGTGCCTCGGGCGCATTGCCGATGCAGCGTGGGAGGGCGCGGAGAGAAAATCAAAAGGTCTCGAATGCTGACGAGTGGGGCGGCGAACGGATCAGACAGCGGAGGATCGAGGACAGCGATGTCGTGTTCGTCGTTTAACTGGAGACGGACGCCGACAGCTTGGGAGCGCCGATTAAAATAGGTGCAGGCCACTCCTTGGAGTTGAACCTCCGAGTCGAGCAAGGCGGCGGCATGGGAGGGATCGAACTGAACGCAGGGGCAGGTAATGTGGCCCCCTCCTTTTAGGGCGACGAGAATGCGCGCGCCAAAATTTCCGCTTGGAGCTTCGACTCTCTGAACGATGCCGCGAATGGAGACGGGCTGGCCGTCAAGGGAGCCTGTTTCCAAATCCGCCATGGAAACCGGAACGTAGGAGGGCAATTTGCCGGTTCCAATTACTTCAATGTGGTTTGGGTAGATGTCCGGCGCGTAGTCGCCGACGCCTGTGACTCCTTTGAGTTTAATCAACATGCCGGGTTTTAAGACGTAGGGCTGATTTGTGTTATGCGCCAGTATTCCGGCGTCCAGCGCGTAACGCAGATGGACGTAAATCCCCTGATGCTGATCGAAGATAAAGAAATCCGAATCGGACATGTGATAGGAAAAAAAGACGACGCCTTGAATTTCAACGGGGAGGCGCTGAACGGCGCGCTCGCGGGGCAAAGATCGAATGGCGGCGACTTCCCGGAGAACGTCCTGGCCCCGGGCGCAATGCAGCGCCGCCAAACTAATCAAAACCGCGGCGGCGGCTCGACATTGTGGGGGGTTCATTGCTCATTAAGATGCAAAATGCCGCGCTGGACCGCAACGTTAATGGCCTCCGAACGGTCCACAACATCAAGTTTTGAAAAAATGGTTCTAAGGTGAGTCTTGGTTGTGTTGAGACTGATTCCGAGGGCCTTGGCGATATCGGGATTGGTGAGGCCGCGAGGGAGCATGGCGAGGACCTCGCGTTCGCGTTCGGAAAGACGCGGGGCGTCGCGATTGGCGGCGAGTTGTTTGGCCACTTCGTCGGGAATGCAGGCTTCGCCGGCGTGGACTTGACGCACGGCCTTTACCAATTCGTCGCGGGTGACTTTTTTGAGCAGATAGCCGCAGGCTCCGGCCCTGATCGCGCGATCGATTTCATCTTCCAGATCGGAGGTGGTGAGCATGACGACGCGGGCTTCGGGCCATTTCTGGATTAATTGCTTGAGCGTCTCGATTCCGTCCATGTGTGGCATGCGAACATCAAGGAGCGTAACGTCGGGATTGAGGCGGCCAAAGAGTTCGAGCGCCTGCGCGCCGTCGCCCGCTTCGCCGACGACTTTGAAATCCGGCTCCATTTCCAGCAGAACAGCCAGGCCCATACGCACGAGCGCATGATCATCCACGAGCAGAAGGGATATTCCAGCGGGCTTAGTCTGCATCTTTAAAGCCGAGTATAGGAAGGAAGGTAATGACATATCAAGCGCCGCGACCTCGCCCGATCGGGCGATTGCCAGAGAATTGAGAGTGCGGCTAGATAGAGGCCGAATCATACAAAAGCAATCTATGAAACGCATCATCTCTGTTTTGCGACTTTTGACCGCTATATCCGCCGCGTTTGGACTTTGCACTGTTGCGCCGGCCCAAATTGTTGTTTGGACAAACAGCCCGTCCAACACGACTACCAATTGGTCTGACGCGCTGAATTGGCAGGGGAACATCGTGCCGGGCGCGGGAAACACGGCGTTTTTTGACAATAATCCCGGCATGGCTCCGTCCGAGGGGACAAACTACGTGGATAACATCGTGAACCAGAACTTTCTAGTTTCCGGATTGACCTATGCGGAGACTAATGGCTTCCATAACACCCTCATCAACCCTGGCCTGACGCTGACGGTTTCAAACAACACGGCCACGGCTTTGGTGTTGTCCGGGACGGAGACCGATGCGGGAAGCTCGGGAAACCTTTATAACACGATCAGCGGCGACCGCGGAACGTTTGTGCTGGTGAATACCAACACCGCGTCCAGTGTCATTATCCGCCAGGGAAGCTCTGCTTCGCCTAGTCCTATGTCTACTGTCGATATGTCGGCGCTAGATAACTTCGATCTTACCGTCGGCCAAATACAGGTTGCGGTCAAAGGACCGATAGATCATGCCGGGGGCACGTTGATCCTTGCCAAAACGAATTTAATCCAAGCTACAACTGAGGTTACGACGGGAACGACAGGGCCTTCGGGAGCGATAGAAATCTACGATAGCAGCGCGAATACGGGCAGCGCCGAACAAAGCAAGGGAATCATGCAGTTGGGAGTCACCAATGGCATTTACGCGGACGTTATTACTGTAGGCCGGTCTAAGTCACCATCGGGGACGTTGCTGTCGTTCAATCCAAATTTCGCAAGCTACAATCCTACGGCTTACTTTCGCGGCTACAACTCCAACAGAGTGACAAAGTTTCTTGTCGCCGATGATACGGGGATAAGTTCCAGCGCCAACTGTATAGCCGCGGCGGACTTGAGCGGAGGGACATCGGACCTGATGGTCAATACGATGGTGGTAGGCAACGGCCAGACGGGAACCAGCACGGGTCCCATTACGGCCACGTTCACAATGGGGGCGGGGAACCTGAACGTCAATAATTTGTACGTTGGTTACCAAAATTCGACCGGCGCGGCCGAAACCATGACTTGCGCCTTTGACCTGGTCAACGGGGGCAATGTAGTCGTCAACTCCAATCTCTTCCTGGGACATTACCTGGGTGGATCGAAGCATTCGACTCCGACGTTGAATATTTCCAACGGCACGCTGACGGCGACCAACGGCATTTTTGATCTTACCAGCAATTCATCCAGCGCCGTCAGTTTGGACGCCTCCACAGTGACTACGCCCAATATCGGCACGACTTCGGGCGCCATTGGCAACATGGGTATCAGCGATTCGACGCTCAATCTGGCTGTCACGAGTCTTTCCGGCGAAATCTTCACCAGCAATTTGTTGACAGAAAGCGAGAGCAACGGCAACGTCATCAATATCACTTCCATAGCGCCCGCGCTGCTCTCCTCGTCGGTAATTACATTGATCCAGTCGGGTACGCAAATTCAGAATTTGACCGGCATCAATGGGCAATTGGATTTTGTTCTGGGCACCTTGCCGGATGGATTGACTGGCAGCATCCAATCCGGCGACAATGGAATGGCAGTGCAATTGGTCCTCACGAAGACCGTCGCGGTGACTAACACGTGGACGGGCGCGGACATCGCGGCTCACAATAATACAAACTGGTCTGACGGACCCAATTGGTCAACGGGCGCCGAACCCAACTCCAGCGGCACGGCGCAGTTTGCGACGTCCGGATCGGTCGGCGGTTCCGCCCTCTCGAACCCGGGCGGTGGCGAGGGCGCGATTGTCCCGGGGAAAATCAATAATATCGTGGATGGCAATGTGACAATTGCGTCCCTGATTTACGACAATACGAACGGAACCTTCCAAAATACTTTTGTTGACAATGGCGACACGTTGAGCGTCGGCTTGGGCGGGTTGACGGTAGGAAGCGGGAGTTCTGATTTCGGCGATTCGACGGGCAGCGTGACGATTACCGGCGCCGGCGGCGCGCTGAATGTTAATAGTGCCGGCGCCCAGATTTATGTCGGTCTGGGAGACGCCAGTACGTCCTCGAGCGCAAAAGCTACTTTGGATATGTCGGGATTGGGCGCTTTCAACGCAAACGTGTTGAACTTCCTGGTCGGTGTGGGCGGTTACAGCAGCGGCCCGACGACAGTCCTTCAACCCGTTGGGACCGTCTATCTGGCCCAAACCAACAACATCACCACGTCTTCTTCCGTGAACGACGCGAGCGATTTTATTCCGGTGGCCCTGGAGGTTGGGGACGCGGGCGATAGCGAAACAGCCGCGGGGTACGGGAATACCTCTGGGTCGGTGCTTTACCTTGGCCTGACTAATTCCATCTCCGCCGATTACATCGATGTCGGCAGGCAGTGGGCGAGCGGCGGGATATTTTTCAATCCGGCCGTGACGAACGAAAACCCGACTGTTTCGATTGGCGGCGCGAGCGGCAGCGCCGTGACCCGCTGGAATATTGGAGACGGAGCGCAAAACGCGCTGATCTATGGCGGCGGTTCCGGCACCAATGATTTTACCGGCGGGACGGTGAACGCGCTGGTGAATACGTTGCAAATCGGCGTTGGCTCGTCCGCGTCATCCAGCGTTTATCCAGAGAGCGGCACGCTTACGTTCAATGCCGGAACCATCACCGCCAACACGGTCAATCTGAGCTATAGCGCGGCTTTCTTGGACGGCTATTACTATAGCTTCGGCGTGGGAACAGTGAACGTGAATGGGACCGGGGCGTTGGTGGTCACCGGGAATCTTAGCCTGGGGGCGCTGAGCAGCGGTGATACTTCCGGCGCCGTTGTCGGCAGTCCGACAGGCACCTTGAACATCAGCGGCGGCGCAGTCCTCGCGAACATTATCCAAGCAAGTCCAATCGGAGCGACTTCGCCGGGCGCCGCCGGCGGCGCGACATCTGTCATCAATATGAATGGCGGAGTGTTGGCGGCGACCAATGGCATCGGGACGGCTGCGGCCCCATTGACAAGCTTGAACCTTACCAACGCGACGATTTATGTGGGCGGGCCGTCGGAGGTGTTTATTTTCGCCGACAATGTTACGGCGGATGGCTCCAGCCGAACGACCAATTTGCTTGATATTTTGACGCTGCCGCCGATTGAGCGGTATCCGGCAACCGTTACGGTCGTCAAGTCGGCTACTCCAATCGCGTTGGTGGGAGGCGCTTTTAACTTTCAAGTCAACCTGCCCTCCGTCGGCGGAGGCACGCCCTACACAGGCAGCCTGTCCGAAAGCGGGGATTCGATGTCGATCCTGCTGACGCTCACCAGCGGCCCGATTGGCTCGCGGGGCACCGTCTATTGGAATGGCCCGGATGGCTCGAACTTGAATTGGTCTGACGCCAATAATTGGCTTTTGCCGGGTACCCCAGGCCCGACGGACACTGCCTTTTTTAATAACATCGGCGTGTCCTCCTCCGCGGGCGCAGGCTCCGTGGATAATATCGTGGACGAAAACGTCGTGATCGCGGGCTTGATCTACGCCGAGACCAACGGTTTTCACAACACGGTTATTAATTCCGGCGAAACGCTGATGGTTTCAAATGACGCCGCAACGACTTTACTGTTGTCCGGCACGGAAACGGACGCGGGCGATACCGTGAGCTTGTACAACACAGTCAGCGGAACGGGGAGTCTTGTGGTTTATGACACCAACAAGGCGTCCACCGCAGTCATCACCCAGGGCAGCGCCAGCACGAGTCACAGTCCGATGTCCACGTTGGACTTATCGGGCCTGAATAATTTCGATCTGACCGTTGGTCAATTGCAGATTGCGGTTTACGGCGCCCAGAACGACGATGTTGACCATCCCGGCGGCACATTGATCCTTGCCGCAACAAACATCATCCAAGTGACGACGGAGGCGGTCACAAACGTTGGGGGAGCATCGGGAGCAATTGAAATCTATGACGGCTCGTTCAATTTGGACAGCGCGGTGCAAAGCAAGGGGATCATGGAGTTGGGCCTTTCCAACGCCATTTACGCCGACGCCATCACGGTCGGCAGGTCCAAGTCACCTTCGGGCACGGAACTGATTTTCAATCCCGATTTCGCCGCCAACAATCCGTCGGCTTACTTTCGTGGTTACAACTCCAATCGTGTGACGCAGTTTCTTGTCGCCGATGATTCCCCTGTATCGTCCGGCGTCGCGTGTGTTGGGCTTGTGGATTTGAGCGAAGGCGCCTCGGATCTAATGATCAACACCCTCGTGGTCGGCAACGGGCAGACAGGCACAGGCGCCGGTCCCATCACAGCGACATTCGACATGGGCGCTGGAAATTTGAATGTCAACGATTTGTACATCGGTTACCAAAACTCAACCACGGGCGCGGAGCCTATGACCTGCGCGTTGAACGTGGTCAACGGCGGCAATGTTGTAGTTAATTCCAATCTCCTCCTGGGGAATCACTTGGGAGGGACGGTTTATCCTTCGGCCGCGCTCAATATCACCGGAGGCACTCTTGCCGCGCCAAATATCTCCGACCAGAGCGGCAACGCATCAGGCACGGTCACGCTAGCCAACAGCACTGTGAGCCTGACCTCTGCCGCCGGTTCGATCGGCGCGGCGGCGCACCCGATTGGGAGCATCAACTTGAACGATACGACGCTGAACCTGGCAGTCGGGGGGATGGCTGCGCCCGTCGTTACGAGCACCCTGACAATTAGCGGTACCACCGACACCATCAACGTGACTACCTTGCCGCCGATTGTCCAAGTTCCCGCGACGAATACACTGATCCAGTCCATCGCGCCCATGAGTGGCACTTATGACTTCGTGCTGGGTAGTTTGCCCGCCAATTATACCGGACATATCCAGGAAAGTGCCGATAACACCACAGTCCAACTGGTAATCACCGCCGCCCCCGCGCCAAGTACTATCGGGACAACAATCACCGCTGTCAGCGTCCAAAAGGGCGCCGGCACTCTTGTCTTCAGCGGCACCAACGGCGTGGCCAGCACGACTTACTACGTTTTGACTTCCACCAATCTGGCGCTGCCTCTCGCTGACTGGACGGCGATTGTCACGAATACGTTCGACGGCAGCGGAAACTTTTCTGTCACCGTGCCTTACTCCTCCACCAACAGCGCGGATTTCTATTTGTTGAAGTCGCAATAGGCGCAAAAAAGCTCGACATTTTGGGTTGGACATTTAGAATCCAATCCCAATGACCCAAAGCGATCTGAGCACACGTATCGCGCTTGCGCTGCATTCGAGACACGGCAAAGGCACGCGGGGTTTGATTGGCTGCCGGGGCGAGTTGGACGGCCAACAGGCATCATTGTTTACCTGTTCCAAAACGCGGCGAGCGCGACTGCTTTCCATATGAGACGGCAAATTGAGGCGCGCCCGTTACGGCTGGAAATCCTCGACCGGATGGCTGGCAAAATTTCCTCATTACCCTGGGGTTGTTCGTTTGGTGTCTTTGGCTGGCGATGGAAAGCGGCCAGTCCTTCATCGCCCTTTTTAGCTGCCGCGCGGACAAGGTTTTCGTCGAAGTCCTGCAAAAGTGGCGCTCACAACTCTCGCATTAACCTAGTCCAAGTACTCGCGAACTTCGGTGGGCGATCGCGCAAGATATCTGTTGTTTTTGACGCGACAATCCAGCTCGCCAGCAAATGGGTCAGCGGGGACATATCGCATCGTCACATCAATTTGAATTTTGGCAAATCCTGCAAATCAATAATGCCGACGGGATGATTCTGTTTGTTGACAACAATCAGGTCGTCAATGTTGCGCTGGTTGAAAATCTTCAATGCCTCCATCGCCAGCGCGTCGCTCCGGATGCAAATCGGATTGCGCGTCATGATCTTCGCCAGTGGCTTCGCCATAATATCCTCGTCGGCGGCCATGTGACGGCGTAAGTCGCCATCGGTAAAAACGCCTGTCAATTTTCCGCTCCGATTCACAATGCTGACACTGCCCGATTTTGCGCGGCACATCAGAAGCAATGCTTCCTTGACGGTTACCGTTTCATTCGCGACAGCGTTGCGGTTGCCGGTGCGCATGACGTTATCCACTTTCATCAGGAGAGCGCGGCCGATCGCGCCGGAAGGATGATGCCGGGCGTAATCCTTTTCCTTGAACCCGCGCGCCTGCAACACAGCCATCGCCAGGGCGTCTCCGAGCGCGAGCATGGCGGTCGTGCTGGCGGTCGGGGCCAGGTTGAACGGGCACGCTTCCTTCGGGACTTTCACGTTCAGCACCACATCGCTATAACAAGCGAGCGAGGATTTGACGTCGCCCGTCATCGCAATTATTTTGACAGAAAATCGCTTCAGCGCCGGGATCAAATTCAGCAGTTCCTCAGTTTCGCCGGAGTAACTGAGCGCCAGGATCGCGTCGCCTTCGGTGACAATCCCAAGGTCGCCGTGCAAAGCATCGACGCTATGGAGAAACACGCTCGTTGAGCCGGTGCTGGTGAGTGTGGCCGCGATTTTTTGGGCGATATTGCCGGATTTGCCGATGCCCACGACGATGACTTTGCCGCGCTGGCGCAATGCCTCCACGATAATGCCCACCGCGTCCTCAAACGCGCCGTCGATTTGTTTGCGGACGGCTTTGAGCGCCGCAATCTCGATGTCGAACACTTCCCTGGCACGGGCCAAATGAATCATAATGGCAGGGTGCCACAGGACTAGACTTCCTTGAAAGTGGAATTACGGTAAGGATAATGAAGGTGATATTGGCAGGTTTGTGTTCCCTGTTGTCACTGGGGGTTCAAGCCGAGGTGCAACCGGCAAGTGTGGCAGTCGATTATAACCATTTTGGATTTGAGTTGCTGGCTCACGCGCGTCGGCGCCTGGAGCGGACGAACTATTTCCTGAGTCCGCCGGGAGCGGCGTTTGCGCTTTCAATGGTTGCCAATGGCGCCAAAGGGGAAACGTTGAGCCAAATGGCTGCGGCGTTGGATGTGAAAGACATTTCCATGACGGATTTGAACACGGCCAACAAGGCCTTGCTCGATCTGCTCACTTCGCAAAATTCCAAGCTGAAATTGGAAATCGCCAACGGGTTGTGGACGGACAAGAACGCGGTCATTGAGCCGGAATTTGCCGCCGTGAACAAATCATCCTACAACGCGGAAGTCTTCAGCGCGGATTTCAAGGACCCTTCCTTTGTCAAAACGATTAACGATTGGGTCAGCGCGCAGACGGACGGGAAAATCCCGCAAATCGTCCAGGCGCCATTGGACCCAATGCTGCGAGTCATCGTATTGGACGCGATTTATTTCAAGGGCGCGTGGGTCCAACCGTTCGACGCAAAGCTGACACGCGAGCTTCCTTTTACGCTGGCCGGCGGGGGTGTTGTGCAACATTCGAGGATGGCCCGCGAAGGGCGCTTCCGTTACTTCGAGAACGACGATTTCCAGGCGGTCGAACTTCCGTACGCCGGAAGAGACATCAACATGGAAGTTTTTCTCCCCAAAGCGGGATTGGACAAATTTCTGCGGACTTTCACGGCGGACAATTTCGCCCAATGGACTCAACAAATGGAATCGCGCCGCGGGACGTTGGAACTGCCGCGATTCAAGCTGGAAAACGAATACGATCTGAAACCGGTGCTTGTCTCGATGGGCATGCAGGCGGCATTTACGCGGCAGGCGGACTTCAGCGGGATATCGAGCGAACCTCTTTACATCAGTTGGGTCAAGCAAAAGACTTATGTTGACGTCAATGAAGAAGGAACGGAGGCGGCGGCAGTCACTTCGATCGGCGCCCGGGCAATGGCCGTGCGGCGTGAGCCACCGCCGTTTCACATGGTAGTGGACAGGCCATTTTTTTTCGCCATCACCGAGCAGAAAACCAGCCTCATTCTGTTTCTCGGGGCGATCTTCGACCCGCGCACGGGCCAATGAATCATAATGGCAGGGTGCCACAGGACTAGACTTCCTTGAAAATCGAATTCCTGTAACATTAATGAAGGTGACATTGGCAGGTTTGTTTACCCTGTTGTCACTGGGGGTTCAAGCCGAGGTACAACCGGCAAGTGTGGCGGTCGATTATAATCATTTTGGATTTGACTGCTGGCTCAGGCGCGCCAGCACCTGGCCCGGACGAACTTTTTCCTGAGTCCGCCGGGGGTTGCGTTCGCGCTTTCCGTGGTGGCAAATGGCGCCAAAGGCGAGACGTTGACCCAGATGGTTGCGGCGTTGAAGGTGAAGGACATTTCGATGGCAGATTTGAACACGGCCAACAAAGCCTTGCTCGATCTGCTCACTTCGCAGAATTCCAAATTGAAATTGGAAATCGCCAACGGACTGTGGACAGATAAGAACGCGGTCATCGAGCCGGAATTTGCCGCCGTCGCCAAATCGTCCTATAAAGCGGGAGTTTTCAATGCGGATTTCAAAGACCCTTCCTTTGTCAAAACGATTAACGATTGGGTCAGCGCGCAGACGGATGGGAAAATCCCGCAAATCGTCCAGGCGCCACTGGACCCGTTATTGCGAGTAATCGTGCTGGACGCGATTTATTTCAAGGGCGTCTGGGTCCGACCAAGTAATGCCTCAGTGACGGCGGATTTTGGGTTAAGATCAGGAGGAATCAAACAACAACCGGTAGGGGTCGCGCTTTTCGTCTTGGGCCAACGCATCAAGGGCGCGCTTGAAAACGCCGAAGGCGTCGCGGGTTCGTTTCGAGAGCGTGAGCAGGACGCTCATCAAGATTTCGCGGGTCAGAGCGCCTTGCTCGGATTGAGAACCAAAGCCT
>DATAUD010000074.1:0-7085 GCA_036268455.1 Verrucomicrobiia bacterium
CCAGCCAATCGTACCAACCCCCGCCGCACTTCGCCCCGCCGACGTCCCCAAGCCATCGCATCAAAAAATAGCCCTCGTACTGCACCGTGTTGCCCCAATGGAGTTCATTGGTGTAATCCCGAGTTTCCGTCCCCACCCAAATCTTGTCAAAAGCCGCCGTTTCGCGCCCCACATCGTAACCCCGCTCCTGATACATATCGTACCATTGCGGATACTTGATGATCAGCTTGACCTTGGGATTCACCTTCTTCGCGGCGGCCAGCACCCGATCCTCGGAAACATGGAGCATCAGTGTGCAATGATAATCCGCCCAACTATCACTCGCCACCGGGTAAGTTTTATCGCCAACCGTGACCTTTTGGGCGCGCCGGGCCGCATCGCATTCCGGACACATGCAATCCTCGAAGAAGAAGTCGTCAATCATAATCTCGTCAAACACGCCCGCCGCGTATTCAAAAACCGCCTCAAGATTCTGCTGCGTCCGCATATCCGTGTAACAGCAAACCTCCGGGCCCCACCCACTTGAAGGTTTTCCAATATGCGTCGTCGTCACGCAGCCCGACACCTCAATCCCCGCCGCCTTAAACCGATCCCGCGCGTGCTCCAGCGTTTCCTTTTTATTGAGGAACCCGTCCCGAAACGCCTCGATAAAGACGTGAGTGATCCCCGACGTTTTGCAAAACGCGATAGCCGTATCAATGCCCGCATCCGTGGACAAACAGTGCAAAACATCCTGCGCGCTGAAGAGCGTTGAAAACCGGTGTGCGCCGGTGGACTCCTTGGCCAACTGCCACAAGTTTGTTTGAGCGTAGGCGGGAATCGCCAGAAGTCCGGCGAGCCACGCGATTAAGACGGATTTGCGCATAAAAAACACGGGATATTATACGATAATTCGGAATTCATATGGAAAAAGCGAGGTATTTTCCACCGGTTGCAATGCGTTGAACGTACAGCGCCGCTTCGCGCGCATGATAATCCCCCCACATGGAGGATTCACCGCATGGAACCTTGCGACGCCGCGGAACGTAGTCCCACCCATTCGGACGATGATAGACGCTGTGCAAAATCAACCCCTGATGTTTCGGGTCCGCGCTAATATAAGGCTCATCGAGCAGCGTGTCCAAAACCGTCAGACCCGCCTGCCAAAATCGTTTGTCATTCAAGTATCTCCCCAGCCGCAACAACCCTTGCGCCGCGATCGCCGCCGCCGAACTGTCCACCGGCTCGTGCGGATTAAACGGATCAGCCGCGCGCGATTGCCAATCTCCCAACCGGTGCAAATTCGGCGCGCCCGTGTCCCAATACGGAATTCCATCCGCCGCAGTTGTGTATCGGATATAAAAGTCGCACACCGCCTCGGCGGCCTTGCGCAGAACGGACGTCATGGAATCATCGCCAATCGCCCGCATGAATTCCAACAGCTCCGAGAATCCGCACATCGCCCAGGCCAACCCGCGTGTCCACGTGCTGAACGCAGAATATCCCTGTTGCGAATTGGGACAGCGAAAATTTCCGTCCGCGACGTTGAAAACGGATTCGTGCGCCGTGCGCCCGCGAATATCGTAAGCGTCGCGGCCCTCGCCGTAATAAACCGAAAACTTCGCCGTCGCCGCCGCGTGCGCTTTGAGCCGATCCAGCAGTGAGACGCGCCGGTCATTCTCCTCCATCAGGACGTGCCCCAGTTGATGCGAAAGCGCCAGAGCCCGCAACGAGCGAATTGTGTCCACAAAAAGCGAGTGCGGCCCGTTGAACGAATAAATAAAACCGCCCCCATCCTTGATCGCCGTCCACCGCCGCGCTTGCGTCGCCCCGCTGAGTTTGAGCGCCAATTCGTAAAATGCGCGCTCCCACGGATTCTCCGCGATGCGTCCTTCACGCATCAGCCGCAACAAATTCCCGTAAGTGCTGACGTTATTAAAACCGTGGTCATGCACCCCGAAATGGCTGACATGGGGCGCCATCCGCTCGACTGTTTGCGCCCGGCCCAATTCAAGAAACTCGCCTTCGCCCGTGGCATCAAACTGCAAAATCGCCGCGCCGACCTGGAATCCTTGCGTCCACTCCGTCCATCCCCGAGTGGTGTAGGCGCCGCGCACCGTAAAAACCGGCGAGCCTTTGGCGGAATCGTAATTTCTCTCGATGGCGCGAATCTTTTGACCCGACAATTCCCAAAGCCGCCCGATCTTGCGGATCAAATCGACCGGTCGGATCTTTTGGTCAATCTTCATTTCTGCGCCAGACTGAAAGTGTACACAGAATATTTCAAGAGAGGAGTCTAAACTTTCACGCGCGTGCCTGGGGTTTTTCGATTTTTTAAATAAACCTTTAGTAGCCTTGATTAACCTTGACCGGCTTGACCGGAAAAACTGGGAAGAAGCGGCTCAGATTATTCATAAGACGCTTAATATTAGACCATTGCAATGGAATTGCCGGGTTTAGCCTTGACTGTGAAATGGTTTGACTGGCTTTGACTGGCTTGACCGCAGTTTGCCCCAGCCTCCTTAAATTTCAAAGAACGAATTCTCCACAGTCAACTATTCCCATATAAATATGGGAATATCAAGGACATTTTTAAGGCTGTGTCGAACTCTGCCGATTCGTTTTAGAACGGATTCTCTGCGGAGGTGTTTGTCACTTGGCTATGGTCCCCATCCCCCGCTGTGTCAAAAGTTGAGACTGACACCGGCTCACCGGCTCCCGGCTCACCGGCTCAGGCACATATAAACATGGGAACATCAAGAGGGAATTTTTTGGCTTCGTCAGAACTTCATCCTCACCACCACTCGCCCGCTCCTCAAGCCATTTGTTAAATGTTTAAGTACGGCCCCAAATGGCCCCTCAATGATTTCCAGTGAATTTATTAGGCCTCCCAAATACGCCAATCTGGTTCTTCGATTTCATGTGGCTGAAACGGCGGCTCCACGGCGCGGATGGGATACGAGGGATCAACCTGTGCTCTGAAATACTGGAAACCTCTAAACCGGGCGTCTTCATAATTGATAACGACGCCAGCCTCATTCATCTCTAGCGAGTTCAGGAATACGGCCAATGTGATCTTCAGAGCCGAAGGGTCTAAAAAACCACTTTGGTAACGTTTCCAATCACAATGATCCAAATCCCAATTCCATCTTTTGTCTTCGATCAAACCTTTGCAGAGCAAAATCACAAATCCGGTGACTGCCCCTCGCAGCTCTTTTGGAACGTGGTGCATAGGAGTCTCAACTTCTGTAATAAAACGGTTGGTTCGTATATTGAAACAAGTCTCCGATGGAAATCGAAAGTCGCAAGTTATAGTGCCGGTGTCAGCTCTAACTTTTGACACGAGCATTTCGTTCGGCTTTTTTCGCCTTGGCTCTATAGATTGAATATGTAATTCCAACTCCTCATTGCACGCTCCGCCTTCCACGCAAGACTCATCCTCTCCACCCACAACCGGCACCAACGTTAAATAGTGCTCGGCATATTTCAAGAGAGGAGTCTAACCTTTCTTGCGCAATTTGGCGACATACGCGCCGTCCACCAGTTCGACAAAGGGCAGCAATTGCCGTTCGCTTTCCAATTTAAACTCGACGTGCGCGCCGACGAAAGTTTTCACGACCTCTTCGTTTTCCTCTGGTTCAAGGCTGCACGTGCTGTAAATGAGCAGGCCGCCCGGTTTCAATCGCGACGCGGCTTGGTCCAACAACGTCGCTTGTCCTTTGCGCAGTCGTTCGAGTTCGGCGGGCTGCGCGCGCCACCGCAAATCCACACGCCGCCGCAAAACGCCGGTGTTGGAACACGGCGCGTCCAGCAAAATGCGGTCAAACTCAGGGCCAGCGTCCACCTCTCCGCCAATCTCGACACACGTGACGCCAAGGCGGCGGCAGTTTTCCTCAACCAACTTCAGGCGATCCGGCTGGGCGTCGTGCGCGACGATCCGACCGCGATTGCGCATTCGTTGCGCGATGAAACCGGTTTTGCCCCCGGGCGCGGCGCAAAGATCGAGAATCGTCTCGCCCGGTTGCGGCGCCAATTCCTCCACCGCCAGCAACGTGCTTGGGTCCTGCACATAAAACAAACCGTCCTGAAAACTCTCGCATTCCGTCAAAGGCGGGTGGGAACGCAATTCAAACACAAGGCCCGGTCCCGTCCAATCGTAGGCGCGCTCCTCGAATTCCACGCCCTCCTTGCGCCATCGCTCGTGCAATCCGGGCAAATCCGTTTTCAATTGGTTCAACCGCGCAAAAACCGGCGGCGAGCTGTTGTTCCATTCGAGCAATCGCAACGTCTTTTCGCGGCCCCATCGGCCTTGCCACCGTTCCACCAGCCAGGCCGGATGCGAATAGCCGAGCGGCGGATCGGACTCCTTCAATTTCGCCAGTTCCAGCCTGGTTTGATCGCGCTCGCGAATGTAACCGCGCAGGATGGCGTTGAGAAATCCCGCGCGCGGCCCAAAGCCAAGCCGCTTGCCCAGTTCCACCGTTTCATGGACGGCGGCATGATCGGGAATTCGTTGCAGCCAAAAGAGTTGGTAAAGCCCAAGGTGCAGCAGCAAACGCAGCATGGCATTTTGAGTGCGACCGGCAGTTTTGCGCGAGACCAGCCAATCCAGAGTGCTTTGCCACCGAACCATGCCGAACGTTAATTCCTGGCACAACCCCCGGTCGGGCGCGGAAAGCGCGTGGCGCGACAGCTCGCGGTCGAGCAATTGCTCCACATAGAATCCACCCTTGCCCCGATGGGCCAGAACACGCACGGCAATTTCTCTTGGACTTTCGTCGTTCACGTCCTAATAATGAACAGACTGTTAAGGGACGCGAGAATATACGATGAAAGAAGAATTTGAAAAACTTGCAGCCGCCGGGAAACTGACACGTCAACAAGTCGATGCTCTTGTGGCGTTGACCGAGAGTGGTTATTGCTATCATCGAAGCTGGGGTTTCGGAAAAATCGTCAATACCGACACCGTCTTCGGCCGGTTCACAATCGATTTTCAAACGAAGGCCGGCCACACGATGGACATGGCTTTTGCAGCCGAATCTCTCAAGCCGATTTCCAGCGATCACATTTACGCCCGCAAAGTTTCGGGCCTCGACAGCCTCCGCCAGATGGCGGCGCTTCATCACCTCGACCTCATCAAACTGGTCCTCCAAAGCTTCGGCAATCGCGCCACGATTGATCAAATCCAGCAGGTCCTCGTGCCCGATGTCATTAAAGACGACTGGAAAAAATGGTGGGAAGGCGCCAAACGCGAATTGAAGAAGGACGGCCATTTCCAGGTGCCCGTCAAAAAGTCCGACCCCATTATTTATCAGGTCAAGGAAGTGTCCCTTCAAAACCGCCTGATGGAAGAATTCCGCGCCGCCAAGGGCCTCAAAGCCCGTGTGGTCGTCACGCACGAAATTCTCAAGAACCTCCCCGATCTGGGCGACAAAGCGGCGATGGCCAAAGAAGTAGTCCCGGCCCTTAACGCCGAAATCGCCACCCATCAACGCACACAACCCGCCATCGCTCTCGAGGGCATTTTTGTGCGCGATGAAATCCGCGAGGCAACCGAGGGCGCGCCGATTGAGGGCGAACTCGCCTCGCAATCCATCTGGGCGCAGGAAGCCGGGCGAATCGGCTCAATTTTGGAGCAGATCCCCGCCGTCAAACACCGCCGCGCATTGGAATCATTCAAAGCCAGCAATCCGGAGCGCTGGTCCGAAGCCCTCCTTGGCGCGTTGAACCATGTCTCCGCGAAAGTGGCCGCTGAAATCGCCCACGCCCTGATCGCCGGCGGAAAACTCGATAATTTAAAGGAGCTTTTGGGCCGCCTCATCAGCCAGCATCAGGCCAGCAGCGATTTGCTTTTGTGGCTCGCCCGCGAGCGCTCGGACAGCTTTGCCGACATCCTCGGCCCCGAAGTTTTCCGGGCCATGCTCACCGCCATGGAACGCGACCAATTCAACGAAAAACGCTCCAACAAACTTCGCGATTACATTCTCGACGACCAAACCCTTCTGGTCGAATTGATCGGCTCCGCCGATTTGGAAGTCATCAAGGACCTCACCCGCGCGTTGCAACTTTCCCCGTGTTTCGACGACATGGACAAACGCTCTCTGCTGGCCCGCATCGTAAAAAGTTATCCGGCCGTCCAGACCATGATTTCCGGCGAGCAAACCCGCCAGGACACAACATTCGTTGTTTCTTGGGAGAGTCTGGAACGGCGTAAAAACGAATACGCCGAGTTGGTCCAAAAATCCATCCCGGCCAATTCAAAGGAAATCGCCGTGGCCCGCAGTTACGGCGATTTGCGCGAAAACCACGAATACAAGGCCGCCAAGGAAATGCAGAAAATCCTAATGCGCCGCAAGGGCGAACTGGAATCGCAATTGGTTCGCGCGCGCGGCTCGGATTTCGCGAATCCTCGCACGGACGTCGTCAGCATGGGCACCCAGGTCAACGTCACCGATTTGGAGCATCAACAGGCGGAGCGCTTCGTCGTTCTCGGCGCGTGGGATTCAGATCCTGAGAAGGGAATCATCAGCTATTTGACCCCCGTCGCCCAATCCCTCCTCAACCGCAAGCCCCTCGAAGAAGTCGAGGTCGAGGTTGAAGGCGGAAAGAAGCGCTACCGGATTGATAGCATCGAGCCGTACAAACCTGCGCAAGTCTTGTAATGCCTCAGTGACGGCGGGAAAACGGCCCATGAGTTTTCATTTTTTTATTGCCGTATGTATGTATTATACAATATATACATGCCATGAAGCGTCCAAAAACTCCCGATTCCGCTCTCCACCGGAATTTTCTCCGCCAACTCCAACGGCTCTGGCCCGCCATTAAAGGCTCCCTGGCGGAAATCCGCAAACCTTGCATCCGGCCCAACTGTCCTGCCTGCGCCCGCGGCGACAAGCATCCGGCATTCATCCTCTCTTTCACCGACAAAGGACGCCGCCGCTGTATGTATGTGCCGGCGGAGCTGGTCCCGCGGTTACGGCAGGCCTTGAGCAACGGCAAGGCCCTGGAAGAATTGATCTGCCAACTGGGACCTGAACTGTTGCGCCAATACCGCAAGCAGCGTGACGCCCCAACCCCGCAATAAACCCTGCGAAATTCCAAACCAC
>DATAUD010000075.1:0-51951 GCA_036268455.1 Verrucomicrobiia bacterium
TTTGCGGCGCCGTTTGCAATAGCCCCGCGCCCGCTGGAGCCGAATGGCGCCGAATCGAGTCTGAATGCTCGTCCAGTGTCCTTGCTTCCAGCGGCTTAACTTGTTTTGACAAACCGGGCAAGTCGGCGGCGCTTGATCGGCGCATAGGGCCGAGTTGTGCATCTGTCCGGCCAGACCGCCAAGCAATCGCTCCGGTTGGGCTGGCAACAACGCCTCCGACCCAAGGTCGCAGTGAGGTAAACCAACTGCCGTTTCAGTGGTAGCTGTCATGCGGCCACTCTAGCCGCCTTCCCACCCCTTCAAAAGCTGATTTGCGCCCAGCCATCGCGGCCCTCACGGTACGCCTTGCGCAAAAGTCGAAAAGACTGTAAAAGAGAACCATGAAAACGTCCGAAGCTCGAACGAACAGCCATTCACCGCTCGAAAGCATGGAGGAATGGGAGGATTTCCTTAAGGAGCGCTATCCCGAACCGGCGGTCGCTGACTCCAAGCCGTTTCAAGCGGTTGACCCGAATAAAAAGAAGGAACAGTTTCGCAATTACGAAGCCGATGCCCGCCCGACCGTGCGGGAATTCTATCGCCAGAATCACCTTCATCAGACTTACGAATTCGCGCAGGCCAAGAGGAAAGAGTTCCTTGGCTTGAACCGCCGCAAAATGGGCGTTTGGGAAGCGATGGAATACCTGAACACGCTCGTCGATGACAGCGATCCGGACACTGACCTGTCGCAACTGGAGCATTTATTGCAAACCTCCGAGCACATCCGCGCCGATGGGCACCCGCGCTGGTTTATTCTTGCCGGCATGGTCCACGATCTCGGCAAAATGCTGTGCCTCTGGGGCGAACCGCAATGGGCTGTGGTGGGCGACACTTTTCCGACCGGTTGCCGCTACTCGGACAAGATCGTTTTCCCGCAATTTTTCGCCGATAACCCGGACAGCCAGAATCCCCGTTACCAGACCCCGTTGGGCGTTTATGAGGAAGGCTGTGGTTTGGACAAGGTGCGGATTTCGTGGGGACACGATGAATACATTTATAATGTCACCAAAGATTATCTGCCGGACGAAGCGCTCTACATGTTGCGCTACCATTCCTTCTATCCCTGGCATCGTGAGGGCGAATACAATTCGCTGACCAACGCCCACGACCGCGAGATGATGCCCTGGGTGCAGAAGTTCAACCTCTACGATCTTTACACCAAAAGCCACACCAAGCCGGACGTGAAAGCCTTGCGTCCCTTCTATGAAGAGTTGATTGCTGAATACTTTCCGGCCAAGCTGAACTGGTGAAATCATTGATTCAACTTGGGCTGGCCTTTGCCGTCCTGGCTTTGGCGGGTTGCGGGAAAAAGGTGGAGCAAAAAGGCTATACGATCGCCGTCATCCCCAAAGGCACCACGCACGAATACTGGAAATCCATTCACGCCGGCGCCGTCAAAGCAGGAGAGGAACTCACTGCCCAGGGCGTGCCGGTGGAAATAATCTGGAAAGGCCCGTTTCGCGAGGACGACCGGGACCAGCAAATCCAGGTCGTGGAGAATTTCACCAGCCGCCAAGTCAGCGGCATTGTGCTGGCCCCGCTTGATTCCCAGGCGCTGGTCAATCCCGTCGAGAGCGCCGTGCAGGCGGGCATTCCGGTCCTTGTGATGGATTCCGGATTGAAGTCGGACAAATACGTCAGCTTTGTCGCGACGGATAATTTCAAGGGCGGCCAATTGGCGGGTGATTATATGGCGAAATTGCTGAACGATCAGGGCAACGTCATTCTCTTGCGCTACGCTGTCGGTTCCTCCAGCACCGAGGAGCGGGAAAAGGGTTTTTTGGATGCGCTGGCCAAACACCCGGGAATCAAGTTGATCTCCTCCGATCAATACGCGGGCGTGACCATTGAGACCGCGTATCAAGCGTCGCAGAACCTGTTGAATCGGTTCGGCAACGAGGTCAATGGCATCTTCTGTGTCAATGAACCTAATACGATAGCCATGACCAAAGCCCTCCGGGACATCGGCAAAGCAGGCGGCAAAGTGAAAATGGTCGGGTTTGACGCCGGCTCGCAGTCTGTGCTCGATATGAAGAACGGCGACCTTCAAGGCCTCGCCGTGCAAAATCCTCTCCTTATGGGATATCTCTCCGTGAAAACGATAGTGCAACATTTGGAAGGCCAAAAGGTCGAGAGGCGAATTGACACGGGCGTGGTATTGGTGACGCCGGAAAATATGAACCAACCTGAGATAAAGGACCTGCTTCAGCCGCCCATCGACAAATATTTGAAGTAAGCTGCTGTCAATTCAACAGCCTGTCCAGCGACGAAATCGTGCCAGGCCCGCCGGTTCCCTCGCGCCGCAAAAGAAGAGACCGAAATCCCGATTGCCGCGCTCCTTCAAAATCTTCCGTTGCGCTATCGCCGACGTGCAGGATGGTTTCAGCCGATACGCCCAGGCTCGCGGTCGCCGCGTCAAATATTCCAGCGTCAGGTTTATGGCGGCCCGTTTCGCTCGAAACGATCACCACGTCAAAGTATTCGTCCAATTCCAACGCATGGAGCAAAGGACGCAGACGCTCGTCCCAATTGGAAATGACGCCGAGCTTCAAACCGCGCCGTTTCAGGCGTTGCAGGCACGGCAATACATCGTCGAAAATTCGCCACGGCGTTGCCGAGGCGAAGTGGCTGTATAAATCGGAAAACAACGCCTCGCTTGGCGGTGGCGCAAGTCCGTCAAAGGTTTGGATGACAAGATCAGACCATTCCGCCGCGCTGTAACCAAAATTTTTCTTCGCCTTCCACGCCGCGGCGAATTGGCGGTCCAATTTTTCCGCTGGCACATGAACGCCGTGCTTTGCGGCGATCTCGGCATAAACGTGGCCGACCGAAGGCCACGGTTCCAAGAGCGTCCCGCCCACATCGAATGTTACAGCCCTGATCGCCGCCAAATCCTGGCGTGGTTGGTAATCGTTCAAGCCGGCTTCGTCTGTCGCGTCGGCGAGCCCCAGCGCCACCATCGCGTCTCCGACCAGATGGAGCGAACCCGTCACAACGACAAGCTGCTCTTCCGCGGCTCGCGCAAGCGCATCGGCAATGCTTGAGCAAATTGTAATTGGCGCCGTGCTGTTGGATTGGCGGCAGAGATCAGCCAGCCAATGCGGATCGGCGCCGCGTTCGCTTGACACAGGCGAAATCAGGATTTGACCCGCGAGCGGGGCGAGGATTTTGCAGATCGCCGCGCAATCCTTGTCGCGCATCGCGCCAAACGCCAGAGCGGGACGGCAACTTGGAAAACGGGTTTGCACCGCGTCCGCGAGAGTTTGGGCGCCGGCGGCGTTATGCGCGCCGTCCAGCAAGACCTTGCGTCCGCCGGGCCGATCCACCAATTGTTGACGCCCGTTCCACTGCGCGGTTTTCAGCCCGTTGCGAATGGCGCTTTCGGACACCGGAATTTGCGGCGCAAGAATGCGCGCGACGGCGGCGGCAAGCGCGGCGTTTGTTTTCTGGTGCTCTCCAGCCAGCGCAACTTCGAAATCCTGGTCCGCTTTGCCGACAATCGTCAGTGGGGCGCGCAGGCGTTGCGCGGTCTGGCTAATGACGTTCAGGGCGTCCGGGTCTTCAGCAGTTGTAATAATCGGGATGCCAGGCTTGATGATGCCGGCTTTTTCGGCGGCGATTTCGGCGATGGTGTCGCCCAGCCATTTTTGATGGTCGAACTGCACATTGGTAATGACGCCGGCCAGAGGCGTCACGATGTTCGTGGCGTCCAGACGGCCGCCAAGGCCGGTTTCCCAAATCACCAGTTCGCACTTCTGCTCCGCGAAATATTGCAATGCGATGACTGCGACCACTTCAAAAAAGGTGGGTTGCGACTGCTCGCCCCATTTGTCCGTGATCGCCCGGATCCGCTCCGCCAATCGCGCGACGTCCTCACGGCTGATCAAAACGCGGTTGACCTGAATTCGTTCGGCGAAGGAAACCAAATGCGGCGACGTAAATAATCCGACGCGCAATCCCGCCGCGCGATAAATGTTTTCCAGCATCGCGCACGTCGAACCTTTCCCGTTGGTGCCCGCGACATGGATGAACCGGAGTTTGAGATGCGGATCGCCCGCGGCCGCGGCAAGGCGGCGCGTGTTCTCCAATCCCAACTTCATCCCAAAGAGACGCAAGTCGTAAAGGAACTGGATGGCTTCGGCATAACTCATTGTGAAGCGGCCGCCACAACGGTCTGTTGAAAAAAATGAACCACCGAAAGCCAAGTTAGACGCTAAAGCCTGACGGCTAAAGGCCAAATTATACTGTCGTTTTTTCCGTTTTCAGGCGTGATGGCCCGCCGTTTGCTCTTGAGTAGCAAGAGATTGGGTGCTGAAAAGTGCTCAATTTAGAGACACACATGCAGAAGTCGGTCACATGGGAACGGCAGGACGCGCCTCAACGAACAATCCGGAATTGGGCGCGGCCTTACCTTTTGGCCGTCCTCTGCGTGGCTCTTTCCTTTACCCTGAGGCTATTCATGGACCCGGTCTGGAAGGAACGCCTTCCCTATGTCTCGTTTTTCCTCGCGTTTTTCGCAGTGACTCAATTCGCGGCAGCGGGGCCGTCTCTGTTTGCGATGGTGGCGGGTTTCCTGGTGGGCGACTGGTTTTTTGTCGCGCCGCGACACAGTCTGCTTATAAGCGGTTCGGAGAATCAAATCAACGCCGTTTTCTATTTCCTGATTTGTCCCACAGTCCTGTATTTCTCGGTGCGGATGCGCCGGGCGCTGGCGATTGAGCGACGGGCGGGGGCGGCGCTTGGCCAATTGGCCGCAATTGTCGAATCCTCAGACGACGCCATTATTGGGAAATCGCTGGCCGGGAAAATCGTGAGTTGGAACGCCGGCGCCCAGAAGCTCTACGGTTACACCGCGTCCGAAATGCTGGGGCAGTCAACCGAACTTCTTCTCGCGCCCGAAGGAGGCAAGGAACTTGCGCCATTGTTGGAGCGCGTCGGGCGGGGCGAGGAAATCAGCCATTTTGAGACAACCCAAAGGAGAAAAGACGGCGCGTTGGTGGAGGTGTCGTTGAGTATATCGCCGGTTCGCAGCAGCGCCGGGGAGATCATAGCCGCCTCGACCATCACCAGGGACATCGGCGAGCGCAAACGCGCCGAAAGGGAGAGGGAACGCCTGCTCGGCGAGTTGAAGATGGCCTTGGGTGAAGTCAAGACCCTCAGCGGGTTTTTCCCGATTTGCGCCCACTGCAAGAAAATTCGTGATGACAGGGGATATTGGAGCCAGATTGAGGTTTACATCCGCGATCATTCCAACGCGAACTTCACTCACGGGATTTGCCCCGAGTGCGCAAGGCGAAATTTTGGCGTGCTCAACAGCGACTGAGAGATGGTTTCTAAGTTAAGAACCGCAAATCGTAATTTGGAAATCAGGAAATCATGAAAGGAGGGCGGGAAGGTCAAGTTCGACTTGGGATTCAGGCGCTGGGCGAGCAATTCGCAAATCTGGGCCGGTCCGCAAAACTCATTTCTTGGGATTTGCAGATTAGAATCCGATCTTCCGGTAATTCTCGATTCCCGTTTGCCTAATCCCGACTCCCTATTTTCTTTTTCTCTGCGCGCTCCGCGTCCCTCTGCGCGAGAGTCTTCTCATATCAACCGCATAATTAGTTAAGCCGCAACCTTGCGTGCCTGGCGGTCGGCGGCTTCCCAAATGTTGACAAAGGCGGGCAGTACGAGCCGGATTTGTTCGATACGCTCGTGAAGCCCGTGCAATAACGAATGCGCCCCGACGCTGATCCACTGGCGATACCACTGCACCGCCTCACGGCTGATGGCCGGCTCCTCGTCGGAACGAAATTGATGTTGACGATCTCCCAGGAGCAATTCGCAGAGGACAATCGCGGCGCGCTGGCGCGGAGATGCCGGAGCATCCGCGCTTCGCAACAACGGTAGGGCGTGCTCGATGTCCTGATTGAGCATGAGCACTTCGGCCCGCTGCATTGCAATGGCGTGGTCTTGCGGAAAATGTTTGATGGCCTGGGCTGTCCAATGGCGGGCGAAATCCATGCATTCCGGGCGGCTGAGAGCGACCTGCCCTCCAAATTGCCAGACGCGCGCCTCACCGGGATTTTCCAGAGCCAGCTGATTGAGCAGCTTCAAAGCGTCAATGGGCGCCCCTTGGGCGGCGTGGAAACGGGCGAAGTCAAATCGTACGACGCGTGACAACGGATCGTCGGCAAGCGCGCCCTCGAAAGCCTGTCGGGCGGCTTCGGGGTGATTGGTCGCGGCCAGGCACAGCGCCAGGCAATGATTCGGCGCCGCCTTTAAAATTTCACGGTTGACCGGTGTCAATGCGGGCTGGTTTCGACGCGCCAGGCATTGCCGCATTTGGTCGGCGGCCAGAGCTGGTTGCTTGAGTTCGATATACGCCAGGCCAAGGCTGAAATGTTGCGAGGCTGTCATCCCGCTGGATTTGGCAAATGGAATCTGCCACAGTTGCGCCACCTCGGAATAGCGTTTGCCGGCCATCAGGTGGGTCGTCAATTGCGTCAATAATGTTTCCTTCAACTCAGGAGTGACCTGGCTGGAAGGCAGCGCGGCAACCAGATGGAAGGCTTCCCAATATCGGTCGATGCCCGCGTCAAACTCGCCGGACCGCACCAACTCCAATCCGAGACTCATCACCAGATTCGGTTCGCCGGGCAATTCCTCAATGGCCTGCCGAAGCAAACGCAAATTGCGCTCGATCTTGCCACGGCTCGCGAGGACTTCCTCCGTGTAACCGTGGTGCAAAAGACGGGTGGTCCCGATCTGGTGTTTAAGGCCCCATTGCTGGCAGCGGACCTGGATGCTGCTGAAGGCCTGCTCGTGTATGCGGCCAACGAAAAACAGACCGGGCGCGTTTCGAAAAAGGCGCGGCACATAGCTGCACCCTTCCTGTTCGCGCCCGGCATCAATTATAGGAATGCGATAGCCCAGCACGGCGGGCGTTCGTATTTCCCGGGACAGCGTTTGCGCCTCCCGGGCCATCAATTCCTCGTCCGCGTCGAGGACCAAAATCCAATCGCCCATCGCGTGTTCGAGGGCGGCATTGCGAGCGGCGGCGAAATCGTCGCACCAAGCAAAGGAGTGGACTTCCGCCCCATGTTCCTTCGCGATTTCGACCGTGCGATCGGTCGATCCCGTGTCCATGACGATGATTTGACAGGCAATGGACTGGACTGAGCGCAGGCACCGGCCGATGAATTTCTCCTCGTCTTTGGTGATCAAACAAACCGAAATGCGTGGTGAATTTGTGGCGGCGGGAATTTTCAACCACTCGGGGTTTGTGTTTCCGCGCAGGTGGCCTTTGAGAAATTTCTTTGGCGGCGCCCAGTCTGGCGCCATGTCCCGGGCGCGTTGCGCGCACTGGCGGGCGGATTCCCCGGCGCCGGCGCGGAGGGCAATTTCCGCCAGCAGCAGGTGCGCCTCCGGATGATAAGGCCGGGCGAGAATTGCAGCCGTCGTGGATTCCCACGCTGCGGCAAATTGTTTTTTCCCAGCCAAGTCGCGCGCGCGATTGAGATTACCGATGAGAGCGGACGGCGGCAGAGAAATCGAAGCGGCCTTTTGAGGCGATTTTTTAAGGACGGCTTCCGGCAATGTTTTGTCGATCCAGCAGCGACCTTCGGATGAGGAAACGTGGCTGTTGGCCGGCGCGGGAAGGGGCAGGCGCAAAGGGGTAGTTGAAGGGGCTGCGGACGGAATTCGATAGCCATTTCCCAGCGGCGCGTCTTTCGGCATTCCCCACTTGGCTTTGAATATTTCCCAATTTTGCGACATGCTGGCGCGATAATCCATCTTCGCTCCTTTGAATGTCTGGCCGCCGGTGTGATGAACAAATGAGGCGTGCGCGATTCGGAGTTTGAATCCGCTCAGCAACGCACGAATGCAGAAATCGTCGTCCTCGAAGTTGCCGTTGCCGAATTGCGCGTCGAGCCCGCCGATTTTTTCCAGGACGGCCCGGCGCAGCAACAGGCAAAAGCCGACCAGACGCGGCGCTTCGGTGGATTGGCCGGCGTGAGCGGCGCTCCATTGATTGGCAAATTTCGGCAATTCCTCAAGACTCCCATAATTGGCAGAGGAAACCAGTTGCGGACCGGAAACCGAATTGGACATCGGCCCCGTCAAACCGCAATCCGGGTATAGCTCCAGAACGGAGAGCATCTGTTCGAGCCAGCCGGGCGTAACCACTGTATCATTGTTGATAAGCAGGATGAAATCACCTTTGGCGCATGCCAAAGCCTGGTTGTTGCCCGCCGAAAAACCGAGATTGGCCCGATTGAGAATGACGCGCACGTTTTCGCGTTTGGCGGCGTATTGGCGGAAAAATTGCCCGGTTCCGTCGGTCGAACCATTGTCAACGAGGATCAACTCATGCGAAAGCGGCGTGTGTTTTTCGATGCTGGCGAGGCACTGCCGGGTATCCGCGAGCTGGTTGTGCGCAAGAATAATAATCGAGACGAGCTTGCCGGGGGGCGGCGAATACATGCGCATGACCGACCCTTCGGAAATCCTGGTTTTGCCCGCCTGGTCAATAATAACGTCCGGGCTGGCCTGTTCCAGCCATTTGCGATGGAAAAGCTCGATGTTTTCACTGACGCGCCGGAACCGTTCAGGCCCGCTTTGTGATTCATGATGGATGACCACGCTGCCCGGCTCATAGACCGAGAGCCAGCCGCGCTGCTGGAAGCTCAGGCACAGGTCCACGTCTTCGTAACCGTTCCAATACTCCTCATCGAACCCGCTCACTTCGTCGAAACACGTTTTGCGGACGAGCATGCAGGCGGCGGTGACGGCCTGATAAACTCGGCGCTGGTTGGCGAGCGGAAAGTCCGCCTTTTCCTTGGCAAAGAGGTGAAACGCCAGTAACGGGTCGTGGTCCCAGCAATCCGCCAGAGCTACTCCCGCGTGTTGGATCGTACCGTTGGGATAAAGCAATTTCGCGCCGCAGACCGCGATTGAGGAATCGCCCTCAGCCAGCGAGAAGAGCGGTCCGAGCCAATTGTTTTGCGGTTCGGTGTCGTTGTTAAGAAATGTGATGTATCTGCCCTGCGCGGCGCGAGCGCCCTGGTTGCAGGCCTTCGCGAAACCGGCGTTGTCCGTATTGAGAATCGCGCGCAGATTTCCGGCGGACTCCTCGGCCTGGAGGAATTCGCGCGTGCCATCAGTTGAGCCATTGTCCACCACGATGATTTCGTGGCGCGGGGCGGGCGTATTCGCGCGCAAGGCCCGCAGGCATTGGCGTGTCAATTCGAGTTTGTTGAAAGTCGGAACGATGATCGAGACTTCAGACTTTTCAGCAGGCGGCGTTTTTGGCGGCAACGCGGGAACCGGCGCGCTGGCGGCGGCTGGGTTTTGCGCGTGGTTCCGGACACTGCGTTGCTCCGTTTGGCGCGCTTCAAAGAAATGATAAATTCTCTCCGCGATCTTTCGCGCGCGTTGAATGTCCTGTCCGGGCGCCATCACCTGCGGGAGGGCAAATTCCTCGAGGATGCGCGGCTGTTCCTCGAAGGTAGTGGCGTCTTTGACAAAAAATACTTTGCAGCCGCACAACGCCGCTTCGCTGGACATCAGCGTATTCTCATCCATCGTGTAAAAGTTCTTCGCTTTTCGCAGCACTGCGAGCGTCCGCATGTGCGCGTAATGGTCTGAGAGCGGGCCATTGTGGTTCTGCGAGGCCGTTGCCGGGGCGATTTGCAGGTGATCTATATTCGGCAACGCTCTGTCCTTTCCCTTTCCCACGTAGAGCACGTTTTCAATCGTCTTTTCCTCGGAAAAACACCATTCCTTGTCCAGGATCGGGATGGTAAAAATGTCGTCCTCGCTCAACGGATAATCGCAGTGCGCCTGGACGTCCTCCAGGTAATTGCGGTGAAAGACAATCGCGCATTCCTCTTGTGAAATCCGGTCGCCGCCGTAATAGGCGTGCGCGTAGTAGAACATGTAACGGACAATGCGCTCGGCGTTGAGCGTATTGCCACGGCTGGCGTCCGGATAAATCACAATGTCGTCCGGCATGGCCTGTGAGCGGATGGGAATTGTCGGATTGTAGAAACACCGGTGCGTCACCGCCACGGGAACCCCCGCCGCCCTCAACAAAGTGGCCAAATAGTGCAGCGCGCGAACACCGGCGGAACAGGCGTTGTAATTATAATTATTGACGAGGAGCGTGCGCCGTGTGTCCGGCGAGCCGCTGGGCGATTCACCCATTTGCAATGCAAGGAGGTTCTCCAGCGCCAGCCCGTGGTTTGGCTGCAGCTTCAATACCCGCTCAAAGGACTGCCGGGCCATGCTCTTGTTGCTCTGATTGAAGAAACAGACACCCAGGCCAAACGTTGCCTCCACGTTGTTTTCATCGTGCTTGAGAATCTTGAAATATATTTTGGAGGCGCCCGCGAGATTGCCCTGGGACAGATTCAAATTCGCGAGCAGTTGAAGCGCGGCCGCGTTCTTGCCGTCCAGTTCCAGCGCCCGCGCCAACGCGGTTTTAAAAACTTCGACCCGGCCGGATCGGTATGCAGCCGTGGCCAGCAACGCGTGCAGTGAGGCGTCATTCGGACGTAATTTCACCGCCTTTTCAAACGCGTCCGCCGCCGCAAACATTTCGCCGAATTGAAAGGAAAGGTTGCCATACGCAACAATGGCTTGCAGTTCGTCGGGAGCGATTTCGAGCATCCGTTGAAGCCAATCCCGCGCTTCGACCAATTTGCCTTGCTTGAAATAAAATTGCGCCTGCTCAAGGCACTTTTCCGGCGAATGGGAACCGTTGGTGTTTTGAGAACCTTTCATTAGTTCAGCGCGGCGCGCCCCGTGATTAATCGATTGGCTGGAGCAGGCCCAGAACGTTTTGCGATAATTGGTTGGCTTGGGAGGTCATCGCCGTCCCGGGATGGTTCATAATGCTCAGGCTCGCAAAGGAAGACGCCTTGTCCGCGCCCGCTTCGTCCTGGATTTCCCAATCCGCGCCCTCAATGGCTGGATTATTGTCCGTCAGGCGCTGAAGCGAAGGATCGATCTGGCTGTCCGCCTGCGCGCTGGTGGAAGACGAAGATGGCGTGGACGTTTGCGTGCTGGCGTCGGATCGCGTCAGGAGGACGCTCGCGGCGGCTTCGGCGGAAACATCGGTGTTGATTTGCATGTGTTATTTCTTTTTGATCCCGTTGATGGAGGCGGGGGACGACAATTTCGAAGGGGACAACCGCGGCAGGTCGAGGCGCGGTTGATTCAAAGCTTCCAGGTTGGCCTTCTGAATTTCGTCATAAACCTCCTGGCGATGGACCGGGATGCTGGTGGGCGCCTCGATCCCGACTTTCACCACGTCGCCGTCCAGGCGCAGTATTTTGATTGTGATTCGGCCATCGATCACAATGCTTTCGCCGGGCTTTCGAGCGAGAATGAGCATAGGGCAAGTGGCGCGAGGAATTACGAGACCGGCAAAGGATGCTGGATCGCGTATTGGGCGGCGTTGGCGGGAATAACCTGTTTGCCAATCAAAGTGCGCCGATTGATGACAATGGGCCCTCTGAGATTGACGGTTCCCTTCATGGCGCCTCGCAAGGTGACGATGTTCAGAACAAGCGCCTCCGCGGGATTGATTAAATCCAAAAATTCGACGTCCTGTTCGCTGATATCCGGCTGGTAATTGGAAAGCACGTGATGGGGCGGAATGACCAGGAACGCGCGCTTGACGTCTTCGAGCATTTGAAACCACAGGAAAGGCTCCTCATTCGGCTTCGCCAGCAGGACGTAATTTTTGACTCGCTCGAAGCCAAGAATGCCCAGCGGTAGCTGTATGACCTCTTTGGTTTTGGTGGCGTGTGTTTCAGGCTCCATCAGTTCTAGTGTATTCATGTGTTTTTCTCATGGACGAGAGAGGTGAAGCAACACATGTGCCAGCCTGTTTTCCCCCTTAGAAACGGCCCTGAAGGGGATTTAGAGGCAATATTTGCCTCAACCGAAGCCTAAACCGTTCTTGCCCGGTGCTTTCTGCCCCGTTTGCCCTGCCTGTAGGTGACCTGCCGGTTCGGGGAGGCGGGGTCGGCCCCCGCTTCTCCAAATTGATGTTTAAGCTCCCGGATTTGGTCGCGGAGCAGGGCGGCCTTCTCGAATTCGAGGTTTTCCGCCGCTCCCACCATTTCCCCCTCTAATTCGCGCAAAGTCTCGGATAAATCCAGATTCCCGCCTACTTCACCTAACACCATCGCAGCCTTATTCCGCGCACTCTGATAAACCGCCAAGCTATCCTCCACCGCGCGTCTCACGCTTCGGGGAGTGATATTGTGTTCCTGGTTGTATGCAAGCTGCTTTTCGCGGCGATACTCGGAAACGGCCAGGAATTTCTGGATGCTCTGCGTCATCACGCTCGCGTAAAGTATCACTTCGCCGTTTAGATGCCGCGCCGCCCGCCCCGCCGTCTGGATCAAGCTTGTCGCGCTGCGCAAATACCCCTCTTTGTCCGCGTCGAGAATTGCCACAAGTGAAACCTCCGGCAGGTCCAGTCCTTCCCGCAGCAAATTGATCCCCACCAAAACGTCAAATTCCCCTTTGCGCAACGCCCGCAGCACTTCGACTCGCTCAATCGCGTCGATTTCGCTGTGCAGATAGCGCACGTTGACGCCGAGGTCGCGCAGGTAATCAGTCAACTCCTCCGCCGAGCGTTTGGTAAGCGTCGTGACCAGAGTTCGCTCCTTCGCGTCCGCTCGCCGCCGCACTTCCTCGAGCAAATCGTCGATCTGCCCCTCCAGCGGTTTAACGGTCACTTTTGGATCAATCAAACCCGTCGGACGCACAATTTGTTCCACGACGCGCCCCTCCGACCACGTAAGTTCCGTCTGTTGCGGGGTAGCGCTGACGTAAATGGTTTGGTTTTGCAGCGACTGAAACTCCGGGAAGTTCAACGGCCGGTTGTCCAGCGCGCTCGGCAGCCGGAACCCGTGCTCGACCAGCACCGTCTTGCGCGATTTGTCCCCGGCGTACATCCCGCCGATCTGCGGAATCGTCGCATGCGATTCATCCACCACCAGCAAATAATCGCTGGGGAAAAAATCCAACAGCGTGCCGGGACGCGAACCGGCGGGCCGCCCGGCCAGGTGTCGGGAATAATTTTCAATGCCCGAGCAAAACCCGATTTCCTCCATCATTTCCAGATCGTATTCCGTGCGCATTTTGATTCGTTGCGCTTCGAGCAATTTTCCACGCGCCTCGAACCAGGCGATCCGTTCGCCCAATTCCTCGCGGATGTCCAGGATCGCCCGTTTCACTTTCGATTCCGGCGTGACGAATTGTTTTGCTGGAAATATGACCATCGATTCCGGTGCGTCGGTCTTTTCACCAGTGAGCGGCTCGAAGCGCGTGATTCGTTCAATTTGATCCCCAAAAAACTCGAGGCGCAATCCGTCCTCTGTCCAGGACGGCCGCAGTTCCACAACGTCGCCGCGAACGCGGAATTGCCCGCGCTCGAAAGCCACATCGTTGCGCGAATACTGCAAATCGACAAACCGGCACAGAAGCTGGTCGCGCGAAATCTCCATTCCCACCCGCACTTGTTGCACCAGCGCCTCGTAATTTTCCTTGCTGCCGATGCCGTAAATGCAGGAAACGCTCGCCACGACAATTACGTCGCGCCGCGACAGCAGCGAACTCATCGTGGACAACCGGAGTCGCTCGATCTCCTCGTTGACGCTGGAATCCTTTTCGATGAACGTGTCGGTGCGCGGAATGTATGCCTCCGGCTGGTAATAATCGAAATAACTGACAAAATACTCGACCGCGTTTTTCGGGAAAAATCCTTTAAATTCCGCGTAAAGCTGCGCGGCCAGTGTCTTGTTGTGAGAAATAACCAGCGTCGGCTTGCTAACTTGCTGGATGACGTTGGCGACCGTGAAAGTCTTGCCCGACCCGGTCACGCCCACAAGGGTCTGGTGGTTCGCGCCGGATAAAATTCCTTCGGCCAGCTTGACGATGGCTTGCGGTTGGTCGCCAGCGGGTTGATACGGGGCGGACAGTTCGAACATTATCTTACAACGTACGGACGCCCTTCCTCCCTGTCAAACCGCCCGCGTTAGTGCAGCGTTCCAGTGGGGGTCGAGCTTTGCCCGTAAACCACCGGAGCCATCACTCCCGAGGTGCCGTACATCTGTTCCAAATCCGCCGTGGACAGTCCGTGCACCGGCGGGGGCACTAAATCGTAACTGAAACCAAATTCACCATACACCGCGTACGCGTTATTGTTTTCGGAAGCGCACCCTGCCATGGCAAGACAGGCCGCACAAAGAAGGAGTTTCCATTTCATGACCGAATATTCATGCGAATATCGTCCAACGTCAATTGGGAATATCGCCCAATCGCCGGCCTTTTGTGAATATTTTGTGAACAATGTGGATAACCGCGCCTTGCCATCAATCCGCGGCTCTTTCATGCTGACGGTGAAATGATTTTGGCGAAGGAATTACTAAACGGCATCGAGCGATTTCTCGCAATCCTTCCGCCAAAGCTCCTCAAGCGCGGTCGCGGTTATTATGCGCGTGGCGATGTGCTGAGTGTCACCTGCTCCGAGCCAAATCGGCGCTATTCGGCCGTCGTTCGCGGCGGCGAAAATTATAAGGTCGAATTGTCCTTTGCAGACAACGCCTGGTTCACAAAGTGCTCCTGCCCAATGAACTACGATTGCAAGCATGTCGTCGCCGCAATGCACGAATTGGAAAGATTGGCGGGCGAAAATGGAAAGACCGCCGCCGTAAAGCAAAAGGCCCCTTCCCGCAACCCCGACCAACCCTCAAACTCGCCGCTTGCCGACCGCCTTACCGCCGCCCTGGGCCGCAAACTCCGTCAGCCTGAACTTAATTTCGTACGCCAGATTCAATCCCTCTATCAGGTCGCGCGCTATCGGCAGCTCACCGAGCGCGATCTTGGAATGATCAACCCGCGGTGGTACTTCAGTTATCAGCCTCTCAATCTGTGGCCCCAGTTTCCCAGCGACGATTTTTACTGCTGGCTTTTCATCGCGTGGGAATTGCGGCGTGGGGAGGTGCCCTATCCCGACTTTATGGAGGCCATTACGGACTTCTCTCTTATCGAAAAGGAGATAATCCAATGGCAACGGGATAAAGAGATTGACCGATGGAAGGGATGGTTTCAGGGTTTCGACCCCGGCGCCCCGCAGGCCGATGCCGGGACGCTGGATCTGCGCCTCATGGTTCTTCCCAAGGAGGCCCGCTTGCAATGGCGCACCGACGCAGCCTCCGAATTCCTCGATCTCAAACAGTCCCAAGCCAAGAGGTTTGCCGAGCAGTTCGAGAGCGGCTCTCTTCAAGTTACACCTGAAGCCCTTCCGCTGTGGAGCGCCGTTTTCAAACCGTGGAATTACGAGAGTTGGTGGTCCTTCAAATACGAAAATTCCACCTCGCGCCCCGCCCTCAACCGCCTCCTCCGCATGCCCCTCGCCCCCGACCGCGTCGTCGATGCCGAAGGCCGGCCCTTTCCGCGGGTCGCCGAACCATTGCGCCTTCGTCTCCGTGCGCCGGAAAAAGGCGATGACGATTACGAACTTGCCCTGGCCACAGGGGACGACTCGTCCCTGCCGGAAATCTTCTGCACGCTCTCCGGCCGTCCGGCCCTGTATGTGACGGATCGCGGGTTATTTCACGGGCCTTCCGCTGAGGCGCTGGAGGCGGAGCCGCGAAAGACAATCCCAGCCGAAGCCCTCGAGACAATCGACGGAATCCGCTTTCTCCATGCGACCGGCGTCCCGTTGCCCGATCATCTGGCAAAACGCGTCCGCACCGTGCCTGTCATTGTGACGATCTCCTGCGACTTGAAGCAGGGCTACAGGAGCGAGGAAATTGTCGTCAGCGTCGCCGCGCGGGCCACGGGCATAAAACGCGAAACGTTGACCCCCCAAGGCTGGACGTTCCAGCAAACCCTGCGCGATCAGAATCTCAAAACAGAGAAAGGCGTCCTCACCATCCATGACCGCTCCGCGCAACGGCATTTTCCCCGTCTCCTCGAATCTCTTGGCGGCAGATGGGATGGGTATCCGGCCCTGTGGAAATTGCGTCTCACCAAAAAAACCCCCGAAGTATTTGTCCCGTGGCTCAAATCCATCCCGCCGGAAATCGAAGTTCAACTGGACAAGGAACTGGCCACTCTTCGTGATGAGCCTCTGACAGGGGAAGTCTCGCTTGATGTCGCCGAAGCTGGCATCGATTGGTTTGATCTCAAAGTAGTTCTGAACGTAACGGATGCCACTCTGACGCCGGAAGAATTGAAACTTCTGCTCAACGCCCGTGGCGGCTACGTGCGGCTTGGTGAGAAGGGCTGGCGGCGGTTGAGGTTTAATTTTACGGACGAAGACGACGAGCAGCTTGCGCGCCTTGGTCTCAATCCAAAGGATTTCTCCTCCGAACCCCAGCGCTTCCACGCCCTGCAACTTGCCGACGATGCCGCAAAAAAATTCCTTTCCGCCGAGCGCGTGGAAAAAATCCAGCGCCGCGCCAGCGAACTAAAAATGCGCGTCGCCCCGCCGCTTTCCGGCAGCATCCGGGCGGACATGCGGCCCTATCAGGTCGAAGGCTTCCATTTTCTCGCCTATCTCACCGCCAATCATTTCGGCGGCGTTTTGGCGGATGATATGGGACTTGGAAAAACCCTCCAAACCCTGGCGTGGCTCGCGTGGCTGCGCGAATCGCCGTCCGATCCTCAAAATCCAGTCCGCAAAACGGCCCTGGTTGTCTGTCCCAAATCGGTCATGGATAATTGGCGCGCCGAAGCGGAACGGTTTTATCCGGGCCTGCGCGTTCGCCTCTGGCGGGGCGAGGGAGTCGAGGAACTTCCCGCCGCGCGGGAATCCTGCGACCTCATCGTGATGAACTACGCCCAGTTGCGCGCACTTTCCGGGGTGATGGCCAATACTCAATGGCTTGCGGCAATTCTGGACGAAGCGCAATATATCAAGAATCCCGATTCCCAAACGGCCCAAGTCGCCCGCTCTCTCCAGGCCGATCATCGCCTCGCCCTCACGGGCACTCCCATTGAAAACCGGCTTTTGGACCTCTGGAGCATTCTCGCCTTTGCGATGCCGGGCGTGCTCGGCAATCGCGCCCACTTCCTCCGGCGATTTAATTCACAGGATGATCCGCTGGCCCGCCGCCGCCTGGCCGCCCGTGTCCGCCCCGTCCTCTTGCGCCGCGCCAAATCACAGGTTGCAAAGGACCTCCCCGACCGCGTCGAGGAGGATTTGCTCTGCGAAATGGAAGGCGAACAGCGCCTGCTCTATCGCGCCGAACTCAAGCGCGCCCGCCAGATCCTTCTCGGCCTCAAAACAAATCAGCAACTCAACGAGGAGAGATTCAACATCCTGACGTCCCTGCTGCGGCTTCGGCAGATTTGCTGCCACCCGGCCTTGGTGGACGGCAAATTGCGCGAGGCCGAGAGCGCCAAGGTCAGCGCCCTTGAAGACCTTCTGGAACCATTGATGGAAGAGGGCAACAAAGTCCTGGTCTTCTCGCAATTCGTCACCATGCTGGATATTTTGCGTGAGACCGTTCAAGGCCATGAGTGGCCGCATTTTTATCTCGCGGGCGATACGGAGAATCGCGGCGAGCTGGTCAGGGAATTTCAATCCGCCAAAGGCGGCGCCGTGTTTCTGATTTCCTTGAAAGCCGGCGGGTTCGGTTTGAACCTTACCGCCGCCTCCTACGTGGTGCTTTTCGATCCCTGGTGGAATCCCGCCGTTGAAAACCAGGCCATAGACCGCACCCACCGCATTGGCCAGGTCAACAAGGTGATGGCCTATCGTTTATTGATGCGCGAAAGCATCGAGCAAAAGATCCGAGCCCTTCAACGGCAAAAAGCCGCGCTGGTGGACGATGTCTTTGGCGAGGAGCGCTTTTCACAAAGCCTGAGCCTGGACGATTTGCGCTTCCTTTTTTCGGATTGATCAAGTAAGAGGGTATCCATCAAGTTTCCCATGGATTCCGCACCCGCTCTTCCGCCGCCGCCCGAGGGCCTTCCCTCCGAGCCTTCCTCGCTTACGGACCGGCTTGCCGGCATCATCACATCCCCAGGCGAGGTATTCGAGGAAATCAGGAACGCGCGAGTGCGCGCCTCCAACTGGCTCGTGCCGTTGATCCTCGTCTGCATCGTCACGGCGGTTTACATGTGCGTCGCCATGTCGCAGCCGCCTGTTTTGCGCGACATGCGTGACCAAGGGCATCGGGCGATCGAGAAAAAAGTCGCCGCCGGCAAAGTCACCCAGGCCCAGGCGGACCAATACGAAGCCATGCAGGAGAAATTCATGACGCCAACGGTCGTCAAATTCTTCTGGAGCATCTTTGCCGTTCTCTTGAGCCTAACCATGTTCTTTATCCTCGTCACGGCAATGTGGCTTGCGCTGAAGTGGTTTACGAGCGGCTGGCTTGGCTATATGAAAATGGCAGAAATTTACGGGCTGGCCCTGGTGATCTACATTCCCCAGGAAATTCTCCGCATCTGGCTTGTTTTGTGGAAACAAAACCTGCTCGCCACCGCCAGCCCAACTCTCTTCCTCTCCAATCCCTCAACCAGCAATAAGTTGGATACCTTTTTATCCTTCTTTGACGTCGTTGATTTTTGGTGGCTGGCGGTGCTGGCGTTGGGCGTGAGCAAAGTTGCATCTCTTAGCTACCGGACAGCCGCGTTCGTCGTTTTTGGCGTATGGCTCACCTTCCGATTGGTTTCCATGCTGCTGACCCCATCCTGATTCGGCGTTTTAAGTTAACAAGGGCGCTGAACCCGGCAAACTGTACATTTGATGCACAGCGGCTGGCGTCATGCCCTTGGCTGGCATCGGAAGCGAGTCAGGAACGCCCACGCCCCATTCGCCCTCGCTGACTGGCGAAACCGGATCAAACGCGCACCCAGCCAAGGCAAGGACCGCCAATGCGAGTAAAAAATTTGCTTTCACACCGGAAACTCCGCCGAATGTCACTGGGAATCAACTGGGGCGATCACCTCCGTGCTTGGTTTGCCTTTGATTGCAATTCACCGGTCGGCGGCGTATTCTTCGCATGAAATGAAACAACGGATGGCCAGGTCTGCCCGAAAATTCGCCGCGCCGTTGATCCTTCTCCTGATCGGGCTTTTCTTGGTGTCCGCACATGCGCAATTCGGCGGGCGCAGGTTCCGACGCAGTTTCGAAAATCCTGAGCGTGCCCGGGAGCAGGAAATCATGACCAAGGCCCTCAACCCTGGCTTTACCAACGATGTTTTCACTTTCGCCCGGCTCATTTTCGGCCAGGCGGAAACCGGCTGGGGCTACGGCGGCGGACGATTGTGGGACGACGACTCTCCGCAAGCGGATTTAAACCTCATCTTCCGGCTTCATCAAGTGACCAGCCTCAAGGTCAGCCCTGGCTTGCACTACATCAACATCACCACCGAGGACCTGCAAAATTATCCATTCGTCTATGTGGCTGCGGGAGGACGAATGGTGCTCAGCGAAGACGATGCCTCAGCGTTGCGCAATTATCTGCTGAACGGCGGTTTTCTAATGGTGGATGATTTTTGGGGCGATGACCAATGGCACCACTTTTACGAGCAGATCAAAAAGGTGTTCCCCGACCGCGAGCCGGTGGAATTAACGATTGATCATCCGATTTTTCACAATGTTTACAACTTCAAACAAGAACCCCAGATACCGAGTGTCGGCAACTTCCTCAGCACCGGCCTTTCGTACGATTCGGAATGGAGGTTCGAGGAAAAAAGCCACGACCCTCATTACTACGGCATCTATGATGACAAACAGCGCATGATGGTCCTCGTCTGCCACAACAATCATTACGGCGACGGCTGGGAACACGAAGGGGATGACATGAGCTATTTCGATACTTTCTCCCTGCGGCAGGCGTACCCGATGCTGCTGAACATCCTAGTCTATGCCATGGAACACTGACGCCCCGCTTTATTTTCCGGGCGCGGACATGCCGATCTTTTTTAGGAACGGGTCGAGTGATTGTTTTCGGCCGAGGAATTTTTCGATGGAGATTTCAACGTCGCGCGAATCGCCTTTTTCGTAGATTTCCTTGCGCAGGCGGCGTCCGGCGTCGATATCAAAAAATCCGTCGGGCGCTTTTTCAAAGACCGTCGCCATGTCCGCCGCAATGGCGTCTGCCCATGCGTAACCGTAATAACCGGCGTCGTAACCAACCAAATGGCCGAAGTAAGCGACCCACGCGGTGTCCGGCGGTTCGGGGAAAAAAGTGTCGGCCATGATTTTGTTGGATAGCGGGACGGTTTCATCGACGTTATCGGCGTGAATTTGCGTGTGCAGAGCGAGGTCCGTCAACCCAAAGCCAAGCTGGCGCCGATAGTAGGAGCCTTCAATGGCCAGCTTCGAGGCCTTGAGCTGATTGAGGACTTCCGCCGGAATTTTCTTGGAAGGATCGCGATAATCGGCGGCAAAGCTATCGAGCACCTTTTTGTCCCATGCCCAATTCTCCAACATTTGCGATGGCGCTTCGACAAAATCGCCCGGGACGCTTGTGCCGGAAAAACGCTGATATTTGGCGCGCGTCAGGATCGAGTGCATGGCGTGCCCGAATTCGTGAAACAGCGTCTCGACATCCTCGTGCGACATGAGCGAGGGACGGTCCGCCTGAGGCGACGGGAAGTTGCAAATCAACGCGACCGACGGGCGTTGATACCGGCCGTCATCCAGCAATTTGCCGTCGATGATGCCGAATTCGGCGAAGTGATTGTACTTGCCGGTGCGGGGGAACATGTCGAGGTAAAAGAGTCCCATGGGTTCGCCCGTGGCGGAATCGGACACCGCGTAAAGCTGAAGATCATCGACCCATTTGTAAGGCGGGATGACGCGCTGGAATTTCAGGCCGAAAATTCTCTGGTAAATGGCGAACATCCCGTCCAAACAGCGTTGATACGGGAAGTAAACCTTGAGCGCGTCTTCATCGATTGAATATTTTTCTTTCTTAAGTTCGTTGGCGAAGTAACGCCAGTCCCAAAGGTGAATCCGCGCGTTTGGATCGCCGGTCTCCTTGATTTTGAGCGCGCGAAACTCCGCGATTTCGGAATCGAACTTCGGCTGCAAGCCCGCCGTCAATCGTTCAAGAAAATCAGTCGCGCGTTTCGCGGTTTTGGCCATTTTTACCTCAATGACGAAATCAGCCCAGGATTTGTAACCGAGGTCTTTGGCAATCGTATCGCGGAGCACGAGAATCTGTTGGAGGAGGGGGATGTTTTCCTCGCGCGCAAGTTGGTCGCGCGCGGTTTGCATCTTTAGCCGTGTCTGTTCATTTTTTGCATTTTCCATCACGGTGATGTAATGCCAGGTGATGTTCGCCATGACGGTGTAAGCGCCGTCGTTGTTCTTGACCCCCTTTTGATCGAGGAAATCCTGGGGCACGCCTTCCATTTCGGACTTGGTAAAAACGAGACGGCGTTCGGCCTTGGTCACATTGTTCTCGAAATCCGTGGAAAGGCTCGAAAGTTTTTTTCGCAACGCCTCCACTTCGTCCCGTTGGGCAGGGGGCAGATCGAGGCCCGCCCGGCGATAATCGCGCATGGTGTCCTTGAGCAGCTTGGCGTCCTCGCCTTGCAATTGAGGATGCGTATCGGCATAAGCCTTTACGGCTCGATAGACGTCCTGGCGATAATCCAATCCGACGGCCCACTGTTCGAGGACTTTTAACTGGTCCGTGGCTGCGTCGCGCACAGCCTCGTCCTGGCTCGTTACCTGAATGAGGGAAAAACGGTTCTGAATTGTATTGATGACGTAACCGACGTTGTCCAGGGCGCGAACGGTGTTGTCGAAAGTGACCTGGGACGATTGCAGGGTGCCAATTTGGGCCAACATCGCTTCGGATCGGGCGATGGCTTCCTTTGTGGATTGCTGGATGGCGTTGGTTGTGATTTCGAAAGTCGGCACGGTAATGATGGAATGGAACGTGGCGGCCTTGCTCTGAAATTCCGCGAGAGGGTTAGGCGCCGGCTTTTCGCGCGTCGTGCCGCATCCGGCGAAAAGGAATGTCAGCGCAACCGTGACAGAAGTTGAAAATCGCATTTTCGTGAAAATTGTTTCCGTATCCTTGGGGATAATCTTACATTAGCATCTTTGTTGGAAATCAAAAATTTACAGCTCGATTTCCGCTCAGGCGAACGAAGCGTCCGGGCTGTCGATGGCGTCTCGTTTTCCATCGCCGACGGCGAAACGTTGTGCCTTGTGGGAGAGAGCGGTTCGGGCAAGAGTGTCACAGCTCTCTCGATTGGCAGACTATTGCCGACGCCGCCCGCTTACTACGCGGGCGGAGAAATTCTTCTCGACGGATGCGACGTTCTCAAAGCTTCGAAACGCCAATTGCGCGCGATGCGAGGCCGGAGAGTCAGTTATATTTTCCAGGATCCCGGCGTTTCGCTCAATCCGGTGTTTCGCGTCGGCGCGCAAATCAAGGAATCGCTGAAACTCCACCGCCCGGAGGCGGCGACAGACGCCGAGGTGGCGCGTTTGTTAAAGTTGGTCGGAATTCCCGCGTCCGAAACGCGCGCCAGGAATTACCCGCACGAAATGTCTGGCGGAATGCAACAGCGAGTGATGATCGCGATGGCCATTGCCGCCGAGCCGAATTTGCTCATTGCCGACGAACCGACGACGGCGCTGGATGTGACAATTCAAGCGCAGATTCTCGATCTCCTTGCCGGGTTGAAACAACGTTTGGGCATGAGCATGTTGTTGATCACGCACAACCTGGGGATTGTCGGGCAGATAGCGGATCGTGTCGCCGTGATGTATGCGGGGAAAATTGTTGAAATCGCGCCGGCGCGGGAATTGTTGCGGCGTCCCTTGCACCCGTACACGCAGGCGCTTATGAATTCGGCCCCAAAACTTGGCGCAAATGTGGATCGCTTGGCCAACATTCCCGGCACCGTGCCCAGCCCGGGCGCCATGCCGTCGGGCTGTCGTTTTCATCCGCGTTGCGCCAAAGCGCGTCCGGATTGCTCGCGGAATGCGCCCGAATTGATCGAAGTTGAAAACGGGCGGCGCGCGCGCTGCCCTTACTGGGACCGATGAGCAGCGCGTCAAGTCAAACGTTGTTGGAGGCGCGGAATTTGAAAGTTTATTTTCCGGTAAAAGAAGGCGCCGTCAAGGCCGTGGACGGCGTCAGCTTTCAAATCGACGCGGGAGAAACACTCGGTTTGGTGGGCGAAAGCGGGTGTGGCAAAACCACCCTTGGCCGCGCCATCGCCAGACTTGTCGAGGCAACCGATGGGAGCATTTGGCTGGATGGCGAGGACATTGCAAAGCTGTCCGGCGCGGAATTGCGGGCGCGGCGGCGGCGCTTGCAAATTATTTTTCAGGATCCGTACAGTTCGCTCGATCCTCGGATGACTGACGGAGAAAGCATTGGCGAAGCGCTGGATATTCACCGGCTCGCGCGCAATGCGGAGGATCGCCGACGCCGGATCGAGGGGTTGCTGGAATCGGTTGGATTGGACGCGTCGCACGCGGAGCGGTATCCGCACGAATTCAGCGGTGGGCAGCGGCAACGAATCGGGATCGCGCGCGCGCTGGCCGTTGAGCCGAAATTGATCATCTGTGACGAACCGGTAAGCGCGCTGGACGTTTCGGTCCAGGCGCAGATCATCAATTTACTGCGGGACCTTCAGCGCCAGCGGGGCGTCGCGTATCTTTTTGTGGCGCATGATTTGGCGGTCGTTGAGCACATCAGCCGGCGCATCATGGTGATGTATCTGGGCAAAATCGTGGAGTTGGGGGCGGCGAAATCGGTGGTTCAGCGGCCCAAACACCCGTACACGCAAGCGCTGATTTCGGCTGTGCCACAGATGGACAACAACGCGGATCGTCCGCGTATTGTATTAGCGGGAGAAATGCCTTCGCCCATCCATCCGCCGCCGGGTTGTCCGTTTCATGTGCGATGCCCCATAGCGGTGGAACGTTGCAAAGTGGACGTGCCGGCATGGCGGGAAATCGAACCCGCTCATTGGGCCGCCTGCCACTTGGCGCGGTAAACGGTTTTTTAATTGGCGGTTTCCGGCAATACCAGTCACAATCACCGTTCTAATTCGATTTTGATTCTCACCGTGAAGAAGATTACGATTAGGATTAGGAATAGAGCAGCAAATGGACGCGGCACACATAAGAAATTTTAGCATTATCGCCCATATCGATCATGGGAAAACAACGCTTTCAGACCGTCTTCTTCATCGCACGGGCACCGTCGCCACGCGCGACATGGACGACCAGTTACTCGATTCGATGGACCTGGAACGGGAACGTGGCATCACGATCAAAGCCCACCCGGTCACGATGCTCTACAAGGCGCGGAATGGCGAAACTTATGAGTTGAACCTGATCGATACGCCGGGACATGTCGATTTTTCGTACGAAGTCTCGCGCAGTCTCAGCGCGTGCGAGGGCGCGGTGTTGATCATCGACGCGGCCCAGGGAGTTGAGGCGCAAACAGTCGCCAACGTTCATTTGGCGATGAAGCAGAACCTGACGATTATTCCTGTCATAAATAAAATTGACCTGCCTCACGCCAATATTCCGCTGGCAAAAACCCAGATGGAAGACATCCTGGCCATTCCGAGTGAGACTGCGATTCCAGCCAGCGCAAAGGAAGGGATTGGAATCGAAGAAATTTTGGAGGCCATCGTGCAGCGGATTCCTCCGCCCAAACCGACCGGCGCGCCCACCGTGCAGGCGCTTGGGTTTGATTCTTATTTTGACACGTACAAAGGGGTGGTGACGCACGTGCGCGTTTTCAACGGCGAATTGCGCGCCGGAATGCACGTGCAATTGCTGCATTCGGGCAAGGCGGTCGAAATCAAGGAGGTCGGCAGCTTCAATCCGAAGCCTTACATTCGCGAGAAATTGGAAGTCGGCGAAACCGGCTACATGACGGCGAACATAAAAAGTCCCAAAGACGTCAAAATGGGAGATACCATCACGGATGTTCGCAATCCGTCCCCGCCATTGCCTGGGTTTCAGGAAATCCATCCGATGGTTTTCAGCGGGCTGTATCCCATCAATACTTCCGATTACGAGCATCTCAAGGCCAGCCTGGGAAAATTGCAGTTGAACGATTCGGCGTTTGTTTTTCAGCCGGAAAGTTCCGTCGCGCTGGGATTCGGGTTCCGTTGCGGATTTTTGGGATTGTTGCACCTGGAGATTGTCCAGGAACGGCTCCGCCGCGAATACAACATGGACATCATCGCGACATATCCGAGTGTCGTATATAAAGTGGTGATGACCGACGGCGCGGTCAAGGAGATCGATAATCCGGCGTTTTTGCCGGAGCCAAATTACATCGAAAGGACCGAGGAGCCGATGGTTTTTGCGTTTGTGATCTGCCCCAACGAATACATCGGCGACATGATGGCATTGATCGCGGAAAAGCGCGGGGTTGTCGATCACACTGAAACGCTGGACCCGCGCCGTGTCATGCTGACGAGCACGGTGCCGCTTGGGGAAATTCTGATTGACTTTCACGACCGCATCAAGAGCATAACGCGAGGCTTTGGTTCGATGGATTATGAGCACGCCGGCTATCAGCAATCGGACATGGTCAAGCTGGACATGCTGGTCAACAACGAATCGGTGGATGCATTTTCGTGCATCGTGCACCGTGCCAAGGCTGAAGGCCGGGGACGCGTGCTTGCGGCCAAACTCAAGGAAGTCATCCCGCGCCAGCAATACCAGGTCGCGATCCAGGCGGCCATTGGCGGAAAAGTGATCGCGCGCGAAACCGTCAGCGCGTTGCGCAAGGACGTCACGGCCAAATGTTACGGTGGCGACATCTCGCGGAAGCGAAAATTGCTGGAGAAGCAAAAGGAAGGGAAAAAACGGATGAAATCCTTCGGCTCCGTCAACATCCCACAGGAAGCGTTTATCGAGGTACTGAAGGCATAATCACTATGAAATTACGATGGTTTCTTTCCGGCACCGTCCGGCAAGCCACCGACATGTGCAAACACGTCGAAAAATTGCTCAATGCGCAACGCGACATTCTTTCCGCCCAGGCCATTGAGGCAGTTGGTTTAGTGCTGCGGGAGACGGAGGCGGCCATTGATTCCGGGGCGGACAAAGCTGAGTTGCGCAAACGGATGGATGACCTGGAAAAAGCGGCGAACAAATGGATAAAACCGTATCCCAACGCAGAATGGCGCGAGAACATCGAAGTTTTCCTTGTGGCAATTGTTGTGGCGATGGGCATAAGGACGTTTTTTCTTCAGCCGTTCAAGATTCCCACTGGTTCGATGCAGCCGACGCTTTTTGGAGTGATAGAAAGAGATTTGCGATTTGACCCAAATTTTAAAATGCCCGGCCTGCTGGGACGCATCTATGACGTCGCGGTCCACGGACGAATTTATCACAACATTATCGCGCCGGCGGACGGCCAGGTGACCCGCATGGGGCCATTGCAGCACGTGTTCTTCATCAATAAACAAACGCTTTGGGTGCAATATGACGGACAGCCGCAGGAAGTGCCTATAACGATTTGGTGCGGACCGGACGATCACCTCGAACATTGGGCCGGGCTGGATATGCAAGCTGTGTTTCACAAGGGGGAACCGATCGTCCGCTTTGAAGAGACGACGGGCGACCATCTTTTCGTGGACCGAATCAGCTATAATTTCCGCCATCCGGAGCGCGGGGAAATCGTTGTGTTCAAAACCAAGGGAATCGAGGGAATTCCGAATCAGAATGAATTTTACATCAAACGGCTCATCGGCTTGCCGGACGAAACAATCAGCATCGGAGAAGACCGACATGTTCGCATCGATGGCCGCCGCCTCGACGCTTCGACGCCACATTTTGAAAACCTATACGGATTCGATCCGAACGGTCGCCCGCGCGACAGCGAGTACAGCGGCCATGTATTGGAACAAGACCCGCGAAGTTCGCTGAAAACCCCCGATGACACGATCAAAATACCCGACCATTCGTATGTCGTTTTTGGCGATAACACCGTCAATAGTCTTGACTCTCGTTACTGGGGCACTGTGCCGGAGCAAAACGTCATCGGCAAATCTTTCTTCGTTTACTGGCCCATTTCGTATCGCTTCGGCTGGGGGCAGCGTTAATTTGGACCGGAGCTGTTCAACAGCATCTCCACATAAGGCAGGTCGTCGGGCACGGTGACTTTGGGATTTGGTCCGGGGACAAAAACGAGTTTGACGGGCTGGCCGATCAATTCACAGGCGGCAGTGTCGTCCGTGACCCGCAAATGTTTTCCTCGAAGTTCTTCCAACGCCCGGCGGATGACATCGACTCGAAAAGTTTGGGGAGTTTGGACGGCCCACAAGCCCGAGCGATCAAGGTGACGGGAGATAAAAGCGCCATCCGCCGAGGATTTGATCGTGTCTGAGACTGGCTGGGCGGCGACGGCGGCGCCCTCGGCGCGAGCGGCGGCAATCGTCGCTTCGATCAACGCGAGACTGGTGCACGGTCGCGCGGCGTCCTGGATGGAGACAATTTCGGCGTTCGCGGAAAGCGCCTGCAAACCATTCCAAACAGAGTCCTGGCGTTCCGCGCCGCCCGGAACGAGACGAAACGGTTTAGTAAAACCGAATTTTGCGGCCAGCCCGGCGAACTCGTTCTGCATGCCGTCCCGCACCACCAGAATGATTTCTCCGAGGAAAGGCGCGCTGTCGAATCGCCGCCAGGTGTGTGCAACAACTGGCCGTCCCGCGACTGTCAGGAATAATTTGTCAGTTTGGGCGCCCATTCGCGTCCCCTTTCCGGCGGCAACAATAATGGCCGAGGTCACGTTATAATGGTTTGGGGCGCTGGCGGGCCAATTGTTTCGCCAGGCGAATCGCGGCGATCATGCTCGATGGATCGGCCACGCCTTTGCCAGCGATGTCGTACGCGGTGCCGTGGTCGGGTGAAGTGCGAATGAAGGGCAAACCGAGCGTCCAGTTTACCCCGCGTTCAAAGGCGACCATTTTGAGAGGCCCCAATCCCTGGTCGTGATACATGGCCACAACGGCGTCATAGTTTCCGCGGTAAGCGTAGTGAAAAACCGTATCGGCGGGAAGCGGGCCGGTGACATCGAATCCTTTCCGCCGCGCCGCATCAACGGCGGGCTTGATAACGGTGATTTCTTCCGTGCCGAACTCACCACCTTCCCCGGCATGTGGGTTCAACCCGCAAACCGCGACGCGCTGCCTTGCCAGACCCAAATCGCGGCAGGCCAGCGCGGCCAATTCCACGGCAAGCCCGACCTTCTCCGCGCTCAATTGGGCGGGGACAGATTTGAGAGGCAGATGGGTCGTGGCCAGGGCGACGCGCAGCCAGCGGCCGCGATCATCATCGCCCAGCAACATCATGATCGTGCGTTTTTCGCCGGCCAATTCGGAGAGGAACTCGGTCTGGCCGATAAAAGGCTGTCTGCTGCGCACGACGGCTTGTTTGCTCAAGGGCGCCGTGACGAGGGCATCGGTTTCATTGCGCAAGCAGCATTGCGCGCCGAAGGTCAACGACGCCACAGCCATTCGCGCGGCGGCTGGCGCGCCGGGTTCCAATCCTGGCGGCAGGGGATTGGAGAGTGGATTATATTGGAGGAATCGGGCTTTTTTGGACGGATTTGGAAAGGACTGGAACGGGAATTGCAACCCCAGCTTTTCACTGGTGGCGGCAAGGTAATTGGCATCGCCAATCAACAGGTATCGCGCGTCGTCGATTTCCGCCTCGGCCGCCAGCGCTTTAAGTGTAACTTCGGGGCCAATGCCCGTGACATCACCCAAAGAGATGGCGGTCAAACCTGTCATTAATAATATTCGATGAAGGATTTGCGTTTCAACCGCTCAATCCATTCTTTGCGCAGCCGCAGGTTCTCCTGGTCCTTGAGAGTCCGTTCGATGTCGTCCCGGACTTCCGAGAGGGGGCGAATGTGAGCGGGGCGGCTTTCATCGACCATCATGAGGTAGCAGGCTTCCGGCAATTCAATCACCCCGCTATGGTGGCCCGGCTTGAGCGCGAAGGCTTCTTTCGATAGTTCCGCTTTGTAATAAGTGCGGTCCACCCAACCGCGATCTCCGCCTTCAGCGCGTTGCGAGCCAGCCGAATAAACGCCGGCCATTTCGGCGAACGGCACGCCCGAATCAATTTTTGCCTCAATTTCCTCCGCCACTTTGCGGGCCATTTCCGGGGCGTCATCCGGGCCGTTGGTGATGACGATCATCCGCAAATGGATCTGGTCATCGACTTTGAAGTCGTCTTTATGCGCGGTGTAATACTGCTCGATCTTCAGGGGAGAAATCAGAATTTTGTGGGGATTGGAACTGTTCTGATAATTCATGTATTCGATGATAAATTTCTCGCGTTCACCGCGGCGGAACATTTCGTAAGTTTTGCCCTGGGCTTCAAGGGTTTTGATCAACCGGGCCCGGTCGCCATAGTAATCCTGCTGGATCTCCTTATGAATGCGGTCGTCGATGAACGCCTCCAGGACATTGGTGGTGTATCCCGCCGCGGTGAATTCATGGACGATCAATTTGTCCTCGACCAGGCGCTCGATCTCCTGCGACTCGAGCTTGCGCACTTGATCGTCGTATTTTTGAGGATCGTTGCCGTACATGTGCAATGCCGTGGCGACTCGAGGCCTGACGCCATCCTCGATTTCGGCATAAGTGATGACCGAATTATCAACCACGACACTAATGCCGGTGACCAACTCGGCGCGCCCCTGCAATATACAAAACAAAGCCGCTCCGACCGCAACAAACGAGAACCGTTTCATCAATGGACGCCGATAGTACGGAAGCGCGGGCGGATTTCAAGATTCAAACTTTCAAAGTTGACGCCGCCCCTCGCTTTGCCACTCTTTAAAGCGATGATTGTTATTCTCAGGCCGGGCATTTCCAAAAAGGAAGAAAGCGCGGTCCTTAGTGAAATTAAAAAACTGGGCTACCGCCCGCATGTAATGCGCGGCGTCGAAAGAACCGTCGTCGGCGCCATCGGCGACGAACGCAGCCATCAAACCCTGGAAGTGCTTGCGTCGTGGCCCCAGGTGGAGCGCGTCATGCCGGTGCAAAAACGGTATAAATTGGTCAGCCGGGAGGCGCAAAAGAGCAATTCGGTTGTGTCGGCCCGCAATATCCCCATCGGCGGCAAAAAATTTCAGGTGATGGCCGGCCCGTGTTCGGTTGAGGACGAGCGCCAACTGCTGCAAACAGCCCATATCGTAAAAAAAGCGGGGGCGACCATCCTCCGGGGGGGCGCGTTCAAGCCGCGGACCTCGCCGTACGAGTTTCAGGGGCTGGGCCATAAGGGCTTGAAACTTCTGGCCAAGGCGCGGTCCCAAACCGGCCTTGCGATCATCACGGAATTGCTTTCCGAACAGCACGCCGAATTGGTTGCGGAATACGCGGACATTATTCAAATTGGCGCGCGCAATTCGCAGAATTTTCAATTGCTGATCGCCGCCGCAAAAACCGGCAAGCCCGTCCTGCTCAAACGCGGCCTTTCCATGAAGATCGAGGAATGGCTTCTGGCCGGGGAATACATTCTCTCGAATAACAATTCCAGTTTGATGTTTTGCGAGCGGGGCATTCGCACATTCGAGACTTACACCCGCAATACTTTGGATCTTTCCACCATTCCGATCATTAAGAAGGAATCGCATTGCCCGATCATCATTGATCCCAGCCAGGGCGCGGGCCGCGCTGACCTTGTTGTCGCCATGTGCAAAGGCGCTGTGGCGATGGGCGCGGACGGTTTGCTGATTGAAGTCCATCCCAACCCGGCTGAGGCATGGAGCGACGGCGCGCAACAACTGACTTTCGACGGCTTTGCGCGTTTGATGGAGGAACTGCAACCGTTCATTGCGGCGGCGGGGAGGGAATAGCCGGACGCCAATCCAGAAGTTTCAACTGGACCGAACGGCGGCCATTGTAGTCGTTGATTTGGGGGGTGAAGGCGATGTCAAACCGATCGTCGGGCAACGCGGCGGCGCCGGCATTCCACCAAACTGCTTCCACGGTTTGGATTCCATCCGTCAAAAATAGTTTGACGTGCTGATTTTCGCGCCCCATTCGTCGCGGCGGCATCCGGTGTCTCAACCCCCGCAACGCAAGACGCACGACGGGATTGCCCTGGCCCATTGGGGCCAAACGGTCCAGTTCTTCCACTTGAACAATCCCTAATTCGGACGATTCCACCTCGGCGTCGAGTTTCAGGGATGGTTGCAGATGTTCCGGACGCAATGCGGCCCGGGCCAGAGTGTTGAGCCGCTCGCGGAGGCGGCTCACCTTTTCAGAATGAATGCTCGCTCCCGCCGCCAGCGCATGACCGCCATGTTTTAGGAGGAGTTCGCCGCACCCGCGCAACGCCGCCGCCAGGTCAAATCCTTCTATACTGCGGCCCGATCCGCGCCAGCATTGTCCGTCGCCGCCGAAGATAAACGTGGGCCGGTAAAATTCCTGGAGGATGCGCGAAGCAACAATGCCAACGACTCCGACGTGCCATTCCGCGCGTCCTTCAACGATGACGTAATCCCTTTGCGCGTCGAAACTGGCCCGGACCATTTGCGCCATTTCGTCACAAATGGCGCGTTCAATCTCGCGGCGGCGGCGATTACTCTCGTCAAGCTGCGCGGCCAGGGATTCAGCGGCGCTCGCATCCTTCGTCAATAATAACTGCAAAGCGCTGTGGGCGTCTTCCAGCCGGCCCGCTGCGTTCAATCGCGGCGCGAACTGAAACGCCACTTCATAAGCTCCCACAATGTCCGGACTGCCCGCGACGCGTTTCAACGCAAGCAAACCGGGACGTTGCGTGGCATTCAGCCGCTCCAAACCGGAGGCGACCAACACACGGTTCTCGCCGACCAGCGGTGCGACATCGGCAATTGTTCCCAAAGCGACCAGGTCCAAGTGCGTCCGCACATCCATTGCGGCGGCGGCTGGAATGCCGAGTTCGCGCATTCGTTTCACCAGGGCGTGAACCAGTTTGAAAGCCAGGCCCGCTGAACAAAGTTCACGGAACTCGGCGCCCAATTGCGGATTCACCAGCGCCACCGCCGCCGGAGCGGGATCGGACACCTGATGATGGTCCAGCACAATAATGTCAATGCAGTCGCGCCGAAGCCGGCCGATAACTTCAACGGCGGTTGAACCGCAATCGACCGCGAGCACCAATTTAGTTGGGAATTTCCGCAGGCAATTGTCAATCCCGTCGCTGCTTAACCCGTAACCTTCCTCCATCCGGTGCGGCAAATAACATTCAACGCGCCAGCCCAGCGCCGTCAGCGATTCAAACAACAAAGCCGCCGAAGTCACGCCATCGACGTCGTAATCGCCGAAAATGACGAGCAATTCGTTTCTTTCTCGCGCGGCGAGCAGGCGCGCCACGGCGGCCTGCATATTGGGAATGCGAAGCGGGTCAGCGAGATTTTTGAGGCGCGGCTGTAAGAACCGGTCAATCGGCTCCGTGTCAACCAAACCGCGATTGGCAAGGCATTGCGCGAGCAAAGGCGTGATATTTAGCGCCGCCGCAAGACGGTCGCGCAAAGCCTGTTCTCTCGTGGCGACAGACCAAATGAACTTCATGCGTTCAACTCCGGCACGTCGCTAATATATCCCGTTGCCAGTCCATAAGCTCGCCGTTGAAGCGGTCCCAATCCTGCGCCAATTCCATCAAAGTCGCCCGGCTGGCGATCAATGTGGGGTCCAATTCCAATGCGGCCGCGCAACGGTTTCGCCCTTGTTCCATGGCCACGAAGCGGCGCCGTTCAGCCTCCGTTTGGCGGCGGGCGTTCGAGCGAAGCGGCTGCGGGTGCTCCAGCGGTTCCAACGCCAGCCCTCTTTGAATCGCTTCCAGCAACCCGTCCTTGCGCCGGGAGGAAAAATGGCGCGGCAAAAGCGAATCAATGCCTCCGTTGTTGGTGGCGGTGGAGGAAACGGCGATTAACGTTTCGTGACTCAGGACAAAGTAGGGCGGGCGATTGCACGCCAGCGCCTCTCCTTCGCGCCAACGCCAGATTTCGCGCAACACGGCGAGCGCGTGAGGGGGCAGTTGATGGCAGCCTTTAAGCCGCCAGACAATATCCGGTTCCGGCTTCGCTGGGACCGCGCACTCGGCAATCAAGCGATCGCAACATTGCTCCAGCCATTTCAGGCGCTGTTTCTGTTGCAGTTGTTCCGCCAAAATATCGGCCACCGCCTTGAGATGGCGCGTGTCGCTCCGGGCGTAGGCCTCCATGCGCGGCGTCAGCGGGCGTTTGGACCAATCCGCTTTTTGCGATCCTTTTTCCAGCGCGATGCCGAGGTGCTTCTTGACAAGGTTGACCAGCCCAAACTCCCGCTCACCGAGCAGGCGGCTGGCCAGCATCGTGTCAAAAATCCGGCTCGGCACAAACCCGTTTGATTTGCGTAAAAGCCGCAAGTCGTAGTCCGCTCCGTGCAGGATCAATTGATGTTTCTTCAAGACAGGCCAGAGCGAAGCGAGGTCGATTGCCGCCAGGGGATCCACCAATTTGTCGTGCTGCGCGATGCTGATTTGGATGAGGCAAAGTTTTTCGGGATAGGCGTGCAGGCTGTCAGCCTCGGTGTCCAACGCAATCCAATCGGCGCTTTGCAGCTCCGGCAGGAATTCAGCCAGCTTGCTATCCGAATCGATCACCGCCTTACTTTAAAACAAAACTTTTCGGGGAAAAGATTAAAAACGCCGGTCGCCCGTTGTGCGCAAGAAAATCAACTTGCAAGCCGGCTAATGCGTTGCATTAAATTCGCCTAATTCGTGAAAAATTTCACAAAGTCACTTGCCAGCGGCCCGCGAAGTCCTTAAACAATTCGTGTGTCGAAAAGGTTTGCTTATCTTTGGTTGGGGGGTGTACTTAGATTTGCTTATAGGGTTTTACCCCAGCCGAGCTTGGAAAAAAAAGTTGACGAGAATGGCAATGACAACAAGAATCGCGGGCGTCTTTGCGGCTTAATGGACAGAAAGATGGGCTTTAATGTCTGACATTTTCCCGAAGTGGACTAATCGGCTTCCACGCAATATTATTATTGGTGCGTTGCTCATCGGAACCGCCGTTACTGGCGGTGTCACTTATTATTTTACTCCCAAATACACGCGGGTAGGCTACCAACCGATCCAGCCAGTGGCTTTTCCCCATAGCGTTCATGTGACGCAATTGGGATTGGACTGTCGGTATTGCCACAACGGAGTGGAAAAATCCTGGTATTCGAATATTCCCGCGACTTCAGTGTGCATGAATTGCCACAACCAGGTTTTGAAGGATGATCCGCGCCTGGCGGTGGTGCGGGACAGCGCTGCTACAGGAAAGCCGATTGAATGGGTGCAAATCCACAAGATGCCCGATTACGTTTTTTTCAACCATTCTGTGCACGTGAACCGTGGGATCAGTTGCGTGGAGTGTCATGGCCACATCAATCACATGGATGAGGTCTTTCACGCCAAGCCGTTAAGCATGACGTTCTGCTTGAATTGCCATCGCGACCCCGCCATGCACGTCCGTCCGCTGGACAAAATTACGGACCTCGATTGGAAGGTAACGAAAAACGACGCCGATTGGGCTGACCAGCAGCGGAACCTCGGGGATAAAATCGTCCATGACTGGCATGTTCAGTCGCTACAAAATTGCTCAACCTGTCATCGATGAAAACGATTCCACCTCCATGTCCTGAACCGGAGATCGGCCCCAAGTATTGGCGCAGTTTGGAGCAACTGTCCGACGCGCCCGAATTCCGCCAATGGATGGAACGCGAATTCCCCACTGGCGCAAGCGAGTTGACCGACCCGGTTTCGCGCCGCAATTTCGTCAAGGTGATGTCCGCTTCGTTCCTGCTGGCGGGCCTTGGAGCGACGGGTTGCCGCCGACCGGTGGAAAAAATTTATCCGTTTGCCAAAATGCCGGAGAATTACACCTACGGCGTTCCGCAATATTACGCCACGGCCATGCCGTCGCGCCGGGGGGCAACGCCGCTGGTTGTCAAGTCGAGCGAAGGGCGGCCGATAAAAATCGAGGGAAACCCGGACCATCCCGACAGCAATGGCGGGACAGATCCAATGACCCAGGCTTCGGTTCTTAGCCTTTATGATCCGGACCGGGCGATGCGCGTCCGGCGGAATGGTTCGGGGGAAAGCCGCGCGGCGGCGCTGGATTTTATTCAGACACTGGGCAAACAAGCAGGCGATGGCAGCGGGTTGGCGTTTCTGGTCGAGCAAAGCAGCTCGCCTTCGCGCGCCAGATTGCAACAGGCGTTGAGCGAGAAATTTCCGAAGGCGCAATGGTGCGTTTACGAGGCAGTCGATCTGGACCTTGGCCGTCAAGCGGCGTCACTGGCTTACGGAAGCCCGGTGGAGCCTTACCACAAGCTCGATGAGGCGAAGGTGATTGTTTCGGTGGATTGCGATTTCATTGGCAGCGAGCAGGATGCGCACGGGAACATCCGCCGATTTGCCAAGGGTCGGACGCTGAACAACAAAGACGACTCGATGAGCAGGCTTTACACAGTGGAAAGCCTTTTCACTTTGACCGGCCTGAATTCAGACCACCGTTTGCGTGTTCCGCCGAGCATGGTTGTTCCGGTTTTGGCCCGCCTGGCGTTGAACGTTTTGGGCGTTTCGGACATTGACCAGAAGCTGCGCGAATTGTCCGCGCCAGCCGAGTCGCATGATTCGTGGATTGTTCCTTGCGCGAAAGACCTTAAAAACAACGCCGGCAAAAGCCTCGTGCTGGCTGGATACCGCCTGCCATTGGCCGCGCACCTTTTGGTCGTGGCGATGAACGAGTCGCTCGGCGCCGTCAATCACACTGTTGAATTTCATCAGACGCCTGCCGCCCGGGAAGGAACACTGGCCGATTTGGCGGCGGCCCTCAATGCGGGCCAGGTGCAAACATTGGTCATGCTGGGAGGAAATCCGGCGTACAATGCGCCCGTCGATTTAAACTGGCCGCAAGCGCAATCGAAGGCCAAGACCGTTATTCGCCTTGGGTATCATGAGGACGAAAGTTCCTGGAACACGGAATTGCACCCCGAAACTCAGTGGGATTTGCCCTTGGCACACTATTTGGAGTCGTGGGGCGACGCGCGCACTTCCGACGGCACCGTCGTGCCGATCCAACCGCTGATCGACCCGCTCTTTGGCGGGATCACGGAATTGGAAGTGCTGGCTGTCCTCGGCGGAATCACTCCCAGCAGCCCCTACGAAGTTACGCGGGAGACTTTCCGCGGGCTTGGCGGAAAGACAGATGACGATTGGGGAAAATTTCTGCACGACGGATTTTTGGCGGGAAGCGCAGCGGGCGTTGCCACCGTTCAGCACAACCCGGCGGAGTTGACGAAAGCCATCAGCGGCTTGAAATCTTTGCCGGCGCCCACGAAAGACAGCCTCGACGTAGTTTTCTATCGGGATGCCAAAATGGACGACGGCCGCAATAACAACAACGGCTGGTTGCAGGAATTGCCGGACCCGATCACCAAATTGACCTGGGACAATGCGATTTTGCTCAGTCCCACGACGGCCCAGGCATTGGGCGTTTTCACCAATCCCAACGTTCAGAACCAGAAGTTTTTCAATTACAAGGTTAACGTTACCTTGAACGGTCGCACGATCAGCGGGCCGGTTTGGATTCAGCCTGGTCTGGCTGATAACACGATCGGTTTGGCGCTCGGTTATGGACGCGATAAAACCGGACGCGTCGGCACGGGGACTGGGTTTAACGCCTATAATCTAAGGGCGGCCGACAATTTTTATTACGCCTCAGGCGCGACCCTCGTGGACGCGCACGACAACAGTTACGAGCTGGCGACGACCCAAAGCCACTGGAGCATGGAAGGCCGGCCAGTAGTGCGCGAAGCCAATCTGGACCAATACCGCCAGCATCCCGACTTTGCCGCATCCATGAGGCCGGAAAAGCCTCCCTTGGATCTTCCCCTTTATCCCAACCCCTTTGACACGACCAAGAAGAATGGCCTGCACCAATGGGGCATGTCGATTGATTTAAACCGTTGCGTAGGATGTTCGGCCTGCATGGTTGCCTGCCAGAGCGAAAACAACATTCCGGTTGTCGGCAAAGAGATGGTCGGCAAAAGCCGCGAGATGCACTGGATCCGGATAGACCGCTATTACTCCACCCCGCTGGGAACATCGGATGAAAAGGAAAAAGGGATGGAAGACCCGCAGGCGGTGGTACAGCCGATGCTTTGCCAGCATTGCGAGGCGGCGCCATGCGAGAACGTTTGCCCCGTTAATGCGACATCGCATGACGACGAGGGTCTGAACGTAATGACTTATAACCGATGTGTGGGCACCAGGTATTGTTCCAACAATTGCCCGTATAAAGTCCGCCGCTTCAACTTTTTCGATTACAATCGGCGCCCCCTCAAACATCTTTACAAAAGCCCGCTGGTGACAGAAACGGACGGGGAGTGGGAAGTTCTCCGCTGGCTCAAGAATCCGGACAAGGGCAATTTGCCCGAAGATGAATGGCAGTTGGCCCGCCTGGTGAAGAACCCTGATGTAACGGTCCGCATGAGGGGTGTCATGGAGAAATGTAGTCTTTGCCTCCAGCGCATTGAGCAGGCAAAGATTGCGGCCAAGGTCAAGGCGCGCGACAGCAGCGACATCCGGCTTTCCGAAGCCAAAGGCACAGTGCCCAAGACGGCTTGCCAGCAGGCGTGCCCGGCTGGAGCGATTGTTTTCGGCGACATTTCCGATCCGGAAAGCACTGTAACGAAGTTGAAGGCGCAGGAACGCAATTACCAGGTTTTGGAGTTTCTGCTGACCAAGCCCCGTTGCAGCTATCTGGCGCGGGTGCGCAATCCGAATCAAGAGATGCCTGATTACAAGGCGCTTCCGATGCCCAACACGACCAAAGAATATGAATCAGCGAGAAGCGGTTCGCTGGAAGAACAGACAGAACAGACTGACGAGAAAGGAGCGCAATAATGGCAGCGCCCGTTCTTGAGTCCGAACCGATCAAGGTCCAGGCAGCGCCTGTGGAATTGGAGCGAGTGCCGCTGGTGGGCAACCAGCACGGTCCCGGCTGGCTTTCTGACCGTATTGCGAGCGTCATCGAGGGTGAAACGCCCGGTTGGTGGAAAGTCTGCTTTGCCATCAGTGTCACAATGATGACGTTGTGCTTTACCATGATTCTTTACCTGATGTCCACAGGTGTCGGTCTTTGGGGAGTAACACACCCGGTGATGTGGGGCTGGGCCATCGTGAATTTCGTGTGGTGGATCGGTATCGGTCACGCTGGCACGCTCATTTCGGCGATTCTCTTTTTGCTGCGCCAGCGCTGGCGAACTTCGATCAACCGCGCTGCCGAGGCCATGACCATTTTCGCGGTTATGTGCGCCGGTATTTTTCCGCTCATTCACATTGGGCGCATCTGGTACGGATGGTGGCTGTTTCCCATTCCCAATTCCAACAGCATCTGGCCTCAGTTCCGTTCGCCCTTGATGTGGGACGTTTTCGCCGTTTCGACGTATTTCACGGTGTCGGTGCTCTTTTGGTACATGGGATTGATTCCTGACTTGGCAGTGATGCGAGACCGGGCCAAGACCCGAATTCGCAAAATCGGCTACGGGCTTTTTGCGCTCGGCTGGAGGGGTTCAAATCGCCATTGGAGCAATTACGAGAAAGCGTATTTGATTCTTGCCGGGCTTTCCACGCCGCTGGTGCTGTCCGTTCACTCCATCGTGTCCCTGGACTTTTCAGTTTCGCAGTTGCCCGGATGGCATACCACTATTTTTCCGCCTTACTTCGTCGCGGGAGCGGTCTATTCAGGGTTCGGGATGGTGCTGACGTTGCTGGTGCCGTTGCGCCGAATGCTTCACTTGGAAGACATCATCAGGGTGCGTCACGTTGAGTTGATGTGCAAAGTCACTTTGGCCACCGGATCAATCGTGGGCTACGCATACCTGATGGAATTCTTCATCGCGTGGTACAGCGGCAATCCCTACGAGCGGTTTATGTTCTTCCATAATCGCGCGGCCGATCCGTTTATCGTCGCGCCGCTTTTGCATATCCGACCGGCGCCTTATTGGTGGGCTTTTTGGATTATGTGGTCCTGTAACGTGTTGGTGCCGCAATTCTTTTGGTTCAAGAGGATTCGAACGAGCATGATAACCGTCTTCATTCTTTCAATTCTGGTCAATATTGGAATGTGGTTCGAACGTTTCGTCATCGTAGTCATGTCATTGCACCGCGAGTTCCTTCCGTCCAATTGGAATTATTTCAGCCCGACTTGGATTGACGTTTTGCAGTTCTTGGGGACGTTCGGACTTTTCTTTACGTTCTTTCTGCTCTTCATCCGTTTCGTTCCGTTGATCGCCATTGCGGAAGTCAAAGGAGTTACACCGCAAGCAGACGCGCACCATCCGCTGGGTGGCGCTAAAATTGGAGACAAGCACTGATGCCAGCGATTTACGCCATAATGGCCGAATTCGAGACGCCCGCCGATATTTTGCACGCGGCGGAAAAGGTGCGCGCCACCGGCTACCATCAGTGGGATGTGTTCACACCGTTCCCCGTTCACGGCATGGACCGGGCCATGGGGCTGAGAAACTCGAAAGTCGGGTGGTTTTCATTCATCGGCGGTTGCACCGGCTATTTGACCGGGATGCTGATGATTTATTACATGAACGCCTACGATTACCGGATTGTGATCGGCGGCAAGCCGATGTTCAGCCCATTCTATTCCTTTCCGCCGTCGTACGAGTTGACCATTCTGTTTGGATCATTCGGCGCGCTCCTGGGCATGCTCTTTCTGAACCGATTGCCCCGCTTGTATCATCCGCTTTTGAAAAACCGCCGCTTCGCCTTGGCCACGCACGATCGCTTTTACGTTGTAATTGAGTCAAGCGATCCAAAGTACTCCGAATCCGAAACCCGTCGGCTGCTGGAAGGTCTGGGCAGCAGGCACATCGAATTGGTGGAGGAATAATGCGCTACTTTCTCCTCATCTTCTTCATCACTTGCGTTGCCACAGTTGGCATCCTCGGCTTCCGAGACAGCCACACGCGCCGGCCGCCAATTGAATTGTTCCCCGATATGGTGCGCCAAAACCGGGTCCGCCCGGAAACTCCGAGCGAATTCTTTCCAGACCAAATGGCGTCGCGATTGAGGCCCGCGGGGACGGTTCCACACGACGGGCCATATGTTGTCAATGGCAAGGTCCTCAAGATTGATGGCAAGCCAGTTTATACATATGAAGATTCGCCGGTGACGACGGGGCATGTTCCGGGAACGACGAATTTTGTGGCGGTCAATCCCGTGCCTATCACCCGCGAATTGCTGGAGCGCGGCCAGCAGCGTTACCAGATTAACTGCATGCCCTGCCACGGCCCGGATGGAGACGGCAAGGGAATCACAAGCAAATACGGCATGGTGGGAATGGCCAATTTCCACGACCAACGCCTCATCAACATGGCCGACGGCGAGATTTTCAACACGATTACACACGGCAAGAATTTGATGGGCGCTTATGGCCCCAACGTGGAGGTCCAGGATCGCTGGGCCATCATCGCGTATGTGCGAGCGTTGGAGCGGAGTCAATTGGCGACGGCGGAAGATGTGCCCGAAGCGGAGCGCGCGCCCTTTAGTAAATAGATATGAGTTCGAATCCTCAGTCCACATCGGTGCCAGCCTTGGATTTATCCAAGTGGCGCAACCTGCCGGTGATTCTCATTGTCGTTGGCGTGATTGTCGGAGGCGCGGGTCTGCTCATTGGGGGGGGCGGATTGAGGCAATTTGGCTTCTCATGGTTGCTGGCGTTCATGTTTTGCCTGAGCTTGTGCCTGGGTGGCTGGTTTCTGGTGATGGTGCATCATTTGTTCGACGCCAGTTGGTCTGTGGCGACACGGCGCATGTGCGAGCACCTTGCCTGCCTGCTCTGCCCAACGATGCTCGTTTTGTTTGTGCCCATCGTGCTGACTGCCAAACTCATCTATCCCTGGATGTCTGACCTCGATCATCCAGACCATGCGCTCAAGGCCAAATATCCTCTTTTCACGATGCCGGGCTATTATGTCCTCGCCATCGCCCTGTTTGCCATCTGGTGGATTTACTCCAACCGCCTTCGCTACTGGTCATTGCGTCAGGATGAAACAGGCTCGGCCGATTGCACCTATCGGATGCGGTTTTACGCGGCGTCAGGCGTGGTGCTGTTCGCGGTCACGGTGACTCTGGCCGCCATCGTCTGGATGAAAGGGCTGATGGACGAATGGTATTCGACGATGTATGGCGTCTGGTATTTTGCTTCTTCGGTCTGGGTGACGCTGCCCACACTTTATGTCATCACCCTGATCATGCAGCGGACCGGGCCGTTGCGAAAGCTCGTAACGGAGAATACGTATTACATGATAGGTTCTCTGTTTCTGGCATTCACCGTCTTCTGGGCCTACATCAGTTTCGCGCAATACTTCATTGTCTGGAACGCCAACATGCCGGAGGAGACGTTCTGGTATTTGAAGCGTGAAAAGGGCACTTGGGACATCGTCGGCAAATTTGTCATCATTTTCGGCCACTTCTTTGTGCCTTTCCTCATGTTGCTGCGCATCGACTTTAAACTGAAGTTGAAAACCATGCTGCCATTGGTGGCCTGGGCCTGGCTCATGCACTTCGTCGATCTTGAATTCCAAATCATGCCCGCGCTTCATGACGCCTCTATCCTGACCTCGGGCCTGGTGGTGGATATCGCGTTTGTTCTTTTATTCGCTGGCGTGCTGATGAAAGTTTTCATCATTTCAGTCAGCCGTTATCCTGTCTATCCCTTGAAAGACCCGCGGTTGGCTGAAGCGCTGGGTGTTTATGTGCCGCCGACCAGCGATGTTTCAATCGCACCCCATCGCGCCAAATGAACTCGGATACCTGCTGCCAAAAAACTCGCGTCGGCGCTTACGTTGTCGCCATTCTCGGAACTTTCCTGATAGTTGGTGCGCTCGTCTGGCTGATGCGGTCGTACACTGAGGCGCCTTCGCCTTTCGCCGCGCGCTCCGCGGAACGGATGCAAATCAAGGCGGAGTTCGATGCGGCCAACGCGCCGCTCCTGGACAAGGACAAATACGACTGGCAGGACCAGCCCAAGGGTTTTGTCCGCATTCCGATTGCGCAGGCCGAGGAGTTGATTCTGCAAGAATGGCGCGACCCCCAGTCCGGGCGTTCCAATTTGATGGCGCGCGCCGCGAAGGAATTCGCACTGCCCCCCAAAGCGCCGGAGAAGAAGAATGAATACGAATAGGCTCTCCCGCCCATGAGCGCGACCGTATCTCCAGCGCGTACAGCTTCCAACAACCCGTCTGAACCTTCGCAGGCCGGGCTGAATGTTTCGTGCCCGATCGGTATGCTTTACCTTCTCGGCGCCGGGCTGGTTTGGCTGCTCGTTGCCCTTGTTCTGGGGTTTATCGATTCGCTCAAGTTTCACGCTCCCGGATTTCTTGCGGATCATGGATTTTTGAGCTATGGCCGCGTTCACGCCGCGGCGGGAAGCGCGTTGTTATACGGATTCGGCGCGCAAGCCGCGCTCGGAATTGGATTGTGGCTGCTGTGCCGCCTTGGGCGCACGACGCTCGCCGGACCATTCGTAGTTTTTCTTGGGGCGTTCTTTTGGAATTTTGCCGTGACTGTGGGAGTCATAGCCATTTTGTGCGGCAACAATACTGGGTTTGACGCGTTTGAAATGCCGGCGGTCTGCGCGCCAACGCTGTTCGTCTCGTACGCCATGATCGGGATTTGCGCGATGCTCACATTTCACCAGCGCCGCGAAGGGCCGCTGTATCCGTCCCAATGGTTTGTCGTCGGAGCGCTATTTTGGTTTCCGTGGATATTTTCCACGGCGGCGATTCTTCTGCTTTACATGCCGGTGCATGGGGTGCTTCAAGCGGCGATTGCGTGGTGGTATGCGCATAACTTTAGCATGGTTTTTCTGGGATTTTCGGGGCTGGCTTCCAGCTTTTATTTTATTCCAAAACTTCTCGGTCGTCCGCTGCACAGCCGACAACTCGCGGCGCTGGCGTTTTGGACGCTTGCTGTTTTTGGAAGCTGGGGCGGCATTCCTGACGGCGCTCCTCTTCCGTCCTGGATTGCGAGCATCAGCGTGGTTGGCACCGTTCTCATGGCCATTCCAATGCTGGCGCTGGGCGATAATTTCTATCACACCGCCCGTTACGGCTTGAACACGCTGGATGCCGATCCGACTTTGCGTTTTACGTACGTCGGCCTGTTGTTTCTTTTCGTCGCCGTTGCGCAGCAAATCGTCGGCGCGCTCCCCAACGTCAGCGCAATCACCAGCTTGACGTGGTTCGGCGCGGCCCAAAAGGAACTTTTTCACCTCGGCTTTTTTGCGATGACCGTATTCGGGGCGATGTATTACATCGTTCCGCGATTGCTCGGGCTGGGCGCCGAAGCGTGGTGTCCGAAACTGACAAAGTGGCATTTCGGTCTGACGCTCGCGGGCATTCTGATTTCGTACCTGGCGCTGCTGGTTGCCGGAGTCGAACAGGGAATCATGCTGGCGGGGACTAATCATTCGTTTGTCGAAGTGATGAGCAGCACGCTGATGCCTTTGCGCGCCAGCACTCTTGGAGACCTGTTGTTCCTGGCGGGAACATTTGTTTTCCTCGGCAATTTCCTGCGCGTAATCGGGACCTGGTGCTGCGAATTTCGCCGCAGGGCGATAAAGGAGGCCAAATGAACAACGGCCCGCTGCTTTTTCTCGGATTGTTCGCCGCCATGGTGTTTTCGTGGCTCGGTTTTGTCATGGGGCCGCAATTGCAAATCGGCAATTTGCCGCAAACCAACACCGTGGTTGTGGGCGATGCGATTTCCCAAGCCTATCCCGTTGCTCTTTCCGGTAACGCCCATCAAGGCGAGGAAGTTTACCGGGCCAACGGTTGCGCCGCGTGCCACACACAAATGGTGCGCGCCGGGGATTCAAGCCCGCTCGCGGGGCCGGATATTTCGCACGGCTGGGGTGCCCGCCGCAGCGTGGCGGAAGATTATCTTTTTGACCAGCCAGTCCTTCTGGGCTCGCAACGCATCGGGCCGGACCTGGCAAACTACGGACGCCGCTCAAGCATCGACGCCATTTTAAGGCGGCTCTACGATCCGCGCAGCCTCGTGCCGGGTTCGATCATGCCGAGTTACCGGTTCTTTTTCAAAACGCGCAAAATCGAAGGCGCGCCGTCGCCCGATGCTTTGGTTCTTTCCGGAAAAGATGCCCCCGCTCCGGGCTATGAAGTCGTTCCGGGGCCTCGGGCGCGCTCTTTGGCTGCTTATTTATTGAGCCTGCATCAGGATGGCTATTTGTATGAAGCGCCTCCGCCTGCGCTCCCTCCACCTCCCAAAACAAACGCGCCGCCGGCAATGGCCGTCAAGAAATGAAGCCGAACGATTCCAAAGCGCCTGTCGATAGCGCCGGCATGGAGCCGGTGGCTGATTATGCAACCGCGCCGGTCTGGTTGATCATTGTTTTCGGCGCGTTGTTTTACTGGGGCCAGCTTTTTCTTGACAGACATGCCGGCGGTTTTCAGAAGGACGTTTATGCGCCTTTTCAGGACGTCGAAGAGGTGGCCAAAAGCAATCCGCAAAATGAGCAAGACAAGTTTTTGGCGATGGGCAGGGATGTCTTCACGAAAACCTGCTCGCAGTGCCATCAACCGACAGGCTTGGGCAAGGAAGGACAGGCGCCGCCTCTTGTGGGATCTGAATGGGTGCTTGCTCCGACCGCCGCTCGTATCGTCAATATTCCCCTCGACGGTTTGACGGGACCGATCACCGTCAAAGGACAGGTATGGAATCTAACGATGCCGCCGTTCCGCGACAATTGGGACGACGAGCACATCGCGGCCGTGCTGACCTTCATTCGCACGAAACTGGGAGACAACAAAGCATCGCCCGTCAAAGCCGATTTGGTGAAAGCCGCCCGGCAGGTTGTCCATCCCAGTCCCGAAACCTCCGACGAATTGATGCGCATTCCGCTGCAATAGCAGTAGGCGGTCTCAGCTCAGTGAAGTTTCGCCAATTCCTGCCACAAAAGCGCGCCCATCCGTATTCCATTCTCGAAACAATCGAGACTGAATTTTTCGTTCGGAGAATGCGCATTGTCGTCGGGCAGCGCCAGGCCGAGCAACAGGGAGTCGGCTTTCAGCACTTTCTTGAATTGCGTGACGATAGGAATTGAGCCGCCTTCGCGCATGACAATTGGTTCGTAACCGAAGGCCTCCTTGAGTGCGCGCAAGGCGGCTTGCGCCATGGGGCTTGTCGGCGAAACCAGGTACGGTTCGGCGCCGTGGCCGGCTTTGACTTCCATCCGGACTGTCGGCGGGCAAAGTTTTCCCAAGTGAGTCAATAGTATTTTACGGATGTGCTCCGGGTCCTGGTTGGGCACCAGGCGGAAGGTGAGCTTGGCGGTGGCGCTGGAGGGCACAATGGTTTTGCTGCCTTCGCCCTGATAGCCGCTGGTCAGGCCGTTAATCTCAACTGTCGGGCGCGCGCTGCGCTGCTCGATGAAAGTGTAGCCGCGTTCCCCGAATAATTTGGGCACGCCAAGGAATTTGCGGTATTGCTCCGCGGTCATCGGGATGCGGGCGGCTTGCCGGCGCTCGTACGCGGAGAGTTTCGCGACGTCCTTGTAAAAGCCGGGAATGTTGACGCGCCCGTTTTTATCGCGCAACTGCGCAAGCATCTGGCAAAGGGCGATGGCCGGATTATCGACTGTTCCGCCAAAAATGCCCGAGTGCAAATCGCGAGAGGGGCCGTGCACGGTGATTTCGCACGCAATGATTCCGCGCAACGCGTAAGTCAGCGCCGGAAGTTTTGGGCTGGGCATTCCGGTGTCGGAAATCACGACGGCACGGCACGCGAGTTCTTTGCGATGGGATTTGAGAAAGGCTTCCAAATTCCGGCTGCCGACCTCTTCTTCGCCCTCGATGACAAAGGTCAGGTCGCAGGGGAGTTCGGTGTTGGTTTTAAGGTAGGCCTCGATGGCTTTGAAGTGCGCCATGTTCTGGCCTTTGTTGTCGCATGCGCCGCGCGCGAAGAGAGACCGGCCATCCAGGCGCGGCTCAAACGGGGGAGTCTTCCAAAGTTCGAACGGCTCCGGGGGCTGGACGTCGTAATGGCCATAGACCAGATAATGGGGCTTCCCGGTGCGCGGCGTCCGGGCGATCACCACAGGATGGCCGGCGGTCGGGCAGATTTCGACGTCAAGACCAATTTTTTGGCAATGTTTGACAAGCCAGTCCGCGCAAGCGGCCATGTCGGGCCAGTGGTCCGGTTGCGCGGAGACGCTGGGAAAGCGGAGATATTGGCAAAGTTCGTCAACAAACCGGCTTTTGTTTTGTTCGATGTATTCCAGGACGGCGTTCATAATTGTTGCAAGTTACAAGGCCCACGACGGCTCGATTTCGGCGTCGAAGGCGTTTCCCCCTCCGCCGGCGAGCAGCTTCTGTTCGGCCAAAATACCTATCATGGCGGCGTTGTCAGTCGAAAATGTCTTGTCCGCCAATTGCAAACGCAAGCCGGATTGTTTGCAGGCGTTTTCCAAATCCCGGCGCAGTGCGCTGTTGCAGGCGACACCGCCGGAAGCCGTGACGCACAGCACGTCAAGACGCCGGGCGGCGCGGACGGTTTTGGCGACCAGCACCTCAACGATTGCCGCTTGGACGCTGGCGCACAAATCGCGAAGATGGCTCGGGTCTTCGAGCAGTTGCGGTTTTTTTTGCAAAAAGTAGCGCACGGAGGTCTTCAAGCCGGCGAAACTGAAATTGTCCCCACGATCGGTGAGCAGGGGACGCGGAAAATGGTACGCTTTCGGATTTCCCGCCGCGGCGAGGCGATCGATCTCTGGTCCCGCGGGATAGGGGAGGCCCATAAGCTTGCCGATTTTGTCGAAACATTCTCCAGCCGCGTCATCCAATGTGCCGCCCAGCACGCGGTGTTTGAACAATCCAGTGACAGCCACCAACAAGGTGTGACCGCCGCTGACAATGAGCGAGACGGACGGTTCAAATCGCGCGAAATCACCTCGCGGCGGGTCCGGCAAAATCCATGGCGAATACAAATGGGCTTCGTGATGATGAATGCCGACGATGGGTTTGCGCAGACAAAAAGCGACGGCCTGCGCCGCTTTGAGGCCGACCAGCAGGGCGCTGGGCAATCCGGGGCCACGAGTGACGGCAACGGCGTCGAGCGCGGGCGGGGCAACACCGGCCTTGCGCAGCGCCGTTTGAGTTACGGGAATGAAATTTCGCAAATGCTCGCGAGTCGCCAACTCAGGGACCACGCCGCCGTATTCCGCGTGAATGGCGGTTTGCGACGAGACGATATTGGAAAGGATCGCGCCGTCGCGAATTACCGCGGCGCTGGTTTCGTCACAGGAGGTTTCAATGGCGAGGATTGTCATTCACCGCACGGCGGCAGCCACCCGCGACGGGCCGGGGCTGCGTTGCGAGAAAAGAAGAACGCCTTTGAGCAAGTCATCCGCGCGGTCAAGCTGGCGATCATGGACGGATTCCACGCGCTCCCGGTCTTTCGGGTCGAGAATATCCAGCGCGCCAGGCGTCTCTCTGTATTCGATATCCGCCTCTTCCGATGGAGTCATCGGAACCACAATATCGGGCGTAATGCCGTGTTCGTGAATCACCTTGTGGCTGGGGGTGTAATATTTCGCGGTCGTCAGGCGCAGCGCGGAGCCGTCGGCCAGCGGCAGGATGCTTTGAACGGAGCCTTTTCCAAAGGTTTGCTCGCCGACGACGATGGCGTGGGTGATCGGCTGCAAATCCTGCAAACAGCCGGCGACAATTTCCGAGGCGCTGGCGCTGTTGCCGTTGACTAACACGACCATCGGCATATCGATTCGTTTGCCGTGCCCGTTGGCGCGGTATTCGGAAATGGGCGTCGGACCGCGGCCTTCAGTGGAGACGACCAATTGCCCGCGCGGAAGGAATTTTTCACAGACCTGGCCCGCCTGCTCAAGCAACCCGCCTGGGTTGTTCCGCAGGTCAATGACCAGGGCCTTCATGCCTTCACCGGTGAGAATCTTGAGGGCTTTGTCCAGGTCGTCGGAAGTTTTTTCGCCGAATTGAAGGATGCGAACATAGCCGATGCCATTTGCGCCGATGGGAAATTCACCTTTGCCGTTGATGTCCCTGACGGTATCGACCTTGATGATGGCGCGCTCCAGTTTGTAATCCTTGATCTGTCCGTTGGAGGGACGGCGAACAGTGATGCTGATGCTGGTTCCTGGCTCGCCGCGCAATTCCTTGACGGCGTCCTCCAAATCAATACGGGAAGTGCTTTTGCCGTCGATTTTAAGGATTTGATCCTCCGGCAAAATGCCGGCGCGGAAGCCGGGGGTGTCCTCCATTGGTGTGACGACGGTAAGGACTTTTTCCTTGCTCATCTGGACGATGATGCCCAAACCGCCAAATTCGCCCTCGGTGTCCTTTTTCAACTCGTCGAATTTTTCGGGATCCATGAATTCGCTGTGCGGGTCGAGGCTATTGAGCATGCCTTTGAGGGCGCCGTGGATGAGGTCTTGATAGGTGAGTTTGTCGCCATCCACATATTCCTGGCGGACTTTTTCGAGGACATCAGCCAGCAGCTTGTAATTTTCGTATGGGTCATCCTTTTGCGAGGCGTGGGCGGAATAAAAATAAATCTGCGCTCCGAAGATGAGGTTGACCCCCAGCGCGGTGATCAGGAAGCCATAGAGGATGCGGCGGTTCATAATTCTTTTCTCAATACTGGGGAATACCATAAGGCGCGTGGGGGATATTGGCAAGGGCACCCGTGGCGAAACGGCACGGAGCGAAAGTTGGCGAAGGCCAAGGGATTTGTTACAGTGCCGGGCATGACTCGAAGGCGCGGTATCGCGGTGATTCTTTGCGTGGCTGTTTGCGCGGGTATTGGCGCGCATCTGGCCTGGCGGAGGGCGGCCGAGAAATCCCACAGGCGGCGCGAGCAGGCGCGAATGACCGGCAACGGGGTAAAAACAAACTCTGCCCCACTCGCCCCGGCGGGCATGTATCTCGACACGAATAAGCTGGTGTTTGCCAACTTCGGGACGCAGGACCCGGCATTGCAGGCGTATATCAAGGCGCTGATGGATGGCAGCTACGATACACGAGCAAAAGGACGGGCGATTTTTATCAAGATTTGCGCGGCGTGCCATCAACCGGATGGGATGGGGAAGGACGGGGTTGGGCCGCCGCTGGTTGGGTCGGAATGGGTGCTGGCATCGGATGGAAACCGGCTTGTCCGAATCGTGTTGAATGGGCTAAGTGGGCCGGTTCAGGTGGAGGGCCGGCAGTGGAACCTGGTTATGCCGCCGTGGCGGGAGAACTTGAGGGATGACCAAATCGCCGTCGTGCTCACTTATATTCGCTCGAATCTTGGAACGAACAAGGCCGGGCCAATCCGCCAGGAACTCGTGAGCGCCGCGCGGGAGGAATCGCACCCGAAGCCGGAAACAGCCAAGGAGTTGCTGGAAATTTCGGAATAGAGGGATGCGCCAGGATGCACTTTTAGACTTTCAACTGGAATGGTTGGGCGTTTTAATCCGGGCCGATGAAAATTGTGCTGGCATATTCGGGCGGGCTCGATACCTCGGTTTTGCTTTCCTGGATCAAGGAAAAATATGACGCGGAAATGATCGCGTTCTGCGCCGATATCGGCCAGAAAGAGGAACTCAAGGGACTTGAGAAAAAGGCCCTTAAGACCGGCGCGTCGAAACTTTATATCGACAATCTTCAGGAGGAGTTCGCCCGCGATTTTATCTTTCCAATGATGCAGGCGGGCGCGGTTTACGAGAACCAGTATTTTCTGGGCACCAGCATCGCGCGGCCGTTGATCGCCAAACGAATGATCGAGATCGCCCGACGCGAAAAGGCGGACGCGATTGCGCACGGGGCGACGGGCAAAGGGAACGACCAGGTGCGGTTTGAATTAACTGCGGCGGCGCTGGCGCCGGAGTTGCGAATTATCGCGCCGTGGCGGGATTCGAGTTTTCGCGCGCAATTTCCGGGGCGCGCCGAGATGATCCAATACTGCGAGGACAAGGGGATTCCGGTGCAAGCGACGGCGAAAAAGCCGTACTCGATGGACCGGAATCTTCTGCACATTTCGTTTGAGGCGGGAATTTTGGAAGACCCTTGGCTGGACGCTTCGGCGCCGGAACATCGGGAAATGTACAAGTTGAGCGTTTCACCCGAGGATGCGCCGGCAAAGCCGGAATACGTCACATTGGAGTTCGAGCAGGGCAATTGCATTGCTGTAAATAATAAAAAATTGACGCCGCTGGGCGTTATGGAGGCGCTGAACAAATTGGGCGGCAAGCACGGCGTTGGGCGGGTCGATCTGGTGGAGAACCGCTATGTGGGGATGAAGTCGCGGGGAGTTTACGAGACGCCCGGCGGGGCGATTTTGCACTTTGCGCATCGCCAGATGGAAAGCATCACGATGGACCGGGAAGTGATGCACCTGCGCGACTCGCTCATTCCGAAGTACGGGGAACTGGTTTATTACGGCTATTGGTTTTCGCCCGAGCGGTACGCTTTGCAGGCGCTGGTGACTGAGAGCCAAAAAAATGTGACCGGCACTGTGCGCGTCAAACTTTACAAGGGCAATATCATCACCGCGGGACGCAAATCGCCGGTGAGCCTTTACAATCCGCACATTGCGACGATGGAAGCCGACCCGACACAGGCTTACAACCAGGACGACGCCACCGGGTTCATTCGACTGAATGGATTGCGGCTGAGAGTGGCCGCGCAAGTCCACAAAAGTTGATTCTATCTCGAATCAGATAAGGTTGGGTACCTGCAAAGGGTCGATTACTTCCGCAATACCCTGCTTTATACGCGCACTGCCTTCGTACGGCTCCTTATACGCCAGGAATTGGGCGTTGAGGGAACAGAGGTCGTATTCGCGTCTGACTCTTCCATTCTCCTGATCGTTGTTTCGTCCATAGCCGCCGCCCAATCCGTTGCTGACCAGCCAATGCCCGCCAAATTCGCCCGGTGTATCGACGAACAGGTGAACGATATGTCCGGTGGGGATTGGTCGCAGCGTGTCGTGTGGCCCGAATGGCGTAGCCGCAGACCAAATTTCCGTCCCGCGCCCGAACAGGGCGCGAAGACCAGCCGGCGAAGGAGTTCCCCAGTTTGCCATCATCCATCTGTATGAGGCAATCCCGCTGCGAAACAGCCAGTACATAACGGACGAATAACAGGTTGCGTGCCCGGGAAAAGGATCAGAGGAACGTTTCAGTTTATAGTCGGGCAGTCTCATCTTGGCCTCGCCGGGATCTTTCGCCGCGTTGGCGAGGGATTGCGGAAGCGTCGATGTGATAGTAAATGCGGAAATCGCATCCTGGATGTCGGCTTCGGTGGCGTTGTTCCAATATGCGACGGAGGCGTCGCGCGTCAGTTTCCATGACGGCGTATCGCTGGGCCATGCGTCCATATTATTTCCGTTAAAACTGGCCCATAGACTAGAAAAATATACTCGTTGGCACAGCAACAATGCCCGGACGGCGCGCCGGTGCTGGGTGTTCGCGTCAAAGGTGGGATCGGTCTTCTTGTCCGGCCTCCCGCCGAGGGAAAGCTCCTCGCCGACGCCTGCATGGGTTTTGCCGCCTTGAAGAATAGTGTTTGCGATGGGTTGGGCAAGGCTGTTGGTGCCAATCTCGCGGAGATAATTCACGCAGTCATCAAATCGTTCTTTTCCATTTTTCATATCATTTCCTTAGGCTGGCAAGATGCCATGACAAGGGTCTGTCACGCAAAATGAATCAAGCGCGTCCGGGTGTGATTAAAAACGGGTGAGGGGAGGAAAGATTTTCGCGGAATAAAATGTACAAATTTAGCCATTTCCCTAAATAGAGTGGGGATGAAAGATAAAAAAAGCAGCCGGGCCCGGCTTAGTCAAGACGAGATAAAAAT
>DATAUD010000076.1:0-8743 GCA_036268455.1 Verrucomicrobiia bacterium
CATTTTTATCTCGTCTTGACTAAGCCGGGCCCGGCTGCTTTTTTTATCTTTCATCCCCACTCTATTTAGGGAAATGGCTAAATTTGTACATTTTATTCCGCGAAAATCTTTCCTCCCCTCACCCGTTTTTAATCACACCCGTCTTCCGCGTCATCGCTCAAATCGCCGCCTGTCAATTGCGCCGCGAGAAAATTATAGCTGGTCACGTGCGAGTTATTGACGGGCGTCACTGAAAAATTCGCGCTCGCGCCCGCGTTGACCTGAGCCGGACCGTTCATTCTTGGAGGAATATAATCAGCCCCCGCTGTTCCGGGATCGAACAAAGTCACGTTGTAGGAATAGGACACCGTCGCTCCGCTGCCGTTTGTAATGTTGTCGATCGTCACGCTATAGACGGTGTCCGTGCCACTGAATGGAAATGAAGTGCCGCCCGTCGTCGCGTCCAGTCCCATCGGCGCCCACACGAGCGTATTATCGCCGTACCCCGTTTCATACGGTTGGATGATCGTCGGCACCACCACGCCGTTGCTTTCCATCGTCACGGTCGCGCCGGTGAAATCATCATTCGACAATCCAAATGACCAATACGGAAACACCACCTGATACGGCACAAACCCTTCCGGCGGCCACGAAACATACGGCTGGCGCGTTGGGGGAGCCGCCCCGAAACTCGCCGGATCAAACACGAATGTCAGGTTCCCCGCCGCGTTCGTGCCGTCGCCTTGCACGTCGCCAACTCCCATCACAATTTCCGGCGGATACAGAATCCAGCGCCGATGTCCGACTTCATTATTTTTCGCGCCATAATCCCAAATGAACAGCGTGGTCGCTTCCGCGCCGTCCCCGCCCAGCGCCTGGTCTCCGCCCGCATACATTGCGGCAAAAGTGTTGTAGCAGGAATAAGTCGAAGGCGGGTCGTGGTTCAACGCGTTGTTTGCGGAAATGATCACCGCCATTTGCTGCGAACCCCAGTCGTCAATTGGGTCCAGATAAATCGAAGCGGGATCGCCCGCCATGGCGCGAAACCAGTTAATTCGCCGAAGTTCCGCCTGCTGAAACGCATTCGAGTTGTGGCCCGGAGTGCAACTGGACGCGTCCGCCGTGGAGCCTTGCGGCACATTGTCGGACGTCGGATAAATCCCGTTGTAAAAATCCCGCGACTCCTCGCGTGAATCCGTGTTCACAGAAAAACCGCCCGTCACCGGCTGCGACAATGGTTTGGGCTTCTTCACGCCCGGTGGATTCAGCACGAGATTCGTCGGCGCCCGCGATGCTTCTCCCAAATCAGGCCGTAGCCAGCGGCCGCTGCTGGTCGTTTGTTGGGAAAATCCAGGAAGAGTGAACGCGAGCAGCAACGCCACCGCCGCTGCGCGCGCTTGAAAAAGTCTGGTCATTTGCATGGGTCCAGGGTTTTTTTAAATTGTCCGTTCCACGCGGATCGCCACGGATATAACCAGACTGAACGGAGCCGCATAAAATGGACCTCCCGGCGGCTGACTTTAATCCGACGGGACGCATCAAGCATATTCTCTTTTTGCAAAAGACGCAACGTCCCCGCTCCGATTAACAAGGGCCATGCGCACCCCAATCGCAGCCGCATTTGCCCGCGCGGCAGCATTTCGGTGTATTCCCACCCCGCGGCAAGGTGCCCCTCGGCGATGGCGAGGAATTGCTCATAGACGGGGCGAAAGCGCGTTTCGTTTTTCGCCTCCATCAAATCCTCCGGCGCAAGATTTGCCGCCGTCAGCGATTGCCGCGGCACGTAGCAACGGCCGTTGCGCAAATCCTGTGGAATGTCGCGCAGGATATTCACCAGTTGAAGGCCCTTCCCGAAACGAATGCCCTTGCTCAACAAAGATTCGTCGTCGATTGCGGCTTGCGGAAATAAATGCGCGCGGCACATCCGAGTCCAAAACTCGCCCACGCAACCCGCGACACGATAGGTGTAGTCGTCCAATTCCGCCGCCGTTTCAAGCGCGGCGATCCGTTGCGCCGTCGCGCCGGCAAATCGTTTAAGGTCAAGTTCCTGGCCGCTGATGATTGTATCCAGGACTTCCCGTATCCGCCTGCCATCCGCCGCCTCCAAACCTTTCAGCAGTTGAAGGCTCTCCTCGCATCGCGCCAGCAAAATCTGCTCCGCTCGTGTGGTTTGATCCGCGGGCCATTGCGAGAAAGGAAGAGCCGCGCCGCTCGTGCCCATGATTCTTTGGCGCAAGGCTGACAACGCCTCAAGCCGGGACTCCGCGGGCACCAGTTCTGTGTCCGCGACGGTGTCCGTCGTGCGCGCCAGCAAATAGGCAATGGCAATCTGCCGTCGCACCGCGCCCGGAAGCGCCCGCATCGTCAAGTAGAACGAACGGGACACATCGCGCAGCAGGGATGTCAACAATTCGTCGGGCACGGCGCGGTTTGGCGCTTTAGCCGCCGGCGAGGGTTTTTCGCCAGCGCGCCAGTTGGCTTGCAATCTGTCGCGGCGCGGGCGCGCCGACCAGGTTCCGCCGCGCCAGCGCCTTGTTCAAATCGAACACCGTCAGGGCGTCCGCGTCGAAGAGCGCGTCGATCTTCCGCAATTCTTTCAGCGTTAAACGATTCAGCGGCTTCCCCCGCTTCTCCGCGACGGCAACGGCTGCCCCCACCACTTGGTGCGCCTGCCGAAAGGGCATCCCTTTGCGCACAAGCCAATCGGCAAGATCGGTCGCCAGCAGCGCCGGATCGCACGCCGCCCTGCGGCAATTCTTCTCGTTGACGCTTGTGTTCTGGATCATCGATGCCATCAGCCGTGTCGTGGCTCGCGCGGTGTCCGCCGAGTCGAACAATGGTTCCTTGTCCTCCTGCAAATCGCGGTTGTAGGTCATTGGCAGCCCCTTTAACAACGTCAAGACCGCCGTCAGGTTTCCAAAGACACGCCCCGTTTTGCCTCGCGTCAACTCCGCAACGTCCGGGTTCTTCTTTTGCGGCATCAGCGATGACCCTGTGGTGTAAGCGTCCGCGATTTTTATGAAATTGAATTCCGCGCTGGCCCACAATATCCAATCCTCCGCAAGCCGCGACAAATGCGCCGCAAGCAACGCCGCCGCCCCGCAAAACTCCACCACAAAGTCCCGGTCGCTCACCGCGTCCATCGAATTCTGGCTCAACCTCGGTTTCCCCTTTTCATCCACAAAACCGAGCATCTCCGCAACCATTTCCCGGTCCAGCGAGAGAGTCGATCCCGCAATCGCGCCACTACCCAAAGGACACACGTTGGCGCGATGAAAGCAATCCGCCAGCCGCTGATCGTCGCGTTCCAGCATTTCCACATACGCCAGCAGATGGTGCGAAAAAAAAACCGGCTGCGCGCGCTGCAAATGAGTGTAACCGGGCAGAACGACATCCTGATAGCGGACTCCCAGGTTGATCAACTCGCGCTGCAAATGCCGGATGCCGCGGTTCAAATCCACAATTTCGTCGCGCAGCCACATCCGCATATCAAGCGCGATCTGATCGTTTCGCGAGCGGGCCGTGTGGAGTTTGGCGCCGGCGGGAGCGCGCCGTGTCAGCTCAAACTCGATATTCATGTGAACGTCTTCCAATTCTTCTTTCCACGGAAAACGGTCCTCGCAAATCTCCTGCCCAATCTCGTTTAGCGCATTTTCGATTTCGAACAATTCGGATTTCGTCAGCACGCCGATTTTTTGCAACATCGTGGCATGGGCGAGCGATCCGAGAATATCCTGCTCCCACAGGCGCCAATCAAAGGAGATCGACTGGGTAAATTCGGCGGCATCGGAACCAGGGCCGCTGGAAAAACGGCCGCTGCGTGAGACTGGAGCATTGCGATTCACTTGACATTGGAAGATGCCGCCAAAGTGAAGCGAAGTCACTTGAAAACAGTTCGAGTTTTATTGGGACCGCGTCAAATCATACCTTCACCCATGCCTAAGTAAGGGAAACCCCGATTGTTATAACGAATCCATTCTGCGACGCTGGCATCGTTGTTTGGGGGGATAAACGAACCCGCTTGATGATTGGTTGCATCAGGCGGGTTCCTCTTTTTGGGACCCACCCGCCGCCGCGCTTGCTAATATCGCCAAAGTTTATACAGTAGTGGCAAATCGGATGCAGTATTCGTTGCCGCAGAACTACCATACGCTGGCGCCCTTCCGCGAATTTTTCACGACGGGCGTGCCCATTCTCATGTATCACAAAATCGGCGAACGCCCCGGGCGGGTCCGGCTTAAAGGGCTTTACGTCTCGCCTGAGACATTCACCCGCCAATTGACGGAATTGGCCGAGGAAGGATTTGTCACGTGCAGCCCCGGCGAAGCGTCCTCCAACGGCGTTGCGGGACCGCGCATCGCGCTGACTTTCGACGATGGTTTTCGCAACGTTTTTGAAAATGCCCTCGCTCCGCTCGCGGATTACAAAAAAACGGCGATCCAATTTTTGGTGCCCGATTTTATCGGCAAATTCAACGAGTGGGACTTGCGCGACGGCGAGGCCGCCGAACCCTTGATGGATGCCACGCAAATCCGCGAGTGGCTCCGCGCCGGTCACGCCATCGGCTCCCATTCGCTGACGCACGCCCGGTTGACCCGGCTGACTTTGCGCGACGCGCGCGAGGAAATTTTCGCAAGCAAGAAAAAACTCGAGGACCTTTTCGGAATTCCCATAGAACACTTCTGCTATCCCTACGGCGATTGGAACGAAGCGCTGCGCGACCTTGTTGTGGAGGCCGGATACCGCACCGCCTGCACGACGGAATTCGGGATTAACACCGCCGCCACCCCTCCGATGGGGCTTCATCGCATCACCGTCCGCCATCCGACGCGGACATTGCGGAGCCTTAAAGCGAAATTGCTCGGGGCGGAGTGATTTTTGTCACAGTAATAGGCTTGATTCCAATCCCGCACTTGATTTTTATTGGCGCGAATTTATTTTGAGTTAGAGGAAGTATGGCAAATATATCAGTTCCGCGTTCGCAATCACATTCACGTCCGCCGGGTCTTCGTCCGGTCGCGAAAACAGTCAAACCGGTCAATTTCGTCTGTGTCGCTCCCGCCGCAAAAAAGGTGACGCTCGTTGGCGATTTCAACGATTGGCACCCGGATGCGCAGCCGCTCAAACGGCAGCCGGATGGCTCATGGACGGGTCAAATCACTCTGGGCCACGGCCATCATCACTACCAGTTTTTGGTGGATGGCAAGCCGACCTTGGATCCGCGCGCGCAAGGAATTGCCCGCAACGAGGCCAACGAAAAGGTTTCGCTGCTGGCGGTGAGTTAAACCCGGGGCGGCGGAATCTTGTTGCGCTGCTCGGCAAAAAAGGCGCGGAGCAATTCCCGGCATTCCGCTTCGCGCACACCGGCGGTGATCTCGCACCGGTGATTCAGCGTCGGGAATTGCAGCAGATTGAGCGCGCTGCCCGCGGCGCCGGCTTTGGGATCGCTGGCGCCGAAAACGATTCGCGGCAATCGCACGTGGACAATCGCTCCGGCGCACATCGGGCATGGTTCCTTGGTCACATACAATGTGCAGTCCGTCAGCCGCCAATCTCCCATCACTTCCTCAGCCTGCGTCACCGCCAGCATCTCGGCGTGCGCGGTCGCGTCCTTGAGCAATTCCACCTGGTTGTGCGAGCGCGCAATAATTCGTCCTTCCCGCACGATCACCGCGCCGACGGGTACCTCTTCGGCGTCATAAGCGCGGGCCGCCTGCCGCAATGCCTCGCCCATGAAGTAATGGTCGCTCCGTAAATCGATGACAGGTTCGTCCATGTTCACGCCTTGAATATTGAACTTTCTTCGAGACTCCACTCATGGTGCCCGTCGGCCAGGCACCGGCAATGCGCCGAAAAAAAACCGCCGCGATGACGCCAAAACAACGGCCAGATCTGCTCCGCATCCGTCTTCGGAATGTTCAACGACACAATTTCGGCCGGAGTAAAAAAACGGAATTCGCCCTCCTGAATCGACGGCGGGAGCTTTTCCAACCGCGGCTTGACCTCGAACAAAAACATCAGCCAATGCGCGATCCCCTCGTACCCGTGCTCGCTCACGATTCCTGTCAAATGCAAATCGGACGGACTCAGCGCCATTCCGATTTCCTCCTCCGCTTCGCGGCACGCGCAGGCATGGGGAGATTCGCCCGCCTCCATGTGCAGCTTGCCCCCGCAGGGACTCCACAATCCGCGATTCGGCTCGCGCGCGCGCAGCAACAGGAGCGCCTGGTCCTGGCGGTTAAAACAATAGAGGAGCGTGGCGATTTTGTACGGGAGCCTCACTTTTTGGCGATGCAATAGAGATGCGCGGGCGAGCGAATGAATAGGCACCCTTGCGCCGCCGCGATTGTCGCATGGCTCAGGCCCTCGTCGGTTTGGTCGCCTTCGTTCATCGGTATGGTTGAGAGCAACCGCCCATCCTCCGCCGAGAGCACGACCGCTGTGGCGTATTCGCTGAAGCAGTAAATCTTCCCGTCCGCGCCAGTCGGCGAGGCCCGGAAAATCTCGTGTACTCCAAGCCGTTGCTTCCAATTGACATTCCCCGTCTTCGGGTCGAAGCAGACCATGATCTGCCTGTCGCCGTCGAACAGGAACAATTTGTCCCGGTAGAACAGAGGCGTAACGCAATCCGTCGAATATTCCGAGTTGCTCCACGCCAGCCCGCTTGTTGTCACGTCTCCCTTCCCGCAATCGTGAAATGCCAGAATCGGATTGCGCTTGGGCCCGCAAACGTACACCAAACCATCCGCCACCACTGGGGTTGGCACCAGCCTTGCGTCCCCTCGGTGCTGAAAATTTCTTAGTCCGCCGCCGCGCCACAATTCCTTCCCCGTTGCCGCGTCGTGTCCTGTGACATAATCGCCGCCGGCTACGATAATTTCCGCGCGTTCACCACATTCGCTCGGCATCGGCGTCGAATAAGCTTCTTGCGACTCCTGGATGGCATCGGTCGGCCGCACCTGTCGCCAGATGTTGCTCCCAGTCTGTGGATCCAGACAGAGAAGAAACGAATCCCCCGGAACACGCCGCAATATCTCCAAATAGAGACGTCCCTTGTAAAACAAAGGACTTGAGCCGTAGAGCCAATTTATGATGAACCGCCCATATTCCTTGGTCAGGCTTCGCGCCCAAAGTTGTTTTCCAGAATAATCGAACGCCGCCAGGTCTCCAGTCCCGAACATTGTCCAGACCGTCTTGCCATCTGTAACAGGCGAAGGCGACGCCATGTTGTTCAGGCCCTTCACTCGATTGCCAACGCCCACCTGCCTTTGCCAGCGCACAGCCCCGGAATGGCGGTCCAGGCAAATCAACAATAAATTTGCGTCGGCATCCGGGCTGCTGACGAAAACCGAATTACCCCAGACAATCGGCGTGGCGTGGCTTTGGCCGGGAAGGGGCGCGGCCCAAAGAACATTTTCCGTTTTGCTCCACGTCGAAGGAAGGTTTGTCTCGGATGTCGAGCCATTCAGTTCCGGCCCGCGCCATTGCGGCCAATTCGCCCCCAAACCTGAAGCCGCCGCGAGGCAAATAGCGAAAGCCAAAGCAGGTTTTGTTTTCATGCGCTTTTCAAGCCCCCTCGGCGGGCGGTTGCAAAAGGTCGTCGCGCCGAAACGCGGAAAATACGGGATAACCCATGGCCTCGATTTTTTCACGGCCACCTTGCTGGCGATCCACCAGCACTGCGGCGAAGGCGACCTTGCCTCCCTCGTTGACGATGGCGTTGATCGCGCTGATGGTGGAATCCCCACGCGTAATTACATCGTCGAGCACGACAACCGTATCTCCACGCTGAAAATTTCCTTCGATCAATTTTGTTTGTCCATGGGCCTTGGGGGCCTTTCGAACAACGAAGCTCCGCAGCGGCGGTGTGTCCTTGGATAAAAAAGAAACCATTCCAATCGAAAGCGCAATCGGGTCCGCGCCCATCGTCAGACCGCCGACAGCGTTGACTTTGACGGTCCGCGCGGCTGCTTCATCCTGGATGAGAGAATGCATGACCTGTCCCACCAGCCACGCGCCTTCGGGATCGAGAGTCGTAAGCCTGCAATCTATGTAATACGTGCTCTTCGCGCCTGACGCCAAAGTGAAGTCTCCGTAAGCGACGGATTTTTGCCGAAGAATGGCGAGCAATTTGGATTTGGCGTCTGGCGTTTTCTGCATTTATCAGATTTATACTGATGGCCCAGGAAAAAGAACCTTTTTCAATGGCAAAATCAGACCAAGGACTGTACTATATTGTACTACACATTAATCAGGCGGGCCCCCTACATACAAGACCCCATAGATTGGGCTACTTTTTGAAAGGAAAAGAAGAGTTAAGTCATTGATAACATGATAGAACAGGCAATCCTGGACGTTAAGAAGCAGTTTGGCTCCGCAGTCAAAAGATGGCGAAATCGGTTGGGAATCTCCCAGGGGGAATTAGCCACCCGTGCGGGATTGCATCGCACGTATGTTTCCGATATTGAACGCGGGACACGCAACCCATCCCTCGAAAATATCGAAAAGCTTGCGGACGCCTTGCAGATTTCAACCCCCACGCTCTTTACCTACGAAACCTTCCCCAGCCAAATTGACCCACAACAATCCGGCATGAGCCTGAGGAACTAGTGTAGTGTCTCATAAATAGCTAGTGTAGTGTCTCACAAATAACTGGTATTATATTCACGGCATGATATTTTGCGTTCATGCCGCGAATCGCACCGCCTGTGAATCTCCCTGAAACCGACCGTCTGGAGTTGAAGCGCTGGGTGGCTGCCCACAA
>DATAUD010000077.1:0-36250 GCA_036268455.1 Verrucomicrobiia bacterium
AGCACCGCTTGCAACAAGTTCCATCGTTCATCGCTCAAATCCGTCGGATACAAAAAGTTTTGCATCCTCCCAGTCTGCTCATCCCACTTGGACAAATACTGTCCACCCACCCCAAAAATGATTATTCAGACACGCTCTTAGACTCAAGCCGATCACTGCCAGCAGGCTTCCCGCGTAGCTCAGAAGCCAAAAGAAGTAATAGGGAGGAATAACCCGATTTTTGAGCGTGCCCGCGGCATTGGCCTTAACCAAATCTCGAATTTGAATGATCGCATACCATTGCAGCGCCAGTCCCAGCCCCAGCAAAAAGACCGCCGCCGGAATGACGCCGCTGGGCCACGAGGCTGCGGCGGCATGCAGCCGAAGCGCGGCAAAGACACCCAGAGCGACAACAATTATATAAATGCGCGTAATGATTCCTGACCAGGGGTCATGTCCTGCGGCATTTGAATCGAATCGCTTTGTGACAATCCTGCCCAGTCCGGACACGATCCAGAGCAACAGCATGGCCGCGGCTGGAGTTCGACTCATGGGAGGCATGTGCCTCCGTATGAGAGCAACGAGGGGCGAGGTTTGTTTATTAACAGGTGGAAGTTTCGACGGGTCCAACACTTCTTCAGGCTCGGGTATGGGGGAATGAGTCGCCCAATAATGTTTTACCGAAAGCACGGCGGCCTCCACGCCCATTTTGTCATAATACTCGCGGCTGGTGAGAAGGACGCTGGCCGCCTTGTGATAAAGATCGCGATCCAGCACGGACATTTCGATCCATTGGAAATCCAGAAAATCCCTATAACTGTCTCTATTACCGGGCCGGTCGCTGGTGCCGTTGACGTGGCCGGCAATGCGGTTCGTGCCGACATACATCACGAAACGCGCCGTATTGATGAGGCGTTGCATCTGGAGCCGCGTTGGGCCGAGATTCGCTTCAAAGGCGCGGAAGACAAACATGTCATAATCTGATTCGACGGTGGACTCCGGTTCGACGGTAGGGTCCAATGTCACCACGTAGGGCCAGTTGTAGCAAACCCGGTTGTGCGCGCTCACCAGCAAGGCGCTGGCAAAGAACCAATCGGCTGCGCCGCCAGTGATCTTCTCGTAATAAGCGATATTAGTGTTGCCGTCGTTGAGGAGGCGATGGCATTGCGCAAGACGAAGCAAACCGCCGGTGATGGACTGCTGCTGGTTCCACGGCACCGGGCCGCTGGATTCGCAATATTTGTAATAAACCCGCGAATCAGGATGGATGAGACGATAGCCGTCCTTCGTGCTTCGCACATACCACGGGACGATGGTCGTTTCGGCGCTACGCTGGCATTCGCGGATATACGTTTTGGCCCGGTCAAGATAGGTCGTGCCAAAACCATATTGGTTCGTCGGGGCCGTTTCATTCCAGACAGCCGGGTCTTCCAGAATCAATCTGGCCGTGTTGACGATGTGCTCGATGACGTCTCCGTTTTCCGCACCACTATACAAAGCATGCGCCTCGTCATTGGTTGCCTTGTTTGGCCAGCAGAGCTCGCGTTTGCCGGTCCAGATGACGCGACCGTTGGTCGGATCATTGCGCGCGTGAAGAAAGGCGTCCGACCAGACAATCGCCATATCCAAATCGCGCCGGTCATGCGTGAACGCATAAAACGTCTGCATCCCGTGGATCCGTGCGCCATCGCGTTCATCCACCATGAGGTTGTCAACATCATTAGTCGGTGGCGGCGGCAGGTATTTGAGTTCGTTGATGAATGATCTGTATTCATTCGTGGTGACGTCGCCATCAATTTCGTCAAACACCATGTGATGGTCCCCGGCTCGGGCGGTCATTCCAAACAGGAACAATGCGGCGCAAACACGCGCCGCCGGAAAAATCGAGGGAAAAATGGATCTGCGCTTTCTCATGTTCTCGATGCCGCTTAGCCTTGAAATCGCAACCGTGCCAAACACGTCAACGATTGGCCGCAAATTCAATAGTCTTTTGTGATACAACAAAACACTGTTACTTCAAAACGGATTCTCAAACTAGAAATCCATAAGGCGGCCAACACTCCCATCCTCATGAGCAAGCCTTGCAGGCCCGCAGCTTTCCAAGTAGAAGGGCGGTCACATCACCCCTTCTTGTTGGAATGGATCAAAAGCCCGCGGCTCCATGACCATGGCTGGTTCTCCCAAAATTTCATTTGCGTTTTCAAGTCAGCTAAGATCGATGGCTGGCCCTTTTTCATGGCATCTTGGATAATTCCGCTTCCGTCCATGCGCTGTCACGATTTGCCGTTGCTTGCCGGACAGCTTTGACGCTTTCGGGATTGATCGCTGTCGCGCCTTGTTCCCAGTCACGGCGGATGTAGGTCAATATGCCGGCAAGCTGTTCATCGTTAAACGACGCCCAACTGGGCATCGTTGAATCGAATGAAACGCCCGCTGCTTTGATCGGCCCCTGCACACCTTGCAAAACGATCCGGGCCAGCCGTTCCTTTGACCCAAGCACCCATTCCGAATCCCTCAGTGGCGGCGCCACGCCGGGCGCACCAAATCCCGTGGGCTGATGGCAGGCCGCGCAGGTGGCATTGAAAAGTTTATGGCCAAGGTCGTACCGCCGTTGTTCGTCAGCCGTGAGCGCTGGAACAAATGGGGGCGGAACGTAACCGGGCTGTCCAGGCCAAGTCAACAATCGCTCCAGCTTTTCGATTCGCCCCGCCAGGTTGGGATGGCCGCGCATCTGGCCCAGGCCCTTTGGCTCAGAGGTGAAGTAAATCTTTTTACTTTTCGCATGTGTCCCCGCATTCATGCCGTCCAGGATTGCGGTTTGCTGCCATTCCACCGTGACTGCTGCCACTTCCGACAACCGCGCAATATCGTTCGTGCTGCGAGAGCTGACAATACATTCCGCCAGCCCCTCCAACAGCGCGGCGCGCCCGGGTCGCTCATCTTTCCAATCAGGCGCCAATTGTTCGGTGAACTCCAATTCGCGCTGATAGAGGCTGCTGATAATCGCCTCGCGCACCAATGGCCGCGACGCGGAATTCTCAGCCACGAGGCGCAAACCATGCCACGCTTCGGGACGCGTGATTTGGCCAAAGGTAAAGCCCAATTGCAGTTGAACATCCGAATCCAGATCATTTTCCGCGATTGGAATCAAGTGTTTGAAGAATTCATCGGATTGCGGGCCGCGCAAAAAAGTTTCCGAGAGCCGGATGGCGGTCGCCCGAACCTTCGGTTGTGGATTGGTCAACAGACTGAACACCGTTTCCGTGTCCACCTCGCCCATGCCATCAAGCGTCCAGACAGTGTGGATTTGGGTCAATGGGTTGGCCGAATGAAGAGCTTGCGCCTTGAGAGCTGGAACGACACTCGGATTGTCGCGCTCCACGAGCAGACGTTGGGCGGTGTCTTGAATCCAGCCGTTAGGACTGCCGAGCTTTTCCACCAGTTGGGCCGAGTTCGAATCCCGCGGGGCAGGCCGAACGGGAATATTCGTTCCGTAAGTAATTCGATAAATCCGGCCCAAACCCAGCGGCTGCTCCAAACTGCGCGCCTTGATTTGCCGCCTCAAGTAGGTCGTGACAGAAAGACGATGCTCCAGCGTGCCGCGATGAAAATCCACCAAATATAGCGCGCCATCCGGGCCATTGTAGAGGCTGACAGGACGAAATCGCTCGTCGGTCGAGGCGAGAAACTCTTCGTTTTTGTAAGCTTCGTGACCGGTCATCGCGCCGTTGGTCTCGGTCAATATATCGCGAATAACGAGATTGCCGGCCGGCTCGCACACGAAAGCGTTGCCACGATATTCCGGCGGGAAATTATCGCCGCGATAAATGAGCGGCCCGCAGGCGGCGGTGGTTTTGGCCAGGGTGCCGTCTGGCCGCAGAATGCCCTTCCAGTAACCACGATTGACGCCGGGTGTCATGTGAACCGGCCAGACCGTTTGATCGTGAATCGGATCGACGTTCAATCCGAGAGCATGATGGTAATTGGGATTGCGCTGGAGGTATTCCGAGGGGACAAGGTCGATGCGGAATTGGTCTTCATTGGAATTGTAAACGAGCCGGCCATAATCATCCTGTGAAATGCCCCACTCGCCGCGGCGCGTGGTTGGCCCCCTCAGCCAGTCGCCATCGGTGTTGCGAAGACGTGTGGTATAGGAAGCGCAGTAAATCCAGTTGTCCAGCGACCACATCAAACCGTTCGCTGTGTTTTGTGGATTATAATCACTGCCAAAATCTTTGGCCACTTCCCTGCGCGAGCCTGGCTTGTCGCCATCGACAATAGAGTAATACCAGAGATGAGGAGGTTCACCAATGAGCACGCCATTGCCGACTAGGGCGACCGCGCGAGGCAAAACCAAGTGGTCGGCAAAAACCACTCGCTTGTCCAAATGTCCGTCGTTGTGCGAGGACTCCAGGATCACGACCTTCCCGACGGGTTTATCTTCACCGATGCCATCCACATTGGGCATATAACCGCTCATCTCCACCACCCAAACACGTCCATCCGGGGCAAAGGTCAGGGCGATCGGGTCATGGACTAGCGGCTCGCTGGCCACCAATTCGATGTGAAAGCCCGGCTGAATTTTGAATGCCCGCAACGCTTCTTCAGGCGACAAGACGGGTTGAGGCGGAATTTTGTCAATCGGAATAGGATCAATCTGGACCGAGCCGGGCGCATCGCGTTGATCACCCCTTTGAGCCTGAAGCGGCGCGGTCATTAAAAGGAAAAGGAATGCCATCGCGGCTGCAAAGCGAAACGTCATAGCACATGCATATTTAACAAAAGTTTATAGCGTCTAATTGGGCCACTGCCAAAAGCCTTCCAATTTCGACTTTATTACGCAAAACTAATTTATGTCGATGATAACACGACGGAACTTTTTAACCGCCGCCGCGATGGCCGCGGCCGGTTCCAGCCTGACTTGGGCCGCCGAACCGCCAAAGGAACTGATCATTGACATTCACCAGCATCTTGCTTACGGGGGAAAACGCGACAAGCAAGGACGGCAAATCGGCCCCGGCCGAACTGACGCCCAGTTTATCCAACACCAGCACAATATGGGAGTAACGCAGACCATTGTGCTGCCCGCCGGCCGTCCCTGCAACCGGCCTTCCACCCATGACGGCTTTTCCAATGGTTTGGAGGCGACCTGCGCAGGGGACGAAGTGTGTGTCGCGTTCGTCAAAGCGCATGGTGGCGAGTATTTTTTTGGAGCCAATGAGGTGCCAGACTTGGAGGACGCGCCCAAAGTCATTGAGAACTATCTGAAACAAGGCGCGGTAGTCATCGGCGAACAAAAATTCGGCGTGGAATGCGATTCGCCTGCTATGCAGGCTCTATATCAACTGGCCGCGGATTACAAAGTCCCCATCCTGATGCATTGGCAATTTGGGTCCTACAACTACGGTTATGAGCGCTTTGACAAGATGCTGGCAAAATATCCCAAGACCACTTTTGTCGGGCACGCCCAAACATTTTGGGCGCACATCGACAAAAACTACAAAGATGACGCAAAGAATCTTTATCCCAAAGGCAAGGTGACACCCGGCGGCCTGACCGAACGCTATTTGAGCGAATATCCCAATTTTGTAGGCGATCTCTCCGCCGGTTCAGCCAACAACGCCTTGACACGCGATCCCGATTACGCCCGCGACTTTATCGAACGTTTCCAAAATAAGCTCGTCTTCGGAAGCGACTGCTCCGATCACTTCGGGTATGGCATTAATTGCACGGGCTCGCAGACCATTCAAGCCATCCGCCAGTTGGCCCCCGGCAAGGCCATCGAGCGCAAGCTGTTTTGTGAAAACGCCAGGAGAATATTCCGCCTCCAAGCAAATTAAAAAATCCCTTTGCAAACGTTATGAATACATGGCTCTTGCCGCACTGTTCTCAGTGGGTTAATCGATCACTCGTAGGGCTTTTGCCCTCGCTCGAATTTGACCATCTCGATCCCCGAGATCACGTTGCGCCACCCGCGATCAGTTTCCGAAGCGGCTGGATGTACTATCGATTCAGAGTTCGAGTAGAATCATCGCGCCGCTTCGCGAAGCATTGACTGTCGCCCAATTTTCAATTCCCCACCGCGGTGGCAGTGCGGTTGCTCCAGTCCAGGCCCAAGCCTGCAAGTTGCCGGCGAACATAATCAAGGTTCCACACTTGAACGGGTGCGCCCTTGCGGCTGATCGCCAACTGCGACGCGTCTGCGTTAAACTCTAGCGCCAGAATCTCATTGCCGGGCTGCGGCTCGATTTGAGCCAGGGTTTCGCCGCTGGACGCGGAAACCAGATGCACGATCCCGGGAGGATCGACCAGCGCCAGCATTTTTCCGTCGGCAGAAAAGCACATCGGGCTGGGCAAGTCGCCGTTCTGTTTGCGCGGGATCACCATTCCCAGGCTCCAGTCACCGGTGTGCCAGAACCGGAACTCATGGCCGGTGGAGGTCACGAGCCACTCTCCACTGGGGCTGAAGAGGACATTCGGGGAAGACTCAGTCGAAAGCTCGCGAATCAGCCGGCCAGTGGCGCCGTTCCACACCAGGACATTGGGATTGTGCCATCCACCGGTCGCGACGAAGGCCCCATTAGGGCTTAGTGCCACAAATTTCATCCAGCTCTGGCGTTCTGTGACGGCCTGAAGAACGTCTTTGCTGAGGTCAAACAGGTAGCAGCGTTCCCTCACCGCAAGGCCCATGCGCTGTCCGTCTCGAGACACATCCACATACCCAATGGAGGGGTCGCGCCCTGCCGCCTCAAGGAACCCGGGCGGACATTGGGCGCTCAGCAAAGACGGCGCCACCGGATGAAAGGGGTCAAATCGAAACTGATTCTGTTGATTATCTTCAACGAATGTCAGTCGGCACAGTCCGGCGTCAGCACATCCAATCGCGCGCCGTCCCTTCTCAATCAATTTCAACGGACCGAACCGCTGCGATTCCGCGCGAGCCAGCGGTTCGCCGCTTCGCGGGTCCCAGGCCGTCAAGGCATCATCCATCCGCGTTATCAGCCAGCGGTCGTCGTCGCCAAAGAGCAGCGAAACGCCGGCGCCAGCGCTGTAGGTTTGACCGGGCAGGGCCAAGTCGATCACCGCTTGGCCGCCCCCCACCTGGAAAAGTTCTACGTGGGATTGGCCATAGGAATAAACGGCCAATCGCGCGCCGTCCGGCGCAAAAGTGATTCCTTCCGGACCACCGTCAACACTAAGAATTTGGCGGCCCGACGAATAATCCCACAATCTCACTCCACCGCTCCACCCGTCGGAAACCAGCAGCCTTCCTCCCGGATGGAAAGCCAGGCCGGTCACAGCGCCAAGGCTGCCAGTCAAAGGTTCGAGCCGTTTCCCAGTTCGAGGATCCAACGGATAAATGCACTGGTCCGCACAGCCCACAGCCACAAGACGTCCGTCCGGATGCCAGGCTGCGCAAAACACGTACGAAGGCAGATGGAAGCGCGCAGTGACCGCCCCGTCGCGAACACTTCGAATGACGACATCCTCGTTGGCGATGCACGCCAGCATGGTTCCATCGGGACTCCACCAAACAGCTTTGATCGGAACCGGCATGTCCAGCTTCCGCCTCGGAGCGGCTTCATCAATATCGCGCACAAACAGCCGCCCGTCTTTATCCAGTTCGGCGATAGTCTTGTTGTCCGGTCCGAATTCCGCATCCGTCTCCCGCTCGGCGAATGCCACCGCCGCCTTCTGCGTATCCCAACATCGGACTTGTCCATCATTGTAACAAACGGGGAGCCACCGGCCATTCGGACTGAATGAATCGAGATTTCTAACTCCGTCCCCGGCAGCCGGCAATCGGTATATCTCGGCCCCATCGTTCAGGCGTCGAATGCTGACGGCGCCGTCAACGGCGGAAATGGCATAGCGGTTGCGAGGCCAGTCAATTATAAGTTTCTCCTTCGAGTTGGCGGTGCGGGGTCCGTTGGTCATCGGGTAAAGGTCATCCAAGGCCATGCTGGCGATCGCTTCATTGCGCAACTCCAGCGAAGGCCGAATCGCCGCCGCTTTGGCGATCGCGGTAAGGGCCTCGAAACGCCGTCCCGAGCGTCCGCTCCATCGCAACGCCCGCGCCTGGGCAAGATAAGTCTCCGCCAGTTCCTGAATTTCTTTGCGTTGCGCCGATTCGGCCGTCTTTCGCGCGCGATCAATGCGGACAAAAGCGGCAGCGCAAACAACGACCATTGCAATGGCCAGCAACAATAGCCCGCCCGCCAGGGCCGCCACCATGGGCCGGCGGACACACCAGCGCCATAACTTTTCGGCGCCGGAAGCCGGGCGCGCCTGGATAGGCTCGTTTTTGCGCCAGCTTTCCAGGTCCTGCGCAAGAGCGCGCGCCGAGATGTAACGGGCGGCCGGATCCTTCGCCAGGCATTTGAGGCAGATCGTTTCCAAGTCGCGGCCAACCACAGCGTTGAACGACCGCGGCGAAACAGCTTCCTTCTCCGCCACGAGCTTCAAGGTCTCCACGACCGAAGCGCCCTGAAACGGCGGACGGCCGGTCAGCAAATGGTATAGAATGGCGCCCACACCGTAAATGTCCGTCGCCGTCGTGACCTGGGCATCAGTGGATTGTTCGGGCGCCATGTAGGCGGGGGTTCCCAGGAGCGCGCCTGTTTGCGTCAATCCGCTGTCGGATTCGACAAGGCGCGCCAGGCCAAAATCGGCCACAAACGGCGTCCCTTCATTGTCAAATAGAATATTTCCGGGTTTAATGTCCCGATGTAGAACTCCGTGCTGGTGGGCGTGGTGGACGGCGCGACAGACGGGCACAAGAACCCCGACTGCCTTGCGCAAAGAAGCCAGGGTCGATGGCGGACCGTCCCGCAGCCGTTGCTCCAATGTGCCCCCCTCCACCAGTTTCATGCTGAAAAAATGCCGCCCCTGGTGTTCGCCGGTTTCGTAAATGGGAACGATGTTGGGATGATGCAATTTGGCGACAGCCTCAGCTTCCGTTCGAAATCGGGCGATAAAACTGTCCGAACTCAGCGGTCCGTCCAGGATCATCTTCAATGCCACGAGTCGGTTGAGACTTATTTGCCGGGCGCGAAAAACCACTCCCATTCCTCCGCGGGCAATTTGTTCCAGCAGTTCGTAATCGCCGAAATAACGTTGTGGAACTGAGATGTCCTCACCTTGTGGCGATGCGGGTTTGCCCGACGGCGGCCGGGTTTGCCCGAGGCCAAATAAACAGCTTGGGCAAAGTCCGCTTAACGCCTCGGGCGCCAGCGGGCCGCCGCAGGTTTCGCACTGTCCAGTCGTCTTCAAGTGTCAAAACAATTCAAACCCATTTCGGAGCTGGCATTACAAAGAGAGAAATCCATTCCCGCCTTATTTTGTCAGACTCTCACGCAAATGGCGCAGTTCCTCGTCCACATCGTCGGCCTCGGCAACGGTCTGGGCTACCTGCTCTCTCAATATCTCTCCGTACCGCTTGCGCAAACGGCTGACCGCCACAGTGACCGTGGCCTTGGTCATGTTCAATTGCGCTGCCATTCGATCATACACACCCTCTTGGGCGATACTGGTCAGCGTTGGACGCAATGTCTCGAACAATTCCAATTTGTCAGCGGCGGCGAACTCATCTCGCAAACGTTGCAGCGCAATTTCGAGGACCGTTAAGGCCCAGCGGCGTTCATAAATGCGGTCGGCGGAAAGCTGGTCCGTGGGTTCCAATCTGTATCGTTCTTCAGGCTCCATGGCATCCAGAGAAAGAAAGGAAACACCGCCGCCCCGCTTCTGGCGATGGGCGTCGCGCCATTCTTTTGCCAGGAAATGCTCCATGGAAGCCAGCAGCCAGGCGCGAAAGCGGCCGCGCTGCCGGTCCAGTCCGCTAAAACCTTTGCCCGCAAGCAACCGGGCGAAGAACTCCTGGGTCAAGTCCTGGGCCTGATGAATGTCATAGCCCTGGCGCCGCACGTATGCATAAAGCGGATACCAGTAAATCTGGCACAGTTGGGCAATGGCCTTGTGGGCCTGCTCTGATCCAACCTCCCCGGCATTGATCACCAGGCTCCAATGGGTCGTTGTAAATAGCGCTCCGCCGCGGCCTTTTCCAGTCCAATTCGTATCATCAGTCATACTGCCGATTCTCTGTAAGGAAATCATAAAAACGGGTCTGAATAAAGGTGAAAGCGTGTTTTGTGATCGCGCAAATTGAGAATCGATACAAGCCTATGAAGAAATCCGTCAGAGCAGTGGCCCGGAGAATCAAAGACAACAAGGGGTCATATCTTTGTGACTTTAAGCAAACCATTTGCGCCATAAACCCAAAAATGTTGAAAACCGTTTGTCTTCTCCCCGTATTATTGTTGCTTACACCGTTGCAAACCCTGCGGGCGGATCCGCTCGATAATTGGGCCAAGCAAACCAATGGACTTCCCACAAATAACATCGGCTTTGGGGGAATCGTCTATGGCAATGGAAAATTTGTGGCCGTCGGGGGGCCGAATGTTGCGGTTTCAATTAATGGGACCAATTGGACGTCGGTGCGTTCGGTGACCAGCACAACCGACGAGCTTCTGAATCCACTCGGAACAACGACCAATTCTCTGGTCGGCATTGCCTTTGGAAATGGAAGGTATGTCGCTTATGGCGCCACTCCTTACACGTACACGGATGCCTATGGAAATCCGCTGACAACTTCCGCCTCGGTAGTCGTTACTTCGACCAACGGCGCCAATTGGACCGCCCTTGAAATGCCGACGAACGAAACCATTCAAGCCATCACCTTCGGCAATGGATGGTTTGTCGCCGCGGAAACGCTTGAGCCATCGCCTTTCTCAGGCTTGCCCAGATATCTTAACTATTTCCGAGCTTCGACCGACGGAACCAACTGGTCCGAGTACAACCCGGTGGGCACTCCTTATACTACCAACGAGATAGCCGGCCTCACCTATGGCAACGGCTTGTTCGCCGCCGTTCCTTATGCTTATGATACAGTTCTCGGCTCGGCGGCCGGACCGGACATTCTTTATACGACGGCCTATTGGACAAGCCATCCACTGCCAACGCAGGCCTACATGAGCACAATCGGTTACGGCGACGGAATCTTCATCGTGGAAGGAGAGTTCGGCGATGAAGCCATTTTTACCTCGACCAATCTCATCGGTTGGTCCCCCTGCGTCGCTTCGGCTAATCCATATGTTCACAGCAGCGCCATCAACAGCGCTGTTTCTTATGGCGCCAACAATTTTGTTTCCGTTGGAGGTTCGACAATCATTTCCTCCTCCGCCGTGCTTCCTCTGCAGTGGACGCTTCGGTACGATACCATTGCCAGCTTGGGCAATGACGATACGCTTGCCGCCGTAGCCTATGGCAATGGACTCTGGGTGGCTGTGGGAGGCCAAGCCTATGCGGGAGACGGACCGCATAACTCGCCCCCTCTGGTCTTGACATCCGGTTCGTTGATTAATGTCGCCTCCAACTCTTCCGGAACACATTTGAATCTTTCCGGAGTTGTGGAGTGCCCCAAATGCGGCACTGGTCCGCACATTCCCTTGGTGGCAATCGGCGACCTGGGCACGATCTTGTTCTCGACCAATGGAACCACCTGGCTGCCGGTTTCTTCGGGCACGACCAATTTCCTGCGGGCGGCAACCGCAACGGACTCCGGAATGTTTCTCGCCGTGGGTGACAACGGAACGGTTCTATCCTCCCTCGATGGAATAACGTGGCATACCATTGCCGCCGGACTGACAAATTCGCTTTCCGGCATCGCTTCCGGCGACGGCCTGGATGTTGCCGTTGGCGGCGGCGCCGTTTTAGTCTCAACCAATGGGACAAATTGGACTCCGCGGGCGTTCCTCAGCACCAATAGCCTTTTGAGTGTCACTTTCGGCGACGGATTGTTTGAAGCCATCTCCTCCGATGGGTTGCTTTTCCTCTCCACCAACGGTGTCACCTGGAGCACCAACACCCCGTCGCTCCCAGGCGTCTCCGGCCAGCTTACTTCCATTTCCTTCAGCGGCGGCCAGTTCACTGCTGTGGACAGCCAGCAGAATATTCTGGTCTCCGCCGATGGATTGTACTGGAGCGTTCTGCTTGCCGCCTCTGGCAACGGTTCGATAACGGTCAACGGCGCTGTGATTCTCAACGGGACCCTCGTCATGGTGGGCGATGAGGGCTCGATTCAAACTGCTCAATTCCCCGTCAGCGGCACGGGGACCGATTCAGATTTGAACGCTGTGGCATACAACGGCGAGGTTTATGTAGCCGTGGGAGCGGATGGCACGATCGTAAAGTCCGCCGATGGCAGCGCCTGGACAGCCCCGACCAATTACTTCATCACCGATCACAACTTGACCGGCGTGACCTATGGCAACGGCCTATTTGTCGGCGTTGGCAAATCCGCCTGGGTTGTCGCTTCCTCCGACGGCGATAACTGGAATTCCAGCAGTTCCGGTGCGACTGTGGCCGATCTCTACGGTATCACCTTCGGCGATGGCATGTTCGTCGCGGTCGGAGACAGCGGCGTCATTATCACCTCGACCGACGGCGTCAATTGGACAGTCGCTTCCAGCGGCGTCACCGACGATCTTAGCGCCGTAACTTATGGAAACGGGCGGTTTGTGGCCGTAGGCGATGACAGCCAGTCCACCGTCACATCCACCGACGGCGTTAATTGGGTTGCCGGTGGCAATGGCTTTGGCTCGTACGTCCAGGGCGTTGCCTTCGGCAACGGCATCTATGTGGGTGTCGATTATTACGGGGAGATTTTTACTTCGTCCGACGGCGCGAACTGGACGCAACAGGCTGCCACAAGCATCGAACTTTACGCCGTCGCGTACGCGGGAGGGACCTTTTTGGCCTCCGGCGCCGACGGCGCGGTCTTTGTCTCTCCAGACGGAACAAACTGGACCCAGCTTCAAACCGATACGACGGAAAATCTGCTGGGCGTTGTCGGCACATCGAGCCAATTTGTAATAGTTGGAACAGACGGCATCAGCCTCACCGCAAACTTGGCTGGTTTGGCCACAGTTTCAGCCAATACGCAATGGTCGCTGGTTGATTCTCCCCTAAACTCAAATCTCAACGGAGCTGCCAACAATGGCCCGGTTTATGTGATCGTCGCCGACGATGGCGCCCTGATCGCGACGAATGCCACCAACTGGGCCGAATCCGGCGCGGCTCTGAATGGATACAACAACGCCGTGGCCTGGGGCAATGGCGTATTTGCGTCGGTCGATTATTACGGAGATGTTTTTACCTCTCCGGACGGCAAAACATGGACTCAACGGGCCGATGCCGACATCACACTGTATGCCATCGCGTTTGGAGGCGGCACCTTTGTCGCCACGGGAGATTCGGGCGAAGTATTCACTTCTTCCGATAACATCCACTGGTCCCCGCACAGCACCGGTTTGATTGGAAGTCTGCGCGGCATCGTTTATGCCAATGGCAACTTTGTGGTCGTGGCTGATGACGGAACCATTGCCGCCTCATCGAACGGCGGCTCCTGGAGTTTGCGCCAGCCTACAATGTCCAGCGCACTCTACGGAATCACTTATGGCCACGGATTGTATGTGGCAGTCGGGGACGATGGGACAATCGTAACATCCCCTAATGGCACTAATTGGCTGCTGCAAACCAATTCTCCCATTAGCGCAAACTCATTGCAATCCGTGGCTTGGGGCGACAACGAATTCATAGCCGTCGGCGATGGCGGTTGGACAGTTCGATCCGATGACGGAACGAACTGGGTTTCCAGCAGTTCAGCCACCGTCAGCGACCTCTATTCCATCACTTTCGCAAACGGCAGCTTTCTGGCGACAGGCGCCAATGGCACGATAATGGAAACCGCCCCGCTTCCGCCGTTGCAATTGGGCCCGATTGCGTTGACCTCATCGGGCGCAATCCAGGTGGAAATGAGCGGCGCCGGCAACTCAACATATCAAATCCAGGTGTCCACCGACCTTGTCAACTGGACGCCATTGACCAGCGTCACCTTGAATGCCGGGGCCGGGGAGTTTATCGATTCGGACGCTGCCTCTGGAACGCAGCCACATCGCTTTTATCGCGCCGTCATTGCGCCATAGCAACTCCGGTGGAAACGCGAAGGGTGGTGGAAGTGAAGGGAATGGAACTCTTGTGTGAAGCTTGGAAGGCTTCCGTTCATTGCGGTCCGGGAAACCACTTCAACAGTTCCTCTGCCACTATTTCATGCCCCCGGCGGTTGGGATGATTGCCCTGTGCCATGTAATCCGCAAGGTGGCCGCCTGAATGGGCGATCTCCTGAAAGCGCGCCAGGCTGTCCACGAGACCAACACCATAGTCACGCGACAGCCGCCGAATCTGTTCGGCCTGTTCATTGAGAGGATCGCGGGGATTGTCAAGCTGCGCGCGCAAATCGGGCGTGGGCGTCAATAAAAGGATTTTCACGTGACGTGCCAGGGCCATTTCGATCATCATCCGCCAGGCTTTCTCTGAACGACTCAAACCAATGCCGCGATCGTTCAACGCGTAGTCAATCGTCACCACATCAGGCCTCAAGCTCAAGACATCCCGTTCAAAGCGACGCGCGCCGGACTCGGAATTTTCGCCGCCGATGCCGGTGACAATCACGTTTATTACTGCGTGCGGAAAACGCCTGCATAGCTGTTGATGCATCAGCGTCGGGTAGGCATCAAACGTCCGCACTTCTGGCGTTTTAAAATAGCCCGCTGGCACACTGTGCCCGTGACAGACGATATTGACAGTGCGGTTCTTGGGCCACGGTTTGGACAATTCGTCGCAGACGTTACCGAGATAAACGCGCGAATCCGCCGGAGCGACTTTTGTGGGCGTCGGGAGTTCATTCGCGCAGGAAGCGGCAAAAAGCGCCGCCAAACTCGCGGCAAACGTCGCAAATATTTTTCCGCGGCAAGCACAAGCTCGAATAATTTTCCGGATCCTTAATAAAAACAGCCCTGTCATTTCCAAAGGGTATTCGCAATCGCATCCAACTACAAATCTCGGATTAAATCATACCGTCGATTCTGGCTTGCCGAGCCGTAGCTCGGAGAGCGAAGGCTGGAGCGGGTGAAGGGAATCGAACCCTCGTGATTATTCCCATCGGTTAAAGTTTCGGTCAATCTGGCACTATTGAAAATTGACGTGACGCTGTTTTACCAAAACTCAATTCTTAAATTAATCGGCTTCCCATCCGCTCTAAGTTGCCGCGCGACTTCATCAATACGTGTCATGCCTGCGTTGCTGTCGCCGGTTGCTAGAATCAAACCGTTCTCAGCAGCAACGCTGGCAATCAAGAGGTCGCGTTCGTCTACGCCAAGCTGTTTTCCGGTGACTCTGTCGAATAAATCTTCCGGGACACGTTCCTTGTGGCCACGTTTCTCTTTTGTTGCATGTGATCTCCATAGTTGGGCGCGTAATAATGCGTATGGTTCGACTGTGTTGTCGTGAAATCCCAAGTGCTGCTGGTAGCGTTGAAAAAATGCTCTCACTTCGTTCCGTTGCGCTTCATCCACTTTTTCGGTCTTTGCCATGCCAAACTCAATTTCTGCAATGGCAATCACAGGCAACCAGACGTGCTCCATCGTTTTGACTCTCTGCTCAAACTCTGGGCGGCGCGGGTTGCGCGGGTTCGCCAGCACGGAGATTACGTTTGTGTCGAGCAGGTAGCCGTCACTCATTCTTCCTCCTCAAGTGCTCGAACCAGAGCTGAGTCTGTGACCTTCGGCATGATTTCTAGCAAGCGTCGTCCGCTGCACTGACTGAAATCCGGCGATACGAAGCGCCAGAGGGGAATTGTTGGCGTGAAATTACTGGGAAAGTATTCGCCGAATTGAAACGGAACGGCTCGTGGGCTTTTTGCATCTTGAAAGAAATCCAACAATTTCCTCTCAAGACGTGGCGGAAGGTTGTAAGCCTGCAGAATGAGCGCGTCAATTTGGAGAATCAAATCCCGCGGAGAAACTCCCGCACTCCGTGACATCCAGAGTTCAAGGTGTTTTTCAGAACCCGAACCAATTGCCTTCTGATATGCTATCACTAGGGTTTCCAGAGTTGCATGTTGATCAGGCGATAGTTCAGGAATGGGAACTCGGCAAAGTGTGGATCGTTTTACATGCATCTTCCCTTCGTGAACTGCCACGAAGGCAGATACCAGAGGATTATTGAGGATCGCGGCCAAGCTATATGGGGGGTAGCTACGCTTTGGCCAGAGGGCATGGAAGTTTTGGGAAAAAGTGAGTTTCTCGGTGTCCACGAACGCGGCCAAGCACCATGGGTCTCTTGAAATTCTGACGGCATTTACGACCACCTTGACGGCGGACCACGGCAAACTCCAAGCTCCACCCCGTTGGAATTCAGATCTGGCGCATAGAAAAATTGATTCGGGTTGTTCAAAAGCACGGAATTCGCCTTGAGCGCTATTCACACCCGCAACAAAATCAGGTTGCGTTTTACGCGAGAGATATTTGTCGGGTCTGAACGGCTGTTTCCATTCGACGCCCCGATGAATTTCAGATATGTCCTGAAGACGAGAGACGCCACGAAGCCGTTCCCAAACTTCACTTAATGCAGGAATGGACAAGTTTTCAGAAACTTCGATTTCAGTCTTGTGGCCTATGTCTTGACGACTGGATTCGTAGTGTGTAAGGAAGCGACTGCGGTCGTCATCTCTGACCTCAGTAAAATGTATGGAGATTCGATGATGATTAGCTTGAGGTCGTTTGCCTAAAATCAAACACGTTTCCAAATCAACTCCGTGGAAAACGCGGTCAGGTAGAGCAACGATTTCGACTTCATCATAACGCCGCGCCAACTGTTCGCGAATATTACGATAGCCGCGACCCGAAACAAATTGGCGGGGTAAGACAAAACCGAGAAGTCCGTCCGGCGCCAGATTACTGAGAACCTTTTCTAGTACCGCGATAGGTTTCTTAACCATTCCCAACTTCCGTTGTTTCGCGGCCTTCTTGAAATCCTGGAACGGTGGATTGCAAAGGACGACACGTGCTTGTCTTAGCGTGCGCTCATATTCCTCCGACGTGAATACATCCGCCGGTTTCACCTTCCAGCCGTTGTGATTTGGAAAATCAGCCAACGTCAAACACAGCCGGCTGACTTCGAGTGCAAACTCGTCCTTCTCAAATCCGCAAAGCATTCTCACGAAGTAGCGGTGCCGTTCCTGACCATCCATGCTGGCCGGAAGCAAGTCTCTCAACCGTTTAAGGGCACTGACCAAGAAAACTCCGTGACCGGAGCAGGGTTCGACGATGAGGCGCTGATCACAAGGAATATTCTCGAACGGCAACCGATTGACAATGTAACGCGCGATACTTCGAGGGGTGCTTTGGATGCCTAGTTCCTCGCGGATATGAGGGTCAACCAGTGTGTTCTCATAAATATGAGCAAGAATATCCACCGAAAGATTCTGGAAACTGAACCCGGTCCAAAGCTGTTCGAAAGCCGCTTGCTGCGCAGCCTTGTCCTGCAAAATAGGAAGATTTTCACCATAGTGTTTCCTCACTTGTTCCAAGATCGTCGATGGGTCTTGGATAGCGGACAGATTCCGAAATCCGGGGATGGCCCGGTCGGAGAGGACGCGACCAGCAAGAAGTTGAAAAATCAGCCGAAACAATTGGCGGACGTCCGGCGACTGTCCTGTGCGTTGCTTGTAAACCTTCTGCGCCGCCGCCAATGCCTCGTTCAGCAATTGGTGCAGTTTGTCAGCGATCTCTTCTTCAAGTGCGGGAATGAGGCCCAGATCAATGAAATCGAGTTGGCTCGGCACGGATGGAAGCCCAATATTCTTTGCCCTTAGGATACTTTCCGGACTCCATTGGAACTTTCGTTGGTCAAATGCCGCTTCAATTGCGTCCAGTGGAATGCGGCCAGCGAACTGACTCGTGCTTCCTGCATCCCGGCCAACGCGCCACGGAATCACACCATCTTCTCGAACTTCCAACGCAAATGGTGCTCCCAGTGCCCGATAATTGGCAATGCTAGTTGGTGTCGCAGGCGTGGCATAAGGTAAGACCGCAAAGCAGGCAGAATCATAGGACAGCGGCGTCTGACCAAAGGCGGCGCAAACTTCACGTTGAGGAACACCGGGAAGAAACCAATCGTTGAAAGCGTAACGCTGCTGAACCAGTTCACCAGTAAAGCCAAGGCCACGAAGACATTTCACCACGACACGATAAATCCTTTCATGTCGCTCGTTTTCAAAAACGATGCTCATGTTTTCGCAACGAACTGGTTGTTCTTCATTTTCAATGTGCTCGAATTGTAGCCAGTGGCTTTGGACAAATACTGTCCATCGCCCCGGCCATTGAAAATTACTTTGAAACGAAGCTTAATCCAAGCGGCATTACGTTCACACCACCAAACATCCGCATCGCCAACCGAATTTTTTAGCTTAATTCGTGCGTAGTTTACTGCACTTTTACTGCACAGCTTTGCAGTCCTTTATTATCAATGGAGCGGGTGAAGGGAATCGAACCCTCGTCTCAGGCTTGGGAAGCCCACATTCTACCATTGAACCACACCCGCTTCGGACGTTCGCCATTTTTATCGCTCCGTTTCCCGTTGGCAAGTTTTCATTGGCCGCCCCGCAGCTTCGCCAACTCTTTTTCCAATTCAGCCACTCGACGGATCAATTCGGGAAGCTGCTGGAGCGAGATCATTTGGCGCTTGGCCTGACGGTCCGGTTGCGCGGGCGCGCCAAGCCATTTGCCGCCGTCGGGAATGTCGTGCATGACGCCGGACTGCGCGGCCACGATCACTTTGTTGCCAATCTTCAAATGGCCCGCTATCCCAACTTGACCGGCCAATGTGGTGTAAGCGCCGATCTTGGTGCTGCCCGCGATTCCCACTTGCGCCACGACCAGACAATGCTCGCCGATGGTGACGTTGTGCGCGATTTGCACGAGATTATCAATCTTCGTCCCTTTGCCGACAACCGTCGGGCCGAGCGCGCCGCGATCAATGGTGACGTTGGCGCCAATTTCGACGTCGTCGTGAATGATTACCTGGCCGACTTGCGGGACTTTCCGATGAACGCCTGCGTCGAATACGTAGCCAAAACCATCGGCGCCAAGGACTGCGCCGGCATGGATGCGGACGCGCTGGCCGATTTGTGTTTGACTGTAGAGAATTGCGTTGGGGAAGAGGTGCGAGCCGGCGCCTATGACGGCGTTGTCGCCGATGTGGTTGCCGCCTTGGAGCGCGACTTTGGGGCCGATTTTGACTTTTTCGCCGATGACGCAAAAGGGGCCGACATGCGCCGTGGGATCGATCTCCGCGGAGCCTGCGCAAACCGCCGAAGGGTGAATCCCTGGGGCAAAAGGGCGCTCCGGGAAAAACAACGGCAGGACGCGGGCAAAACCGATGCGCGCGTTGGCGACGCGGATGAGGGTCTTGCGGGCGGAGGTGTACGGGCCGTCAATGAGGATGGCGGCGGCGGCGCTTTGTTCGGCCTTGAGGAAGAAGGTTTCGTTTTCGGCGAACGTCAGGTCGCCGGTTTTGGCGGTGGTGGCGGGGGAAAAACCAGACAGCGGCGTTGCGGGATCACCGATGACCTGCCCGTCGAGTTCCTTGGCAATTTCAGTGGCAGTGAACATGTTGTTTTGAGATTCAGACTTCAGTCGCCGATTGACTTGAAATTCAGGTGTCACTATAAAGGCCCGGAATTTGACAATTCAACTCCAAGTTTACCATTATTCGTTATGAGGAGAAAAATCCGTTACGGGATGATCGGCGGCGGCAGGGGCGCTTTTATCGGGGCGGTCCATCGGATAGCGGCGGCGCTGGACCAACAAATCGAGCTGGTTTGCGGGGCATTCAGTTCGGAGCCTGAACGGAGCCGGGCCAGCGGAGAGGACCTTTTTCTGCCGCCGGAAAGGTGCTACGGCTCGTATGAGGAAATGATTCGCCAGGAGTCGGCGCTTCCGGCGGCGCAACGAATGGATTTCGTCTCCATTGTGACGCCCAATCACGTGCATTGGCCGGCGGCGCAGTTGGCGCTGCGGCAAGGTTTTCACGTTTTGAGCGACAAGCCAGCGACTTTGAACCTGGCTGAGGCAAAAAAACTGCGGGATTTGGTCGCGAAGACAGGGCTGCTTTACGGGCTGACTTACACTTACACGGGTTACCCGATCGTGAAGGAGGCTCGCGCGATGGTGCGGGCGGGCAAATTGGGGAAAGTCCGCAAAGTCGTGGTGGAGTATCCGCAGGGGTGGTTTGCGACGCTGCTCGAAGCGACCGGCCAGAAACAGGCCGTCTGGCGCACGGATCCCAAACAATGCGGGGCGGGCGGATGCGTCGGCGACATCGGCACCCACGCGGAAAATCTGGTCGAATATATCACCGGGTTGGAGATCAAGGAATTGGCGGCGGACGCGACGATTTTCGTGAAGGGTCGGCGGCTGGACGATGACATCAATGTTTTGATTCGCCTCGACAACGGCGCCAAGGGCGTTCTGCACGCCTCCCAAATTTCAGTGGGCGAGGAGAATAATTTGAACATTCGCATTTGGGGGGAAACCGGCGGTCTCGAATGGCACCAGAAGGAGCCGAATACAATGCTCGTCAAATGGCGCGACCGCCCGACAGAAATTTATCGCACGGCCAATAGCTATCTTGGCGCAGCGGCCCAATCCGCAACGCGCACACCGGCGGCGCATCCGGAGGGTTACCTTGAGGCGTTTGCGAATATCTATCGGAATTTTGCAAATCACGTCCGCGCATACCAGGAAGGCCGCAAAGTCTCCGACGACGATCCGGCGATGGATTATCCAAAGATCGACGCAGGAGTCCGCGGGATGGCGTTTATCGACGCCGTGCTCAAATCATCGGCCAAAAACGCCAAATGGACGCCACTAAACGTGTAAGGACGCCGATGGCAAAAAAGCTGCGCGTCGGATTGATCGGCTACAAGTTCATGGGCAAGGCGCATTCGAACGCCTGGCGGCAGATCAATCATTTTTTCCCCGAGTTGCCTGCGCGTGTTGAACTGGCGGCCATTTGTGGACGCGACTCCGCCGCGGTCGAACGCGCCCGCGACACCTTCGGATGGGAACGGGCGGAGACGGATTGGCGGAAGATCATTGCCTCGCCGGACATCGACATTGTCGATATTTCCACCGGCAATGACACGCACTGTGAAATGGCGGTCGAGGCGTTGAAGGCGGGCAAAGCGGTTTTGTGCGAGAAGCCGCTGGCGCGCAACCTCGCTGAGGCGCGGCAAATGCTGGCCGCTGCCAGGCGCGCTGGAACAGTGAACATGGTCTGCCACAATTACCGCCGGATCCCCGCCGTGGCGCTGGCGAAACAGATGATCGACAGCGGTGAATTGGGCGGAACCATCCGGCATTTTCACGCCCGTTACGCGCAGGAATGGCTCGTCAACCCCGATTTTCCGCTGACGTGGCGAATGCAAAAGGACCTGGCCGGTTCCGGCGCCCACGGCGATATCGACGCGCACATCATTGATTTGGGACGATATTTGCTGGGTGAAGTCAAAGAGGTCTGCGGAATGATGGAGACGTTCATCAAGGAGCGTCCGTTGTGGGAACCTGGCAGCGTGCCTCCGTGCGCCGCGGCGGGCGGAAAAAAGGGCAAGGTGACTGTGGACGACGCCGTAAGTTGGATTGGCCGCTTCGAAAACGGCGCGATGGCGAATCTCGAGGCGACCCGTTTTGCGCTAGGCCGCAAGAACCACATCGCGTTCGAGATCAACGGCGACAAAGGCAGCCTCTATTTTGATTTCGAGGACATGAATCGGTTGAAATTCTACAGCACGGCGGATGCCCAGCGCCGGCGCGGTTTCACCGACATCATCGTCACGGACCGGGAAGCGCATCCTTACGCCCGCAATTGGTGGCCGCCGGGGCACATCGTCGGATACGAACACACGTTTGTAAACACCTTCGCGGATTTCGTCGCCGCCGTTGCCGCGAAGACGCCGGTTCATCCGGACTTTCTCGACGGCGCTCGTTGCCTGGCGGTGATGGAAGCCGTGGCCGAATCCAGCGCGTCGCGCCGCTGGGTGAAGGTGCCTTCGGTTCGCTGATTCGTGGCAGACCGACACGCGTATTTCGAGGCGGGGGATTGAGGGACGGATCTGGAAATCACAAACTCAGGAAGCTGCGCTGATATCAGGGCTGCGTTCCTCTATTCCCAAAATTTGTCAGGTGGCTCATTAAGCTTGGGCAATAAACGGAAAAAGATTTCACGCCTTTCTTAGTCGCGTCGATTTCCACCCCGGCCCATTCATTAATCGGAATGTATTTTCCAAGAGGCCCCTCTCTTGGCGCCAAATCTTTTTCCCATTCGATTTCATATCGCGCAATAGTATGCGAGCCAGCTTTTGCGGGTTTCCTCACTGTGGGGGTGTTATCGTAGATACACGGATGAGACCAATAATGAAGCTTGTCCAAAAACTGCCGCGCCATCTCAACGGCCTCCTTTTCGCTCATGTTCCACTCTCCCCAGTATCGTCGAACAGGAGATCGCAATGTCCGCCGATAAAAACTGTCGGGGGCAATGTATCCACGCATGAATCCATCAATAATTCCGAATTCGTATCCTCCGTTTACAGATATATCGAAGACTGCGCCCTTTTTACCAATGGTCGCTACCTCCCCCGCCGTCAGTGGCAACGCCACCGGAATTCGTAACATTTTCTCACACTCCGGGTAGTGATCTAAAATATTCAGAAGAATGTTAGTGTTAATGTCTGTATTTACCTTCTTTTTATTCATTGCTTCCGCAGTTTTTCCGCTGAGTCGCATCGCCTCTTCCTCTGAAATTAAAAAATCCTTCCATGCCGTGCTGCAACGCACCTCCCATTCAGTTACCTTCCTGCTTTGAGCATCTACTTCCACAGTTACAGAAGAGTTTCTACCCCCAGGATATGGCGATTCTCCGGGGTACGCCCACTCTATCTCATAGTACGGTATAATATTCGTGCCATCCAACGGCGGAGGTTTAACAAAGGAAGGATTGCAGTCGACGAAAATATCCTCAAGCGAAAAGCCGAGTCTTTTGAGGCTGTTTTGCGCAAGCGCAATTGCTTCATCTTCTGACATATTCGCGCGCCCATAAAAGTGCGCTCGGAGTCGGTTATCCTCAAGGCCGATAAAGCTGTGCCGTAAATCAGTAAAGGTATCTACCATTCCATGATGGAATGTAAATTTGCAGCTATTTGTCAATGCTACGACACAGTTGTCGGGATTTTCTTCGTTGACGGGACAACGAAAAGTTCGCACCTGCTGAGTGGTAAGGGGAGTTGGTATGGGAACATTAAGCTTTTGGCAGCAATCGGAGACGTAAGGCATTACAGCAACTAAAAGAGCGTTGGAATACTCCAACGTCACACGCATAAACGAGGGCGTCATACTTTAACAAGGGTCGCACCAGAACGAAGAGAAGTAAATGCCTCTGTCGCCATGCCGTGATTGAAATTCCGTCCACGGGCTGATACTCTCGGCCGAGAATGAAAAAATTGATCGTCTGTCTTGGTCTTCTGCTCTCGATTCACACCGCTTGGGCGCGGGCCGCGAAACCCCCCGTCCATATTGCGATTTTCGGCCTGGTGCACGATCACGCCTACGGATTCATTCCGATGTTTCAAAATCACCCCGACGCCCAGTTGGTCGGGATCGTCGAGCCGGATACCGAAAGGGCGGCGGCCATCGCAAAACGGTTCAATTTGAACAGCAGCCTCTTCCACTCCAGTTTGCAGGACCTCCTGGCAAAAACGAATGTCGATGCCGTCGCGACCTTCACATCGACATTCGATCACCCGCGCGTGGTCGAAATGTGCGCCCCGCTCCACATTGACGTGATGATGGAAAAGCCGCTGGCCGTTGACATGGAGGCGGCGCGGAGGATCCAGGCGGCGGCAAAGAGCGGCGGGATTCAAGTCATCGTCAATTACGAAACCACCTGGTATCCGGCCAACCAAACCGCTTATAAACTGGCGGACGAGGAACATGCCATTGGCGACTTGCGCAAGATCGTGGTTCACGACGGCCATCGCGGCCCAAAAGAGATCGGCTGTTCGGAAACTTTCCTCAAATGGCTCACCGATCCCAAATTGAATGGCGGGGGCGCATTGCCGGACTTCGGTTGCTACGGGGCCGATCTCATCACCTGGCTGATGGGCGGGCAGCGGCCCACTTCCGTCTTCGCCGTCACGCAGCACATCAAGCCCGATATTTATCCCAAAGTTGAGGACGAAGCGACTGTGGTGGTGACCTATCCAAAAGCGCAAGGGATCATTCAGGCATCGTGGAACTGGCCGATTGATCGCAAAGACATGGAGGTTTACGGCGCAACCGGCTATGTGCTCGCCCCTCGAAAAGACCTGTTGCGCATTCGGAAAATCGGCGGCGAGGAGAGCGAGTTGAAATTGCCCGCGCCCCCCAACTCCAGCCCGGACCGAGACCAGCTCTCCTACTTGGTTTCGGTGGTCCGCGGTGAAACGCAGCCTTCCGGCCTCTCGTCGCTGGACATCAATCTCATCGTCACAGAGATACTGGACGCGGCCCGCGATTCGGCCCGCACCGGGCGCCGCATTGACTTTCAGCCGATCCCGGCTCAGTAAAAGTCGCTGTAGTCATTTCATAGGACTTTCGCCCGGCAAGCCGAAGCGTAAGCTGAACATCCGATGATCACCGTTTCGATTGTTGACGACGAAAGCAAGCTGCGGCAATCGATCGTCACATTCATCAACGGCTCCCCCGGATTCCGTTGCATCAGCGCCTACGGCAGCGCCGAAGCGGCTGTGGAGGGCTTGGTGGCCGAGCGCCCGGATGTCGTGTTGATGGACATTCATATGGGCGGGATGAACGGGATTGAATGCGTCGCAAAATTGAAAAAACTCGCGCCGGAACTCCAGATTGTCATGCTCACGGTCTATGAAGACACCGAGCAGATTTTCCGGGCGCTTGCGGCGGGCGCGAGCGGTTACTTGCTTAAACGCCTCAATCCCGAGAGGTTGCTCGAGGCGATCCAGGAAGTCCATGAAGGCGGTTCCCCCATGTCCCACTCCATCGCCCGCAAGGTCGTCGCCTCTTTTCAGAAGGCCGCGCAAGTCGGCGGACAGCAACCGGCGGCGTTATCTCCTCGCGAACGAATGGTCTTGGATTGCCTGGCAAAGGGACTCGCCTACAAACAAATCGCCGATCAATTAGGCATCAACGTCACCACCATCCGCACGTACCTTCGGCGGATTTACGAAAAACTGCACGTCCAGACCCGCAGCGAAGCGGTGGCGCGTTACATGACCCCGTGATTCCTCGAACTCGAACTGCCGCCTTGTCTCAACGCTCTGTCATTGATACGATTAAACCATGTCCAGGAACCCGGCCATCGGCCTTCTGCTGTTTCTGCTGGTGTGGGGCGGAACAATGGCGGGCCACGCAACCGTCCTCTGGAGCGATTTAAGCCCCACCCTCGCTTATCAGACTGGCGACGGGAGCGATATCCTCGGCGGAACCGTCAAGCGCGACGATTCATCCACCGACACGCTCTATTTCAAATTCCACGTTGACCCTCTGTCCGACATTAGCACCGAGGAGTATTTCGCCGCGTTCGAGCTATACGACCGCGATGAGGAGCGGGTGGGTGTTGGAAACGCGCTCAAGGCATGGGCCTACAGCGCGTTTGGCGCCGAAGGGCCTGGCGACGTCAATAAGAGTTCCGACTACGTCGATCTTCATTCATCCCGTCCTGAATCCTCCGGCCACGGAACTTTCTATGACTATGAAAATCCCCATCGCGGCCTTGAAAGCACCATTATCTTCAAGGTCCAATATGTCGCGGGCGGCGACGATCTCATCATCGTCTGGCTGAACCCCGATCTCGGCCCCGGCGCAACCGAAGCCGCCCAGCCCGAAAGCCTCATCACTCGCTTCAATGCCAATGCCTCGTTCGATGAAATCCACCTTCGCCACGGCGGCGGCGGGGGCGGATGGGTTTTCAGCGACATGGTAATCGCCACCTCTTTCAGCGACTTCGTCACGTCCGACAGCAATGACTCAGATGGCGCCATATCCCGTTTGGGCCGCGGCGAACAGCCCGTCACGTTTCGTTCCTGGCAAAGGGAGCAAGGCTTGCCGGAGAACTCGGTGCGCGCCATCGCCCAGACCGCCGACGGTTACCTGTGGGTCGGCAACGACGATGGAGTCGTTCGATTCGACGGTCTGCGTTTCGTTTCGTTCGGATTGCGGGAGGGCCTCAACAGCGGTCCTGTCCAAACCTTGTTCGCGGACAACGCGGGCGCTCTTTGGATCGGCGCGGCCGGGGGCGGTCTCTCTTGCTGGAAGGACAACAAATTCACCACATTCACCATGCGCGATGGCCTGCCTTCCGATTCGATCACCGCCCTCGCCCAGGACAACGAGGGCCGCTTGTGGATCGGCACCGAAGGCGGCCTGTTGGTCTGGCGCGATCGAAAACAATCCGAATCGATTGGTTATGACGAGTTCAAAGGCAAAACCATCACCGCCTTATTCAAAGACCGAGCCGGAACAATGTGGCTCGGTGTCGCCGGCGAGGGCGTTTTTAAATTCCAGGCCGGTCTCTTTATTCCAATCAAGGACCCTTCCGTTGAAGGATTGCTCCAAGACCCACACTGCCTGCTCGTGGATCGCAAGGGCAGGCTTTGGGTCGGCGCGGGAAACGACCTCGTGCTCTGCCGCAACGGCGCTCAATGGCAACCCTGCCGGATACCCTCTCACCAGTCCAAGCTCACCGTCAACGCCCTAGCTGAGGATTCCGATGGCTCCGTTTGGGCCGCCTCGGGAACCGAGGGCTTATTTCAATTCCGCAACGGCGCCATCCATTCCATCAACGCCGCCGCCGGTTTGTCCGATAACTTGATAGAGTCGCTCCTGATCGATCGTCAGGGAGCCTTGTGGGTCGGCACTCACGGCGGATTAAACCGTCTGCACCCCAGAAACCTCTTCGCTTTCGGCCAGAAGGAAGGCCTCGGCTACGGCGCTGTTCAAAGCGTCGCCGAAATTGCTCCCGGCATCATTTGGGCCGGCAAGACCAGCGATGGCCTTTATGAATCCCTCGGCGGCAATTTCCGCCACCTCGCTCCGCCTGGGTTGCTCCTAGCGGGACCCGAGATCAATTCCCTCCTGATGGCTCGAGATGGCGGATGCTGGGTCGCCGGATCGCGCGGACTTTTGCACTTCAAAGACCCCGCCTCCAGCGATGACGCTGAACTATTCACTGACCTCCACGCCACCACAATCGCCGAGGCCCGCGATGGCGCGATCTGGGTGGGAACCCGCGAAGGAGAAATCTGGCGCAGATCACGCGACTCATGGACCGGCGAAACCAATTACTGGCAGAACCACCCCATCACCGCCATCGGCCAGGCCCGCGACAATTCCATGTGGATCGGCTCCGACGGCGGGGGCCTCGACTGCTTCAAAGCCGGCCAGCGCCTCCACTTCGACCGTCAGAGCGGTTTGTTAAGCGACCTGATTCGCACGCTCTACATCGACGAGCAGGATGTTGTGTGGATCGGCACAGCGGGCGGCGGGTTAAGCCGCTGGCGCGACGGCCACATCGTCACATTCACCACGCGCGAAGGATTGCCAGACAACACCGTTTCGCAAATCCTCCAGGATCACCAAGGCCGATTGTGGTTGGGAAGCAGCCGCGGCATCGCCTGCGTCGGAAAGGGCGAATTCGAGGAATTGGCCACGGGAAAAATCCCCGCCGTGTATCCCCTTGTTTACGGACGCACCGAAGGCATGCTTTCTGAAGAATGCGCCGGGGGATTTTCCCCGTCCGGCATGGCCACGAAATCCGACCTGCTCTGGTTCCCAACTTTGAAGGGCCTCGTCGTGATTGACCCGCGCGCTCAAATCGCCGATGCCTCCCCCCCCTCCGTCCGCCTTGAGGAAGTCCTGCTCGACGGCGCACCCGATCCCGACTTCCGCAATTCCGGCCAATCCGGCGCATTGCGCATCCCACCTGGCAACCACCGCCTCGAATTCCGTTACACCGGCGTCAATTTCGATTCGCCGGAACGCGTCCGGTTCCGCTACCGGCTGGACGGCCTTGACGCCGATTGGCTTGAGGCCGGAACGCGCCGTTCGGCCCTCTACAACTACATCCCCCCGGGCGAATACGGCTTCCGCGTCGCCGCCTGCAACGGGGATGGCGTGTGGTCCCAACCAGGCGTTATTCTTCAAATGACCGTCCTGCCCCATTTCTGGCAAGTCTGGTGGGTCCGCTGCCTGGCCGCCCTGGCAATCCTGCTGTCCGTCGCCGCTGCCGTCCGCGTCATGGAAATAAGAAAGTCCCAACGCCGCCTCAAGCGGCTCGAACAGGAAAAAGCCCTCGAACGCGAGCGGACCCGCATTGCCCAGGACCTTCACGATGAAATGGGCGCCAAACTGTGCCGCATTTCCTATTTGAGCGAACACGCGCGCCGAAGTCCCGATCTCTCATCCGACATCAAACGCCAAATCGTTTCCATATCTGATTCCACCCGTGAAGTCCTTTCCTCGCTCGACGAAATCGTCTGGGCAATCAATCCCCAAAACGACATGCTCGAACACGTCGTGTCCTACATCGGCCACTACGCCCGCGAATATTTTCAGGAAACCGGCATCGAATGCGAATTGGACATGCCCGCGCAACTCCCCGCGCACCCCCTCTCCTCGCAACTGCGCCATCATTTGCTGCTCGCCGTGCATGAAGCCTTCACCAACGTCCTCAAACATTCCGGAGCCACCCGCGCCGGAATTTCGGTCACCTGCGATAATTCAAACCTGACGATCATCGTTTCCGACAACGGCAAAGGCTTCGCCGTTGGCGCCAACGGAGACATGGGCAACGGCCTGCGCAACATGCGCCAGCGTTTGACCGACATTGGTGGAGATTGTTCCATAAAATCCGCTCCCGGCGGCGAAACAACCGTCCGTTTCATTCTTCCCCTCCAGCACACAACTGCTGTTCAGAATCCGATCCGCCCTGAACGCTTGTCTGATGATCCGGCTTGAACATCTCAGCAAAACTTTGGGCAGACATCGCGCATTGGACGATGTAACGCTTGAGATCCCGGCGGGCGAGATTTTCGGGTTGCTCGGGCACAACGGCGCGGGCAAGAGCACGCTTTTCGGCTTGCTGCTTGGGCAACTTCGCCCCACGCGCGGCGCGGCGTTCATTCGCGGAATTTCGGTCCAACGGCAGCGGCTGCGAGCCTTGCAGGGCGTGGGAGCGATTTTTGAGACACCCGCGTTTTTCGATTACCTCAGCGGGTGGAACAATCTGCGAAATCTCCTGGCCTACTCCGGGCCCGTCAGCCGGGCGGAAATCGAGGATGTCGTTCGCTTCGTCGGATTGGAAAACCGCATTCACGAGCCGGTGCGCGTGTACAGCCACGGCATGAAGCAGCGCCTGGCGCTCGCACAAGCGCTGCTACCCCGCCCCGACGTGGTGCTGCTCGATGAACCGGCGCAGGGACTTGATCCCGAGGGCATTCAAGAAATGCGCCGGCTCATCCTGCAACTCAACCGCGAGCACGGCATGACGGTGCTTTTATCCTCGCATCTGCTTGCTGAGGTCGAGCAATTGTGCACTGGCGTGGCGATCCTCAATCAAGGACGATTGGTTTTTCAGGGACACTGGAGCGAACTGGTTCAGGCGAAAAAACAGTTTCGACTGCGCTTGAATGATTGGGAAATGGCGCGCACGGCCATGGAAAAGTGCGGGGCGATTTTGGTCGGGCGGGAAATTGTTGAGTTGCGAGCCGAAACAGAAATTGCGGATTTGATCGCGGGACTCGTGCGAAGCGGCGTGAGAATCCACGCGGTCGAGCCTTTGCGGGAAGATTTGGAACAGCTTTATCTCCGAAAGGTTTCCGGGCGATGAACGCTTGGGCGCTCCAACTGTGGAAGGAACTGTATAAACTCTTCGCCCGCAAGCGCACCTACCTGGGCTTCGGCGCGGTTGTGGGCGCGGAATGCGTGATCCTTTGGGTAATGAGCCGCCCGCAATCTGTCGCACAATTTCAGCAGCTCGTCGCCCAGCACGGCCTTTCTTTCGGGCGCTATTATTCGGGCCTCACTCTCGGCCTTGAGATGGTGATATGGACCAGCCTGATTCTCGGCGCGTTGTTTTTGGCGCTTGTGTCCGCCGACGTGATGTCGAAGGAGGTCGAAGACGGCACGTTGCGCATGTTGCTTTGCCGTCCCGTGTCGCGCACCCGCATCGTTGCGATCAAATACACCACGTGCGTGATCTATACATTTGCGCTGATTGCGTTTCTCGGTGCAACAGCCTTGGGCGGTGGAATGCTCTGCCGCGGCGCCGGCGGCCTTCTCGTGTCGTCGCCGACGGAAGAACTTTTTGCGGTGCATGAAGCGCGGGCCGGCTTGGCGCGCTACTGCGTTGCTATGTCTTTCCTTGCCTTGAGTCTCACGACCATATCGAGCCTTGGATTCATGTTCTCCTGCCTAAAAATGAAACCGGTTGCCGCGACGATTTCAACGCTGTCGATAGTGTTCGTCGATTCGACTTTTCGCCGCGTTCCTTTTTTTGGAAGTCTGTTTCCGTTCTTCCTCTCGACGCATTTGGCGGCATGGCAACAGCTTTTCGCGGTGACGATTCCCTGGGCAAGGTTGTGCCAGGACTACGGTTACCTTCTGTCGCTGGACGCCGTTTGTTTTTTGTTTGCGCTCCTTGTCTTTAGGCGGCGCGATTTTAAACCGTGATCCGACTTTATGCGCTTATTTTTCGTTCAACTCGGATGGGAACTTCGGCGGCTGGTGAAGCGCCCGCAGACTTGGCTGGCGTTTGCCTTGAGTCTGGTATTCGAGCTGACCGCGTCGCTGTTGCTGAAAGTTCCCAGCGTTCGCGCCGACATCGCCAGCGAAGTCTGGAAAATGCGGGCGCGATGGAATGAGGTCTTCTCGGGATTGACGACAGCGACTCACATCATGGGCGAAAGCTTTACCATAATCGGAGCGCTTGGCATCGCGTTGGTTGCCGCGGTTATGGTCGCCGGAGAAAACGAGGACGGGACGTTGCGTATGATCTTTTGCCGTCCGGTAAGCCGCACGAGCATCCTGGCGCAGAAATGGATTGCCTGCGCGCTATATGCGGCGGCGCTGACTGGATTCATCGCCGTGAGCACGCTGATCATCTGCCTGATCTTCGAAGGACCGGGAAACCTGGTTTTGCTTGCCCCGCACGAAGGTATCATGGGCACCTTCCTTTTCGCCGAAGGAATGCGTCGTTACGCCCTCGCGCTTCCGCTGATGTGGTTTAGCGGCGTGAGTGGAATGCTCTGGCCATTCTTTTTTTCCTGCACTGGCATGAAACCCGCCGCCGTCACCATCCTTTCTTTGACTCTGCTCGCAACCGATGACATCGTCCGCACGACTCCAGAGACGGCGGTCGCAAGTCCGTATTGCGTGACGACGCGAATGCTCTCGTGGCGCCAGGTTTTCAATTACGACGTCCCATGGCCGCGCATCCAGCGCAATTACACGCAACTCACCGAAATGGATGTAACCCTGATCATCGGCGCCTGGGTGGTTTTTCGCCGGCGGGAATGCAAACGGTGAGATATTTACCAGCCGCCAATCGGGTGACCCGAGAGTGAACCCGTGCCGGCAACAACAAAGCCGTTGAAATGATGCGTTCCTTTCGCGTCCGTATAAACGAAATTCATCTGTGCGTGGATGGAAACCGTGGCAACGGGTGCGGCATGTGCGTCGCCTACTTTGAAAAGATGCGCGCCTAACCCTGAACCCGAGCCTTCAAAGGGCGAGGCGAGAAACCCGTCCAGCGTCGGGTTGCCACTTGTAGTGGCATTGAATGCGCCACTGGCTATGCCGAAGCCGGTGTTTACGGCTTTCTCGTAGGCGTTCTGCCATTGAAGCGTTTGCAAGGTGGCAACGACCACGCGCACTCCGGCCTGCCCATTTTGTGTCGTGTCGTAAATAATGAGCTCCGATTGGGGCGCGCTGTTGGAGGATTCAAACCATACTTCCGCCGCAAGGACTTCCGTTTTCGCATTAATCTTCGTCGTAAGCGGACGCCCAAAAACGAGATTCACGATGTCGGCGTTATTCAGGGTCATTCGCGATATTGTATCATAATTTGCGCCCGTTCCCTTCACCACCATTTTCACCGGAAGGGAAAGCTGAACTTTAAATACACCGGCGCTATGGTACTGCGCCATCGCAGCAGGCGCTGCCGCACAGAGCAGAGCGGCGAAGATAACTTGAAATTTAATGAGACGAAGAAACGCTTTCATAAAGGCACGAAAGCTAGAACCCGCAAGCGATTGAGTCAAGGAGAAAACGATCCCAGAATTCCTTCGTTATTTTATGATTTCCAGATTAAGAAATCTCCCTCAAATCTTTGATGCTTGGCGGCGGGGAGTTCGAGCCAGTAAAGTGAGTTTGTGAACAAAGGAGATCATTTTTTGTTTGATGGCATGGTTGCGGGAGGTTTCCGGCTGGGCTGTTTCTTGCTCTTGATTCTATCCTGGGCTTTTGGCGGGCCTACCCACGCCGTCGCGGCCTCGGCGCCGGACGCGCCGAGCGCCGCAGTTTTCCTGGATACGGCGCCGGGTGCAAAACCTGACTTGGCGCGGGAGATCGCGGCGGATCTCAGCGCGGCGGGTTACGCGGCGGAATTTATCGGTCCGGACGTGTTGACAAATACTGAGACGCTCCGGTCGCATCATTTTCAATTGCTGGCTCTCCCTCATGCCGTGTCGCTCCCGTTAAACTCGATGGGGCCTGTGGGGGATTATTTGCGCGGTGGCGGAAATTTAATCGCTTTGGGATTGCCCGCGTGGGACTCGCCAACATTTTCCGTCGGAGGAAAGACGTTTTCGAAAAAGGAGTACGAGCAAAGCCTTGAAGGATTGGCGGGAGACCATACGGTGATTGATTTTTCGAGCGACGACATGGCGCATTGGTCGCATGGCGTCGGTGGCGAAGAGACGAAAAGTGTCGAGCGCGTCGAACCAATTGGAAATGGGAATCAAAGAGCGTTGCACGCGACGATCGACAACCTCGGCAGTTGGGACGTGATGCTGAGTCCGCAGTTGAACGATCCGTTTCCGGGGGACCGAAGTTTGACGTGCTTCCGCGCGCGCGGCTCGACGAACACGCGCGAGATGTCCATTGAATGGGACGAGCGGGACGGCTCACGGTGGATCGCCGTGATCGAGCTGACGCCCGGGTGGAAATCGTATTGTCTGCCGCCGGAAGCTTTTCATTACTGGCAATCGTCCGCGGGGCGGGGCGGACGGGGCGATCACTTAAATGTGCGTGATGCCCACCGGTTGAGCATCGGGCTCGCGCGGTCGCACAGCGCAATTCTTGGGGAGCATCAGGAGTACTGGGTTGGGAATATCGGCAGCGCTCGCTCGCCTTTTGCCGGAATGCCGCCGCCATCATCGATGCAGGCGGCGCCCATGGACACGCTGTGCCCGGCGTGGAAATTTTTCCCGATTCATGGGCCAATCACCGCCGCGACGCCGGAAGGACTGGCATTTGTCACGGCGGCGCAATTGAACATTGCCAGTGAAGGCGATGATTTGCCGCTGGCAATCCAACCGCGCCCGCGCGGACCTGGGTTCAATCAGGAACGTCCATGGCGCTGGCAGCCATTGCTGGAGGCGCGTTCGCCGGCGGGCGATTATCGCGGAGCGCTGGCGGCGCTGCTGCTTCACAAAGAGGACGAGTTTGCCGGCGGAATCTGGGCGTGCTTCACACCGGACGACGTTGGGTTTTATCAGCGGCAAAACGCGCGGGAATTGCTTCGGCAAACGGCGCGCGCGATGCGGCGCGGACTTTTTTTGCTGGAGGGCGGGAGCGAATTTTTCACGGTGTTCGAGGGGCAGAAGTTTGATTTGGGAGCGCGCGTTGTGAATTTCGGCCGCGCGAACCTATCCAACGTCACCGTGCGCATCACTGTCAAATCAAAGGAAGGTGGTGTTTTCGCAAAGGAATGGCCAATGGCCCTGGACGCGGGCGCGCAACAGACAGTGCGGCAGGAATGGCGGCCGGAAAAGTGGGTTTCTGGCGGATTCACAGTCACCACGGAACTGCTTGCGGATGGCGTGGTCATCGACAAATTTGAAAATGAACTGAATGTCTGGCGGCCCAAGGCGCGGCCGGAATTTGTCACGGAACGGGATGGGCGATTTTGGCTCCCCGGAAAGCCGTGGAAAATCTGCGGTGTCAATTATATGCCGTCCACCGGCGTCGGAATTTCCAGCGGCAATTACTTCAACCATTGGCTGGGCAAAGGCGCTTACGACCCGGAGGCGATTGACAGGGACCTTAAGCGCATCAAGGCGATGAACCTGAACGCCGTCAGCATTTTCGTCAATTATAAGTCCATGCGCGCGCAGCATTTGCTCGATTTTCTGCGCAGGTGCGATGCCCTCGGCCTCCACGTCAACCAGGCGTTGCAGGAGGGGACGCCGATGAATTTTCCATGGGAGAAAATCAAGGCGCTGATCGAATACTATCACATGGCGGAAAACGACACCATCTTCGCCTATGATCTCGCGTGGGAACCGGAACATCGCGACCAGCAAAATTCGTACGGCCGGGACTGGACAATGTGGGTGACGAATCGTTATGGAAGCATCGGCGAGGCGGAAAAGGCGTGGGGCGCGAATTTGCCGATGGCCGACGACGCAAGAACGCTTGATGTTGCGCCGATGCGTGCTTTGGCGCACGACGGCCCGTGGCGAATCCTGGCCGCGGATTATCGCGCCTTCCTCGATTGGGAGCTTGACAAGAAATACGGCGCGGCGTGGCGTCTGGTTCGTTCCATCGATCCCCATCACGCCGTCAGTTTCCGAATGACGGAAGCCGGCGATCCGACGCTGAATTCCGAGGGCGAATTGCCCTACGATTTTCCCGGCCTTGCCAACGCGGTGGATATTTGGGAGCCGGAAGGCTACGGGCGTATCGGTGATTGGAACCGCGTCCGCGACGGTCGTTTCGAGGTCGATTACGCGAGGTTGTGCGATCCGAACAAACCTGTCATGTGGGCGGAAACAGGCTACAGCGCATGGGACCCGGAACACCAGGAGGCAAACCCGGAGAAGCTCGAATTCGCGGGCGCGTTTTGCCACGATTTTCTCCGAATGCTCCGCGAATCCGGCAGCGACGGCGTTTTCTTCTGGTACTATCCCGGCGGCTATCGACCAGACGAGCAAAGCGATTTTGGAATCATCAACCCCGACGGAACCGACCGCCCCATAACGCGAGTAATTCGAGAAGAAGCCCCGCAATTTTTAAAAGCGGCAAAGCCCCCGCCCGGCAATTACATCATCACAATCGATCGCGACCGCGACGCCCGCGGTCTGTTTGGGATTTACGACTTAGTCAAGACGACTTATTGGCAAGCTGTTGCGAGCGGCCAAATTCCAAAACTTCAATGGGCGCACAAGCCCGGGCAAGGCGCTAAATAAGGCAACTGTCGACGTATTAATTAAGCTGTCCAAAGCAAGTTCAAAACTCTGACAGCAATACTAACTCAGCGGGATGGCCATTATTGCCGATTTGCTTATGATGCAACGGGCGCAAATCCACCACCGCGCCGAACTCGAGGAACACTTCTACAAAGCGTTCGTAATCTCCGCCCCAATAAATCATGGCGCATGACATTGGTGCGCCCTTGCCGCCGTTTTTGCCGTTCACCAGAAACTTCAGTCGAGTGTCGTAAAGAAAACAAGCCGCTGTGGCTTTGTCAAAGACGTATTTTTTCCAGTGACCGGTGTTCGTGGCCACAGGGACGAGTGCCAGCACTTCCGACCCGAATTCCTTATGGGCTTGGGCGCAACGATAAAGCCAGTTTTTAATGCCCGTGCCGCGTTTGCGGTCCAAGCCGTACGGCGGATTGACGTATATGCGGCGAAAATGCCAACTTTCCTTTAGGCCGTCATGGTCGGGCAGCCTGTATTCGGTTTCGGCGCCAACGATAGAATAGCGGTTAGAGCAGGGGTCCAAATCTATCTGCTCGCCGAAAAATTCCTTGACGGCCCGGACGTAATTTTCTGGCGTGCCCCAGTCCTGGCTCAAACTGTTGATGCTCCGTCCGGCGCTCATTTTGAGAGTATACTCGTCCAATTTTTCCCATTCAATGTTTTTAATTCCTCCTGAAGTTTTTCCCACGGCTGGCTCATGAACTTTCCAAGGCGGCGGATTGCTTGGAGGTGACGAGGGCGAAGGCGCGGCGTTGATGTTCCAAGCCCATTTCTTCGTGGAAGTCGGACAAGGTGGCCTTGGCCCGTTTGGGGTGTTGCGCGCGC
>DATAUD010000078.1:0-18452 GCA_036268455.1 Verrucomicrobiia bacterium
AGCACCGCTTGCAACAAGTTCCATCGTTCATCGCTCAAATCCGTCGGATACAAAAAGTTTTGCATCCTCCCAGTCTGCTCATCCCACTTGGACAAATACTGTCCACCCACCCCAAAAATGATTATTCAGACACGCTCTAAGTTAGTTAATAATCGTGAAACCCTGAAACCTCGCAAAGATATTGAAACTCACCGAATTGTTGATGGACGCATCAGACAGGACGTCGAGAATTTTTGGAAAGGAAATTCCGCTCCCACTCTGGAAATTTGGAAAGGATGGTGCCAAAACTATCAACTGGGGAGTTGCGGTCCGCGTGTTGAAAATATCCTTCTCACAAAGTCCAAGGCGGACTCACTGGACGAATACAAAGATGTTGCCAAACATGGACCGAATTCACGGGGGCAATATAAACGCGGCGCGAAGCATCGCGGCTATTTTATTTATGAAAGGCCAGCGCCTACCCAGAAAGACAGTCAGCGGAAGCAGATTGAAGTGCGCCCTGTATTTGTCTTCCAGACAGGCCGAGATGTTCGAGCCGACTTAGAACGACATTCGGATTGGAAAATTCATGGATATTTTGAGTCCGGTTGCCAGATTGGTATGAGCAAGGACTGGGAATATCAGGGTAACACCTATCCGGCTGGGGAATATATTCTGGGAAGTGTTTGGGCTAATCGAAATGCCAAGCTCAGGCATCCGCAGCACGGTGAAATTGGGCCGGTGGGACTTCGGATTCTGCTCGACGCCTGCTTCACGCGAATTGGGGATTGCCCGTGAGCCATCACATTCTCCACGTTTTGCAGCATGGCGCGGTGTTGGGGCGTGAGCGCGGCTTCATCACGTGCCGGGCGGAAGGCCAAGCGGAACGACGGTTGCCATTGGATGATATTCGCGCCGTCATTATCGCGGCGCGTGGCGTGACGCTTACGTCGAGTTTTCTTTCCGGGCTGATGGAAACGGACAGCATCGTTTTGCACTGCAATGATCACTATCAGCCATGTGGCTGGACAGCACCTCTGGCGCGGGTGGTGGATTTGAAAACGTTTCAAAATCAGACGGCAAAACCTCGCCGGTTGAATGAGCGGCTTTGGCAGGAAATGCTGCGGGGCAAGACTCTAAATCAGTCGCGGGTATTGCAACACAAGCAGCTTCGTTCGCCGCATTTGGAACTCGCGTTGAAGCAGGATAGTTTCGACGAGGCGAATTGCGCCCGCCGTTACTGGCAACTTTATTTTCCCGCCATCGGCTGGACTTCAACGAGGCGCGATCAAAAGGAGGACACAGCGCCAAACCAAATGCTTAATTATGGCTACGCCGTGCTGGCGGCATTGTGCCATCGCAGCCTTATCATCCACGGCTTGCTGCCGCAACTGGGTGTCCATCACAAGCCGCGCTACCGTTCCGATCCTTTGGTCTATGACTTGATGGAGTCGTTTCGCCCCGCGGTCGAGCTGATGCTGGCGGAATTCATGTTGCAGCCGGAAGTTTCAATGAAGGCGTGGGCGAAGACGGTCGGCATTCAGTTGCGGGACCGGCGAGTGAGGCACGGGAGTTATACGCTGAAATTAATGGATGCGATTGATGCATCGGCAAACTCGCTGGCGCGCGCTTATGAACAGTCTTCTGCCAGCGTATTTTGGGTGCCGGAATTGCCCGAAGCGGTGAACACAGTGGCGGTGTGAATAACTGTCCTTTCAGTATGGGTTGGCTCATGGCCATGTTTGATCTGCCGGTGATGACCGACCGCGAGCGCAAAGTGGCGACGCGGTTTCGTAATGATCTTCTCGATCATGGTTTCTTGATGATTCAGTTTTCTGTTTACGCGCGGCCCTGTGTGAATTTTGAGCAACTGAGTAAACATATCGGCATTATCCATAAGCTTGTGCCCGAGGCGGGAAATGTTCGATTGCTTTTTATCACGGATGAACAATGGGCGAAAAGCATTACGGTGATCGGGCCGAATTACGATCATGGAAAGCGAGCTAAAGATCCCAAGGTCCCAGATCAAGTGGAGTTCTGGGAATAAAAAGAGAGCCTCGCTGCCGTGCAAAAGCAGTGGGCAGCGAGGACTCATATCAGTTAAGCCTTCCCCCCGGAAGCGCGTCAACTGCGGTCAACTTCAACAAAATCAGGCAATTCCGTCAAGCCTATTGTACCCGACGCGCCTCCGGGGGAAAGGCAAAACACGTTCAGCGATGCGGACCATTCGTTGTCATTGTACCCGACGCGCCTCCGGGGGAAAGGCAAAACGAAACGTTGGTGAGTGTGCTTGTGCCGGTCATTGTACCCGACGCGCCTCCGGGGGAAAGGCAAAACCCACCGCCATTTGCGCAACCACGAGTTGAATTGTACCCGACGCGCCTCCGGGGGAAAGGCAAAACCGGTTGCGCGGTCGCCCTTGCGTGCGGTTATTGTACCCGACGCGCCTCCGGGGGAAAGGCAAAACAGCGTTATCCGACGGTCAAAATATTCTGCCATTGTACCCGACGCGCCTCCGGGGGAAGGCAAAACGCCCTTAAAAGCAAAGCGCGTTTGGAAAGCCTTGTTGCCGCAGGGCTTCGTAAAGAACCAGGGCTACGCAATTTGAAAGATTCAAGGACCGCACTTTCGCATGAAACATCGGTATCCGGAGCCAGGCTTGAGGATATTGGGTAAGGATTTGTTGGGGCAGCCCTGCGGTCTCACGACCGAAGACCAGGTAATCCTCCGCCCCGTAGGTCACTTCCGCGTAATGCCGTTTTCCATGCGATTCGATCAGCCATAGACGGGCGCCGGAGGGAAGCCGGCTTTGAAATGCCGGCCAATCCGGCCATCGATGCCACGCCAGATGTTCCCAATAATCCAAACCGGCGCGCTTAAGTTGTTTGTCCTCCAGCTTGAAGCCGAACGGTTCGATCAAATGAAGGGTGGAACGCGTCGCCGCGCAAAGGCGGGCCACGTTGCCCGTGTTGGGGGGAATTTCCGGTTCGAGCAGGACGATGTTCACCTTGACACCTTAATAAAAAACCTTCCACAACACCAAGCCGTGAGCGGGAGCGGTCATTCCGGCGGCGGTGCGATCTTTCTTCGCGAGGATTTCCTTGATCGCGCCGGGTGGTATCTTCCCCTGCCCCACTTGCGCGAGAGTACCGACAATTCCCCGGCACATTTTGTAGAGAAAGCCGTCGCCTTCGATGACAAAAGTCAACAGCGGGCCGTTGCGTTTGATGTCGCATCGCGCGAGTGTGCGAACTGTGGAACTCATTTCGTAGTTCCTTGTGGCGGCGAGGGATTTGAAATCGTGGCGCCCAAGAAAAAGTTTCGCGGCGCTTCGCATCGCGGCGAGATCAAGCAGGCGGCTGACGTGCCAGGCCCGTTGACGCAGGAGCGGGTTCATCGCGACTCCCATCCAAATGAAGTAGCGATACTGTTTGCCCTTCGCGCTGAAACGCGCTTCAAAATTATCCCGGCAGCGCACGGCCGCCATGACGCGGATGTCGCAAGGCAGATGTGCGTTGACGGCCAAGGCGATTTTTCCGACGGGCATTTTGACCATGTCGGAGGGAATTTCGACATCCGCCACCATTCCCAATGCGTGCACACCGGTATCCGTGCGGCTGGAACTGCGTAATGGGCCGGCGTTTGGGAAGATTTTCGCGATGGCTTCTTCGACTCGTTGCTGAACGCCGATGCCGGTTTTTTGGGTCTGCCAACCGGCATAATTGGAGCCGTCGTAGGCAATCGTCAGTTTCAATTTCATCCGCCGGCTCGGTCCAGGTAACTTTGCAGCAAAATGGCGGCGGCGGTTTGATCGACCTTCTGCTTGCGCTTTTCGCGCCGGACACCGCTTTCGATAAGGAAGCGATTGGCCTGGACGGATGTCAGACGCTCGTCCCAGGTTTTAATAGGAACCGTCAATACTTTTTCCAAGGCCGCAACAAACTCCCGCGCCTTCTCGGCGGCGGGTCCGTAAGTGCCATTCATATTTCGGGGCAAACCGACCAAGACCTCCTGGACATTTCGACTCGTGACAATTTCCGCGATGCGGCTCAGTAACGCCGTCTCGGGTTCAGCGGGAAGGTAATCAAACGGCTGAGCAATCGTGGCCGTTTCATCGCTGAGGGCGAGGCCGATTCGTTTCGTTCCGTGATCGATGGCGAGAACGCGCATATTACGTTTTCCAAATTGCCGGGCATAACGAGGTTTGTCAGTGATTTTCGCGCGTTAAGGGCGAGTTCCAGTATCAAACCCAAATTCATGACTGAAATGTGCGCGAAATCACGCACGGGGCGGAAGTGCGAGCGCAACACATGTTCCGGTTTGTAAACGCACTTCACTGGCACGGCGACAATCGGCGCACCAAGCCAAGCCAAACGCAACAGGAACTCCAACTCGAAGGCGTAACGGCCTGAGCGCGTGTCCAACCGCTCGGTCAATGCAAGCGGGTAGCACCGGAATCCGCATTGCGAATCGCCAAGTCGCACGCCCGTCTCCAAGCGAAACCAAAAGGAAGAGATGTTATTGGCCCGCCGCCGTCCCGCCGGACAACCCGAGGCATAGAAATCCCGCACTCCCACAACAAGCGCGTCGGGTCGCGCCTGTGCCGCAGCCAGGAATTTGGGGATGTCCTCGGCAAAGTGCTGTCCGTCGGCGTCCAGCGTGATCACATGGGAGAAGCCCAGTTCGGCAGCGCGTTGGAAACCGGCGCGCAACGCCGCGCCTTTGCCGCAGTTGTGGTCGAAGCGAAGCACGCCGCATCCTGGCAATTCCGGCAGTGGCGTCGTCGAGCCGTCATCCACGATCAGCACCGGGCAATAAGCCTGCGCCGACCGCGCAACGGCGGCCAGATCGGCAGAGTGATTAAAACAGGGGACAACGACGCAAGGCTTCACCACGACTCCACAATCAAATGAACGAGACCCGCGAGGCAAGCCCCAAACAAAACTTTTGGGCTGACTTGGCGCGGCGGTTCCGTTACAGTTCCCTGCCCATGCAGCGCGATACCATTACCGTCGAGCGGGTTTATACTGAGCAGTTTCGCAATTTGGAACTGAAGCTGGTGGCCGGCGCGACCGGCCTCAAACGCATTATCCGGGAACCGACGGTCAATCGGCCGGGTCTGGCGTTGGCCGGGTTTACCAAGTATTTCGCAAGCAAACGTTTGCAGGTTTTCGGCAACGCCGAATGCTGGTTTCTCAAAACAATGGCCGCCGAGGAACGGAAATCACGTTACGCCAATTTGTTTTCGTTCAAAATCCCCGGCGTCATTTTTTCCCGCAATTTGGAACCGGACAAACTTTTCCTTCGAGCGGCGGAACAGGCGCAGGTGCCGATTTTTGTGACCCCGATGATCACAATGAAATTCATCAACCTGGCTACGCTGGCCCTGGAAATGTTGTTCGCTCCGCGTGGCACGGAAATCGGCAGCATGGTCGATATTCTCGGTGTCGGCGTCATTCTTCGCGGGGAAAGCGGCATCGGCAAAAGTGAAAGCGTGCTGGCCCTGATCGAGCGGGGTTACAGTCTGGTTTCCGATGATATTACGCGCGTGACGCTGATTGACGGGCGGGAAATTGTCGGCACCAGCGCGGAAGTCACTCGCAATCACATGGAGGTCCGCGGCATCGGCATCATCAATGTCGCCGACATGTTTGGCGTGCGAAGCATTCGCACGGAGAAGGTGGTGGACCTGGTGATCACTCTTAAACAATGGGAGGATGTGCCGGATGTTGACCGTCTGGGGATGGAACAGGAGACGGTGAAAATTCTTGGGGTTGAAGTGCCGCATATAACGATTCCTGTGCGACCCGGAAGGGATTTGGCGCGGTTGATCGAGGTGGCGGCGTTCCATATAAAATTGAAATCCTCCGGGAGGAATCCCGCGAAGGAATTGAACGACCGGTTGATTGCGCAGATGGCGGGCAAGATTCAGATATAATTTCATGGCAAAAATTATGCTTCACATTCAAAATGCCGCCGAATGAGTGGGAAGAAACCAGGCGGCAAACAGGCGGTTGATCGCGAACTTGTTGTAATCAACAAGTTGGGCATCCATGCGCGTCCCGCCGCGATGTTTGTAAAAATTGCCAACAAGTTTTCTTCGAGCATCATGGTCGCCAAGGACGGCGACACAGTGAACGGCAAAAGCATCATGGGATTAATGATGCTGGCGGCCGGCCCCGGTTCCAAAATCCTGATCAGTTGCGAAGGCGACGATTGCCACGCCGCCCTCGCCGCCATCGAGGAACTTATGAAACGCAAATTCGACGAGGAGTGACCCGCAACTAATTCCATGCCTTCCGATTTCGACGTAAAATATGTGGCGCACCTGGCGCGCATCGCCCTCACGCCCGAGGAGGAGGAAAAATTCGGCGCGCAACTTGCCCATATCCTCGGCTACATTGAAAAGTTGAACCAGCTTGACGTCAGCGAGATCGAGCCGACGGCGCATGCGGTTGCGCTGGTGAACGTCATGCGCCCCGACAAAATTCGTCCTTCGCTCTCGAACGAGGAGGCGTTGCGCAACGCCCCGGCCAAGGCGAACGGTTTGTTTATGGCGCCAAAAATCGTCGAGTAAGGGCGCATGTTAAACCAGCTTACGATTTCGGAGTTAGCGGCGTCGTTGGAACGGCGCGAGGTTTCCGCGCGGCAAATCATGCAGGCGTGCCTGGATCAAATCGCGCGAGTCGATGGGCGGATTCACGCCTTTATCAGTGTTGACCATGCGGACGCGCTGGCGCAGGCGGACGCAGTGGACAAAGCCATCGCCGGCGGCGCGAACCATCGCGAGCGACCGCTGCTGGGAATTCCAATCGGAGTCAAAGATGTTCTCGCGGTTCGCAATCAACCGCTCAATTGCGGATCGAAAATATTGAACGGTTTTATTTCACCGTACACCGCCACCGCCGTTGAAAAACTTCAACAAGCCGGCGCCGTTGTTTTTGGCCGACTGAACATGGATGAATTTGCGATGGGAAGTTCCACGGAAAATTCCGCGTTCGGACCAACGCACAATCCGTGGGACACAACCCGGATTCCGGGCGGCTCATCCGGCGGTTCGGCCGCCGCGGTCGCGGCCGACGAGTGCATTGCGACGCTCGGCACGGACACCGGCGGGTCAATCCGCCAGCCCGCCGCGTTGTGCGGGTGTATTGGATTGAAACCGACTTACGGACGCGTTTCCCGTTTCGGGCTGGTGGCGTTTGCGTCGTCACTCGACCAAATTGGTCCGTTCGCAAAAAATGTGAAGGACGCCGCGCTGGTGCTGCGCGCGATCAGCGGACATGATCCATGCGACTCGACCAGTATTCCGCAGGCGGTGCCGGATTATGCCGCCGCGCTGAACGGCGAGATCAAGGGTTTGAAGCTGGGGCTGGCCAAAGAATACATGATCGGCGGCCTTGACCCGGAAGTCGCGGCCTCGGTGCAAAATGCGGTCCGGCAATTTGAAAAGCTTGGCGCGGAGATCGTGGAAATTTCATTGCCGCACACGGATTTCGCGGTGGCCACGTATTATATCGTCGCCACGGCGGAGGCGAGTTCAAATCTGGCCCGGTTCGACGGTATTCGCTATGGGTTGCGAGTGGAAGGCCGGGATGCCATCGATTTGTATTCAAAAACACGCCAGGCCGGCTTTGGCGCGGAAGTCAAACGCCGGATTATTCTGGGAGCGTCAGTTCTTAGCAGCGGTTACCATGACGCTTATTATTTGCGGGCGCAAAAAGTTCGCACCTTGATACGCCGCGATTTTCTCGAAGCGTTTGACAAGGTCGATGCGATCATCACGCCGACTTCTCCGACGGCGGCGTTCAAGCTGGGTGAAAAAGCGGACGACCCTTTGCAAATGTATCTCTCGGATATTTTCACAATTTCATGCAACCTTGCGGGGATTTGCGGGATCAGCCTGCCTTGCGGATTCACGGCGAATCCGAAATTGCCAATCGGTCTTCAGCTTTTGGGGAAACCCTTCGGCGAGGAAACGATTCTGAAACTGGCCCACGCCTACGAACAGTGCACACCTTGGCACACAGAGAAGCCGCCCATGAATCAATGATTCGCCTTGGCTTCTCTCGCCACCGAGCGCGCGGAGGATCTCTTCAAATGGATGTCACCGCTGGAGCAACGCAGGTTGAGCCTGGGTCCGCCGCCGTTGAGATGGCCTCGAAACGTGCCGTTTGACGCGCTGCCTTGAACGGGCAACGGCAATTCGCTTTCCACGCCGCCACCCTGGCACGCGGCATCGATGTCCAGGGAAGCGTTCGGCGGCACCGATGCGTTGATGTTCCCGCCCGCGACCGCCAACTCGGAATCGTCTTTGGGCTGCGCGGAGAAGACAATGTCAATCGTTCCGCTGCTCGTTTCGGCGTTCACCGCGGCCCCGGCATTGTCAATGTGAATGTCGCCGCCGGCGTTCCTGGCCTCGACTTTGCCTTGCGCCGAACCAATGCGAATTGAGCCGCTGCTCGTGCGGATGTCCGCGTCTTTGGCGGCTTCATCAATGATAATGTCGCCGCCGGCATCGCGAGCTTTCAGCAATCCTCCGGCGAACTTGATTTTGATGGAACCGCTGGTTGTATCCACATTCACCGCGCTGTCGGCACGACCAATCTCGATGTCGCCGCCGCGATCTTCCGCCTTGAGTGTTTCGCCTTTTGCCAAACCGATTCGAAGGGAGCCGCTGGTCGTTGCGATATCGACATTTCCGTTCGCGGTGTCAATATGAATATCCCCGCCAGCATCTTTGGCCTTAACGTCACCGCTTGCCAAACCGATGGAAATGGAACCGCTGGTTGTCTCCGCGGAAAGGTCTCCGGTTGGCTCGGCCACGTGAATATCGCCGCCGGCGTCCGATGCTTCTGTCGTTCCTCCAACCTTTTCAATTCCGATAGAGCCACTGGTAGTGCTTGCCCTGGCATCCTGGCCGACTTCTTTGACTGTGATGTCCCCACCGGCGTCTTTGGCGTCAAGAGAACCCGTGATTTTTCCGGCACGAATCGATCCGGAAGTGGTGCGCGCGGCCAGTTTTCCATCCAAATCATCGAGGTGAATATCGCCTCCCGCCGTTTTCAATTCCAAATCGAACCGCAGGGGCGCGACGACTTCGTAACTGACGCTTAGGTTTTCCCGGCCTGAATTCCGATTGTTGTTTTTGGCAATGACGGAGACGGTATTTCCATCCTGCGCAATAGTCACTTCGTGCCGCGCAAAAATCCGATCAGCCTCGTCCTGGCTCCCGCCTTCAACACGCCTCAACACATGGATTTCAAGCTTGTCCGCCGAACCGCCGACAACGTGAATCGGCCCCATATCGGCGGAAATCACAAGCTGGCCGCCTGGCGCGACCGTGAAAGTTTTGTCCACGTTCTGATCGTATTGCGGCCCGGCAACGCCTGACTGCGCAAAACTCACGATCCCGGCCAGAAGGCCAAATCCACACCAAAAGGTTTTTTTCATTCTCATATTCTAATGACACCGGCGGGTTGGCAAATGTTTCAGAAATTCAGTTGGGGTCCCAGCGTGCCCCCGTCCATTCAGGTGCAGCCTTGCGATACCATAAACAAAGCCGCCCGTGTGACGCCACCAGCGAAAATACGGATAGCGCTCCGACAACAAGAGCTTTTCGCGACAAAAAGCGGCGCATGGACATTTGCATAGGATGGAATGGCCTCCCGAGGATTTTCAATTGTTAATTCGCTTGAAATTGAACACAATCATTGGTGATGGTTACAAACCGATCCTGTTTCCTTTTGCTTTACATCCTTGCTGTGTTGGTCTGCCTATCGGCGTCCGCGGCGATCAACCGCAAGCCCGCAAAAACCATCCTCCTACCATGCCAGGATCCGCATCGCATTGCCGTCAAGTTCCGTGATGGATTAAACGTCCGGATGCGAAACAACACCCTCGTCAGCACCAACGCACTTCTCTTTGCCAAATCCAACCCTGTGTTTGACTCGTTGTCCGTCGGAAAATGGGAACGAGCCGACGCGATTTCGGAGGATGCCATAGACCAAATGCGCCACCGGGCGGAACAACGACTTGGTAGAACCCTCCCGGATTTAAATCTTCAGTTTTATCTTACTCTGCCGCATGGAATGGATCCCGCCGCCGTAATAGACTCTCTCAACCAGTTGGACATCGTCGATTTGGCCCAACCGATGCCCCGTTGCGCGCCGGCGCCACTGCCGCCAAATTTCGAGTCGCGGCAAACGAACTGCAATCCCGCGCCGGTTGGCGGGGGAATTTTCGATGTCTGGGAAAACTACGGAATTTTTGGCGCGAACATACAAGTGGCCGATGTCGAATATTCCTATAATTCCAACCACCTGGATTTGCCCACCATAATCAATTTGGATACAAGCGCCGTCGATCCTTTCAACGATGACAATCACGGCACGGCCACCATCGGCGAAATCGCCGCGATGGGAAACGGATGGGGAACCACCGGCGTCGCATACGACGCAGCGTTTTACTTTGCCGGCGCCAATTATCAAAGTGGTTACGATGTCGGGCGCGGCATCACCACCGCCGCCAGCCAACTGCGCGCGGGTGACGTCCTTTTGATCGAGCAACAAATCGACGGACCGAACACTCCCCATGACGTCATGGACAACGGCGGCGAATACAGTTTGATTCCCATCGAATGGTTTGAGCCTTACTATGACCGGGTCGTGACGGCCGTAGGCCAGGGCATTATCGTAATTGAAACAGCGGGCAACGGCGGGGAAAACCTCGACGCCCCAATTTACAGCACGGGAAATGGCGGCAATTGGCCGTTCCTGCCCCAAAATAATTCCGGCGCAATCCTCGTCGGCGCGGGCGCGTCCTTGGACGGAAGTTCCACCGAAAGCTCGCGCCTCGATTACTCCAATTACGGCTCACGCCTGGATATGCAGGGCGGCGGCGAAAACATTTTCACTCTGGGCTACGGCGACCTCTATAGCGCCGAGGGTCCGAACCTCTATTATACCGCTACTTTTGGAGGCACTTCCGGCGCCACGCCAACTGTTGTGGGTGAAGCGGCTCTGTTGCAGTCTATCTACGAAAATTCGACCGGCCAGTTGCTTTCGCCGGCCCAAATCAAAACGCTCCTGCGCAATACCGGAACGCCCCAGGCAGGCGGCGCTTACACCGCCTTCGAGAATATCGGGCCTCTTCCCAATCTTTTTCTCGCGGTTTCGACCGCTTTGGCCGACACAGGGCCGCCGGTAATCGTCATGTACACAACCAATGCGACGGCGCTAATCGGCGGGACCGCAACGCTCGCAGTCGCCGCCTCCGGCGCACAGCCGATGGCGTACCAATGGCAATTCTCCGGCGCCAATCTTGTCAACAGCACGAGCGTGTTCGGCGCCACCAATGCGGATTTAATCCTGAACAATCTCGCGCCGGCTCAGGGCGGAAACTATTCCGTCACCGTCAGCAATTCCGCGGGTGTGGCAACCGCAATCGTGGTTTTGCCAGTCATCTCCGATCCCGCGCTCAGCCCTGGAGTCACATTGACCAACCTCTACACATTTACCGGCGAAAATGACGGCGGCGGTCCTGTCGGCCTGACGCCCGATGGCTTGGGAAATCTTTACGGCGTCCAACAATACGGAGGAACCAATGGTGACGGCGGCATCTATGAGTTTACGCCATCGACCCTGTCGTTCACCGTCCTTTATTCATTCACCAATGGAGTCGATGGAGCGAATCCCGTTACTCCAATGGTGTTGGGAGACGATGGCAACTTCTATGGAACGACTGCGTATGGCGGCGCCTATTCTTCCGGCACGATTTTCAGTTTCAGCCCTTCGGGAACTTTCACCCCATTATATACGTTCACGGAACAGTCCGACGGAGGGTTTCCTTATGGAACGCTCGCTGAAGGACCGAATCAACTTTACTACGGCACAACCTATTACGGAGGCCTGTCCGGAAGTTACGGCGTCATCTTCACGATCGATTCCTCGGGAGACTACAACGTCGTTCATGACTTCGATTTTCAACACGGTGGCAGTCCAAATGGCGGCCTAGTGCCGGCAACCGATGGCAATTTCTATGGCACAACTGATTACGGCGGGACCAACAACGATGGGACAGTTTTCCGCTTTTCTCCGAACGGCATGTTCTCCAGCTTGTTTTCGTTTCGAAACGCAACAGGGACTTCTCCGTCGGACAACCTGGTGCAGGGGATCGACGGCAAATTGTATGGCCGAACTTACTATGGCGGCGCTTTTGGTTTCGGAACGGTCTATAGCATTACCACCAACGGCGCGTTTCAATTGCTTTTTTCATTTGACGGAACCGATGGTTCATACCCCTACCCCGCCCTGCTCGCGGGAAATGACGGCAATGTTTATGGTCTCGCGGAATATGGAGGCACCAACGGCCAAAATGGTCTCATCTATGAAGTGACTCCCGGCGGGTCGTTCGATATCGCTGCGCGTTTCGACGGCATCACCGGAATGAATCCCTACGCCCCGATGGTTCGCGGCGATGACGGAAACTTTTATGGCACGACTTTTGAGGGCGGCTACGGATACGGCGTCATTTTCCAATTGAGCTTCGCCTCGACGCCGAGTCCCGCATTTGAAAAACTGAAGGCGAGCAGCGGCCAAATACTTTTGACAGCGAACGCCGTTGCGGGCCGTTCGTACCAATTGCAATCCACCACCAATCTAAGCCTGGGAAGCTGGATATCCTCTGGCGGATTGCTCACGGCAACCAATTCCAGCCTGAGCGTTACCGACGTCCTGTCGCAAATCGGGCAGAAGTTCTTCAGACTTTGCCTGATTCACCCGTAACCGGATTTTGCAGACTATCAGTGTCAAGTAATAATTTTACGCTTTTATTCCTTTACTCCCGGCCCGTTTTGCCGATTATCTACTTATGATTCGTTTCGCCTCTGTCACCCTCGCAAGTGCCTTGGCGTTTGCCTTGCCTCGCATCTCTGACGCCACGGATTGGTCTCAATTTCGGGGGCCGAATCACGACGGAATTTCCACGGAAACAATTTTGACAGCCTGGCCGCCCGCCGGCCCGCGCCAAATTTGGAAACATCCGATGACCGACGGCTTTAGCGGCATCACTGTCGGCGGCGGAAGAGCTTTTACGCTCGTGGCGCGGGAAGTGGACGGCGCAAGCCAGGAGGTTTGCCTGGCATTGGACGCCAATTCCGGCAACGAACTCTGGTCGGCACCCTTGGGCGTTGCACATTATGACATGGGCGGCGACCGCGGTCTTCCCGAAAATAATGGAGGGGACGGTCCGCGTTCCACTCCTGCCTACGACAATGGCCGTGTCTATACCTACTCCTCCCGAATGGTTTTGAAATGCCTGGATGCCGCGACCGGCAGCCAGATTTGGGCTTGTGACATCATCAGGGAGCACACCGGCCACAACATTCATTGGGAGTCTGCCGCTTCGCCGTTGATTGAGGGGAACCTGGTGCTGATCGCCGGCGGGGGACCGGGCGAAGCCTTGCTCGCGTTCGACAAAAAAGACGGCCATGTCGTTTGGAAGGGCGAAGACGACAAGACGACCCAATCCAGCCCGGTGGCGGCGACAATTCTCGGTCAACGCCAGGTGATTTTTTTCACGCAAAAAGGTTTGGTTTCCGTCGTTCCGGAAACCGGCGCTGTCTTGTGGCGTTTTCCTTTCAAATTCCAAACCGCCACCGGCATGTCACCAGTCGTTTGCGGCGATATTGTTTATTGCTCCGCCGGATACGGCGTCGGCTCAAGCGCATGCAGAATCACGCGGACCGGCTCCGGATTCACCGCCACTCAGATGTGGTACCAGCCGGCAAACATCCTTGTCAACCAGTGGAGCACTCCAATTTACAGCAAAGGTTATCTTTATGGAATTTCCGGCCAGTCGAAATTCGGCGTCTCTCCTCTTGTCTGTGTCGATGCGTCAAGCGGGCGCATGGTGTGGTCGCAATCTGGATTCGGTCCCGGCGGGTGCATTTTGGCCGGCGGCAACGTGCTGGTGTTGAGCGACGCCGGAGACCTGGTTTTAGTCAAGGCAACGCCGGCCAGTTACCAGGAAATCGCGCGAAGCCATGTCCTGACCGGCAAATGCTGGAATTGCGCCAGTGTCAGCAATGGGCGCATTTACGCGCGAAGCACCCGCGAAGGGGTCAGCCTGGACGTTTCCCCACCTTAATTCATGCACGCATTTAAAGGGATATTGGCGGCGGTTCTGCTGACATTCGTGGCGCGATGCGGCGCGCAGCCGGCTCAGGTGACGCTGGCATGGAATGGCGACACATCCAGCGCGGTCACAGGGTTCTATTTAGTTTGGGGACTCAGCAGCGGCAACTACACGGTCGGGACCAATACTATCCTCGCCAACTCCCCGGGTCTATACGGAGACACAGTCACGCTCACGAATGCGAATCCCGGCGATGTTTATTATTTTAATGTTCAGTCTTACAGTGGCAGCGCAGTAAGCTCTTACGGAAATGAGGTTCTATATACCAATATCGAGACGGCCACTAATTCAGCGCCAGGGCTGACCAACATTGCGCTAACCACTAATTCGGTTACCGAAGCAACAAACAGCTCAGGCCCCCCAACTCCCACCGGAAACCTTGTTACCAACTCGGGCAACTCGTCCAGCACCAACCTCACCGGCGCCACCCAAACCTCCAACACCAATCCGACCCAATCCCTGTTTTGGGGCGTCCCGCCTTTTGTGACTATGGCGATGGGCGGCGGCCAGGCGAATTTGAGTATCGGCGGCACCGTGGGCGCAACGCTAATGCTTGAATCCACCACAAATATATTTTCAATGGACGAGTGGACTGAGGTTACAAACATCAACATCACCAACATCGCTCCCGTCGCCCTGACCAATCCCGCGGCTCAAAATCCAGACGCCCTCGACCTGGCTTTTGTTCCCGGCCTGCAAACCCTTGCTGTGCCGCTGACCAATTCCGCGCCCCAATACTTCCGCGTCGTGATGCAATACGATTACGTGATTCTTGCCAGCATGGTATTGCCGTCCAAGAATTGCACGCCCCGGCTGATCCTGGTCAACATGCCCGGCGTTGTTTGCGACGACGTCTGCTACGTCAATGAATCCAGCAGTTTTATTCATATCGACAGGAGTGCCTACGCCCTCCAGCTTCAAGGCTCAGGTTCCGCGATCCGCGACATTGCCACTCAACTGGCCGGGTCGTTGAATTTGGATTGGACCTCCGCCTCGGAGTTCTCCTACTCCAATGGCCTGTGCCAGATATTGGCTACGGTCGTTGAAACTGAACCGGCGTCCTCCGATCCGGTCGCCGGCCAAACGGCTCCCGGCGCGCCTATCGTCATCAATTTTTAACCCGCGATCCTTGATCGAATAACACACCATGAAAGACAATCTCGAACAGCGCGTCGTTGGTCTTTTTGTTTTCATGCTCGCCATTCTCGCGTTTGTCGCGGCTTCGGCGGTGCATACCATCCAGCGGTCCATCAAGAGCGAAGCATGGGTCAACCACACGCACGATGTCATCATTCATGCCGGCGATGTCCTCTCGTACCTTCACGCCGGCGACGCCGCCTTGCGCACTTACGTCATTACAGGAGACAGACGCGACCAAGCCTCCTATCGGAATGCCTACAATACGATGGTGGAACGGATGGACGAACTGAAAGCTTTGACCCGTTCCGGCGAGGAAAACGCTGATCTTCATCGAAGAGTATTCGATCTCCAGGACCTCGTCAGCAACCGTATCGCAATCGCCAGGTCCATTGCCCAAACTCGCGGGGAAAACGGCGTGGAAGGTGTTCGAACGCTCCTCATTTCCAACCCGGACGTCGAGTCCATCGGAAAAATCGAAAGATACACCGCCTCTCTTATCGCCTCCGAAGACGGACTGCTTCGCCAGCGTGACGTCGAAGAACACACCCAGGCGATCGCCACCAAATGGACCGTCTATAGCGGTGTCGCCATCAATTTTGTTCTGCTTGCGTTTGTGTTCGGTTTGTTGCGAGACGATCTCCAGGCGCGTCGGAAGGCCGCAAAGGCGTTGGAGGAGGCAAATGCCCAATTGGAAATCAAAGTTCAGGAGCGCACGGCGGAGCTTGTCAAAACCAACCAGGCGCTTGCACAGGAAAATCTCGAACGGCGCTGGTCTTACCAGTCTTTGGAACATCAGGGCCGCTATAATCAACTCATCATCAATTCCATCGCCGAAATGGTTTTCGTGATCAGCCGCGCCCTCAACGTCAGCCGGGTCAATCCCGCTGTGGTCCAGCAAACCAATTGGCAGCCACAAGAGTTAATCTCCCAATCCATCGAACGTGTGCTGCAACTTCCGCCCGATCCCGCGGCGGGTGGGGACCAAAATCCTCTTATCCAGGCCATGCGCGACGGCCGCGAAATCCAGAATCGCGCCGCCACCTTGCTCACGCGCTCTGGCCGGACGGCTGCGGTGCGCTTTAGTCTCATCCCGCTTCACGACCAGGACAAAGTGGTCGGAGCCGTAATAACCGCGCGAATTCATGACGACGTTCCCCGGCCGGCTTAACAATCAACCATCTTATATCCATGAAAAAACATATTCTTGCAGTCGATGACGAAGCGCAAATCCGCGACCTTTTGCGGGAGGCCCTGACCATTAAGGGCTACCGCGTTACAACGACCGCCGAACCGGATGTCGCCAGAAAAACCGTCCAGCAGGACCCGCCCGATTTAATTATCATGGACCTCCAGATCGAGGACGGTGACGGGTTCATATTGATCGAGGACGTGCGCAAACTTGGGCCGAAAATTCCAATATTGCTGTTGACTGGGGCGTTGTTCGACCGCGCCTCAATCCGCGATACAATTGAAAAGAAAGTCTCCCGATATCTGGACAAGACGGCATCGTTGAGCCAAATCATCAGCGAAATCGAAACCCTGCTTGGCGACGTCCCCAAAAGCTGATCCCCGCGCTTCTATGGTGATGAAAGGCGGAAAAAGCGCGATTTTTGACCACTGACAGGAACCGAGTCCGTGTAGCTGACGCTGTTGGATTGGGCGACGATCGTCGTAACCGTACTCCAGGTCGTCAGATTGGTGGAAACTTCGACGGCGTAGCTCTGGCCGGGAGAGGCGGTCCAGGTAAGACTGAACTGCTGGCCCGCCGCGGAGACACTCCCGTTGGCGAATTCTGGCACAACGGGGTTGGGAACGATGGCAAGAGTCGAAGCGGTAATCGAATAAAGAACCGAGTTGGTATTGGCGCCTGGCGTGTCGTTTGGAACGGCCAGATACCAGGTCCCGTTAGCTGACGGCAAATCGGCATTGGCGCCAAAGGCAACCAATTGTCGCGTCGTCCCCGGATTGAAACTCCCCGAATACGATTGCTCTGGAGTTGGGAAAGCGCCTTGTTGCACGAATAATTCAACATTTCCAAAACCGGAAAGATTGGTGACTACAAACTGTACTCCCGCGGGATTGTTCGTGACAGTGAAGGAATAGAGGAAGTTTGTTGGAAAACCGGGCACTGCGGTGTTCGTGTAACTATTAGTCGCTGTGAGCGGGATCACGTCAAGTGCGCCGTCTGTCAATGAATTGGCAACCACATTGGTCACATAAGTGGCGACTATGGTATAGCCCGCGTCAGCCACCCCGGCGGGATTATAAACTGACAAATACCACGTTGTCGGCGACACCGGCACAACGGTGTTGGTCGTCACCATAGGCAGCGGGACCGGCTCGGAATTCGTCGTTACAACGATGAACTGGTCATTGGTTCCAGCGTTCCTGCTCTGGTAATCAAAATTAAACGGGCCGGGCACAGGCAATCCAGCTCGCGCGTAAAGGTCAAACTCGGCATTGGTGGTGTCAAGGAGTTGGAACGTTACCATCGTCGCATTGCTGGGCACGGTAAACGAATAGTATTCCGGGCTGTTCGCATTGATGTTATTGGTCTCCACAGCCACCTCGTTGGTCAGAACGTAGATATTGGTGTTCTTGTCGCCGACATCGGTATCGACTTCCAATGTAAATGTCGCCGGCGTCGAAGCAGTATTCTGAACTCCCAGAAAATACCGCCTGCCTGGAATAAGCGGCGGCAGAGTGTTCAGAGTATTAATGATATCCTTTCCCTGAGAACCAATCCCTGTCAATAAATCCATATCACCCGGCATCCCTCCGGTAGGAAGAACACTCTGGTTGAAAAGCAGATTTAAACCCGCGGCGCTCGCGACGACATTGGACAAAATATTCGTCGCGAAATTCGCTGTTAAGGGGACGTCAAACGCAAAATACGCGATACTGTTATTTGTCACGAACCCATTAGTATATGGCGCCCGATTAGTAAGAACAATGAGGTTGACGTTGGTGGAGGAACTGGTCATTTGCAAATCCCAACTTAGAGCGTGTCTGAATAATCATGTCCATAGGATCAAGCCAGTCTGCGCAGCATAATTCCGATCATACTGATGTGGAGCCAAGACTCGGCGTGGGTGGTTTTGACTTCATAGTGGCGCACCAGTCGGCGATGTTTCATA
>DATAUD010000079.1:0-37009 GCA_036268455.1 Verrucomicrobiia bacterium
AAAGTCAGCGATGAGGCATTGGCGCAAGTCAACCTCCAACGCGACGATTTCCACGGAGAATGGAATTATACGATTTCTCCGCGCCAACAGTCGCTTAAGTTGTAACACTTATTGCGTAACGAACCCTAATAGCCTTCTTACTACCGTTCGCGAAACGCCCCACGTCTCTTTTCCTACGCCAGAATATCCGTCACCACCTTCGTCGCTTCTGGCCCTGTGAGCCGCTGTTGCAGTCCCTGGTATAGGAAGGCCAGTTTCTCGTTATCCAGCCCCAATTGGTGCAAAATCGTCGCGTGCAACTCATGCACGTGCACCGGATTTTCGATAATGTTGTAAGACATCTCATCTGTCTTCCCATACACAAAGCCCGGCTTGACTCCTCCTCCCGCCATCCACACCGTGAAACAGCGCGGATGATGATCGCGCCCGTAATTCTTTTCCTCAAGCGTGCCCTGGCAGTAAACCGTCCGGCCAAATTCTCCGCCCCAGATCACCAGCGTATCATCCAACATGCCCCGTTGCTTCAAGTCCTGGATCAACCCGTAGCAGCCCTGGTCAACGTCCTTGCACTGCGACGCCAAATCGCGCGGCAATTCGCCGTGTTGGTCCCAGCCGCGATGGAAAATCTGAACAAAACGCACGCCGCGCTCCGTCAACCGCCGCGCCATCAGCGCGGAATTGGCAAACGTCCCGCGCACCTTCGCTTCAGGCCCATAGAGGTCATACGTCTTTTCCGATTCGCCGGAAAAATCAGTCAATTCCGGTATGCTCGCCTGCATGCGGAACGCCATCTCAAACTGTTGCGTGCGCGTCTGGATTTCCGGGTCGCCAAGCGCCGCGTAGGAACGTTCGTTCAACGCGCCGATCCCTTCGATCATTTCACGCCGCATCTCGCGAGAAATCCCCGGCGCGTCCTTGAGATAGAGGACCGGATCGCCCTTTGCCCGCAAATCAACTCCGGCATATTTCCCGGGAAGGTAGCCCGCTCCCCAAAGTCGGGCCGAGATCGCCTGCACGTTTGAATACGGGCTGGAATGCGAAGCGTGCAAAACGACGAATGTCGGCAAATCCTTGTTCATCGAACCCAGTCCATAGGAAACCCATGAACCCATCGAAGCTTTGCCCATTTGCATTGAACCGGTGTAACTCAATTGGTTGGCTGGCTCGTGATTGATCGCGTCCGTGTGCATCGAGCGAATGAAACAAAGGTCGCCCGCCATTTTGGCGTGGTAGGGCAAAAGCTCGCTGATCCACGCGCCGCCCGGCCCGTATTGGGCGAATTTGAAAGCCGATGGTGCCAGCGGAAACACCTGCTGGCCCGAAGTCATGCCAGTCAGCCGTTCACCCTGTTGTTTCAGCCAACCTTTAAGGTCTTCCTTGAACCGCGCGCGCAGCCCTGCTTTGTAATCGAACAAATCCAGTTGCGAGGGTGCGCCAATCAGCGAGATATAAATGGCGCGTTTGGCTTTCGGCGCGATCCGCCACACATCATCCACTCCGCCAAACGCCTGCTGGCCAAGTAATGAAGAAAGCGCCGCGACACCCAGGCCCATCGCGGACTTGCGAAAAAACTGGCGGCGCGTCAGCGAGGCATTCAGGTCATTTACCAACGGCAGTAACTGCGGATCAAAGTTCATTTCAGCCTCATTTCGTGAGTGTTTCGTCCAGGTTGAGGACCGCGCTGGCGACGAGCGTCCATGCGGCCAATTTTGCGGGCGGCACGGTCGTATCCACCTTCGATTCTCCAACGCCGAGCAGCGCCTTTGCGTCCGCCGGGTTGCTTTCGTATTTGGTGAGAAAATGCTCCTCCATTTTTTGCATCACAGCGCGTTCCTCGGGCGACATCGTTCGCGCAATCAGAGGCTCGGTAATTCCATCCAGGCAGGAATCGAAGTTTGTCGATGAGTGAAGCACCCTGTCGGCGAGGTGTCGGGAGGCTTCGATAAATTGCGTGTCGTTCAGCGTGACCAATGCCTGCAACGGCGTGTCGGTCCGATCTCTTCGCGTGCAAAAAGTCTCACGGCTGGGAGCATTGAGAATTTCCATGTTTGGCGGCGGCGCGGTTCTCTTCCAAAATGTGTAGAGGGAGCGGCGGTAAAGGCCGGTCCCCATGTCCTGCTTATAAAATCTCGTGTCGGACTGCACCATTGCGACGGATTCCCAAACGCCTTCGGGCTGATACGGCTTCACTGGCGGCCCGCCAACTTTGTCCACCAGCAAGCCGGACGCGGCCAGCGCCTGGTCACGAATTTCCTCCGCATCCAAGCGCAGGTGCGGCCCGCGGGAGAGGAATTTGTTTTCCGGGTCGTGCTCCATCTTTTCTGGCGAAATCGCCTCGGATTGCTGGTAAGTCGCGCTCATCACGATAGTTTTGACAATCTGCCGGAAGTTCCAGCCGGAATCCATGAACTCCACAGCCAGCCAGTCCAGCAAGTCCTGATCGGTTGGCCGCGCGCCCATGACGCCAAAATCCGAAGTCGTCTCCACAATCCCATTCCCGAAAAGTTGCGACCACAAGCGATTGACCGTGACGCGCGCGACCAGCGGGTCCTGGCGCGACATAATCCAGCGCGCCAATCCAAGCCGGTTGCGTGGTTCGTCCGCCGTCATCGCGGGAAGCGCCGCAGGCGTCGAGGGGAAGACCTCGTCCCCTTTGGTCATATAATTACCGCGAATCAGGACGTAGGCGCTTGGTTTGGTGTCCGTTTTTTCCTGCATGACCAGCGTCGTGCCTCCGCGTTGCCGGAGCACGTCCTGCCTGCTCTCAAGCCTGGCCAGCGCGGTTTCCAGCTTTTGGCTTGGAGCATCGTAACCAATCAAATAAAGGTCATGCAGCTTGTCGGCCTTCGCCATCGCCGTCTCGCGGGCCAAACCGGCGAGCGCCAGCCTCGCAATATCATGCGGCGTCAACGCGGTGTTATAAAAACGGACATCCTGGAGAAACACGTTTCCTCCAGAGAGAAGATCGTCGGGACCATTTTTGCCGGAGCGGCCCCCAAGGCGCAGCGGAACATTGGCAACGATATTGGAACCAAGACTGTTGTTGGCGACCTCCACTTCGACCTTCATTCCATCCACATACAATGCCCCGGCGCTCGCCCCTTCGCGCTGTCCGTCGAAGACAACCATCACATGATGCCAGCGACCTGGCGCAAGCGCCTTTTTGGCCACGATTTTCAGCGCCTTATCCGGGAATTGATCAATGATATGGAAAACGGGTTTCCCCTCGGTGAAATACAAGTCCCACCCGCGATACCCGTTGGCGGTGTCCATGCGCGAAATGGCCGAGCCGTTGGGTTTCGCCTCCGCGTAAATGAATGCGCCAAAGCTCGCCTGCCCATGACGCGGGATGACGGGCGCGGCGCCTTCCACTGCTGCGCCGCCGATGATCGAAGGCGCAAGTCCGAACGGTCCCGTTTTTCTGCCGCCGCCTCCCCACTCTATTTTCTTCCCTTCGGCCTGGCCACCCGACGGGCTGTCCGCCAGCGGCAAAATCAGCTCCGGCTTGATCTTGATCGGACGGCTGATCGGTTTGGCTTTCGCCCGGGCAAGCCATTTCTCAAATTCAGGGTCGGTTGCATGTTTGCGAGCCTGGATCGATTTCTCTGTAAGGCCGACAGCCAGCTTTAATCGCCCCCACTCCACCGTGTCCTCGCGACTGGGCACAAAAAGCATGGGCGCGTTGTTGCCGGTGGGCCCGTCCAAAATGGCGCTGGTGTTGTTGCGGAAAAACGCCGTCAACGAATAATACTCCTTTTGCGAAATCGGGTCGAATTTGTGGTCGTGACAAGTCGCGCACCCCGCAGTCAATCCCATCCAGACCGCCGTCGTCGTATCGACCCGGTCCTTGGCGTAAATAGCGGCGTATTCTTCCGGAATCGCCCCGCCTTCGCTGGTCGTCTCAATGCATCGGTTGTAACCAGAAGCGACCTTGTCGTCATCCGTCGCGTTGGGCAGAAGATCGCCCGCAATTTGTTTGATGGTGAACTGATCGAAAGGCATGTTCGACTTGTAGGCGTTGATCACCCAATCGCGATACGGCCAAATGCTCCGCGCGAAATCCAGGTGAATCCCTTGCGTATCCGCGTAACGCACGGCATCCAGCCAGAGCCGCGTGAACTGCTCGGCACAGGCGTCACTGGCCAGCATTTTGTCCACCGCTTTTTCGTAAGCTGAATCCGAATTCGACCGGACAAATTCCTCCAAATCAGCCGGGTTCGGCGGAAGTCCCGTCAAATCAAAACTCAGCCGCCGATAGAGCCGTGCCTTTTGTTCCCGGGGATTCGGCTTCAGGCCGATTTGGGCCAGCTTGCGCCCTACAAAATTATCAATCGGATTGCGCGCCCATCCTGATGGGTCGGACGGAACGGCCGGTTTTACCGGCGCAATCAAGGACCATTGTTTTTCATACTTTCCGCCTTGGGAAATCCACTTCTTGATCAGCGCGATTTCGTTGGTGGTCAGCGTTTTTTGCTCCGAGGCAGGCGGCATTATGTCATCGTCCGTCGCGGTGATGCGCCGGACCAGTTCCGAGGCGTCGGGATTGCCTTTGATGATCACCGGTTTGCCATCATCGCGCAATTCATAGGCGAACTGCTCGCGGTCAAGGCGCAACGGGTGTTTCTTTGGTTTTCGCGACGCGGAATCGGGGCCGTGGCAGCGGAAGCAATTCTCCGAAAGAATCGGGCCGATCTGGTTATTATACGAGATCGTGTTGGTATCGGCGAAAACAGCCTGCGCGAACGCAAGCACGACGGCTGCGACAGCCGCGTTTAGCCCGTTTTTCTTTGAGGACAATAGTATCACGGCACCAGTTGCAAAGACGCTTGGCAAGCCCATATTATTCACCCTGAAACGGCCTTTGTCAGCCCCAAAAATCCAGAAAAAGACAAAAAAAACCGGACATCCCTTGCGACACAGCCATTGAACAGGCAAATTAGACGCCTGCATGTTTCGCGCTTGGCTGGAAGCGATAGAACAACCGTATTTGGAAGTCATCTTCGGGCAGCGTCGCGGCAAACGCGCCGCCATCGCCCGATCCCTTTTGTTTGCCCTCTCCAAAGTTTATCAATTCGGCCTCAAGATTCACCGCTTCTTCATTCAGGCCCGCCTCATCCGCGATTCCACCCTCGGCATCCAGGTCATCGCCATCGGCAACCTCACTTTCGGCGGAACCGGCAAGACGCCCGTCGTGGAGAAATTCGCGCGCGAATTGCAACGCCAGGGCCGCACAGTCGCGATTCTCTCGCGCGGTTATCGTTCGCGCCCGCAGCCGTTGGGCGAGGTCCTCTTGAACAAGCTCCTCCTTCGCGAAGACAGCACGCCTCCCCGCGTCGTTTCCGACGGAAAATCGCTCCTGCTCGACTCCGACACCGCTGGAGATGAACCTTACATGCTCGCGTCCAATTTGAAGGACGTCGTCGTGCTTGTGGACAAAAACCGCGTCAAAAGCGGGCGTTACGCCATCGAGCATTTTGGGTGCGACACGCTTTTGCTCGACGACGGCTTCCAATATTGGCGGCTAGCCGGACGCCGCCAGGACGTCGTGCTGGTGGACTGTCAGCAACCCTTTGGCAACGAGCATTTATTTCCACGGGGCACGTTGCGCGAACCGCCGTCGCATCTTTCCCGCGCCAGCGTCATTTTCATCACCAAGAGCGACGGCAAAACTGCGGAATTGCGCCAGCGCATCGAGCACTACAACCCTTCGGCGGGCATCATCGAATGCATTCATGCGCCGCTGTATTTTGAGGATGTCTTCACCGGCGAACGAAAGGGCCTCGAATTTTTGAGCGAGAAACGAGTGGCCTCCCTCAGCGGCATCGCGCAGCCCGAAAGTTTCGAGCAGAGCCTCGTCAAGCTTTGCCGCGAGCTGGTTTATTCCAAACGCTTCGCCGACCACCACCGCTTCACGCAGCAGGAAATGCTCAACGCCATCAACCGCAGCAAAAAACGGCAGGCGGAAATCATCGTCACGACTCAAAAAGACGCCGTCCGTTTTCCAAAACTGGATCGCCGCGACCTGCCGATTTATTTCATGCGCGTCGAAATCAAAATTCTGGATGGCGCGAAGGATTTTGACGATTGCGTCCAAAAAATCTGCCTTCGCTAACCATGCCCGGCCCGGCCGAAAACATCCTTGTCCGAGGCGTCAATTGGCTGGGCGACGCCATCATGACGGCGCCGGCGTTGACGCGATTGCGCGAGGCGCGGCCGCAAGCGCGGATCACCCTGTTCTCGCCGCAAAAACTGGCCGGCCTCTGGGAACGCCAGCCGTTTATCGACGAAGTACTGACATTCCCGCCGGATGCAACCGTGTGGCAGGCAGGGCGTTTGTTGCGAGGGAAAGGTTTTACTGTTGGTGTAGCTTTTCCCAACTCCGTGAGGTCCGCACTGGAACTGTGGCTGGCAAAGATTCCAGTCCGCATCGGAATCGGGCGCGGATTGTTTTTGACGCAGCCCCTTGCGCCGCGTCCTGACGCAATTAAAATGCGCAAGCGCACTGCAGGCGAGGTTCAAAAGCGCATTCGCGAGAGAAGCAGGCCGGAAATTGTGCCGCCGGAGGCGCATCACGTCCGCCATTATTTGCATTTGGTTGGCGCACTCGGGGCATCCATCAAGCCATTGACCCCACGGATCGAAGTCGGCCCAGAGGCAATGGAACACGTTCGCGGGAAATTCGGGCTTGGACGGTTGGACGGGCAGCCGTGGTTTGGCTTGAACGCGGGTGCGGAATATGGTCCCGCAAAGCGCTGGCCGGCGGAGCGTTTCATTGAGGCGGCGTTGGAATTGCGGAAGAAAACAAATTGCCGCTGGGTCATTTTTGGCGGCTCGGACGAAATTGATTTGGCGGCGAAGATTACGCGCGAAGTGGGCGAACCTGTTTTGAATCTAGCCGGCAAAACCAATTTGCGGGAACTTGCCGCGGCATTGAAGATTTGCGATTTGGTTTTAACGAATGACACCGGCCCGATGCACCTGGCTTGCGCTGTCGGCGCGCGAATTGTGGCGATTTTCGGCAGCACGTCGCCAGAGCTTACAGGCCCAATATTTTCCTCGCGCGCGCGGATTATTCGCCACCCGGTTCCCTGTGCGCCGTGTTTCCTGCGCGAGTGCCCAATCGACCTGCGCTGTCTTCGCGGAATCTCGCCTGATCAGGTAGTCGCGGCGGCCTTGGAACATTTGAGAGCCTGACTGCTACGGTTTGTCTCTTTTCGCGGTGTAAACCTTCAGAGCCGCAATGAGATCGGCTGACGGCGCGGAAAGAGTTGCGGTCAAAATGTTTCCTGACCGCTTGATGGATATGCTGCTCGCCAGCGCGGCGGCTTTCGGATTATCCGTTTGCAAACTCAGTTGCGCAATCAGGCCGCGAGCGACGAGGGACATTTCCGTGGCGGTGTATTCGTCGCCAAGTTCGATGGTCAGAACAGCGTCCAGCCGCTCATTCGTTTCGTTTGCCCGCAAAGCCGCCCACTTGGCCAATTTCAGCAGAGCGGCGTGCGGTTCCGCGCCAACAAAGTCAAAATTTCGGGCGGTCGCCTGGAGGAATGTGGCATCGCCCGCGGCGGGCAACTCGCGCAACGCCTTGCTTGCCAAAAAGTTTGGCGCCGTTCCGTCCATCGCGGCAAGAGCAGCCGCCATGCTTGCCGTGTCCTGGGCGGTTATCACGCAGTTACGTTGTATTACGGCGTAATCAGTCGTGTTCGGGTTGCTCTGATCGCGCCAACGGTAAACCGTGTGTTGGCCGGCCGTTGTGGCCTCAGCTCTCTGAGAGTCTTTGAGGCGGCCGGCCATGTGGTCCGGGACAATATCGGCGTAAATGATGGCCATATCGTTCGTGCGAAATGGACGCTCGGTGTAAACCGTTACGCCATGGAGCTGGGTGCGATAGTCAAAGCTAAAAAGTGACTCGAAGGCGACCAGGTTGCTGTGCATCGCCGGTTTGCTCACTTGATACAGGAGATATCTTCCAAGGTAAGTCTGGCGCAGAGCATCGCAATCAATGTGGAAAAGCCAGACGGGATTGGCCGGAACATCAGCGCGTTTGAGCGGAGCGGCAGCCACGCTCAAGACCGTGGCGACCAGGCAAAACGCCAGCAGTGTTAGAACCGGACTTTTCATTTCTCTCCGCATTTCCCGAGTCTCAGCAACGCCATCCTAAGAGGGTCCCCCGTTTTTTACCATCAGGATTAAGGAATTTTCCACTAGAGGTGTTTTGGGGATAGACCTGATTGACCGAGGCGCCATGGGACGCGAAACTCCTTACAACGGAATGTCGGCTACAGAGAGTCACGGAGAGAGGACAGCGGGATCGTTGGGAGCGATTCTGATCGCTGAGGATAATCTGGATGATGCCAAACTCGCGCATCGCGCGATTTTGCAACTTCAACTGGAGAATCCTGTCCATATTGTTAAAGACGGCAAACTGACTCTCGCCTATTTAAAAGGCGAAGGAGAATACAGTGACCGTCGGAAATACCCATTTCCGGCGTTGCTTTTGCTTGATTTGCGAATGCCGGTAATGGATGGGTTTGAGGTCCTTCGGCAATTGCAGGGCGATCCTCGGTATGCGTCCGTGCCAATCCTGGTTGTTACGGTAAACCAGGATCGCCGCCAACTTGGCGAGGCTTACCAGTTGGGCGCAAAGTCCTTCCTCACCAAGCCCATCAATCCGAACGATCTGAAAAATGCCATTGAGGGATTGGGGAAAGACTCCCAACTCCGCTTCAAGCCGCTCGCCGGCTCATAACTCCATTTACTCAATTCATCCCGTGCCCTATCAATAAGGGATGATTGATTGGGCCAAGGCTTTTGGCGGAAGATCAAAGACGCTGCCGATGATCGTGAGCCTGGGGTTTGTCTTCATCGTCGGCGTCGTTGATTATCTGACGGGTTTTGAGCTTTATTTTTTCGCGTTCTACCTGATTCCCGTAATCCTGGCCAGTTGGTTCATCGGTCGGGCCTTCGGGGTTTTTGTATCGGTGTTATGTGTGGCGGCGTCGGTCGCCGGCGATCTGATTGCGGGGGCGCGGTACTCCAGCGCGTTTGTTTTGGTCTGGAACGGGCTGATTTCCGTCGCGTTTTACTTCGCTGTGGTTTGGATTTTGGCGAAATTGCGCCTGCTCTACAATCAATTGGAGCAGCGCGTCCGCGAACGCACCGCCGCTCTCCACAACGAAATGCAGGAGCGCGCCCGCCTTGAAGAGGAAATCCTCCGCATCCGGGAACGGGAACAACAGCGGATCGGCCACGATTTGCACGACAGCTTATGCCAGCACTTGACGGCTACGGCTCTTGCCGGGCAGGTTCTCAGCGAACAATTGTCGGAATCACCCCCTCAAGCGGAAGCCGCGAATCATATTGTCCGGCTCGTTGAGGAGGCCATCGACTTGACGCGCACCCTCGCGCGCGGCCTTTACCCGGCTGAACTTAAAGGAGAGGGATTGATGGATGCTCTCCGGGAATTGGCGGGCATCATCCACGAACGATTTAAAATCGACTGCCGTTTTGAATGCGACGGGCCTGTCCTGCCCTTAAAACACGAGGAGGCGATTCATTTGTACCGAATCGCTCAAGAAGCGACGACCAATGCCGTCCGTCACAGCCGGGCCAGCGAGATCGTTATACAACTCGACACCGAGGAGGGCCTTATGACCTTGACCGTATGTGACGATGGCATTGGACTGCCTGAATCTTCGACTGGCCGCAATGGAATTGGTTTGCGCATCATGGCGCACCGGGCAAGCCTGATCGGCGCGACATTCAAAGCGGAACGCCTTCCCACGCATGGAACCCGCGTCACCTGCACCCGTGCCAGCCCCTTCTCAATCAGCTTGATGTAGGGCGAGGCCGTACAAAAATTTTAGGCCACGTTCTACAGACTTTCAGCCTTCACCTTTATAATTTAGGCGGAAGGAAGAAGGCAAATTCTTCGATATATGAGACATCTGTTACAGTTTATGCGGGCGCTAACCGTCGTCCTAGCAATGCTCGTCGTCGCTCGCCCCATCCATGGCCAGCCAGCCAACACGACTACCAACGCCCCCGCGGCGGAAGACAGCGTTGATTTAACGCCAAGCCAGTTGAATGCAATCAAGATTGAACCCGTTGGAATCCAGGTCTTTCGGGAGGAGAAGGAAGCCATTGGAAATATCGATTTTGACGAGGATCTGTCAGTCCAGGTTTTCCCGCCTTATCAAGGCAAGATACTTAAGACATTTGCCGAGCTTGGAGACGACATCAAAAGCGGCCAACCGCTCTACACAATCGACAGTCCCGACCTGATTCAAGCCGAGTCAACGCTGATCGGCGCCGCTGCCACACTGGAACTGACCGGCAAGGAACTGGCGCGCGTAAAGGCCCTTTACACAACGAACGGCATTTCGGAAAGAGAAATCGAACAGGCCACCTCGGAGCAGCAAACGGCGCAGGGCGCGCTCAACGCCGCCAGGGATTCCCTCCGAATCTTCGGCAAAACGGACGCTGAAATCGACCAAATCGTCGCGAAGCGGCAGATCGACCCGGCGCTCATTGTGCGCAGCCCGCTCGCCGGGCAGGTGACATTCATGAATGCGCCGCCGGGCGTTTTAGTGCAGCCCGGAACCGCGCCTGCGCCCTATTCCGTCGCCGACGTTTCGGTGAAATGGCTGCTTGCGGATGTGACGGAAATCGACAGCTCTCTTTATCGGGTGGGACAATCTCTTGAAGCCAGAGTGATGGCCTATCCAGATCAGGTGTTTAAAGGCAAAATCACCAAGATTTACGCGACCATCGATCCCACCACCCATCGAATGACAGTCCGCTCCGAGATCACCGATCCCCAGCACGAACTGAAACCCGGGATGCTCGCCAACTTTGTGATTCAAGTTCACGACCCTGTCGAGGCCACCGCGATTCCGTTCGATGGCGTGGTTCGCAACGCCGATGGAACCATGGTGGCCTGGGTGACAACGGACCGGCATCATTTCGTGCAGAGAATAGTCAAGATTGGGCTGCAAACAGACGGCCAATACCAAATTCTCGCCGGGTTGCGGCCCGGAGAATTGGCGGTGACGGACGGCGCCATCTTCCTGAGCAACATCCTCTACGCTCCGCCCTCCGACTAACCAGACGCGCCAATCATGCTCAAGTCGGTAATTGCATTCTGTCTTAGCCGCCGGGCGATCATTGTGTTCTGCCTGATCGCGTTCGCAGGGGCGGGCCTTGTTGCTTTCAAGAAACTCAACATCGAGGCCTATCCAAACCCAACGCCCGTCATCCTCGAAATCACCGCGCAGGCCCCCGGCCTTTCCGCCGAGGAAATGGAGCGTTATTACACGACTCCCATCGAGATCGGCCTTTATACCACGCCCGGCATCGACATCATCCGCTCCACTTCCTTCTACGGCTTGTCCTTTATTCGCGTCGTCTTCAAGTACGGCATTGACTATCATTTTGCTTACGCGCAGGCGGACATTGCCATTCAACAAAATGTCACCCTGCCCGGCGGCCAGATACCCCAAATCCAGCAGAACAGTTCGACCGGCGAAATTTACCGCTACCAGGTTGTTGGCCCCAAACATTTTGGGCTGACCAACCTCCGCACGGTTCAGGATTGGATCGTCCTGCGCCGGCTCTCGACCATTCCCGGCATTGTCCAAGTCAACAGTTGGGGCGGCACGACCAAGGAATTCAACGTCGAGGTGGACCCTCACAAACTGGAAACCTACAACGTCACCGTTCCGCAGATACTGACCGCGCTAGGCAACGCCAACATCAACGTTGGGGGGCGCGAAATTCGCATCGGCCAGCAATCGATCAACATCCGCGGCGTCGGCTTGATCAACGACGGCGGGGACGACGATCTGACCAAAGGCTACAAAGTCGATGATATCGAAAACGTCGTCCTATTCCAGTCCAACGGCGTTCCTGTGTTGATCAAAGATGTTGCGAGCGTGAAGGTAGGCTACGTTCCGCGGTTGGGCATTTGCGGGCGTGACAACGATGACGATGTCGTGGCCGCCATTGTGGTAATGAGCCGGGTGGAGGAGACGGCCAAGATGCTGCCCAAGGTGAAGGCCGAAATCAACAAAATGAACAGCGACGGCAGCTTGCCGGCGGGCGTCAAGGTGGTTCCTTTTTACGACCGCAGTTCACTCATAGGAGTCACGACCCACACCGTACTGCACAATCTGCTTTTTGGCTGCATTCTGGTTTTCCTGATCCAATGGATTTTTCTGGGCGACCTTCGCAGCGCAATCATTGTGGGCGCGAACATCCCCTTTGCGCTGTTTTTCGCCATCATGTTGCTGCTGATGCGGGGTGAAAGTGCCAACCTGCTCTCCGTCGGCGCTGTGGACCTTGGAATCATCGTCGATTTCTCGGTAATCCTTGTTGAAAACATCTTTCGCAATCTCCAGTGGGGACCTGACGAAAGACGCGGACTGCTGCGCCGGCTGGCTGAGGGTTTTTATGGGCCGGACCCGACGCGTTCGTTGACTTCCACAGAGAGCCACGGCTGGACCGACCGTTTGCGCCTGATTTTGATTAGCGCGATGCAGGTGGACAAAGCGGTGCTGTTCTCGGCGCTCATCACGGTGGCCGGTTTTGTGCCGCTCTTCACAATGGAGGGAGTCGAAGGCCAGATTTTCGGCCCGATGGCGCGCACCTACGGCTACGCGCTGGCGGGCGCGTTGATTTCCACCTTTACGGTAACGCCCGTGCTTGCGTCCTTTTTCCTTCCCGACCACGTAAAGGAGCGCGAAACCATTATCGTCCGGCTCCTGCACCGCATTTACAATCCCGCGCTACGTTTTGCCCTCGCCCATCGCGGCCTGATGGTCATCATCGGCCTGGTTTTTCTCGGTATTACCGCAATTTTGTCACTTCGGCTCGGAAGCGAGTTTCTTCCGCACCTCGAGGAAGGCAATTTTTGGATCCGCGCTTCGATGCCGATGACGCTCTCGTTGCAAGACGGCGAAGCCGCGGCGAGAAAAATGCGCCTGATTCTTTTGCGTCATCCCGAAGTCGTCACCGTGGTTTCCCAGCATGGCCGGCCCGACAACGGCAGCGACGCCTCTCCATTCTCGAACGTCGAGCTTTTCGTGCCTCTCAAACCGTTTGACGACTGGCCCAAGGGAGTGACGAAAGAGAAATTGACCGAGCAGATTCAGGGGGAATTTGAGAGCGAACTGCCCGGGATCAATTTCAACTTCTCCCAATATATTCAGGACAACATCGAGGAGGCCATTTCCGGCGTCAAAGGCGCCAACTCGGTAAAGATTCTCGGACCTAATCTCCAAATGCTCGAGAAATTTGCCGCGCAAGTCCGCGACCAAATGAGCCAGGTCCGCGGCATCGCTGATCTCGGAATTTTCCCCCTTCTTGGCCAGCCTAATCTCAATATCCAGGTGGACCGCGCCAAGGCCGCCCGCTACGGCCTTAATTCCGGCGACATCACCACGGTGATTCAAGCCGCGATGGGTGGCGCGGCGGCGACGACCGTCCTGGAGGGCGACCGCCAGTTTGGAGTGGTCGTCCGCTTTGCGCAGGAATATCGGGACAGCGTCGAAAAGATTCGTAACATCAAGGTCGCTTACCAAACGCCGAGCGGCGCGAACGCGTATATCCCGTTGAGCGAACTGGCGACCATCACCCTGGACACGGGCGCGGCGTGGATTTACCACGAAAGCACGCAACGCTTCATCCCGGTCAAGTTCAGCGTTCGCGGACGCGATCTTGGCAGCGCGGTGGCCGAGGCCCAGGAGCGCATCGCCAAAAATGTAAAACTGCCCAGCGGCTATCGCATGGTTTGGGCTGGTGAATTTGAGGACCTTCAAACGGCCAAGCAACGGCTGGAAGTCATCATGCCGATCAGCCTCCTGCTCATCGTCGGGCTGCTCTATTGCCTGTTCAATTCCGTGCTGGAATGCGTTCTGACGCTGACCGGAATCCTTTTTGCCGCAGCCGGCGGTTTGCTTGCGCTTTATATTTCCGGTCTCAATTTCAGTATTTCCGCAGCCGTCGGTTTTGTCTCCCTTCTCGGTGTCTCGGTGATGAACGGCATCCTTCTGCTCACTTATTATCACCAGACAAGTCTTCGAGGAGGGACGCCCGCGGAGATCATGTTTCGCGCTGGCTCAACCCGCATGAGGCCCCTTCTGATGACGAGCTTTTCGGCGTGCATCGGCCTCTTGCCCGCCGCGGTTTCCACCGGGATAGGGAGCCAGGTGCAACGCCCTCTCGCCACGGTGATTGTCGGCGGCATGTTTATTGGCCCAATCATGCTGTTGCTCATTGTGCCGGCCCTCAAAATTATTTTTCTGGGCCGTCAAGAACAAGCAACCAGAGAGAAGCCCGCATGAAAACCGCCCTGAACGGAACCGGCATTCGGAATCGAGGAGGGAAAAAATGAAATTCAAGTGGACTGCGATCATAGCGTTAATGGTCATCAGCGGTTGTGCTGTCGGGCCAAATTTTAAAAAACCTGCGTCGCCGCAAGTCAAGAGTTACACGGCCCAACCGCTCCCTGCGACGACCGCTTCGACAAACACCCCCGGCGGCGAGGCGCAACGTTTCGTCAGCGGTCTCGACATTTCCGGCGAATGGTGGACGTTATTCCACTCCAAGCCGCTTAACGACTTGATCGAGCGCTCGCTCAAGGCCAATCCAGACATCAAAGCCGCACAAGCCGCGCTTCTGGAGGCGCGAGAAAATGTCCTGGCGCAAAAAGGCGGTTACTATCCCGGCGTCTCGGCGGGTTTCTCCGAGTCGCGCAACAAAACATCCGCGCTGCTTTCGCCGAACACCGCGTCCGGCGCGCTATATTACAGCCTCTACACTCCGCAAGTGACTGTCTCCTATGTCCCGGACGTTTTCGGCCTGAACCGCCGCACCGTCGAGTCCTTGCAGGCCCAAGCGGACCAGCAGCGATTTGCCCTGGTGGCCACGCACATCACGCTTAGCGCGAATGTGGTCAGCGCCGCGGTGCAGGAAGCCGCTTTGCGCGCGCAAATCGCCGCGACGCGTCAGCTCATCGATCTCAATACCCGGATGGTCGGCATGTTGCGCAACCAGTTTTCCAAAGGCTACATTGGTCGCCTCGATGTCGCCGCCGAGGAATCGCTGCTCGCGCAAGTCAAAGCGACGCTGCCGCCGCTGCTCAAGCAATTGGCCCAGCAGCGCGACTTGTTGGCCGTGCTCTCCGGCGCGTTTCCAAGCGAGGACCCTGCCGAAAAATTCGAGCTGGCCAGCCTGCAATTGCCCCAGGACCTTCCGTTGAGTCTTCCCTCCCGCCTTGTTGAACAACGCCCGGACGTTCGTCAAGCCGCGGCGAATTTGCGCTCGGCGAGCGCTCAAATTGGCGTCGCGGCGGCCAACCGGCTTCCTAACTTCATTTTGACTGGAGATGCCGGGAGCGCGGCGCTGACAATTGGAAAGGTATTCGCGGGGGGTTCCGGCTTTTGGGACTTGGGCGCGAGCGTCACACAACCGATTTTCGAGGGCGGCATGTTAATGCACAAAGAGCGGGCCGCGAAGGCAGCCTATGTTCAGGCCGCCGAACAATACCAGTCCACCGTCCTGACAGCTTTCCAAAATGTCGCCGACACGCTCAACGCGCTCGAACAGGACGCCAGCGCCTTTCAGACTGCCACGGAGGCGCAACAATCCGCCAAGGTCACTCTCGATTTGACAGAGAAACAGGTGCAGACGGGATATGGCAATTACCTCGCGCTTCTCAACGCCGAACAGAGCTATCAGCAGGCAGTCATCACATTGGTCCAGGCCGAGGCCAATCGTTACGCCGATACCGCAGCGCTGTTTCAGGCGCTCGGCGGCGGATGGTGGAATCGTTCCGACCTTCCCAAAAGCTAATATTCCTGACAAATCCTCGCGCTTACACTAATCTCTAAAATGGCGAATTCGACGATTATGCCAACCACCACAAGCAGCCAAAAACGAACGGTTTTTCTCGTGGACGATCATCCGCTGGTGCGCGAATGGCTCTCCAATTTAATCAACCAGCAATCCGACCTCGCCGTCTGTGGCGAAGCCGCCGACAAGGCCCACGCCATCACACTCATTGCCTCCACCAAACCCGAAATCGCCGTCGTGGACATTTCGCTTGAAGAAGGCTCGGGCATCGAACTCATCAAAGACATCAAGGTCACGGCGCCGGAAGTGGCGATACTCGTCCTCTCCATGCACGACGAATCGCTTTATGCCGAGCGGTCCCTTCGCGCGGGCGCGCGGGGTTACGTCATGAAGCGCGAGGTCACAAGGAATGTCCTCCAGGCAATCCGTTGCGTTTTGGACGGCAAACTTTATCTCAGCGAAAAGATTGCCACCGCATTGGCTGAAAAGTGGGTTGAAGGCCGGCCGACCGTCCTGTCGCCTGTCGAAAGATTGAGCGACCGAGAACTCGAAGTATTTCAATCCCTGGGCTGCGGTTACAGCACCCGGCAAACGGCCGAAAGATTGAACGTCAGCATCAAAACCGTCCAGGCGTTCTGCGCCCGCATCAAAGAAAAGCTCAACCTGGCCAACGCCAACGAGCTGCTGCGCGAAGCCGTCCGCTGGCACGACCGCGAGAACGTGGATTAGGCGGCCCGGAAGAAGTCAAATATATTGTTCCTTCCACAAATGTTTGAACACCCCGGATACGGCAACCCATTGTTCGCGCTGGCTGTTCAGCGCCTTTTTTCCGTCCTGTTTTAGCGAATAGTATTTTCGCTTGCGCCCGTTCTCGGCGACGCCCCAGCGCGATACAATCCATCCCTCATTTTCCATCCGATGGAGCACGGGATAAATCATCCCATCCGTCCATTCGATTTTGTCCCCCGAAAGCCGCTTCACTTCCTGGATCAGGGCGTAGCCGTAACTTTCGCCCTCGGAAAGGAGCGACAAGATCAACGGCTCGGTCGAAGCCGCCACAAGTTCTTTGCTCAACATAAGCGAATAATACATTGTATTACTATGTATGTCAAGCTTCAGACATTGCGCTGGATGGCCGAATCCGGCAGGATGGCCGCATTCGCTATCCATTATAATATGAACGGTCGCATCCTCTTCTGGTCCATTACCTCCGCGCTCGCCGGCTTTTTGTTCGGCTTTGACACGGTTGTCATTTCCGGCGCCGAAAAAACAATTCAGTCGTTATGGGTGCTCAGCCCCGGGATACACGGGATTGCGATGGCTTCCGCCCTTTACGGAACTGTCGTTGGCGCCCTTTTTGGCGGATGGCCCACTGACCGGTTCGGACGCAAGCCAACATTGATCTTCATCGGCGCCCTCTACCTCGTCGGCGCGATTTGGTCGGGCCTTGCGACGAATGTTTATTATTTCATCATCGCTCGCGCTCTGGGGGGTCTGGGAATTGGCATTTCCACCGTTGCCGCGCCGCTCTACATCTCGGAAATCGCGCCGCCCAAATATCGCGGGCGTTTGGCCGGCATGTTCCAATTCAACATTGTCTTCGGCATCCTTGTCGCCTTTCTTTCCAACTACCTGCTGGCCAAAACTGGCGAGAACGCCTGGCGCTGGATGCTGGGTGTAGCTGCGATTCCTTCGCTCATTTACGCTCTGCTCTGTTTCGCCATTCCTGAAAGCCCGCGCTGGCTCCTGAGCAACAGAAATGACCTTCAAGCGGGCATCAAGGTTCTCCAGCTTATCCAACCCGAGGCTCCGGCGTCCGAAATTGCCGCGCAGGCCGACGCAATCAGGGCGGCTTCTTCCGAACAAGTTTCCGCCGCTCATTTCTGGACGTGGCGGCTTCGTATTCCGATCATGCTCGCCATCCTCATCGCGTTCTTCAACCAGATGTCCGGAATCAACGCCGTCCTTTATTTCGCTCCCCGCATTTTCGAATTGACCGGTCTGAAAACACAGGCCGCGCTGCTTCAATCCGTCGGCATCGGCGTCACCAATCTTGTTTTTACCCTCGTCGGCCTCTGGCTCATTGACCGCCTCGGGCGCCGCACGTTGCTTTACATTGGTTCCTTCGGTTACATCATTTCGCTCGGGTTGGTGGCGTGGGCGTTCTTCACCGCGCATTACAGCATTGTGCCAGTTTGCATCTTCGCGTTCATTGCCGCCCACGCGGTTGGGCAAGGCGCGGTGATCTGGGTTTACATCTCCGAGATATTCCCCAATCGCCACCGCGCCGAAGGGCAATCGCTTGGCTGCTTCACCCACTGGATTTTCGCCGCGCTGCTCACAACCTTCTTCCCCAAGATGGTGGAGGCATTTCCGGCCGGTTATGTTTTCTCGTTCTTCGCCTTTATGATGGTCCTTCAACTGATTTGGGTGAAAATAATGGTGCGCGAAACCAAGGGCGTGCCGCTGGAACAAATCCAGAAACAACTCGGAGTCGAGGAGGTCGCGGCATGAGACGCGCTATCTTTTTGCTTTTACTGGCGTTGAGTTGCGGCGTCCCCGCGCAAGCGCGGGCGGCGGATTGGCCGCAATTTCTCGGTCCAACGCGCGATGGCGTTTACGCAGGCTCCGATTTGGCCGATACCTGGCCGGCGGAAGGTCCGCCGGTGGTTTGGAGCAAAAAGGTCGGGCAAGGTTTCAGCGGAGTCGCCGTCACCAATCATGTCCTGATTCTTTTCCATCGGCTGGAGGACAAAGAGATCGTCGAATGCCTTGATGCGCGGACCGGCGCCCCGAAGTGGAGCTACTCCTATCCGACTTCTTATCGTGACGACTTTGGTTTTGATGAGGGGCCGCGCGCAACGCCCTGCGCCGCCAATGGCAAAGTGTACACATTCGGAGCCGAGGGAATGCTCCTCTGTCTCAACCTCTCCGACGGCAAAAAAGTCTGGCAGGTGGACACAAAAAAAGAGTTCCATCAGGGCAAAGGCTTTTTCGGCGCGGCCTGTTCACCGCTCGTGGAAGGTAACAACGTGCTGCTCAATGTCGGCGGCCCTGACGGCGCGGGAATCGTCGCGTTCGACAGCAACTCGGGCCGCGTTGTTTGGAAGCGGACGGACGACGAGGCTGGTTACTCCTCTCCCGTCGCGGCGACGATTCATGGGCGCCGTTACGCTTTCTTCTTTACGCGTGCCGGCCTGGTCGCAATCGATCCCGCGGACGGCACGATTGAATTTCAATTCCCCTGGCGGTCGCGCGACAACGCTTCCGTAAACGCCGCCACCCCGCTGGTGATCGACGACATGGTTTTCATCTCCGCCTGTTACGGCACGGGCGCGGTTCTGCTGCGCGTGGGCGATTATGGCGTGGAGAAAATCTGGTCCGGCGACGACATTCTCTCCAATCATTACGCCACCAGTGCGCGCCGGGGAGATTTTCTTTACGGCATTAACGGGCGCGCCGATCCCGGTTTCAGTCCCGCGCCCTCCCTGCGATGCGTGGAATTGAAAACCGGCAAAATTCGCTGGGAGGAAAATTCAGTCAGCGCCTCATCCATCATTCTTGCCGGTGACCGTTTGCTGATCCTCACGGACAAAGGCGAATTGATCAACGCCGCGGCCAGCTCGGACCACTACAAGGAGTTCGCGCGCGCACAAATCATGCCGGATGAGGTCCGCGCCTTTCCGGCGTTGGCGGATGGTTTTCTTTACGCCCGCGGCAAGGACAAACTTTTCTGCTTCGATCTTTCCCGCAAGCATGAAAAATAAGCTTTGCGCCAGTTTGTTTCTCGTTTGGTGCGCCGCCTGTCCCGTTTGGGCGGGCGACTGGCCGCAATTCCTCGGCCCGCGCGCGAACGGCATTTCAGACGAAACCGGTTTGCTGGACAAATGGCCCACGAACGGCCCGCGTGTGGTTTGGGACAAACAAATCGGGACAGGGTACGGCGCTCCTTCAGTCATCGGGCAAAGACTGGTTTTTCATCATCGCATCGGCGACGAAGAAATTGTGGAATGCCTCGATGCCGACACCGGGAAATCGCTCTGGCATTTTGGCTATCCGAGTCACTTTGTTGATCCATACGGTTACAACAACGGCCCTCGTTCCACGCCGCTGCTGACTTCCAATCTCTGTTACACTTTCGGCGCGGAAGGCAAGTTGACATGCCTGAATTTGCAAACCGGCAACCTGGTATGGCAACGCGATACCGGGACCGATTTCAATGTGCCGGAGGCATTTTTCGGGGTCGGCAGCACGCCAATTCTGGAACAAGGCCTCCTGATCGTTATGGTTGGCGGACAACCCAATTCCGGTGTTGTAGCGTTCGATCCGCAAAGTGGCAAAACGGTCTGGCAAAGCGTCGGCGCGTCGAATTGGGAAGGCGTGCCGGCGACCGGCTCGCCCGGCGAACCTCCCGTCCATTGGAAAACCTGGGACAAACAAGCAAGTTACTCGACGCCTGTCGGGGCGACAATTCATGGACGGCGGCAAATTCTCTGTTTGACACGCCAGGGCCTTGTTTCACTCGATCCCAAAACGGGAAGCGTGAACTTCAGCTTTTGGTTTCGCTCGCCCGTCAACGACTCCGTCAATGCGATGAGTCCGGTCGTCGTGGACGATTTGATTTTCATTTCCGGTGCTTACTACAAAATCGGCTCCGTGCTCCTGCGTGTGAAGCCGGATGGAAAAAGCGTCGAACAAGTCTGGCGCGGGCTGGCCATGGAACTTCACTGGACGACTCCAATCTATTTGGACGGTTATCTTTACGCATTCAGCGGCCGCAATGAACCCGACGCCCGAATGCGTTGTGTGGAATTCAAAACGGGCAAAGTCATGTGGGACGTCGATGAAAGCTGGCCCCGCTACAGCACGCCCACGCCGAGCGTTTATGGCCGCGCTTCGAGCATCCTGGCCGATGGCAAACTAATCACAATTGGCGAGGGCGGTATTCTTGGTTTGTTCAAGCCTGATCCCGCCAAACCGGAAGAGATTTGCCGTTTTCAGTTGCCGCAATTGCATCATCCCTGCTGGGCCGCGCCGGTCCTCTCGCGAAAAAAGCTCTACCTCCGCGACGAAGATCATTTGGTCTGCGTGGACCTCGCTAAATAAAGTTATTGACTCTTTTCCCAGTGCACTGTGGCGGAATGTGTTTCCGATTTTGAATGGGTTGCGTATCACGGTTTGCTTAGTACAAAATGCTCCATGCGCAACGTCTTAATTGCGATGTTACTGGGCTTTGGGTGTTTCGTGGCCCGACCGAACATTCTTCCCGTTCCCGAAGACCAGCAGGCGTCGCTCGCCTTAAAAATTATTGATGCCTACCACAATCCACGCCCTGCGGCTCCGCCCCGGCAACTGCGCATCCTCTACTTCACTCCGTCAGACCGTGACCCTGCGCCGCAATACCAACAGCGCCTGTCAGCCATCATTGAAGACGTTCAGGACTTTTACCGTGACGGCATGGAGCGCTTGGGCTTTGGACCAAAAAGTTTCGCGACGGAGCGCGATGCCTCGGGCAAACTTATCATCCGCCTCGTCAAGGGCGCCAAGCGTGACTCCAGTTTCACGGATTGGCCGGGCAGGCCGGGGACCGGCTCGTCCGAAGGCGGCAAAATGGTCAAAGACGATTGCCTCCCGGTGCTCAAAGCCGCCCACATTGGATTTGACAGCGAAACTTTCTTGATTTTCTGCAACCTCGCCAATTGGGATGATAAAGCCCGGACCTTTCGTCATCACTCACCGTATTACGGCGAATACAGCGGCAACTACGGCCTATGCTTCGCCGCCGATTCGGTAATTCTCGATCTGGATGACCTTCCGAAAAAGGACCCCATCATACACGATGAGGAATACGGCGACATGTCACTTGGCAAATTCGAAACCATTTTTATTGGCGGCATCGCCCACGAACTCGGACATGCATTCACGCTGCCGCACTGCGGCGAACGCTGGGATGAAAAACCTCTCGGAGTCTCCATTATGGGCGCCGGCAACCACACCTATCGCGACGAACGCCGCGGCGACGGCAAACGCTCATTTCTCACCATGGCCAGCGCCATGCGCCTCGCGAGCCATCCGTTATTCAACGGCTCCGACAAAGGCTGGGGAAAAGATCCGCATCTCACCCATTGCGACCTGCTGCTCTCGACCAACGTCACCCTCCCCGCCCTGGCGGGCCGGCCGGCAGCCCTTCGCATCGAGGGCACTGTTGAAGGTTCCCCGCCGATCTATGGCGTCATCGCATACTTTGATTCCGTTCACGACGGCGGCTATAGGGCGCCAACCGCCACGTCCGTTCCCGACGCTCAGGGCCGGTTTGCCATCGAAATTTCTGATCTGGCCCAATGTGGTGACGGCGAAATGCGCATTGAATTCTGCCATGCCAACGGCGCCATATCCGAGCGGCGCCTGGGATTCGCCGTGACGCCCGAAAGTTCCGTGGACCTGTCACAATGGCAAACCCGCCAAGGCCTGCAGCCTCTTGCCGACGCCGTCGAAAACGGGCGCATGGCCGCTGCTCAACTGGCACTGGCAAAGATTAGAAAAAGTGAAGCTCCCGAACTCGAAAAGACCATCGCCGGGAATCTTGCCGACACGCTGCTTGTCGAACCAAAACCCTCTCCCGCCGCCGTTCCCTCTGACGTCGCCACCGTGATGTTGGCCGACACGCAGCCGCGCGAATCGGCGGTGGGATGGTTGACACCCGCTGCCAACCGCATTCCCACAAACGCGCAGATCGATTCGCCCTTGCTGGACTGCGGAACACTTTTCGCCACCGGATTTTTTGCGCACAGTCCGTCTCGCTATGTTTTCGACCTTGGCGGCAAATGGAAAAATTTCCGTGGCAAGGGCGGATTGCACACAGCGCTGCAACCCTATGCCTACGGGGTTATTTTCATAATCAAGGCCGACGGCAAAGAAATATACCGTTCCCCAACCATTCGCGGCTCCAAAAAGGCCGAGTACGATCTGGACATCACCGGCGCAAAGACGCTGGAACTAATAGTTGACAAAGCCTCTGAGCATAACGGAGGCAACTGGGCCCTCTGGCTGGACCCGCGGCTAAGCCGGTAAAGGCAGTTCCACCTTCGTGATGAAATACCATCTGGCCTGCGTGGACTTGGCAAAGTAACATTATTGACTCTTTTCCCAATGGACCGTGGCGGAATGTGTTTGACTGGAATCCGATCCTATCCGAATGATAAAATCGCCAGGTTCCCAATCGTACACCAGGTCGCTGTTGTAAAATTTCAGGTCATCGGGCGTGATCCTAAATTTTACCTCGCGTTTCTCGCCTGCCTTAAGATCGACCTTTTCGAAGCCCCGCAAATCCTCCACGCTCCGGGTCACGCTGGCCACGGGGTCGGTAATATACAACTGCGCCGTCTCCTCTCCCTCCCGTTTCCCTGTGTTGGCGACCTCGATGCTGGCCACCAGGGTCTCGTCGCCTTTCAGGGAACGCTTGCTCAACTTCACCTCGCCGTAGGAAAAGCTCGTGTAGCTCAACCCAAACCCAAAAGGAAACATCGGCGTATTCGGCACGTCGAGGTATCTGGAAACATACCTCACGTGGGGATTGCCGCTGTAAGGGCGCCCCGTGTTTTTGTGATTGTAGAACAACGGAATTTGCCCCACGTTCCGCGGAAAAGTGGTTGTGAGCCGACCCGAAGGATTGGAAGCTCCGAACAGCACGTCCGCAACAGCGTAGCCCCCTTCCAGCCCCCCAAACCATGTTTCCAGGATTGCGCTGCAATGTGTCGCTTCCCACGGCAACGTCAGCGGCCGTCCATTTAGTAAAACCAACACCACTGGCCTTCCCGTTTTTACCAGTGCTTGCAGCAGTGCCTCCTGGCCGTCGGGTAGGCCAATCTCGCTTCGGCTCGCCGCTTCACCGGACATGGCGAATGACTCTCCGAGCACCGCCACCACCACGTCCGCCTTGTTCGCCGCCGCCACTGCATCATCAATCATTGTTTGCGGCGTCCGCTTGTCAGGCACGATGTCCGCGCCGGAACCATTCAGGGCGTCCAGCAACTTCGGGTTGTCAACCAGATTTGCGCCGCGCTGCCTCAAAAATGTGACGTTCGTCCCCGCCACCTCCTTGAGGGCAGTCTCGATGCTGGTCACCAGTTTCCAATCCCCGGCGGCGCTCCACGAGCCGAGCAAATCGCGGCGGCTGTTGGCCAAAGGCCCGACGAGGGCGATAACCCCCGAACGTTTCAACGGCAGGATTTCATCCTCGTTCTTCAGCAGCACAAAGGAACGTTCCGCAAGCTCGCGCGCAAATTTCAGGTTTTCAGGCGTCAGGATTTCCCGCTCCGCGCGCGCTTCAGTGCATCCGCGAAAGGGATCTGAAAACAACCCCAGCTTGTATTTTGCTTCGAGAACCCTTCGGCAGGCCGTCCGAACCTCCTCTCCGGTGACTGCGTTGTCCGCCACCAATTTCTTCAGATATTTGACATACGCCTCGCTCACCATGTCCATGTCCATGCCCGCCCTGAGCGCAAGCCCCGCGTTGTGCTCTTCGCTGCCCATGCCGTGAAGGGTCATTTCCTGGATTGCGGTATAATCGCTCACAACGAATCCCTGGAATCCCCATTGTTTTCGGAGCAGGTCCGTTAAAAGCCATCGATTGCCCGTGGCCGGGACGGAGTCCACTTCGTTGAATGACGCCATGACGCTGCCGACCCCCGCGTCCACCGCCGCTCTGTAAGGCGGCAAATAGTATTGATACATCGTGATCCGGCTCATGTCCGCCGGATTGTAATCGCGTCCGGCTTCAACCGCGCCGTACAAGGCAAAATGTTTTACGCACGCCATCACCGCATTGCTTCGGGTCAGGTCATTCCACTGGTATCCGCGCACCATTGCCCGCGCGACGAGGCTCCCCAAATAAGGGTCCTCGCCCGCCCCTTCGGAAATCCGCCCCCATCTCGGGTCGCGGGCAATATCCACCATCGGCGAGAACACCCAGTTCACGCCATCGGCGCTTGCCTCGCTGGCGGCGATGCGCGCGCTCTGTTCGATAAGCCCCGGATTCCATGTGCACGACAACGCAAGAGGAATCGGAAAAATCGTCTTATGCCCGTGGATGACATCGTACCCGAACAAAAGCGGGATATGCAGCCGGGATTTGTTGACCGCCACTTCCTGGAGCTGTCGCACCTTGTCCGGCGTGTAAAGATTAAAAACCCCGCCCGCCAATCCTTTGCGAACACTTGCCTCCACATTCCGGCTCGCAACTGGTCCCGTCACATCGAAACCTGTGGAAAGCAAGTTCAACTGTCCGATCTGCTCCTCCAGTGTCATCCTCCCCAGCAAATCGGAAACGAACCGGTCCATGTTGGAATCGGGCGATTGCGCGCAAAGGTTTGCGGCAAGCAACAAAACGAACGCCGTGCTGAGGCTTAACTTCATTCCCTGCTTCTAATTACAGCACCACCCATTTCCCGCCAAGCCGTAATTCTCCATCGGGGTTCGGATTAACATTCGCGCCCGCCTTCCAAAACTGGTAACTTACAGCGAATGAAAATTTCCATTGTCGTGCCGGCGTTCAATGAGCAGAAGCTCGTCGGCGCGACCCTGCGCAGCATCGGCGAAGCATCGGCAAGTTTCACGCGGCGCGGCTGGGAAACGGAGGTCATCGTCTGTGACAATAATTCCACCGACGCCACCGCTGAACTGGCGCGCGCCGCCGGAGCGACGGTGGTCTTCGAGCCTGTCAACCAGATTGCCCGCGCCCGCAACACCGGCGCCGCCGCCGCCACCGGCAATTGGCTCGTATTTGTCGATGCGGATTCCCGCCCGACGCCCGCGCTTTTTGCCGAGGTGGCGGAGCAAATCGCTTCAGGCCGATGCCTGGCGGGCGGTTGCACGGTGCGCCTCGATGAACGCCATTTCGTGGCCGATTTCGGCACGGGATTGTGGAATGTCATCAGCCGCGTATTCAGATGGGCGGCCGGTTCATTCATTTTTTGCGAAGCGGACGCCTTTCGGAAAGTGGGCGGATTCAGCGCGGAATTATTCGCCTCGGAGGAACTCGATTTGAGCAAACGCCTAAAAAAACTGGCCCGGGTCTCGCGTAAGAAAATGGTGATTCTCCACAATAACCCGCTGCTGACCTCCGCCCGCAAAGTGCGCCTCTACTCGCGGATGGACCTCGCGCGTTTTCTGACGAAGGCATTTCTGAGACCGCGCGCCACCGTCATGAGCCGCGACGCTTGCTCGCCTTGGTACGACGGCCGGCGCTAATATTTTTAAAAACACTTCCGGTTTCTCATCCAAACCGTAAATAATTTAACAAAAACCGGCGGATTTTGCTTCACACACCTACCTGTTGTATTGAACTCGCCTAGCATACTAGCTACAGTGTGGAGAAAATTAAGCCTTTCGAAAATCAACAAACTATTAATTGATATTAAATTAATAATTCGCTAATAAATGGAAATGAAAATTCCGGTGAAACCGCCCGATGAAGCAAAATTGTTTGGCAGTTTAAAACTGGAAAAATTGAATCGTATTTTTCAAACAATCAGAGAACGTGATTCCGAATCACGCTATTTGCATTGGGACGAACTCCGTTTTCGCAATCCACCTCAGGGTCTAACGCCTGAAGAATGGTGGTTGACTCTGAAACTCCGGAGAAAAAGCGGTTACAGAAATATTTCACTCAAAGATAAATCGGGGCAGCCATTCCAATTTTGCGTGCCAGATTTAGTCGTCGACCTTCTTCATCAAATTGATCGAGGTGGCGGGACGTTTGTGCAGATTCCAGAGCAAATAACAAATGCTGACCAGCGGGACCGTTACGTAATACGCTCCCTAATGGAGGAGGCCATTACATCAAGTCAATTGGAAGGAGCCGCTACGACGCGTGAAGTGGCAAAAAAAATGTTGGCCGAAGGCAGGAAACCGCGAAATCACAGTGAGCGAATGATAGCCAATAATTTCGCAACGATGCAGCATATTCTCGAATTAAAAGAAAATCCATTAACCCCTGAAATGGTTTTCCAAATTCACAGAGAAATTTCCCAGAATGCTCTCGATATTCCAGATGGTGCCGGCAGGTTTCGCCGGTTGGAAGAAGCAGTCGATGTTTCAGACATAGAGGGAAATATATTCCATGTACCTCCTAATGCTGATGAATTACCCGCCCGCTTACAAGCAATGTGCGATTTTGCGAACGCAAAAACTCCAGACTTTTTCGTTCATCCAGTAATCCGGGGGATTATTCTTCATTTCTGGCTGGCATACGACCACCCGTTTGTGGATGGAAACGGACGAACATCTCGGGCATTATTTTATTGGCAAATGCTTCATTCAGGCTACTGGCTATTTGAATTCATTTCAATTTCTCATTTTCTTCGGAAGGCCCCAGCACAATATGGCATGGCATTTTTGCATACTGAAACCGACGAAAATGACTTGACCTATTTCATTGTTCATCAAGCAGAAATTGTTCGAAAAGCTCTCAAAGAGCTTCATGATTATGTCGCACGCAAGTCGTCTGAAACCCGAGCTTGTTTTGAGGCTCTGGAGAAATATCCGGAACTCAACCACCGCCAGCAGGCGCTTATTAGCCACGCGGTGAGACATCCAGGTTTTGTTTACAACATTGCAAGCCATCAGGCACGCCAGGGAATCACCTATGCAACTGCCCGAAGCGATTTGCTGAAATTGGCTCAATCGAATTTATTTGAACAAAAAAAAGTAGGGCGCGCTTTCATATTTGTCGCTCCAAAGGATCTGGAATCACGACTAAAGTCAAAAACCGGATAGTAGTTTCCCAATAGTTAAATTGCGCAAATTTTTTAACGAGGGTTCGATTTCATTCACCCGATCCATCGATTATCAAGCACTTGCGAAAACAGTCCAAGTAAACAAGCCGACATTTACAGGCGGAATGCAGTGATTTTACTTTACAGAAGCTGGCGCATTGTGCGGCGATAGGTCGAGGCCCCGACGGTTCGTTATGGGATTCACTTTCCACTAAAATAATTACGCCAATTCCATGCTCTTGGGTTGTTCGAGCAATTCGATTTCATAGCCATCCGGAGCGTCGATGAATGCGAACCCTCCCCCGCCCGAGCGCATCGTTGGACCGTCGGAATATTTCAAACCGAGCGATGCCAGGTGCTTGCCGAATTCCTCAAGACTGTCCACCTCAAATGCCAGGTGAGTGAGGTCGGGCTGAACCACCACCGGACCGCTCGCGGGAAAGGAGCACAACTCGATCATCTCCTCGCTTTCCGGGGCCTTTAGAAAGACCAACTCCGAGCCGCGAGGCGATTTGCTCCGCCGCAATTCCCGCAATCCCAAAACATCCTTGTAAAATTGAACCGTCCGATTCAAATCGTTGACACGATAGCGGGTGTGATTGAGTTTTTTGACTTTCATGGAAGTATCATAGGCATGGTATGGCTGAATTGCAATTGTAAGGGAAAACCTTACCAAAGGGGCTTGCGCGATTTAAACCTTTGGTATAAAACCACGCCCATGCAAAAGCACCGTGGGCTGTTCCTGATGGCGGTTACAGTAATCCTGGCGGCGCTTGACGCATCGGCCCAGGTCGATCCCGACAAACGCGAACTGGTGCAAGTGGGTTTTTCGCAAGCCATCCAGGGAGCTTCGCCTGTCGCTGCCTATGGGTATTATTACCTCAACGAGCCTAATTTTTATAAAACCAACCTCACTCTTCGCATCGCCATCGCCCCGGTCTATCTCGATTCCGAAGTCGGCCTGGTCGGCGCGCTTGGGCCTAATACGGATTTGGGAATTGGCCTGGCTGGCGGGGCGTTCGCGGACAATTACTATGAGTTTGAGGATGGAAAATATCTGCCGGAACAATCCTTCACGGGTGACAGCGGCGAGACCTCGCTCTCGGTCTATCATTTGTTCGACCCGGGAAAACTCATCCCGCTCTATGGCATCTTGCGCGTCAAGGAACACTTTTCCGCGTACGAAAGGAACGACGATACCGCCGGGAATTTTGTCCTGCCGCACGACCATTCCACTACGGAGTGGCGGGTTGGGTTGCGCTTTGGCGGACGCGAACCGTTGTTGCACCCGGAATTGGCGATGGAACTTTCAGCATGGTATGAAGGGCAATATCGCACCGACTCCGGCTCTTACGGTTTCAATGGCGACCGGATTCTGGAGGCAAATTCGGAACTTTATTGGGCGCGCGCTTTGCTGATCTACACAATGCCGAAATCCAAACAGAGCCTGGATGTTGAACTCCTCGGTGGCGGAAGCTGGCACGCCGATCGTTTCAGCGCCTACCGTTTGGGGGGGGACCTGCCATTGGCCTCGGAGTTTCCGCTCACGATTCCGGGATATTTTTACCAGGAATTGAGCGCCAAAAACTTCGTCTCCTTTTCCGCTCAATACACCATCCCGCTGGACGCAAATCATTCGTGGAACCTTTCCCCGATGGGCGCGATTGCCGCAATGGAGTACATTCCTGGCCTAAGCCAGCCGGGCGCGGTGAATTCCGGCGTCGGCCTGGGCCTTGGCTATCGGTCTCATTCCGGCGCCTGGCAAGTCATGGCCGACTACGGCTATGGATTCGAAGCCCAGCGCGCCGAAGGACGCGGCGCACAAAGCATTGGCATCCTTTGTCAACTCAATTTAGGCGCGAAAAACCCCGGCGGCGAGACTCGTCTGGACCGCTTCATTGGCTTCATCCCCAGTCGTATCTTTCCGTGACGGAAAACTACTCTCGCGCGCGATAAAACTGTTGCGTGTTCGTCGTCATAATTGTGTACGGCGACGTTGCGGCTGGAATGTCGATGAAAGGACCAGCCAGGTTGGTGGCCGTCTGCAGTGTTCCCGCGCTCCAGTTCAATTGCAGATTTCCAGCGCTCAGGTTCGTGATGGTCAGCGTAACGGACGGCACGCTGGTCGCAGCCTGGTAATGCGCGAGCACTTGGGCCGCCGTCAAAGCGTTGGTGTAGAGCGCCACATCCGCAATCGTCCCCACGAATTGGTCGGCTAAAATGCTGTCGGTTTTGCTCGCTGATCGCGCGCCAATGCTCACCAGATCCGCCGCCGGGTCGCTGGCTCCCGACGGATCCAAAACGCCTTTCCCGCTCTCAGTGTCCGCGTCGGCCGTATCAACGCCGTCCACATAAAAATGAGCGCCGGCATTGAGTTGATCGCATACTCCCACCAAATGATGCCAGTTGCCGTCTGTGTCGCTGACGGCGGATTGGCAGTTAATCACGCTCCCAGCGCTGTCGCGGAAATAGAATTGGAAAGCGTTCCCCGCGCAGTCCAGGACGAATTGTTCGCCCCCGCCGTTATAGCCTTTGGCGACGATTCCGGCTCCGGACGACTGCGAATTCGTGCTCTTGACCCAGGCTTCCACGGAAAACTCGGCGTTGCCCCCGATTTCAGTTTGGGCAAAGTCGATGTTCGGGCTGATATTGGTGTCATACGCATTTTCGCCGGCGTAGCTGTTGGATGTCGCAAAAACCCCAAATAATGCGGCCGTGTCAGGATCAGTTCCGTTTATGCCAGGCGCCCCAAGGTCAACGTTGAAATAGGTGGCATCGTGGCCGCCAACATAATCGTTCGCCATAACTCCCGTGTTGCCGTCGTTTTTCTGATCATCCTTTTCATTGAGCGGCCAATAGGCGGCGGGGTGATTGCTCAAAACCGTCAGGGAATAATTGTTTGTGGGCAAACTGAACCCAATCAGCGTGCCGGTGCTGCTAATCACGCCGTCCACGTTGCTGACGGTGCAAGTGTAGGTATTGGAGCCTGTGACCGCGACGGCCGTGTAGCTGGAATTGGTCGCCCCTGAAATGAGGCCGCCCGTGCTGCTCGACCATTGATACGACAACGGCAATGTGCCGTAAGCCGTAATGGAGAACGTCACAGGAGTTCCCGCATAGACCGCCGAGTAAGCCGGCGTCACAGCAAGCGCTCCGAACGGATTTTGCGGCGCCCCCGAAATAACTTGAACTGCTGTGGCCTCCGAAGCCGTGTAAGGCGGAAAGCTGTTGGACACTGTAAGGGTATATGAATCACTGGTGGTGATATTATTGATTGTGAGAGTGGCGTTGGTTTGTCCCGGTATCACCGCGTTGGCGTTATTGTCAAACCAACTGTAGGTCAACGGCGGTGTGCCAGCCGTCACAGTCGCTGTGATCACCGCATTTCCTCCCTGGTCCACATAAATGACCGGCGGCAGGGTAAAGGCTGGCGCCGTGCCAGAGGCGTTGAAATGGGCTTTCACCTGGGCCGCGGTCAACGCGTAGTTGTAAATCGCCACGTCATTCATCAGGCCCTTGGATTGTTTGTCATAATTGACACCGGTGCTCGTCCCCGCGCCGATAATCACCGAAAGATTTGCCGCCGCGGACAATCCACCGTTGGTGGAAATCGCGGTTGAATTATTCAATACGCCGTCAACGTAAATCTGCTCCAGTCCGGCCGATTCATTGCACACGGCCACCAAGTGATGCCAATTGCCATCCGGATGGGCTGTGGAAGTTACCGTCGCGGGACTTTTGCCCACTTCACGAGCGTAGAAACGGTAATAGTACGGGCTGGAACTGCTAAAGCTCAGGCTGAACATGTCGTCCACGGCATATGTACCCTGCGTCACCAGCGAGGCGGCGGCTCCCGGAGACGTTTCGGGATTGGCCCAGCATTCAACCGAGAAATTCACGTTCACGCCGGACGCCGCAGCAAAATCGATCCCCTCAATATGACCCGCGTAACTGTTCGACGATGCATAAATTCCAAATTCCGCCGATGTTTCCGTTGGGTCAGTGGCGCTGTAGCCCCCTGCGCCAAGGAGGACATTAGTGTAAATACCGTCATGGCCGCCGACGTAATCGTTGCAGACCGCACCGGCGTTGCCATTATTTCGCCCGTCATCAGCCTCGTTCAACCGCCAATAACCCACAGGACTGTCCGCCACAACCGCTTCCGGATAAGGAGCCTCTGGAACCACGATATTGAACGGCCAAATGTTTGTCGCCGCCCCCAGGCTGTTGGCCACGACGACGCTGTTGGTAAACATTCCCACTGGCAGACTGGGCAGTGAATAACTTCCGCTGGTCGCTCCCGAGATGGCAACGCCGTTGGAGTACCATTGATAAGTCGGCGTGGGGGCGCCCGATGCCGTCACAGACAAAGTGGGGAGGACCGCGTTGGAAAACATTGTGTACACATTGTTCGCGGTAACTGGCGGCATCGACGCGGTGGGCGCGGAACTCGTGATGGACGGATACGCCGCGCCTTGTTGGTAAAGCGCATTCACGTCCGCCGACGTCAAGGCGCGATTATAAACACGCACGTCGTCCAGAAGGCCGTTAAAGGCATCGCCGTAACCGCTGTTGCCCGCCTCGCGATTGCCAATGCTGACTTCCTGAGCGCTGGTGAGCAAGGCGGAAGGCGCGACTCCCACAGCCGCCAACGTTCCGTTTGTGTACAAATTCATGAAGCCATTGGTGCCATTCAACACCGCCGCCACGTGCTGCCATGAGGCGCTGGGCGCCATGCTGCTTTGCGCGGTGTACACAACGCCGTTGGGATCGCGAACGTAAAAACGGTAATGACTGTTGTAGATGTCCAGCGTGTATTGTTCGCCTCCATTGCCGAAACCTTTTGCGATGATCCCCGCGCCGCTGATCTGCGAGACCGACCCGTCAACCCAAGCCGATAACGTGAATACCGGACTTCCGGTGGCTCCGTTTGTGGAAAAATCCAGCGTCGCCGGTCCGGGAAGTCCGACGCCTGGAACCGCCACCACATTCTGATCCGAGCCGTCCTGATTGAAAGCCAGTGCGCCGCCGATCAACCCGCCCGTCCACATGGTCGTGTAACTGCCGTCCGCAAAATAAGTGAGCGTTCCGGTATTGCCGTTGCCGGAGGAATCGGCCGCGGTGGGAGAACCGCTGCCATCGTCAAACTTCCAGTAACCGACGAGACCGCTGGTCGTGTTGGCCGCCGGAAGCGCGTTCAATGTAAGAACGGCGGGCGAACTTGTCACCGAGCCCATGTAATTGCTGACGATCACGGTATAGGTGCCCGCGTTGGTCGCTTGGGCATCGGCCAAGGCTAAATCAGAGGCGTTGGCGCCGGCAATGTTCGCGCCGTTAAATTGCCATTGGTAACTCATCGGCACAATCGCGTTGGTCAGGTCCGCAGCCACACCAAAGACCGGGGTGTCGCCCAAGTAGGCGGTGACATTGCGGGGCTGGGTCGCGATGACCGGCAACGGGCCGTTGTTGGTGTAGAGTTGCAGGACGTCACTGGCGGACAAAGCTCGGTTGTAGATGTGAACTTCGTCGATGTTTCCCTTAAAAGGAAGAATAAAGCCGGAAGTGGACGAGGATGTCCGATTTCCCACGCTCAGAACATAATTATTGGAAAGGACCGTCGTTAGAGTGCCGGTCGCGGTCGTATTGGACACGCCGTCCACGTAAATGACTTCATGGCTGGGTGACGAGTTGTAAGTGCCCACCACATGATACCAGGTGCCGGGACTAATGGTCGTGCTGGCGCTGACGGCCTCTGATGAAGTGCCTGCGGCATTGCGAAAGAAAACACGGAATTTTGAGCTGGAAATATCCATGCAATATTCCTCTCCGCCGCCGCCGTAGCCTTTACAGAGGATGGCGCCCTGGGAACTGATCGCCACTCCCGGGCTGGGATTCACCCAGGCGGCGATGGTAAATGCCGCGGTGCCGTTCACGTTCAAGCTGGAAGAACTCGGGACAGAAACGTAATCGCCGGTATCGCTGTTTTGATTGAAGGCTATGGCGTCTCCGAACCACGCTTCATTGGTCCACATGGTCGTAAAAGTCGTATCGGAAAAACCGGTCAAGGCGCCTGTGTTTCCGTCGCCGGAGGAATCGATGGCGATGGAGGATCCGCTTCCGTCGTCGAATTTCCAATAGCCTACCAGGCCAGTGGTGATATCGGCCCTTGCGTTCAGCAAAAAAGAGCCAGCGGTGAGGACAGTGAGGACGGCAATAGAAAAGTTCTTCGTGGACATAATTTGCGTGTCTGATTGGGAATCTTGTTTACCCTTTAGCGCCTTGGGAGGCTACGGCAAGTCTCTCGAACCTCGCGCCGGAAATCAAGCGCGATCTTGTGAAGATTCGGTTACGGTCGAGCTTGCCTCTACGTTGAAATCGCCGGGTCCGGGGCTTCTTTAGACTTTTGCAGGAGGGTGGCCATCGCGGTGCGGAGATGCTTCAAGTTGAAGGGTTTGCACAGCACGGCATCGACGGGATTGGTGCGACCGGGGCGGCGGGGGTAGCCGGTGATCATAAGGATCGGTTGGTCGGGTGCCAGTTGGCGGATTTGCGTGGCGAGTTCGTTGCCTTGAACAAAGGGCATTTCCCAATCGGTCAGGACGAGGTCAAAGCGGTTCTGGGCGAAAAGGCCCAAAGCCTCGGCGCCGTTATTGGCTTCGACGACGATGTGGTCGTCGTGAGATAGAAGGCTGCGGACGACTTCCCTAAAAGTGCGTTCGTCATCCACTAGCAGTATGCGCTTTCCACAAAGCGCGCGTTGATTTTCCATTCGCGGCTATAACTAGCAAGTGGGTTGCCAATCGTAGAAATGAGAAGTCCCCGGCACCGCTACAACAGGTGGTATAGCCGTTGACCCAAGCGCAATTTATGGGGGCTTAGGGGGCCGCAATTAACTCAAAATACTGATTTTTCGCACTTTCAGAGCTTATTGTCACGGTATTATTGGCTCCGTTAACGGTAACGCTGTTAGTCACGGGCGACCAACTGATCGGCGGAACAAGGCTGGCTGTTTGATTTAATATAAATACGGTCGCGTTGGTTGGCCAGGAGACGATGATGTTTGCCAAGCTGGGAGAAATCTGCGCTTCAGGGGCAGTGATGTCGGCGGCCAGCCCTGTGGGCTCAGTGAGGGAGTAGTCGGAGGCGCTCGATCCACTTAGGGTCAAGCCGCTTACCGTGACGGCGATGTCGCTGCCCAAACCGGTGCTCGCAAAGGTGGCGGTATAAGCGTTGGTATTGAGAATGGCGGTGTCCCCGTTGATAACGCCGGAGAGGACGACGTTGTTGGAACTGAGCGTGGCGGCGGTGGTCCGGTCATAAACTTTGTTGTTGGCGGTAATTCCGGAGGTGATTGTTACCGGAGCTTCTGTGATGCTGGCTGTCAGACTGCCCGGCTGGGCCAGCGCGTAATTGGGCGCGCTGGCTCCGCTTAGGGTCAAATCGCTAACACTAACCGCAATGCCATTGGCCGCGTTCGAAGTGGCAAAGTTGGCGACGTAGCCGTTGGTGTTGAGGGTAACGGTATCGCTGCCGATGACGCCGGAGAGAACCACGTTGTTGGAACTGAGTGTTGCGACAGTTGTCCGGTTATAGATTTTACTGTTGGCGGTAAGTCCGGAAGTGATTGTTACCGGCGCCGCAGTGATGTTGGCGGTCAGACTTGGCTGGGTCAGGGTGTAATTGGTGGACCTGGCGCCGCCCAACGTCAGGCCGCTGACCGTGACTGCAATACCATTGGCGACGTTTGAACTTGTGAAATTGGCAATGTAACCGTTGGTGTTCAGGCTGATGGCATCGCCGTTGTAGAGGGTTGCCAGCACGACGTTATTGGAACTGAGGGATGCGGCGGTCGTGCGGTCATAGACCTTGTTGTTGGCAGTGATGCCCGAACTGAGCATCAGCGGAGCAGTGGTGATTGTCAGCGCGCCGTTGTCATATGCGGCAAAGGTGTAGTTGGCGGCGGTGAGCGCGCCGAGAGACGGAGTGAGGCTGTAGCTGCCGATTCCACTCGTGAGGGTTGCCGGAGTGCTAAAACCGGGCATTCCGCTGACGACGCCGGCGGTTTCATTGTTCACGAAGCCGCTGTAGGTGGCGTTGAAAGCGGGATTGGCCACGCCGTATTGGCGCGATGCGGGGTTTGCGGTCACGGTCAGATCAGCACGGTTTACTGTCAGCAATCCATTGGTGTAGGTGATTGCATAATTGCCGGTAGAAAACGTGCCTCCCGATGGGGAGCCGGGAAAGATGCTGTAGGGCGAACCGCTTACTGGAGCATTGGAAATTGCGCCGGCGCTTGTGGGCGCGACTCTGCCGATGGTTTCGTTGTTCGACAAGGTGGCAAAAAATTCCGTGCCAGTGAAAATAACATTTGAACCGTAGGGCTTGGCGAAACTGTCCGCGGTGATGCCGAGCGGGGCGCGATTTACTGTGAGGACAGTGTTGGTGTACCTAATGATGTAATTGGTCAAACCCGCATCGCCCTCGGCATTATAGGGAGTGATCTCGTAGGGTGAACCACTTACTGGGGCATTGGAGATGGCGCCAGTGGATGCGAAGGAGACGTTTGTAACGGTATCCCCGTTGACCAAGCCGGTGGCCACGAATTCGGTGCCCGTAAAGATGAAGTTCTTGCCGTAGTTCTTGGTCTCGGCATCGGCGGCGATGCCCAATGGCGCTTTTAAAACAGTGATTGGCACCTGGAAGGATGCGGGGGCGTAGGTGGGGTCGGAAGGAGAGAATGCCGTCGTGAGCCATTGTCCTGCGCCCGAATCGAGAAGGGTACCCGAGACCGGATTATATGTGAAGGTTCCTGCGACAGTTGGCGTTGTTGAGGCGGCCAATTGATTTGCGCCAAGGGGGGTGCCGTAAGTGATATTCGTCGGTGTCGCCCAAACGATCTGGCCTGCGTAGGTAAGAATGAAAGAGGTGGCGGCGTAGTTGGTCTGCCAAATGACTCCTAATGGCGATGAGAAATTCGTGAATCCGCCAGAAGAGGAACTGAAATTGAGCACCGGAAAGGAATCACTCACCGAGGGCACATAATTGTTGTTCAAGTTGGCGCTGACCGTACCAGTCAACGTGGCGCTGCCAGCCAAACTGATGATTCCGAAGCTGGTGAGACTGTTGATCCCGGAATTGAGCGCGCCGCCGGTCAAATCGTAGGTGTTCAAACTCAGGGTTCCGCTTTGCGCATCCAACGTGCCAGCATTGGTGAATAAGATACTGCCATCGAGCGTGGTCGTGCCTGTGTTTCCCGACTTTTGGAAGGTCCCGAAGTTGTCAAAAGCAGTTACATCGCCGTAAGCGCCCCCCAAAAAACTATTATCACTTTGGGCGTTCCAAAGGCCGTAATTGTAAATCTGCGTCCCCAAGCCGCTGTTGAT
>DATAUD010000080.1:0-44973 GCA_036268455.1 Verrucomicrobiia bacterium
CTTCTGGTGTGGCAGTTGTTCCGTCAGGGGCAGCGCTGCGTAGCCATGTGCGGAAGAGATAAGCGCTGAAAGCATCTAAGTGCCAAGCTCCTCCCAAGATAATGTTTCCCGGACGCAAGTCCCTAAAGACCCCCGGAAGACCACCGGGTTGATAGGTTAGGCGTGCAAGCGAAGTAATTCGTTTAGCGGACTAATACTAATCGGTCGTGCGGCTTGATCGCTTTTTTCTCGAAAGGGAAAATTGGCGATTTTAACTCGCGAATTGTAGATTCTATGTTCCTTCTATATGTAGTTTTCAACGAATATTCCCGGCTCCCGTTTTCAGGATGTTCTTTGGAGATTTTTTGGTGGCTATGAAGCTGTGGTCCGACCCGTTCCCATCCCGAACACGGCCGTCAAACGCAGCCTTGCCGATGGTAGTGGTTGTATAGCTTCCGCGAGAGTAGGTTGCCGCCAAATTTTTACTTAAAGAGCCGAAACAGTCTTGCTGTTTCGGCTCTTTGCTTTTAATCCGAACTGTGGAGACCTTAACTCAGCTTTTTCTTCGCCTCATCCGAAGGTGACACCTTCGTCACACCGACATCCTTGATATCCGTGGTCACGGTGCGGTCCACATCATGCATTTCACCGTTGAACTCGCGTTTGCCGGTGACATGCGTCTGAATTTTCGTCAGCGCGCCATCCTTAATCCAAAATTTCACCGATCCTTTGGCATCGGTCGGCGCCGCTCCCCTACCCCGCCGCCTGAATCCCATCGTCAACAGGTCCTTGGCCCCTTCTTCCGTCAGGTCCCCGCTGTAAACGTCACCGTCTTTCTTGAGGCTGGCGACCTTGGGAAGCAAATCCTGCACTTCAGACGCCGGTGGTTTCATAGTTCGCATACGCCGGCCCATAAATGTGACCGGATCAAAACCTCCTCCGCCTCCCCCTCCTCCATCGCCTTCGGAAACGGATTGCCAGCCGTCATCACCTTTCACGGCGACTTTCTCTCCCTTCTTCAAGCCTTCGACGGTGTTGTCGTTAAATGTCACCGAGAGCCAGGCGTATCCTTCGCTGTCAACCTTCCCAAGCGTTGGGCCGGGCGTGAATTGTGAATTGGGGCCAAAATCCATAATGGACTTCCAACTGTAATTGCCGCTGTCGGCCAATTTACCGGCTGCAGCAGCGACATCATCCTTGGGGCCGGAATCGGCTGCCATGAGCGATCCCGCGACCAATGCGATGGTTCCAAGCAGAATTTGTCTTTTCATAGTTTTTTCAAGTTCGATTATTCGGGGAATTCCGCGACATGATACATCGCCCTCCGAAGAATGAAAGACCTTTCGCGCCGCCGCGTTTATGGCAACTTGTAAAAAATATGAAAAGCCGCATTGAGCCGAACGTCGGGGAAATGTTCATTCAGAATCGCCGCCGCCTGTTGCAATTGCTTCCTTCAAACTCACTGGTGGCTGTCAACGCCAATGATGTTCCGCCTACGAACGCGGATGGCACCCTTCAATTGCGCCCGAATTCCGATCTATTTTATCTCACGGGCATCGAGCAGGAGCAGTCGATACTTTTGCTGTGCCCGGACGCCGAGGATGAAAAGCTTCGGGAATTGCTGTTTTTGCGGGAACCTTCGGGCGAAAACCAGCTTTGGGAAGGCCATAAGCTGACCAGGGAAGAGGCGATTGCCGCGAGCGGGATTGCAAAAATCCACTGGCTGTCGGAATTCTCGCGGTTGTTTCATCGTCTTATGTGCGAAAGCGAACATGTCTATCTCAATAGCAACGAGCATTCCCGAGCTGTCATCGAAGTCGAAAGCCGCGATGCGCGCTTCGTCTCGGAAACTGTTCGGCGTTATCCATTGCATGATTACCGCCGGCTGGCGCCGTTGATGCATCGCTTGAGAGTTGTAAAGACGGAACCGGAAATCGCCCTCATTCGCAAGGCTTGTGAGATCACTGATGCGGGGTTCCGCCGGGTGGCGCGATTCCTCAAACCCGGAGTTGGTGAGAAAGAAATTGAAGCGGAGTTTGCGCATGAATTCATCCGGAGAGGGGGAGACTTCGCTTATGAGCCAATCATTGCCACCGGGTTTAATGCCTGCTGCCTTCATTACAATGTCAATACGTCCACGTGTCGCGCGGGGGAATTGCTTTTGCTCGATGTCGCGGCGGCGTGGGGGAATTACAACTCGGACCTGACTCGCACTTTGCCCGTCAGCGGGAAATTCACGGGACGGCAGAAAAAAATTTATAACGCGGTGCTCAGGGTTTTGAGAGGGGCCAGCGGGAATTTGACGCCGGGCAAAAAACCGCGCGAATGGCAGAAGGAGGCGGAGCAACTCATGGAAAAGGAACTCGTTGATCTGGGACTGATAACGATGCGCGATATCAAGCGGCAAGACCCGGACAGGCCGGCGTTGAAAAAATATTTTATGCACGGGATCGGGCATTCGCTCGGGCTGGATGTGCATGATGTTACGGTGGCGCAACTGCCAATTCAGGCTGGATGGGTGATGACAGTGGAACCGGGGATTTATATACCGGAAGAGAAACTGGGGTTGCGGCTGGAAAATGATGTGCTGGTTACGGAATCGGGGCAGATCGATCTGATGAAAGACATTCCGATTGAAGTGGAGGAGATCGAAGAACTAACCCGAAAAAATGCGTAAGTTACTCCTGTTTACGTGCCTGTTGCTGGCTGGGCTGGCGGAGGCGGCTCCGTACGCCCCACCCTCTTCCCCGCACAGGATTTATAATTTTAATTCAGGGTGGAAATTTATTCGGCAGGACGTGGCTAATGCTGAGTTGGTCGCGTTTGACGATTCAAAGTGGTCTGACGTCAACGCCCCTCACACGTTTAACGATATAGACACTTTCGACGAGTTGATCAGCCACAGCGGGGGCGAGAGACATGAATATATGGGGATTGCCTGGTATCGGAAGCATTTCAACCTCCCGGCGGATGCCAAGGACGGGAAGGTCTTTTTGGAATTTGAGGGGCTGAAACAAGCAGGGCGATTTTGGGTCAATGGCAAATTTGCCGGCAAATATGAAAATGGCATCACGCCATGCGGGCTGGATATTACGCCGTTCGTGAATTTTGGCGACGCTGAGAATGTCATCGCGGTGAAGGTCGATAACAGCAACGATTACAAGGAGGAAGCGACGGGCGTGGGATTTGAATGGATGGGGCGGGCGTTCAATCCGAATTATGGCGGGTTGAACCGTGACATCTGGCTCCATCTCACGGGCAAGGTTTATCAGACGCTGCCGCTTTACGAGAATCTTCAGACGACCGGGATTTACGTTTATCCATCGAATTTTTCCATCAGTAATCGAACATGCGACGTGAACGTTGAATCGCAGGTACGAAATGAATCGAGCGATCCCCAATCGATCACGCTTACGGCCGTGGTGGTGGATGCCGGCGGAGTCACGCGGGCGACGTTTCAGAGCAAGGCGTCTGACCTGGTTGGCAGGCAGACTGAAATTTTCAAGGCCACGGGAAAATTAACGGGGGCGAATTTCTGGAGCGACGACCATCCGGCTCTTTACGACGTTTATTGCATTCTCACGGTCAACGGCAATGTTGTGGACGCGCAAAAAATCAAAACGGGGTTTCGTCATGGGCACGCGAGGCGACGCCAATGACACGGCAAACACCCTCCTTACTCCCCTCGCGGAGTATTACGGTGTAATGATCGGTCAGGATCCGCGCACGGATGAGTTGGATGGGACGCAGGCAATGTTCCGCGCCTACAGCGGCGAGCGGCGAGATCGAGCGCCGATCATTGAAACGGAGGATTTCCGCGATGAAGCGGCTCGGCGTTTCTGGGACGATTATTCGCCGCCGCACTTCGGTTTCAAAAAGGGGCCGGATGACACTTATTCCTGGAATTCCGAGACGTTCGGCCTTGCCGCGGCCGCAAGATATGCCGCGTATTTCAGCAATCGGATTTGCAATCCCGACCCGGCGCATTCCAAATGGTCCGGTTACGCGTCGATTTACTGGTCGGATTCCAACGCGGACGGCCGACAAGACAGCAGCGAAGTGTGCCGGGTCAGCGGAAAGGTCGATGCCGTGCGATTGCCGAAGCAGGCTTTCTACGTTTATCGCGTGATGCAAAATCCTGAGCCGGACATTCATATCATTGGCCACTGGACTTACCCAGCCAACACGGTCAAGGACATGTATGTCGCGGCGAACCATTGCGATTCGGTGGAATTATTCGTCAATGGAAAATCCCAGGGCGTTTGCTCGACGCCGATCGACGGTTACATTTTTCCTTTTCGCAAAATAAAATTCGAGCCGGGCAAAATTTCGGCGGACGCGAAGAAGAACGGCTACATTTTGGCGCAGGACGTGATTCAGACAATCGGCCCGGCCAAAGCCTTGAAACTGACGCCTTACATAAACCCCACCGGTTTCGTGGCGGACGGTTCGGACGTGGCGTTTTTCGATGTGGAAGTGGTGGACGCGGAGGGCCGTCGCTGTCCGACTGATGAGGCGCGCGTCGATTTCAAGCTGGATGGACCGGCGATCTGGCGGGGCGGCTACAACAGCGGGAAAATCAATTCGATCAACAATACGTATCTGGACACCGAATGCGGCATCAACCGCGTCGCCATCCGCTCGAAGCCGGAGGCGGGCCAGATTATATTGACAGCAACCCGTCCCGGCCTGGAAACGGCCACGGTAAGACTGGAATCAAAAAAGGCGCCTTAGCGCGGTCGCAGAATCTTACTTTTGCCCCGTGGAAGCAGGATTTTGAGCCAAGCTGCTGTGCACGGCACGCGAGGCTTTAAACTGGGCTACCTGATTGTGAATTCCTTCCCAATTTTTGACCATGTCGTGATGCTCTGAAACCATTTCAGTCAAAAGCGCCGCCTCTATATCCACTTTTTGTGTTTCGGGCGCGTTCCTGAGTTTTGCGGCCATGTTTTGCAGCACGACGTCATCAACCTTGGCGCGCGCCAGCATTTTTTCACTCATACTTTGCAATTCCTGCCGCTCGGACGCGCCGACTGTTTTTCCAGAGCAACTAGCGTTAACGTCTGAAGCGAACGCCGGCAAGCCGATTCCGCCCACCATAGCCACCGAAAACGCTCCTGCCACAAGCCCCCGGCCTATTCGATTGAAAATTTTCATAAAATCTCCTTTCGAGGAAATCCCAGGGCCGGCATATCTTTTCTTTTCCCTTTGTCTCTTTCCGGCTGTCCGGAACCTCCTTGTAGTAGAATAGCTCCGATTATGGAGGATCGCAACCTGAGTCGTTTCTCGAAAACTTCCGCCCATTCAAAGAAAAATTGAAACGTGGATTTGCAAGCCATTTTCCGCGCAGCTTTACTGAGTCAAGTATTGGCGGGCGGCGGTATTAGCGGGGTCGATGCGGATTGTTTCCTCGAATTGCCGGTGGGCGGCGGCGTGACTGTTCAGTTTTAGAAGCGCCTCTCCAAATTCCAAATGGGCGCGCGCGGAATCGGGTTTGAGTTGAACGGCTGTGTTGAAATCGTTCGTGGCTTCGGCGAACTTTCCCGATGCGACTAATTCCTCGGCGAGCGCAAGATGGCCATCGAAGTAGGCGGGCTGAATTTTGATTGACTCGCGGAACTGGGCAATGGCTTCAAAAGGCCGGTTCATCTTCGAGAGCAAGCGGCCAACACAGGCGTAGAAGACCGGTTGGTCCGGTTCCATGTTTCGGGCGCGTTCGCACTCTTTCAGGGCGGCGGCGTATTTTCCCTGGCTGGCGTCGATGTTGCTCAACTCAAACCATGCGACGGCGGCGCGCGGGTAGAGCGAAACCGTCCGCTCAAAAGCCATGCGGGCGTCGTCCAACTGGCCCAGGCGCTCGAGCATCCTGCCCTGCTGCAAGTACGCCAGATAATACTGAGGCAGCAATTCCTCGACTTGACGCCATTGTTCGGCGGCGTCGCGAAAGGCGCCGATGGCTTCCAGCAAATCCGCGCCGCTAAAACGCAACATGTAGTCATCCGAATCGCGCTGAATGTCCTCGAGGTAAAGGCCCCGGGCCTCGGAAGCATTCGATACGTTCATGCTCTCGCGCAGGCGGGCCAGTTTTTCGCGCAATTGGTTCAGTTCCCGTACGTTGTTCGATTCGCCGCTCAATGGAGGCTTTTGGCGACGGCGGGCGACTTCATTGAGAACGATGGCGCGATTCCAGGCGAACAGGCCCAGGCGGCGTTCGCAGATTTCCTGGGAGGACCAATCGCGGGCGGCCGAACCGCGAATATCCGCGGGCAAGAGAGGTTCGATTTTTTCCGCCCACGCGCGACCCAGCCAATAATTGCCGTCGAAATTCAAGTGGACATGCTCGTAAAAAAGGTTGTCGCCCGGAATATTCGTGGAATCCGCGGCGTCGAAAAACAGCAGATTCGACCCGGCAAACTCTTTGGCGGCATCACGAATGGTTGCGTTAACGCGGGAATCAGCACGGAACGGAAGCGTGTCGTCATCGCAGGCTTTTTGAAATTGCGCTCGGGCGCCCACGATGTTGCCCTGGGAGAGAAGAGTCTGGGCATTGCGATATTCCGCATCGGCGGAAGTTGAGGCGAAGGGAGGGCAGTCTTTCAGATTGACAGCGACCGTGTTGAGAAGGACGCGCGCGCCGCCGTCCAGGCCGGCGCGGAGAATGTCGCGCAGGTTTTCGCGGAAATTGCGATAAACCACTTCCTTGCGGGGATCATCCGAGGGAATTTGATTGCCCAAAAACATTTCCATGCCGCCCCAGGAAGCGGCGCTGGAACTTTTCGGTCTCAGATGGCGGGTGGCGGCCATGAGCAATTGGCCCACGCGCAATTCTTGAAGGGCCAGGCTCACGCGCACCATCCAGCGCGGCGGCGCCTGCGCTCCGAAAACAGAAGCCGCGCCGAACGGGCCGACCATTTCGTTGTTGCCCATGTAAACGATCCAAAAATCGCCCTGATGCTTGGCGCATTCGCGGGCGATGGGCAAGATGGCGTGGGAATTGATGGCGGTGATCGCCACATTGACGACTTCAAAGCGATGCCCCGGAAAACGGTCCGAAAGCAACGCGCGCATGTAACGCGCCGCCGCGTACGAAGGGGCCGGATCGCCGAGCGCGGCCGATTCGCCGAGGATGAAAATGCGCGTCACGCCCGGAGGTTTCTCCTTTTCCATGCGCAGGACTTCCGGGAGTCGGACCAATTGGGGCGGGAAAAAACGGCGGACGAAATCGTCGTTGTTGACAAGGAAATCCTCGTTGCCAATGCGAAGAGTTTTGAAAAACGCGGTGTCGTAGCCGTAACCGGCCAGGCGCAAACCCGCTTCGAGCAAACCGAGCGCGAGGAGCGGGATGAGCAGAAGAGCGATTACGCGAAACGCCATGCGCTGGCCCGGTCCTAGCGCGGGCGGTAGCTTGGGCGTTGTCGGACTGTTGCGACGTTTCTTCAATCTTTATTTGGGAGGAGATTACGGGGAAGATTGGGATTAGGAAAGATATAGACAGGATGGCGCGTTCCGGCCCATGATAGCGCCTAATGAAAACTCAAGATATTATGGGCAAAACTATTGGCCATCATTTTACGAAACTGACGGCCGCCGTTGTGGCGGGCGCCATTTTTGCGGGGTGCACAGCGGTCGAAGCGCGGTCACTTATGAATTCAGTGGGCATTCAATTATACAGTGTTCGGAAGCAAATGGAGAAGGACGTTCCCGGCACGCTTGACGAAGTGAGAAGCTGGGGCGTCAAATATGTCGAGCTCGCCGGGACGTACGGACTCGACCCGCAAAAATTCAAGGCGGAATTGGATGAGCACCATCTAATCGCAATCGGTGGCCACTTTGGCTTTGAGCAGTGGGACAAAGACCCGGAAGCGGTATTGCGCGAGGCGCAAATCCTGGGTTTGAAATACGTGGGATGCGCGTGGATTCCGCACAAGGGAGACTTCGACGAAGCGACATGCCGGCACGCGATTGAGGTCTTCAATCGCGCCGGCGCGCTGGCGGCGGAACACAAAATGACGTTTTTCTATCACACGCACGGCTATGAATTTCAGCCATTCGGCGACGGGACGCTGTTTGATTTGTTGGTGAATAATACCGATCCGAAGGATGTGAAGTTCGAGATGGACATTTTCTGGGTCGCTCATTCGGGACGAGATCCGGTGAAATTGCTGGCGAAATATCCGAATCGGTTTGTGCTGATGCACCTGAAGGACATGAAGAAGGGAACGCGCACGGGATTGCTCACGGGATCGTCAGACGTTAATAACGACGTGACGTTCGGGACGGGGCAGCTCGATATGCCTGCGATTATCCACGAGGCGAGACGGATTGGAGTCAAATACTTTTTCATCGAGGATGAATCGGATAATTCGGAGAAGCAGATTCCGGAGAGCCTGCGGTATTTGCAGGATTTGAAATAGCGGAAGAAAAATGAAAAGCCTTGTGGCGGAGAAGGTTTTCTGCTTTTCAAATAAGGCGTGAGTTATTCCAGAGGCGTCTGCGAGCATTGCGGCGGCCATATTGAGTTCCCGTCGGAAGGGGCCGGACAAACAATCCCCTGCCCTCATTGCCAATGGAAAACCGTGCTCACTCCCATACACGCGCCTTCAGTTGAGGTGGGTGGCGGGGCGGCTTCGCGGAAATGCATTTTTCTGGCGCTGGGCATTGCTTCGATTGTTGCGGTGGCGGCGGGCGCGGGCGTCTTTTTTTGGATGAAACGAACGCCGTCCGAATTGCCGACTCCACAACAGAATTCAAACATTGTCGCCACCGCGCCAATCGCTGCTCCCAATCCTGTTCCCCCACCCGATCCGTGGCACGGATTGAAGGCGGGGCCTATCTCGCTTGAAAAGGAGGGAGACGGAAGACTGGTTTATGCGGTCGGGGTTGTGCGGAATACTTCCACCCGCCAGAGATTTGGCGTGAAAGTTGATGTGGATGTCCTGGATAAACAAGGGGACAAAATCGGTTCGGCGACGGATTATACCCAGGTCATGGAGCCGGGAAAGGATTGGAAATTTAAAGCGATGGTGACGGACCGAAAAGCGGCGAAGGTGAAACTGGCTGACATTAAGGAAGAGGATTAACGATGCTCAAGCGCCTGAACGCGGCCGTTGCGCTGCCCCTGCTGCTGTTGAGCGCTGTTGCGGTTTGCGCGGGGCCTTCGGAGGATCGTTTTACAGTGGATTCTTGGGGGACCGAACAAGGATTGCTGCCGCAAAGTTCGGTGCTGGCGATGTGCAGGACGCGCGACGGGTATCTGTGGCTCGGCACGCTGAACGGGTTGGTGCGGTTTGATGGGTTTCACTTCACCGTTTATGACGAAAGCAACACGCCCAAACTGGAAAGCGTCCGCATCGTCCGGTTGTTCGAGGACAGCCGCAGCAATCTTTGGGTTGGCACCGAAACGTCCGGCGCGGCGTTGATAGAGAATGGGCGGGTTCATCCGTTGAATATTGGACGCGGGCGGCGCGCGGGGCACCTTGTCTCGATTTGCGAGGATTCGATGGGGGCGGTCTGGCTTTTGACCGAGGACTGCCAACTGGCACGGTACACCAATGGTGAGATCGATGTGTGGAATTTGAACCAGGGCCGGGGGCGATCCGTGATTGCGGAAAAAGGCGGAATTCTGTGGATTTCCACGGAAGATGAAGTTTTCGGGGTGGACCCGGCGGCTGTTCGCTCAAAAGAACCTTTGCCGGTGTTCAAGGGGCCGTCGACAAGCCACGTCGATCTGCTGCTGGCGAGCCGCTCGGGCGGTTATTGGCGGCTGGCGGGCGGCGTGATTTGCAAATGTTCGGGCACGAACGTCACGAGGGTTTTCGCGACGTATCCGTGGACGGCAACGCAACGCGATGTCGTCAAGACCGCGTGCGAGGACCGAAATGGAAATCTAGTCGTCGGAACGGGCGGGCCTTTCGGCGAGGGTGTATTTTGGTTTGACAAGGATGGGAATGCGACACGTATTTCCACGAAGGACCACCTTTCCAACAACTCGGTGCTTTCCCTTGACGCCGACTCGGATGGCGACCTGTGGGTGGGATTGGATGGCGGTGGATTGAACCGGATCAAACGGCAGGTATTTCAAACGCTGGACAAAACCTACGGGAGCGTGGCGCAGTCGCTCTCTCCCGACAAGCAGGGAGGATTGTGGATCAGCGCGAAATTCCAGGATTTCCATTATTGGAAGGACGGGCAGTGGGAAACGCACGAGGCGTTCTTTGGGTCGTTGAGCCAGTTCAATCCAACGGCGGTCTTTGTGGACCGAGAACAGAAAGTTTGGGCGGCGACGCGTCCGGCGAAGGGTTACGGGCTTTTCCATTTGGAGGACGGCGTTTTTCGTCCGGACGAGGTTGAAACGCCGGAGATTTCGGGGTTGTTCGAAGACCACTCGGGGACGCTTTGGCTGGCAACATTCGGCGGACTGGGTCAATTGAACGGAACACAGTGGCGGCTGTTCACCACTAACGAAGGGCTTTCGGCAAACATCGTACACGCGATTGCGGAAGACCACGCGGGCAATTTGTGGATCGGCACCGAAGGCGGCGGACTTGATCGATTTCACGATGGCCAATTCACCTCGTTTCAGCGAACCAACGGATTTCCGAGTGACAATATTTCGGCGATTTACGTGGATACCAATGATGTCTTGTGGATCGGCACACTAAACGATGGCCTCGTCCGATTCAGCGACGGGAAATGGACGCATTACACGACGCAGGACGGACTGATTGGAAACAGTATCGATTATTTGATTGAGGACGGGACGGGCTTTTTGTGGATCGGCTCGAATGCGGGGCTGATGCGGGCGAAAAAAAAGGAACTGGAGGATTTCGTCCCCGCGGCCGGTCACTTTGTGCCGTGCAGGGGCTATAACAAAGAGGATGGATTGCCGGCGACAGAGTGCACGTTTGGCTCGCAGCCGGCAGCGTGTGGAACCACCGATGGTCGGTTGTGGTTCCCGACTGTGGCGGGAGTTGTTTCGGTGAATCCCGGGCAAATTCCGTTCAACTCAAATCCACCGCCGGTGGTCATTGAATCCGTGCTGGTGGAGGAACAGGAGTACACAACAAACGGGCCTCACGCCGCGCCGCCGGAGTCTGTAACCGTTCCCGCCGGGAAGGAGGATTTGGAAATTCACTACACCAGCCTGAATCTTGGCGGGGCGGATCGCGCGCGTTTCAGCTACCGGCTGGTGGGGCGGGAAACGAAATGGCACGAGGCGGGCGCGCAGCGGTTCGCGCGGTATCCGACGTTGGCGCCGGGACATTTTGAATTCCAGGTGAAGGCTTGCAACGAGGACGGCATTTGGAATGAAACAGGCGCGACGCTCGCGGTCACGGTGCTCCCGTTTTTTTGGCAGACGGGATGGTTTCGCGCGGCGGAAATCGGAACGCTGCTGGCGATTGTCGCGGCGGGGGTTTATTTTATTGCGACAGAGAAATTGCAGCGGCAACTGTCGGGATTGCGGCAGCAACAGGCGCTGGAAAAAGAACGGGCGCGAATCGCGCGGGACATTCACGACCAGGTGGGGGCGAGCCTGACACAGTTGGCGCTGCTGGGCGAAATGGTTGAAACGGACAAGGACAGCCCGGAGGAGGCGGAGAGCCATGCGCGGCAAATTTCACAGACGGCGCGGGAAACCACGCGCGCCTTGGACGAGATTGTGTGGACGGTGAATCCATCAAACGACACACTGGAGGGGTTGGTCAATTATATTTGCAAGCACGCGCAGGATTACCTTTCGGTGGCGGGGCTGCGTTACCGGCTGGATGTGCCCACGCAATTGCCGGCGGCGACGATTTCGCCGGAAGCGCGGCACAATGTTTTTCTTGCGGCGAAGGAGGCGGTGACGAACATTGTCAAACACGCCCGGGCAACCGAGGCGTCGATCCACCTGCGGCTGGACGCGGAAAGTTTCACGCTGGAGATCGAAGACAACGGCCGCGGACCGGCGGGCGTGAAGGAAAAAGCGGCGGAGTCAAGAAACGGAATGCAAAACATGCGCAAAAGAATGGAAGACGTCGGCGGGGAATTTTCCATTGAAGCAAAGCCGAGCGGCGGGACGGTTGTCCGTCTCAAGGCCCCGCTTGTGAAAGGTTGAGTTATGGCGATCAGCATCTCCATTGTCGAGGACAACGAACAATTGCGAGGGACGTTGTGCCGGTTGATCAACAAGGCGGAAGGATTCCGGTGCATCAGCCAATACGGCACGGCGGAGGCGGCGCTGGAAGGATTGCCGAAGGACAAGCCGGAGGTGGTGCTGATGGACATCAATTTGCCGGGGATCAACGGCGTCGAATGCGTGCGACGGCTGAAGCAGGTCGCGCCGCAGATCGCGGCGGTGATGCTGACGGCATACGAGGACACGGAGAATATTTTCAATGCGCTGGCGGCGGGAGCGACGGGTTACCTGCTTAAACGGGCGCCGCGCGCGGAATTGCTGGATGCGATCCGCGAAGTGCATCGAGGCGGATCGCCGATGACGACTCACATTGCGCGGAAGGTGGTGCAGTCATTTCAGCGGGCGCCGGCTTCGCAGGAGACGGGCGAGGTGCTGTCGGGGCGGGAGCAGGAGGTTTTGGATTTTTTGAGCCAGGGATTTCTCTACAAGGAAATCGCGGAGAAAATGGGGATCAGCTACGAAACGGTGCATACTTATATACGGCGCATCTACGAGAAGCTCCAGGTGCGGACGCGCACGGAGGCCGTGGCGAAATTTCTGAGGAGATGACTTGACGGGTTTGGGCCGTCGTGAGACGCTGGCGACTTAATTGCCATGAAGACCCTTGTTTTTTCTCTCGCTGTATATCTCACACTGCTTTTTTCCACTCGCGCTTCGGCGACAACATTTTACGTTGACGCGAACAGCGCCAATTCGACGTCACCGTACGCGGATTGGAGCACCGCCGCGACGAATATTCAGGAGGCGATTGACGAGGCGACAAACGGGGATTTGGTTTTGGTGACGAACGGAGTTTATTCGTCCGGGGGAATTTCCATGGATGGCTTTGTCACAAATCTGGTGACGCTAAACAAGGCGCTCACAGTCCAAAGCGTCAACGGGCCGTTGGTAACAACGATTCAGAATACCGGCGCGACAAGAGTGCGTTGCGCGTGGCTGACCAACAATGCCGCTTTGATTGGTTTCACTTTGGAGGGAGGCTCAATGGGATCGGAAAGCGGTGGAGGCGTTTGGGGAATATCGTCGAACCAGACTCTGGTTGCGAATTGCATAATTGTTTCCAACTACACAGGCCAGTTCGGGGGCGGGGCCTATCGAGTGACACTGCAAAACTGTCTGGTGAGCAGCAATTCCGCAAACATAGGCGGCGGTGGGGGAGTGGCCGGCGCCATCGTCGAAAGTTGCACTATTGTCAGCAACAGCGGCTTTCCGGGGGTGTATGAGTCCGCCGCCACTAATTGTATTATTGCTTACAATAACCTTAATGGGAGCATTGAAAATTATCAGCTTTCGACTTGTTCTTACTGCTGCACAACTCCATTGCCGACTGGACATGGAAACTTCACGAATGCGCCGGATCTTTTTTCGGACGGCGCGCATTTGCTCGCCGGCTCACCGTGCATCGGCGCGGGAACGAATGTTGTGACTGGCACGGATATCTTCGGCCAGCCATGGGCCAATCCTCCTTCCGTCGGTTGCGCGGAATGGGAGCCGACGCCAGTCATCACGGTTCCACGCCTTCAATTTACCAGCGCACCCGCGGGATTCGTCTTCACCGCGGCTGTGGATAGTCAACCTCCGTTGGCGGTCTGGTGGATTAAAGACGGGGCGCCGATACAATCCGGCGGAAATTATGGTGGGACGGCGTCAACCGTGCTCATTGGAACCAACCTCAGTTTAGCCGATGCCGGTAGCTACCAACTCATCGCGAGTAATAGTTATGGAGTTGTGACAAGCATCGTGGCGACCTTGAATTTTCATTGCGTGGACGCGGACGGAACCAATCCTGTCCCGCCCTTCTCCGCCTGGGACACTGCCGCGACGAACATCCAGGATGCCATCAACGCGGCTGCCAGCGGAGATGTTGTTCTCGTTACCAACGGCGCTTATGCCGAAGGCGGCGTGACGATGGATGGCGTTCAGACCAACCGAGTCGCTTTAAACAAGGTTGTTTTGGTTCAAAGCGTCAACGGGCCGTGGGTGACGACGATTGAAGGAGGCGGCGCGACCAACGGACCTAGCGCGGTGCGGTGCGCGTGGGTGATGGATGGCGCGGTTCTGGCCGGGTTTAGGCTGACGGCGGGCGCAACCGGCACCACGGGAAGCGCCACCACGACACAGAGCGGCGGCGGAGTTTGGTGTACATCGTCCAATGCGTTCGTAGCCAATTGCGTTATCGTGTCCAATACAGCGAACATGAACGCGGGCGGAGGTTACCAGGGAGCGTTTAACAATTGTTTGATCAGCAGCAACGCTTACGCCGGTGTATATGACGGAGCTTTGACCAACTGCACCGTGGTCAGCAATGCAGCCTATGGGATTTACAAATGCGCGGCGCAAAATTGCATCATTTATTATAACTACGACAATTTCTATGTCGTCGGAAGCGTCTTTTCGCACTGTTGTGTGTATCCGTTGCAGGCCGCCGGCGCGGGCAATTTTACGAACGCGCCGCTGCTTTTCGCGGATGGAATTCATCTCGCCAGCGGCTCCCCTTGCATCCACGCGGGGATCAACGCGTTGGGAGTCGATATTTTCGGACAGCCCTGGGCTAATCCGCCGTCGATTGGCTGCGCTGAATTCCAGCCGGCGCCAGTCGTCGAGACACCGCAACTGAAGCTCACGAGTTCTCCCGTCGGGTTTACGATTGGAAATGTCGCCGTGGACGGCGAGCCGCCGTTTGCTTACACATGGCTGGAAAACGGATTGCCTTTGACGAACGACGGAGACTTCACTTCGACGGGAAGCAGCAATCTCGTCGCGACAAGAATTAGTTTTGCCGATGGCGCCCGCTATCAACTGGTCGTCAGCAACGCGTACGGAGCCGCCACCAGCGCGGTTGTGAGTCTGACGCTTCACTGTGTCGATGCGAACGGGACCAATCCCGTTCCGCCGTATTCCAACTGGGCAACCGCCGCGACCAACATTCAGGATGCCATCGACAATGCCGCCGCGGGCGAAGTAGTCCTTGTTACCAACGGCGTTTACGCAACGGGTGGCATATCCATGGACGGCGTTCTCACCAACCGCGTAACGTTGGACAAAGCAGTGACGGTCATCAGCGTGAACGGCTTTTCAGCAACAACCATCCAGGGTGCGTGGGACCCGGTTTTCACCAACGGTCCGCTGTCCGTGCGTTGCGCATGGCTTACGAACGGAGCGACGCTGGCTGGGTTTACTTTGCAAAAAGGCGCGACGCTCGGGACGGGCGCTGCCGCCAGCACGCAAGGCGGAGGAGCCTGGTGCGCATTCACCAATGCCATTGTTTGCAATTGTTTTCTGTCAAACAACATCGCTATTGAGGGCGGCGGCTTTGCCAATGGCACCTTGAACAATTCGTTGGGTGTTTTGAATTTGGCCCAGCAAGGAGGAGGAGCCTACAATGCGACGCTCAATAACTGCACACTTCAGGGCAACTACATAGCAGTCGTGTTCTCCGAACAAGGAGCGGGAACTTACAATTGCATTGTCAGAAACAGCATCGTTGTTGGCAACGTGGACTCCTACCCGTACGGCGGAGCTATTGATGATTACGGCGGCAACAATCCTCCAGGGTACGGATATAGCTTCTCATGCACGGATCCGCCGTTCCCAGGGTTTAGCGGTCCAGTGGGCACCAGTAATATAACCAGCAATCCGGAACTTCTGGACTTATACCACATTTCCAGTTCGTCTCCGTGTCGCGGCGCAGGGAGCGCGCTTTACTCAAGTGGGACGGATCTCGATGGTGAGCCATGGGCAAATCCGCCTTCGATGGGTTGCGATGAAGTGGCGCTTTCGAACCTCGCCGGGCCGTTGTCGGTCAGCTTCACGTCTTTCTCGGGTACCAATGCCCTTATTAACTTGCCCGCTTCGTTTTTTGGGACGATTAACGGGCGGGCCGCGACGGTTTCATGGTCGTTCGGCGATGGATCGACGGCGACGAACGTTGGAACCGCAGTAAACCATACTTGGACGAAGACCGGCATCTATACCGTCACCTTCACCGCTTACAACCAAACGTATCCATTGGGAGTGTCTTCAAACTTTGTCATTACCGCTTCGCTGCCTCCGGCTCCGGTTCTGCAAAATACTATCGTGACAAATAATACCATGCAATTCACGTTTCAGCCGGAAATCGGAGCCACCTACACAATCCAATACACAACCAACCTGACGCCTCCGGTGCAATGGCAGACGCTGGAGACAGTCCAGTTCGCGCCCCCGATCCCGATTCAGGTAAGCGATCCCATCAGCACGAACGCCGCCCGCTTTTATCGGATTCTCGGGCAATAGAGTTACAATGCCAGTCCGACTTGCCGGCACCATTGGCGGTAGGCGGCTGGGGCGATTTCTGAAGGTTTGATTTCGCTGCGGCCGCCCCAGAAGACGTTTGTGTAGGTGACGGGAATTCCGCACGTTTCGAGGTGGCGGTCGATGGCGGCTTTGTGGGCGAGCAGAAGTGGCTTCTCCATTCCGTGCGCGACGCCCATGACGTTGACGTTGTGAAATTCCGGGCCGCCTTCGCGCCAATAAGCGTGCGTCATGATATAATGACGGCCCACTTCCCTGCCCGTCTCGATTTCACGCCCAGCCGGCACGGCCCAATGAAACAACCCGTTGAAACGGGTCACGCGATCCCCATCCTTGAGCGTTTTGACATGTTCGAGAAAAGTCGAAAAGCGGCCAATGATTTTGCGGCGGTTGAAATCTTCGGCCATCCGGAAAAATTCCTCCAGGCTGACACCGGCTTCCGTTGCGCGAGCGCGCCAAATGTCCGGGACGATTTCCGCGGTCTCGAATTCGCGCTTGAGCGCGGTCAAAACCTGCCACTCCAATTCATTCAGACGGACGACGGCAACTTCGGTCACTTCGGCGGGGACGTCCGCCTTGGCGCCGGGTTCCATTCCGCGACGGCGCATGTGGCCGACACCGAGGGCAAATAGACGTTTGGCGGGCATGATGCGAAAATGCTCCGCGCCTGTTTGGCGTGCCAGGAATTGGCAATGAGCTTCCATCGAAAAACCCTGAGGAACCTTGACTGTCGTCCACAATTTATAGTTCGAGCCAGTGGTCGCGGTATCGGTGGAGCGGAGAACGACATGACCGGAAAACGGGTCGCTCTTGAACATGTAATCGAACGCGGCGTCGAGGCGGTCGGCGGGGAGTTGCCACGCGACGAGAGCGCCTTGCGCGAGGTTTGTGGCGAGCAGCGTTTGCCGGACACGGCGGATCGTCCCGGCTTCGAGCATGGCGCGAATGCGCTCGATGACCGTGTCGAGTTCCACGCCGCTTTGGCCGGCGATTTCGTGAAGGGGCTCGCGTAGGAAGCCCTGGATTTTATCTTCGGATATCGCGAGGATGCGAGCGTTTATCGGGTCGCTGATTTGAAATGGAACGGCGGTGGATTTCATGGCTTGAAAACTATTTTTGGGCGGCCAGCTTCGCTTTGACATCCTCAAGCTGGGGTTCGAGCGTGCCCTTGCTGGGAGAAATTTTGATCAATTCCTCCAAATCCGCCAGTTGCGCTTTAAGGTCATTGTCCGCGCGATCGGCGCGCAATATTTCGCCGAGGATTTCCTCGTGATCGTGCCGGTCCGGCTTGTCGCCGGCGGCATCCTGCGCAACCCATTTTGCGAGGGCCAATTCCCAGATGTTGCGGGCGACGCGCGTATCCTTTTTGTTGTAAAAATAGACGCGGCCCAATTCGAGGAGAATTTCGTAACTGTCCGGATTGGCGCGCAAGCCCTCCCGCAAAAATTCCTCGGCTTCGTTGGGCTTGTTCAGCGATGTGCGCAACCAATAGGCGGCAGTCACGTAAGTCTCAATCCGCTTGGGGTCCAGTTCGGCCGAAATCTTGAGCCACGGGAGAATCTCTCGCTCGTTGCCGTGGCTCAAATGGGTGTGGACGGTGGGATAAAAATTGCGGCCAAAACGGTCGAACAAATCCTTGGGCGGCCCCATGAAACTATCGTCGTGATCCTCATGGCCGGGCTCTTCGTGCTCATGCGCCTCCTCCTTCAAGTGCGAAGGGCCTTCGGGCTTGGCGTTGTCGAAGATCGTGGGGTAAAAACCGCTATGAAAATAGGCGTCGGCCTCGGCAAAAAAATGGGCGGCAAACATTTGCCTGCTGTCCCCCAGCAACGCGACGAGCATGGTGGAGGAGGTGTCGGTCTTGGCGCGCAGCCGCTGAAAGGCCGGCTCCAGAACGGTGGCGAGGGTAAAACAAGCTGTCAAGAGGAACGCCGCGAAGTAACGGATCATAACGCGAGGGCCTTGCGGCGAAACACAAGCCACGTGACGCACAGCAGAAACGCGGCGTAGAGCAGGCCGTAAATTGTCGCTCCGGCCCAGATCAGCCAATCGATCGAACCCCAATCATGAACCACCAGGTCCCTCATATCGTCGTACCATTCCAAATGCGGAATAATATAATAGATGGCATAGACAATTTCACCGCGAATTCCCCGCATTCCGATGGCGATGCCATTAAGATGACCGCCCGCGAACATGATCCCGATAATAATGATCAAACAAATGGTGGCGTTGGAAGAGGGCGCCGCGAAAACAATGGAACCCAGCAAGACCATTGCAACAACGATGCCGAGGCAAATCCAGTGCAGCCATATCGCCTGAAAATAGAGCGTCCAATGCAAACTGTGTTCGCGCGAGGCCGAGATCATGCCGAAAAAGAAATAAAAAACGATCAGCGCCAGGCCGGTTGCAGCCCAGCAACCGAGAAATTTTCCGGCAATCAATTCGCCGCGCCCGACCGGTTTGGCGAGCAACGGGAAAATGGTCCGGCTCTCCCTTTCGGCTGGAATTTGCCTCGCCGTCGTCGTCACGGCAATGACCAGGGACGCTATCCAGATTAAGAGGAGGCAAACATCCTTGAGGTAACGGGCGATGCGGTCGTCATTGAAAAAATTGACCGAGCCGAAAAGAAGAGTTATCAGCACGGTCAGGATAAACAGAACGTAAAAGTCCTTGCGGCGATATAATTCCTTGATGACGACTCCCGCGATTGGAAAACAATTATTCATGTGCCGGTTTGGGTTGATAGCCGACGACTTTGAGGAAGACGTGTTCCAAATCGCATTGGTATTGTTGGACCAGGGTTGCCACGGAGCCTTCCACTCGCAACTTGCCTTCGTGCAGAATGGCGACGCGGTCACAAACGGTTTCGACTTCGCCCAACTCGTGGGATGAAAAAAACACCGTCTTTCCCTCGTCCTTCAAACGTTGAATGATTTCGCGCACTTTCATGCGGCCCAACGGGTCCAGACCGCTGGTCGGTTCGTCGAGGATCAGCAAATCGGGATTGTTGATCAGGGCTTGGGCGAGTCCCACGCGTTGTTGCATTCCCTTGGAGTAGGTTTTAATCAACCTTTTTCGCGCGTGCTCCAGCTCTACGAGTTTGAGCACGGAATTTATGCGCTCCTCGCGTTCCCGGCGCGGGATGCGAAAAATGCGTGCGTAGAATCTCAGCAATTCCTCGGTGTTTAGAAATTTGTAGTAATAGGTCAATTCGGGCAGGTAACCGATTCGCTTGCGAGCAATGGGCTGGCGGACATTGACGCCAAAGATCGAGGCGGAACCGGCCGTGGCGTTGACAAAGCCGAGCAGCACGTTCATGGTCGTGGTCTTGCCCGCGCCGTTGGGGCCGAGGAAACCAAACACCTCGCCCGCGTTTACCCGCAAGTTCAATCCATCGACCGCCAATTTGGCTCCCCTGCCCTTTCCCAGGTCGCGGTTCGGAAACTCGACCCGCAAATCCTGGATTTCCACAACACTGTTCACAGGAGGAGGATAAGGAAACGTAAAATTTTTGCTAGGTTTTTTCAGGCTGGCTGTTCAACATAGGGCGCAATGCGGTCCGACTCGCGGATTTACGTCGCCGGCCACCAAGGCCTGGCAGGCAGCGCAATCGTTCGCGAATTGCGCCGGCAAGGCTTTACCCAGGTGACCGGCAAAACCCGCGCCGAGTTGGATTTGCTTGATAGCGGCTCTGTCAAGTCTTTCTTTGAACAGGAGAAGCCGGAATATGTTTTTGTGGCGGCGGCAAAGGTCGGAGGCATTCTGGCCAACGACAGTTATCCGGCGGATTTTCTATACGACAACCTGCAGATTCAGAATCACATCATCGAGAACGCGCGCCTGAGCGGGGTGAAAAAGCTGCTTTTCCTGGGCAGTTCGTGCATTTACCCGAAAATGGCGACGCAACCTCTCAAAGAGGAATATTTACTGACCGGCCCTCTGGAGCCGACCAACCAGTGGTACGCCATTGCCAAGATCGCCGGAATCAAGATGTGCCAGGCGTTTCGACGCCAGTACGGTTGCGATTACATCTGCGCGATGCCGACCAACCTTTATGGGTTAAACGACCATTATGATTTGCGGACTTCCCATGTTTTGCCCGCGTTGATACGGAAATTTCACGAGGCGAAAGTTTCCGGCGCGGATACGGTAACTTGCTGGGGCACCGGCGCTCCAAAACGGGAATTTCTTTTTGCCGATGACCTTGCGGCCGCCGTCGTTTATCTCATGCGCAATTACAGCGACGAACAAATCATCAACGTCGGTTCCGGCAGTGATTTGGACATAAAGTCGCTTGCGGAGATGGTTCAAGGGGTCATCGGTTTTAAAGGCCGGATTGTTTGGGACACCTCAAAGCCCGATGGGACTCCGCGGAAGCTGCTCGACAGCTCGCGAATCTTTGCATTGGGCTGGAAACCAGAGATTTACCTCAATAAAGGGATCGGCCTGGCTTACGAGGACTATGTGAAAAGACTGGTTTGACTTAGTTTGACCTGGTTTGACCTGGTTTGACCGCCTTGACTGAAGGCGGACCAAGGAACGGAACACCCCGCATTCGCGCCAGTTCTTCGTTTTCAAAGAACAATACCAACGATTTAGATTATCCCATGTTATTGTGGGATACACAAATTCTATTTTGGTAGGCCACGATAACAAGCATAGCTAATACATATATAAACAACTCACATAACGCTTGCGCCGGCACGATTAAAAAGCTATTAATCGGTGAGTTCGCATGAAAAACCAAATCGTTCGGCTCTGGGCGTTGCGGGTTTTGCACGCTGGATACAGCCCCCGGCGGATAAAGGCTGGCCACGAGATTACTGGCCTGGCTCGCCGACATCAGTTGCACGGTTTTGTTTGGGTTCTCCTCCAATTGGCAGGCGGAGTAGAGCAAACGCGTGACGACCCCGTTGCTGGGCGCAAATTAACATGAAAGTCGTTTATTGGCGCCCTTCGTTTTCGCCGACACCGCAATGTCCCACGTGTGAGCCGCCGGCATGGCATCCAACGAATATCATCCCGTGGTATTATTGCAGCGCCACCATTGACGGGCCGGCGCCAGCCAGCGCGGTTGAGACGATTTCTTTGGCCTGTGGGTGACCGGAGACGCGGACATTGACAATTGGGGCGTGAATTCAGCCAGCATTGTCCTTTACATCGGTCATGGCGCTCCGAACGCCTCAGCTTTACCACCTTCGGGAATGGCCAAACCATTGACTCGTGCGGCGACGACACGCCTCAGAGTGTATTGTTCGAGCCGGATTACCAAATCCTCAACGGTCCCGCGGTAAGGCTGAATGGCATTTGTGGCGGGGATAGCGTGGATTATAGCGTGCCCAACTACCTCGATTCCTGGAGCAACGGAGGTCCGACGGCAAACGACAACTTGTTCTGGCTGTGCCTGCTCTCCTGTGATGTGTTGCAGGAATATGACTCGAATTATGTCGGCGCATGGACACGCTGGGGCTTCGCCTTCAACGGCCTCCATATTTTGACGGGATTTGATTCGAATGCCGGAGCGGAAACCGGGTTTTCGCTGGAATACGCGGACAATATGCTTCAATCATCTGAGACAATTGTGCAGGCCTGGCTGTCAGCCGCCCATACCAAAGCCGCCGGAACGGCCGTGGCGTTTGGAACGATTGGACCGAACGGAATCTGGGTCTACAACGACTACTATTGGGGCAAAGGATCTGTCGGGGTAAGCATCCCGGCGAACGAGATCCGAGGCTGGTGGCACATCATGTGGCCGTGGACAGCGCCTGTGAGTTTCCCCTGAGCAAGGGTCCAAGAACCCCTTGACTTGTTGCGCAAGCCGCGTGAGATTTTTCCGCAAGGTTGGGGCACGTTCCCCCATAAGTGCCATTAACTAATTGTCGTTTATGGAGAGCGATACCCAGATTGTGGAGCATTCGCGGGCGGAACCGCAGCCGCCCGCCAGGCGCGTTGAACAGTTGCCGCCCGCGCAAAAGCCGAAGAAAAAATTCACGCGTTTGCTGGGGGAAATCCTTTCGCACGGCGGGCCGGGGTATTTGCAGTTCGCAATCACCAATATCTGCAACGCGCGTTGCGACTTTTGCGGATTTGCGGTGGACCGATTCGATCCACGCCAGCGGCGCTCGGTTTCGCTGGAGGAAGCGCGGGATGTGATCGACATATGTGTCAAGAATCATATTGGCTACCTGCTGTTTGTGGGCGGCGAGCCGCTGGTTCACAAACACCTCGGCCAAATGATCCGTTATGCCGCGGAGCAAGGGATTCATCCGATGGTCTGCACCAACGGATCGCTTTGGACGGAACAAAACATGGTTTCGCTGGCCGGCGACGGGTTGAGCAGCGTCATCATGTCCATCGACGCGCATGACGTTCGCCGGCATGAAAAGAACCGGGGTTTGCCGGAGGTCTGCCGGAAGATCAAGCGGGCGAATGAAGTCTTTGCGAAACTGGGCGCGCAGACGACGGCCAGCGTGACGGCCAGCCGGCTGATCGAGGATTACGCCAAGTTGCCGGATTTCCTGCGCTCGCTGGGCTTTGCCAGTTGCACGTTCAGCTATCCGCTGACGAGCCTGGCCTCGAGTTATTTGAGCTTCAGCGATTCCGCGCTTGTCAATTATAAGGCGGAGGAACTCATCGGCGTGTTCGAGTCCATCAAGCAAATGAAGGCGCGCGGCGGGTATCCGGTGGTCAATCCCCGGGAATCGCTGACGGAGATGCAACGCCATCTTCGGGGGGAGCCGGAGAAATTCGGATGCCTGGGCGGACACAAGTATTTCTATCTCGATTGGAATCTGAACCTGTACCGCTGCCACGCATGGGACAAGCCCATGTGCAACATTTACGAATTCGACCAAAGCAAACTCATCCGCGACGGCTGCACTAAATGTATGATTGACTGCTATCGCGACCCAAGCGTGATGCAATTTCTGGCGATCAGCATCAGCGATGCCTTCCAGAACGCGAAAAAGGGAAATCTCCGGGCGGCTGCAAGGAACATCTTCGACCGGCGCAACCTCACGTCGCTCCAAGCGGTGTGGGAGGGCCGCAAATGGATTGGGAAAGTTTAGAACCGCTTTCACGCCGAGACAAATTGCTTGGTTGCCCGTCGCCGGACGCCTATAGTGCGTCAATGGTTCACGTTGGAATTGGTTATGACGTCCACCCGCTGGCGCCGGGCCGCAAATTGATCCTTGGCGGCGTGGATATTCCGCATCGGCTGGGTCTGGATGGCCATTCAGACGCGGATGCCCTGATGCACGCGATTTGCGACGCTGTGCTCGGGGCGCTGGGCGAAGGGGACATCGGCACGTTTTTCCCAAACAGCGACCCGCGTTGGAAAGGCGCGACGAGCAAAATTTTTTTAGAGGAGGCGGCGCGACAGGTTGGTTTCCGCGGAGGGAAGATCGTTAACGTGGATGCCACGGTGATCGCGCAGGAACCCAAACTCATGCCGCACGCACAGGCGATGAAGCTGAATATCGCCGAGGCGCTGGGGGTGCATATGACAAAGGTTGGCATCAAGGCGACAACCAATGAGCATCTGGGCTTCGTCGGCCGGGAGGAAGGGATTGCCGCAATGGCGGTTGCCAGCATTGACCTTCCCGATGCCCAATAGCTATTCTCTCAATGCCAAAAGCCGAAATTAGTTGGAAACGGGAGTTGCCAGAGGGGGGAACGCTGCAATGTTATGCGCAGCACTTTGGCAAACAGTGGCTTTTCTTTCAGCGGGAGAAACGGTTCGACCAATGGCAGGCTGTGAAGAATCCGCCGGTCGAAGACTGGCTGGCGTTGCTGGATTCGGTGCAGCGGCGAATTACGCGACGTTTGCTGCGTCCCGAAGAGGAGGACCGGTTGCGCAAAATCATTTCGGAGCGTTTTCCGGGAACGAAGATTGAATAATCGCAAATGAATTTATGAGAGAGCGGCCGGTCATTCTGGTGACTCCAAGCACTGAAAGCAAAGGCGCGGAATTTGACGACGCCTCCATTAGTGTGTCGAATCGCTATACCGACGCGATTATCGCGGGCGGCGGTTTGCCGCAGATTTTTCCGGCGACGAGTTCCCGCGCGGTGATCGCGGAAGCCGTGGAGCGGTGCGATGGAGTGTTGATGACCGGCGGAGATGACATCGACCCAAAACTTTACGCGAACGACATTCCCGAGGCGCTGGCCAAAACTGTCGGCCCGCTGGAACCGGAGCGGGACAAGTGGGAAGTGCCGATGATTGCGGAGATTATGGAGCAAAAAAAGCCGCTTTTTGGCATTTGCCGGGGACATCAAATGCTCAATGTCGCGCTCGGCGGGACGTTGGTTCTGGATATTCCGACACAAATGCCAAATGCCTTGAATCACCGGCGAATGGACAAAAAAATGGAGCCGGTGCATGACGTTAAAATTGAGGCGGATTCCCTTTTGAGGCAAATCACCGGAGAGGAAACTTTGGGGGTCAATAGCACGCATCATCAGGCGATCGGCAGGCTGGCCAAACAGTTGCGCGCGGTGGCAACCAGTTCGGACGGCATCATTGAGGCGGTGGAATTGAAGGAGGCGGGCGGTTCGCCGTTTCTTTTGGCGGTGCAGTTCCATCCTGAGCGGCTGATTGACAATAACAAGGCTTTCTTGCAATTATTCAGTCGTTTTATCGAGGCGTGCGCGCGTCCGCGACAAAAAAACATATGAAAGCAAAGATCATGGTGGTGGATGATACCGAAGAGGTGCGAAACCTGATCGCAACCATTTTGGAGCGGAGCGACTATGACACAGTCCAAAAAGGCACCGCCGCGCAGTTGCTTGCCTCATTCGGCGAACCACAGCCGGACGTTATTTTGCTGGATTTGCAGTTGCCGGATGGAAACGGTCTGGAGCTTTTGCCCCAAATCAAGAAGCAATGGCCTGATACCGAAGTGATTATGCTCACCGGTTATGCCACGTTCGACAACGCCGTCGAAGCCACCAAACGCGGCGCGTATCATTTTCAAAGCAAACCGTTCGACGCGAAAACGCTGCTTGTTTCCCTGGAACGCGCCATTGAGCACCGGCGGCTGAACCTTCAGACCAGTTCGTTGCACAAAGCCCTCGCCACCATGAGCGGCGGGGCGTCTCCGATTTTTCAAAGCCCGCAAATGAAGAGTGTGGTGCGAACCATCGAACGAGTCGCTCCCAGCGATGTTTCGATTTTGATTACGGGCGAAAGCGGCACGGGCAAGGAAGTCGTCGCGGACTTGATTCACAACATGAGCCCGCGAAACACGGGACCGCTGATCAAGATCAATTGCGCCGCGCTGCCGCGGGAATTGATCGAGAGCGAATTGTTTGGATCGGTCAAAGGGGCGTTCACGGGCGCCAATGTGGACCGCGAAGGATTGTTCCGCCAGGCGGAAAGAGGGACATTGCTGCTGGACGAAATTTCCGAAATGCCGATTGATACGCAAAGCAAGCTCCTGCGTGTTTTGCAGGAAAAAGAAGTGCGGCCGGTCGGCGGAAGGACCACTTACCGGACGGATTGCCGGATTATCGCGGCAACCAACAGGCAAACGGAGGAAGCGATCAAGTCGGGCAAATTGCGCGAGGACCTTTACTACCGGATCGGCGCGATTTCCGTGCATCTGCCGCCGTTGCGCGAGCGCCGCGACGACATCATCCCGCTGGCCACCGCCTTCCTGAAACGGTTTGACGCGCAGGCGGGGCGGAATCTCAACGGTTTTACGCCGCTTGCGACGGACGCTTTGAGAAACTTCGAGTGGCCCGGCAACGTGCGCCAACTGCAAAACGAAATCCAGCGGGCGGTGCTGATGTCCGAGGGAGCGATGATTGACGTCCGCGATCTTTCCATCAGCCCCGGCGCCGTCACCGCCGAAGTGCCGGACCTGACGTTGATGGAGGCGATGGAGCGCAACGCCATTTTGCAAATGCTCAAAGACACCGGCGGCAACAAACTCGAAACCGCCAAACGCCTCGGCATCGGCCGCCAGACGCTTTACAATAAGATCAAAATGTACGGGATTGAGGCGTAGCGCCGGATGCGCTTGGACCTACAGGAAAAAAGTCCCGCATGACCGCCTTGTGTCAAAAGCTAAGCCTGACACTGGTCCCGGCCTTGCGGCGTCGGTGGAATCAAGACAGTTTGCGTTTCAGCGCACCCAAGGCGGCCACGCCTGCCGCTAGCATTGCTAAACAAGACCCGCCATCCGGCACCGATGCCTCAGTAGCAGTGCCGTCGAATAAAGGCGTCGTGTGGCTGCCGTCAAGATTATCACCACCGGTCGGGTAGTTTCCACCAGGGACATCAGCGAAAGAAAACCATTCGACCGAGGTTGGGGCTGTCGTACCCCCGTAAGAAACGTCAAACCCCGATAGCGCTTGGCCATCGGGAATATCTCCTCCACTCCAGTTATCATCATATTGGATGTTTGGCCCGACAACGGGGGTTGATGTATCGGTATTATACGGGTTGGCATCAGTGAAAGCTCCTGGAGACGCGGTGATGGAATCTGAATTCTCAGGATTGACGCCGAACGCGTAAATGTACCCGCCGGGATAATTGGCCGTGCTCAAATTATTTTGAACCGTGAAATCCAGGGTGTAATCGCCCGCGGTGCCGCTGACCGTGTAAGTTACTGTCGGGGCTTGCGCGAAGACTTGGGAGTTGAAGGGTTGAAGACAAAGCAGGGCAAGCCCACTGCCGATAACTGTTTTTCCAAACCGAGAGGGATAAGTTTTCATTAGTTGTTCGTCCATTAAGTTGGTTGTTATCAAGCAGTTAACGTGCCGCGAACATTGGAGCTTTTCAACCGATTGATTACAAACGGCTTATAAAAACCGTCCAAGGTCGCGCTGATTGTTTAACTGTAAAGAAATCCCGACGCCTCGGATCCATGGAAAACATATAACACACTACAGCATAACAGCTTACGAGTTTTTAAGATTCTTGTCAAGCGATCCGACAAATGGGGTTCTGGGGGTGTGATTAGAAGTTGGTGAGGATCAGTTCCAAAAGGATTCCCATTGTTGATTGGCTCTGAGGGCGCGGCGTTGTGTCATGTCGCGTTGTCAGTCCTTGTCATGTCGTGTCAAAAGTTTATATCGCGCGGTGTCGGTCCCCACTATTTGCACTTTTGGATGTACGGGGCTAAGGCGTAGCACGGGCATTGCGCGCGACCTTTTCCAGTTTCGCCCGCAACAAGCCGTTGTTGGCGATCATCCGGTATTGGCCGGGTTCGCCGTTTGGCTGATGCCAGAATTCTCCGCCGGCGCATTCCAGAATCAGGCCGGCGGCGGCGATGTCCCACAATGAAATGCCGGATTCAATGTAGGCGTCGAATCGGCCGCTGGCCACATACGCCAGCGAAAGCGCGGCGGCGCCCATCATGCGGATTTTACGGACGCGCCGGACAAGGACGTTGAAGACGGGGAGGTTTTCGTTGAGGCTTTTCTCGGTTTTGGAAAATCCAATCGCGACGATGGATTCTTCCAGGTTCTTGCGCTTGCTCGCGTGAATGATTTTCCCGTTCAACCGCGCCGGGCCGCCCACAACTCCCGTCCAAAGCTCGTCGCAAAACGGGTCCAGCACGACACCCAGAACTGTCACGTAAGGTTTGTCCGGGGCCAACTTCTGCTGCAACGCGATCGAGACGCAGGCGTGCGGAACGCCGTAGGTGAAATTGACGGTGCCGTCGATTGGATCGACCACCCACCGAAACGCGGCATCCTTGTTTCCGGCGACGCCCTCCTCGCCCAGAATCGCGGAGTCCGGGAAGGTCCCAAGCAATGTCCGTTCGATGAGTTTCTGGCAGCGGACATCCAGTTCCAGTTTGATGTCGTGCTGGGATTGTTCATTGATGATTTTGACGGAGGACCAATTGCGCCGCATCAACGCTCCGGCCAGGCGCGCCGCGTGAACGGCGCAATTCAGCGCCTTCTTTTTTTCAAATTTCATTTCAATTCCTGAACGTCGAGATTGTACGAATACCTGTCAAAATAAATATTGCCTCCGCTCCATTCCAATTCGCCGCGCTGAAAATCCACGTCGTCCGACCGCAACGTTTTCTTGGGCGGGTCCAATCGCTGGCTGTGGTTGGCGTTGGCGGCCATGCGATAATAGTCCAGGCCGCCGAAATAGAAATTGTGCAATTCGCGCCGTTCCGCGGGGGTCAGCGTTGGGCAATATTGGGTGGCGAAAAGGCCCGCCCACGGGTCAACCGGGACCCAGCCGTAAGGCGCCAGGTAAATCTCCGTCCAATCGTGGATGTCCTTCCCGCCCGGAAAAAGGTCCCATCCTGTCTGCCAGCGAGCCGGGATGCCCTCCGATCTGCAAAGTGTTATAAACAGCAGCGCCTCCTGGCCGCAATCGCCATAACGATGGGAGAGGCAGTAATCGCTGATGTTGGTCAGCGTGGAATATTCGCGGGCAAAACTATATTTGACGTTCGCGCCGATCCAATCGAAAAAAGCCTTCGCCTGGAGCATGGAATTGGTTTCGCCGCCGGCAATCTGATGGGCAAGTTCCCGGATTTTCGGCGTAAAAACGACGTGAGGCGCTTCCCGGATATATGGGGCCAGGAACGGAGCGCTCAAATTCGGACGCGTCACCCTATTTGAGTCCAAATCAAAGAAAACTCCGCGCGAGGTGTAAGTGTATGCGATCTCGAATTTCGCGGAGCCGTCCTCCGACGACCGCTGCTCAAAGTATGCGGACCGAATCGGGCTGTCCTCCGGCGCGACTGAACTCGGCAAGGGATGGGCATTCCCCAATTGGAAATCATTCTGATAAGGATATTGCCGCGGGATCGGAAGCCAGGCGCGAATCATGTCGCCCCGAGGCACTGTGTTCGACTTGACAGTGACCGTCATTGTGCAACTAAAATGGTGCGGCAATACGTAGGGAGTTCCCGTGTCTTGCGCGGCTTGTTTGATCGCGCGGGCAACGGCCAGCCGGTTGCGCTGTTCCTCGGTGGTATCCTTGCCATCCATTCGGCGCGCGTTCAGTTCGGGATGCCGAAAATACAGATTCGCAACGCTGACATCGAGATAGAACATCTGCCCGTCGATCAATCTTCCGTCAAACCATCCGTCCGCCAGCCATCGCTCAAATTCCTCCGGCTCGAGATTCTTGACGGAACCGCTCAATTTGTGGAAAAGAGCGTCTTTGGTGAGCGAATAATCCTTTTTGATGCGGTTCAGCACGTCCCGTTGAAACTCCAATTGCTTCAAGCGCGCGGGCGATAAATCAGGAGCGCGCAACGCGTTGTCCAGGAGCACGGCCGCTCCGTTGAAATCGCCGCGATCAGTCAGTTGAGCGGATTCTTGGAGAACATCCTGGGCACTGGCCGCGAGGCATCCGGCGAGAAACACGGCCATGATAACTTTTGCGCATCGCACAGCAGAAGCGTAACGGGAAATCCGGGGTTTTCGAGAAGAATCAATCCTCCGCAAACAGATATTCCAAATCCCCCTTCGACAGGTTTCGCGCGAATCCCTGCTCGCCCAAGACGTCGGCGATGGTTTGGGCCTTGCGCTGTTGAAGCTCCCAGATTTTTTCCTCGACCGTCCCAGGCGCGATCAAACGATAGGCGTTGACGGTCAGCGTCTGCCCAATGCGGTGAGAGCGGTCTATCGCTTGCGCTTCGACGGCGGGATTCCACCACGGGTCATAGAGAACAACGTTGCTCGCGGTCGTTAGATTCAGTCCGGTTCCCGCCGCGCGCAGACTCAGGAGGAAAACGCCGGCGTTGGTATCTTGTTGGAAAGCTTGCATGACTTCCTGGCGGTCCTTCGTTTCGCCCGTCAATATGTGCGTGGGAATCTGCCGCACTGCGCACTCCTTTTCAAGAATGCGCAGCATCTGCACGAATTGGCTGAACAACAGGACTTTCTGGTTTTCCGCCAGCAACGGTTCCAACAGCTCGAACAACGTCTCCGTCTTGCCGGAAGCGGCGTCGCTCCCCACCAATTGGGGATGGCAGCAGATTTGCCGCAGGCGCGTCAGCGCGGCCAGCACGTGAATCGTGCTCGCCTTAACCCCGCGCTCGGCCACAGCCTCCATGACTTGTTCGCGGCTCCGGCGCAATTCCGCCAGGTAAAGCTTCCGTTGCGGATCGTCCAGGATGCAATCGCGCCGCTGCTCGATGCGTTCCGGCAAGTCCCGCGCCACTTCGCGCTTGAGCCGGCGAAGCATCAGCGGGCGCATTTTGGCGGAGAGGCGGCGGCGGGCGATTCGCTGTTCGTCCTCGGCATTTTCCCCGCGCATTTCGTATTTTTCGCGGAATTTCTGCTGCGTTCCCAGGTAGCCGGGTTGCACAAAATCGATAATGCTCCAAAGGTCCAGCAAGCGATTCTCCAGGGGCGTCCCCGTCAATGCCAGGTGCTGCTCGGCCTTCAATTGTTTGACGGAGATGGTGATTTGCGCGTCGGGGTTTTTGATAAACTGCGCCTCATCCAGCACCACCACGCGGAAAGAAAACCGCTGCAACGCTTCGAGGTCGCGCCTGAGCAAAGCGTAATTTGTCACGATCAAATCATGTTCGGGAATTTGCTTGCGCAAATTGTGCCGCGCCGCGCCGCTCTCCAAGACAAGGACTTTTAGCCCAGGCGTGAATCGGCTGGCTTCGCGCCGCCAATTGTGGAGGACCGAAGCCGGGCAAATTACCAGCGCTGGCTTGCTTTCCGAATGGGTGGCCTTCGACCACGCCAGCCACGCCAGCGTTTGCAGCGTCTTTCCCAAACCCATGTCGTCCGCCAGAATTCCGCCAAGGCTGTGGCGCGTCAGGTGACACAAAAAATTGAACCCGGCCTGCTGGTACGGACGCAATTCGGCCTGGATGTCCGCAGGTAATGCCGTTGGTGGAATGCCGCTGAATTCCTTCAGATGTTTGCGCAACGCCTGGCCTTCCGGCGTATCCCCGAACCGCTGCAATTCTGTTTCGTCCAAGTGAGCCGCATGTTCCAAGCCCAGCCGTTGGGCGACAGGCACAAGGCCGTCCACACCGAGGTTGGCAAACGTTTCGTGCGCCTCCTGCACGGCTTCGGCGTCCAATTGCATCCACCCTGCATCCGGCAATTTCACGAACCGTCCCGTCGCGGATTGCAGCCGAAGCAAATCCGCCGGAGTCAGCCTGATCCCCTCCGCTTCCCATTCCGCGGAAATGGCAAACCAATCGATGCCGCTGCCTTTGATCGCCAAGCGCGGCCGCAACGGGCGCGTCGCCATGAAAAGCCGTTGAAAAGCCACATTGCCAAGGTACTCCGCCTCCTCGGGCCGCCCCGGCCATACCGCAGCCAACTGGACGAGAAAATTATCATTCGCGTCGCCCATCCAAAGTCCCGGCTCGGGTGTGAACCAATCCAATTGGCAAAGCCACTGAATCGCTTTTTCCAGGCGCGGATCATCCAGAATCGTCGGCTTCCCCGCCAGTTCCACGCGCGGTTCGTCGGACTCCCATTCCTGTCCGCTCCAGCGCCACGACGCCCCATCGGTATCGCTGTGCGCCAGCAAACGCAGCCGCACCAAATCATCGACCAATTCAAAGGTAAATCGCGGTTTGGCGGCGTGCACGACACACAACTGGTCCCAATCCACCTCGGGCGAGGATTGTGTCTTGCGCAACTTCGTCAGTAATCGATGGCTCAATTTGCTGACTGGCAGCGCTTGTTTTTGCGCCCATGAATTCAGCAGCGCATCCGGCGGCGCCATCCGCAACAGGTAGAACGCATTGGCCACAAGCGCGAGGGACGGCCGCCCCGCGAAGAATTTTACCGCGCTCAACGGATGCCGCTGGCCGTCAGGCAAAACGAGATTCTGCGTAAACGACAATTCACCGTCGATTCTTTCCAAATGCGGCGCCAAATGCGCCAGGTCCCCATGAAAAGAAACCGGATGGTTCGCCCCTCCAATGCAGAGCCGCCCCTTGTCGCCCCATCGCACGAGCCATTGGAGCAGTTCTATCCCGCTTAAGACCAGCGTTTCCCACAACCCTTCGGGGTCAGGGTGAGTTTCTGAAAGCCATTGGATGAACTCCCAATCCTGAAATGAGAAAAGCTCCTCCTCGTGCGACGTTCGCGTCGTCAGTTCCACCACTTCCGCCAGCGTTTTGACTTTCTCCCCGGTGCGATGTCGCGAAAGGTGAAAAGTCACGGAAAGGCCGTACAAAGCCGACTCGTCCGAAATCTGTTTAGGCTCGCAAACAATCCGAAGTCCGGCCCGCGGCTGGTCCAAATGCGCGGCTGAGGATGGAAAAAGCCAGTGCTCGAGTTGCTGGACGAATTTCTGCTCCTTTTCCGCCTGCTCGATTTCCGCGAAACGCTGAATATCGGCGTGGACCTGCAATTCCGTCGGCACTGGCCGGTTGAAGCGCATGAACAAAATCGCCGTTTCTTCGAGCCGCTTTTTGCCCCGGGCCGAAACGAGCCTGGGCCACCATTCGTCGGTTGCAAAATCCTTGCGGGAAAGGGAAAGTTTCTCAAAATAGTCCTCGAGAAGCAGCCAGGCCCGCTGCGGATCGCCGCAATCGGCGAAGATGTTCAATATCTCCGCCCGTTCGGCTATGGCTGCTTTGGAATCCGCCAATTCGCGACGCAAGTCGGCCTGTGGTCCATACGCTTTGGCCAGCACGTTATGATGGGCATCATACTTGGTGCCGTTGCCCGATATGGTCGTCGTACTGGTTTTACGAGAAGTCTTAGCCATTCTTTATCCGGGCGTTTATCACGACACAACCCCCCACCCAGAGTCAACAGAAAATTGCCTTTTTTTTGCGCGGGATCGTGTCAAAAACACTTGAATCCGAGGCGAATTGCGGGATAAGCTCCGCGCCATTATAAATCTGTGAACCTCAAACACAAATACCTCCAGGCTGCGGCCTTGGTTTTCTGCCTCGGATCCCTTGCAACCGCCGAAACCACTTTCACGGTCACCACATCCGGCTCCCCCGCCGATGGCGGAACAATCTCTGGCGGAGGCTCATATACCTCCAATAGCACCGTCACAGTCACGACCAATCCCGATTCCTGCTTTGAGTTTGTCAAATGGACTGTAGCCGGCAAAACCGTCACGGAGAATCCCTACACCTTCACCATCTCGAAAAACGTCTCGCTCGTCGCCGATTTCGACCCCGCCGACCACACGATAACAGCCATCCCCTACCCCTCCAAGGCCGGCACGATTACTGGCGCAGGCAAAAAGAAATGCGGTTCACGCGAGACGCTCAAAGCGTCCGCCAAGGCCGGATTTAAGTTCGTCCAATGGATTGACTTGGCGAACAACGGCGAAGTCATCACCAATAAACCCAGTTTTACCTTCACCGTTGATTCCGACCGCGATTTGGAGGCTGTCTTTGCGGATACCCAGCCTCCCACACTCACCGTCTCCAGTCCAAGCCCCGGCGAGAAAGTTTCCACCCCTGCCCTGACTATTTCTGGCAAGGTCAGCGACAACGTGGGGGTCGCCTACATTGCTTATTCCTTGAACGGCGGGGATTGGTTTGAAGTATATTTTGGGGTGGTTGATCCCCTGCAGTCGGTGATTCCTCCGGAAATAGTCGTAATTACAAATGGCCCCGGCCCGCAGCAGATTGCTCCCCTCGTCCCACCCACAATTGAGCCAATCCACACCGATGCCGTTCAATCCGCCGTGTCCAAAGATTACCCGTGGTTGTTACTCGTGAGTCTGAAACCCAATTCGCCGAATACGCTTTTGGTTTACGCCGCCGACACTTCCGGAAATCTCTCCAAAACCAATAAAATCATTTTCGACTGCACCGCCACCGGTTATTCTCCGGCCTCGCTTTCCGGCTTGATCGGAGGAGTCAAACTCACTGGTGAGCCAATGTTCGACCTCAGCTTCGGCGGGGATTCTTTTGGCCAAACCGATTTTAATACCAATCGCGGCGCTGTCGGCCTTTACAACTATATCCAGACAGGCTCGAACACGGCGCAAATGGACATCGACTACACCGCGCCGCCTTCCAGAATCGGCAATTCCGGCCCAATTACCCTGTCGTTCACGGACGCGTTCAACGCCGCGCTTTCCGATGCCAATGGTGATTCCGGCACAATCACCTTCTCCACCGCTCCAGATACAGCTCCGTCCACCTTGTCCGGTTGCACGGCAGTTTTTAAGAGCGAGACCGGCTATACGAGCACCAACACGTTCAGTGACGGAGTCTTCACCGGCAAAGACAGCACCGGACTTGTATATTCCGGCGAATACAGCTTCATACAATTCAGCCCAACAGTCGTCTTTACGGAAGAGTTGATCACCAACCCGGTGAGCTACTCCGGGGACTCCAACTTGATCGTGATGACCTATGGGAGCGGTTACCAATCCAACACCTACTTTATCACCGGTTACCGAAATTCTGGCGGCGAACCTGAAACGGACTACGGGGTCTTTGACGTCACAGCCCAAACAACCAACAAGGGATACGCCCCTGCCTCCCTCGCGGGTTTGGAATGGAAAGTCGCACTGAAAGGCAAGCCAATTTATTCCATCAATTTCGGCAACGCAACGTTTGGCGCAGCTTCCACAAACACCGGTGATGCCGGCGCTACGGTCTATAATTACCTGGTCACAGGGCCGAATACCGCTGAACTCGCCTGGTCTTATTTGTCACCGTACAATCAGTTTCCTGCCGACTTTCCCTCCTCATCGATATCCTTGACGTTCAAGAAAGGGGGCACAGCCGAGTACATCAACGACATCACAGGCGAAACCGGAACGTTGACCGTGTCTCACGCGGCCGCCCTGGTTCCCGCTTCTCTCGTGGGAAAGACAGCCGTCGCCACCTTCACCACGAATGGCAAAAAGGAAACGGGGAAATTTGTTTTCGACTACGGAACCTTCACCGGAAAAAGCAGTTATACCGGCGATGCCAGTTCAGGCACCTACACTTACACACCAGTCAGCCCTACCACAGCCCTTGTGGAAGTGACTTACACGGACCCCGCCGATTTGGGGCTCGTTCAATACCTGGAGTTCAACTTCACAACCACCGATTCAGGGTCTCTCGTTACCCTGCAAATCGATAACTCGACCCCCATTGCCGGGATCACTCCTTTCACCCTTTCAAACTCCAAGCCATGACCGCAGCGTGGTCAAATCCCTGCCATAGGCTTGCGCCATCACATCCCTGTTCTTGACCCCTTCCAGATACTCGACGTGCAGGCAAATCGTCCCGTCGAACCCGCTCTCGCGCAACATTGAAAAAAACTTCCGGTCCACACGTCCTTCCCCAAGCGGCACGTCCTTAACCTCGGCGCCTTTCCAGACAAAATCCTTCACATAAACCGCCGCCAGGTGCGATTGCACCAATTTGAATTGGACCGGCCAGCACAACCCGCCTTCCACCATTGCATGATGAATATCGAACCCGATCCCGATCGTGTGCGGATCAAAATCCTTGAACAGTTGGTACATGTCCCAGACAGGCGCGCCCACCGTATCCGCGCCCGAATGATTCTGGTAAATCGCCGTCATTCCCAATTCGCGAGTTAAATTTGCCAGCGCGGGAAGCCGCGCCGCAAATGTGTTCAATTGCGGGAGAATCGGTTGATTTAGATTGTACTTGTACCACGCCATCCGATAACGGCGGATCCCCAGCCTGGCCGCCGTGCGCAAAACGAGTTCCGCTCCTGGCTGGTCGGCCGCGCCGATGTCCGTCGCAATGATCGTGATTTCCAGGCCGCGTCTCGCCAGCGCATCCCGCAATCGCGGCAACTCATCCTCAACCTTCTTCGGCGAAACCCGGCCGCCTATCCGCACGGACGTTTCGACGCCCCCGAAGCCCGCCGTTCCCATCATGTCCGCCATTTCCGTATCGTTAAGAGAGAGCAGCGGCTTGTCGAAGGCGCAGATTCGTTTTTCGGCTGGCGCGGCCTCCAATTGCGCCGCCGCGCAGAGAAGCCCCGCGGAAGTTCCCGCCACAAATTCCCGGCGGCTCATGGAAGTTTGCATAATTCAAATCGGCACGGCCCGGCAGCGCAGCAATATCCCGCTATAGTAAGCCAAGTAATATCCCGCCAGCAATCCGAACAAGCCGAACGTCAAGGGGCTTAACATGCTTGCCGGAGGCCGCGGACCCTGGGCCGCAGCGCCGGAAATCTCCGAAATGCGATAAAACAACCTAATGATGAATAAAAGCGAAACCGCCGCGCCGATATAAGGATTGGGCGTGTAAAACTGCCGGTCCAGCGCGTTTTCAAATCGAGTCAAACGCAACCCAACGAGCGCCAGGGGAACGCCTAGCAGCAACCCCACTCCCAACCCCGCCAGCACTATCGGACGAAACAATCCACCCACAGCACTCGCAACGCCGAGCACGCTATAGATGACAATCCGGGCCACCAGCCTTTTCTTCCGCACCGTTTGTTTTCCAATGCTTCGCCGGACACGATAAAAAACACGCCATGCGATAAAGACGACAATAACGAGGGGGGCAAAGCTGTTTGGGCCAGACGGCATGTGGCGATACGCAAACAAAAACCCGCCCCTCCGTCAAGGCTTTCAAATGGCGAATGACAGATAAATCCCCTCGCTATACACTGTGGCCGAATATGAAAGCATTTCTCGTCCTTGCCGTCTCACTTCTCGCCATCACCGCCGCCCCAGAACTCAGCGCCGACGTCAATTACGAGGGCGAAATGCCGTCCGATGCCCACCGCCTGAAAATTGGCGATGCCGCTCCGGACTTTTCGTTGCTGGGCGTGGACGGCAAAACCTACACGCTGGCCGATTTCAAAAATGCCAAGGTCCTGATGGTCGTTTTCCTCTCCAACCATTGCCCTTATTCCCATGCGGCGGAGACCCGGCTGTTGCCATTCGCCGCTGATATGAAAAGCCGCGGCATCCGCGTCGTCGCAATCAATCCGAACAACCAGGACGCCTTGCGCATCGACGAATTGGGCTTCAGCAAATACACCGACAGCTACGAGGACATGAAGAAATACGCCAGCGAGCAGAAGTTCACTTTTCCGTATCTTTACGACGGCGCGACCCAAGCCGCCGCCAAAGCCTATGGTTGCCTGGCAACTCCCGATGTTTTCATCTTCGATCAGGACCGTCGATTGCGCTACAGCGGCCGATTCGACAACTCCCGTTATCCAGACCCAAAAACCGTCACCTCCCCGGACGCCAGCAACGCCGTGGTGGCCATTCTGGACAACCGTCCGGTCACGGTGGAAACGACACGTGTGTTGGGTTGCTCCACCAAATGGCTGTCCAAAACCAACGAAGTCGCCGAATTCGACGCCAAATGGAAAGCCGCTCCGGTCCCGTTGGAATCAATAGATGCCTCCGGCGTCGCCGCCCTTGCGCGCAACAACACAAAATATTTCAGGCTCATCAACGTGTGGGCGACCTGGTGCGGCCCGTGCGTCCATGAATTTCCCGGATTGGTTTCCCTTTCGCGTCGCTTGAGTGATCGCAACTTTGAACTCATCACCATCAGCATCGACAATCCCGAAGATCAAGCGAGAGCGCAAAAATTTCTCAAGGCCGAACACGCTGCCATTCCCGACAGCATCATGCGGGAGTTAAAAAAGGAAGGCCGGGCCACAGACAACTACCTCTTCACCGGAACCAATACCGACACGCTTGCGCAGGCGCTTGATCCCGCATGGCCCGGCCCCGTGCCTTATTCAGTTTTGATAGCTCCCGGCGGAAAAGTACTGTACCGCCACTCCGGCGAGATCGACACCGCCCAACTGCAAGCCCGGGTGATCGACCAAATGGGCCCGTACTACTGAACGGCTCGCTTGCTTTGGGTCAAAACACTCCTACACTGCGGCTCAGTCACATGAAATTTGTAACTGCCACAAGTCGCGTCGTCCTCATCGCGCTAACCCTTCTCCTTTCGCTCCGCGCGGCATCCGCCGCTGACTCCGCCCAAAGCCCGGACCCTTACGCCAACGAAACTCCGCAACAGCGCGATTCCCGGATGAAATGGTGGCGCGAAGCCCGCTTCGGAATGTTCATTCATTGGGGCGTCTATTCCGTTCCCGCCGGAACTTACGACGGAAAGCGCATTCCGGGAATCGGCGAGTGGATCATGAACCGCGGCAAAATCCCCGTCGCCCGGTATCGCGAATACGCCAAAGAATTCGACCCCGTAAAATTCAACGCGAATCAATGGGTCGCCCTGGCCAAACAGGCCGGGATGAAATACATCATCATCACCTCCAAGCATCACGATGGATTTGCCATGTTTAATTCCAAGGCGAGCGATTGGAACATCGTCAAGGCAACTCCGTTTGGCCGCGATCCCCTCAAGGAACTTGCCGCCGCCTGCAAAAAACAAGGCATCCGACTCGGCTTCTATTATTCCCAGGCGCAGGATTGGAATAATCCCGGCGGCGCGGCTGCTGGCGGGCATTGGGACCCGGCCCAGGACGGCAGCATGGACGATTATATTCGCAACGTCGCCGCGCCGCAGTTGCGCGAAATCCTCTCCAATTACGGCAAGATTTCCGTCCTTTGGTTTGACACGCCCGTGGACATGACCAAAGAACGCGCCGAAATGTTGTTGCCGGCACTTCGGCTTCAACCCGGCATCATTTACAACAACCGCCTCGGCGGGGGCTTCAAGGGCGACACGGAAACACCCGAGCAGCGCATCCCGGCCACCGGCTATCCCGGTCGCGATTGGGAAACCTGCATGACGATGAACGATACCTGGGGCTACAAAAGCTATGACAACGATTGGAAAAGCGCCGCGACCCTGATCCACAACCTTGTCGATATCGCCAGCAAGGGCGGCAACTACCTTCTCAACGTTGGCCCCACTTCTGAAGGGTTGATCCCGGAGCCTTCCGTCGAACGCCTCCAAGCCATCGGACAGTGGATGAAGGTCAACGGCGACGCCATTTACGACACCTCCGCCAGTCCGTTCAAAAGCCTTTCGTGGGGGCGTTGCACCAAGAAAATTACGCACGGCGGAGCAACACTTTATTTGCACGTCTTCAAATGGCCCGCTGATGGTAAATTGCTGGTCCCCGGCCTCAAAAACAAAGTGGGCCGGTGTTACTTGCTCGCCGGCAAACAAAAGCTCTCAACAGAAGCAAACGCCGACGGGGTGATCATTTCCGTTCCCGCCGACGCTCCAGACCCGATTTCATCGACAATCGTCCTGAAAATCAAAGGCGCGCCGGATGTCGATCGCGCCGTGGCCATCAGTCAGGATTACGATGGATCAATTTCGCTCCCTGCCTCCGAAGCTGTTTTGCACGGTTCAGATATCCAAACGGAATCAATCTCCGACCGCGAAAGCATCGGCTATTGGACCAACCCGGAGAACTGGGCTGAGTGGACTTTCAAAGTCACCACGCCAGGCCGATTCGCTGTCAGTGCGGATGTCGCCGGCCCAAACGCCGTTTCATTGGACTTGTCCATTGGCGACAGTCATTTGCGCGCGGATGCGCCAGCCACTGGAAGTTATCAAAAGTTCAAAACCGCCAAATTCGGTTCGATTGAAATTCAAACCCCCGGCATCACAACCCTCTCCATTCATCCCGTCAAGGAAGGCTGGCAGCCGGTCAATCTGAGATCGATGCGTTTAACGCCGATCAGCCGTCCCTAATGCGTGTCCTCATTGTTCCGGACAAATTCAAGGGCACCTTGACGGCTCATCAGGCCGCGCAATCCATCGCCACCGGCTGGCGCTCGGCCCGGCGCGGCGACTTCCTCGACCGGGTGCCTATGAGCGACGGCGGCGACGGCTTTGGCGAAGTCCTCAGCGATTTGCTGGGCGCCAGGCCGCGCAATATTCAGACGCTTGATGCGGCACATCGGTCTCGCCAAGCCGTTTGGTGGTGGCAGTGCGCGGACAAACTCGCGATTGTTGAATCCGCCAAAGTCGTTGGGCTTGCAACCTTGCCTCCCAGGGAATTTCACCCGTTCCAACTCGACACCGCCGGGCTTGCAAAAAACCTCAAAGCCGCCGCCACAGCCAAGGCGCGGCAATGCCTTATCGGAATCGGCGGCAGCGCCACCAACGACGGCGGCTTTGGAATGGCCCGCGCCCTCGGCTGGAAATTTTTGGACGCCGCAGGCAATGATTTGGACGAATGGTGGCGCTTGCGGGACTTGGCCTCCACTCGCCGCCCCGCCGCCGCGCTAAAATTGCGCGTGACTGTCGCGGTGGATGTGAGCAACCCACTGCTCGGCCCGGAGGGTTGCTCCCGTGTTTACGGCCCGCAAAAGGGACTGTATGAGTTCGACTGGGCCGAAAAATGCCTCGAACGGATGGCATTGGTTCTCCAACGGCAACACGGCATCGATTGCGCAAAAATTCCCGGGGCCGGGGCGGCGGGCGGCCTCGGTTTTGGCTTGATGGCGTTTGTGGGCGCAAAACTCGAATCCGGTTTCGAGCTTTTTGCGCGATATTCAAAATTGGAAAAGCGCATCGCCGCCGCCGACATGGTTGTCACCGGCGAAGGCGCGCTCGATTTGCAGACCCACATGGGAAAAGGCGTCGGAGAAATCGCCGCGCTTTGCGTCCGCAGCCGGATTCCGTGCGTCGCTCTCGCGGGCAAAATTGACCCCTCGCCCAAACATGCCCGCGCCTTCACCCACGCCCGCGCCTTGACGGAACTCACCGATGCCAGACAAGCCCAGGCCCGCGCCGCGCATTTTCTGGAAAAATTGGCGCGGGAAGTCGCAACGAGAGTTTGCTAAACCCGCCGTTTCAGTGTTCAGTTTTGCAATGACTTTGGAAGATCATCTCGGCGACATCATTCGCAAGGGACGCGACGCCAGCGGACGCACGGCCCCGGACGCCGCAAAAGCGGCCGGCTTGTCGGAAGGCGAATACACCGCGTTGGAAGAAACGGGAAACAGTCCGCGCCCGGTCAATTTTCCAGCATTGGCCGGCGCGCTCGGCCTTAACGCCGCCAAGCTCGAACGCATCGCCAAAGGCTGGCTTCCCGCAACCCCCGACCTTTCGCTCTGGCGCGAATTGCGCCGAATCACCACCGCCGCCAACAACATCACCGTCCATTCTTACCTGATTTGGGACGAGGTATCGCGCGAAGCCGCGCTGTTCGACACCGGCTGGGACGCCGCCCCCGCCTTCAAACTGATTGATGAAAACGGCCTGACACCCCGCCATCTCTTCATCACCCACATGCACGAGGACCACGTTGCGGCGATGGGCGATATCCGCGCGAAATTTCCGAAAATTCATCTTCACACCAATTCCAAATCCGCCCCCCCACAGCACCGCAACCGCGCGAACGATTTCACCCATCTTGGCAGCCTGCGCATCACCAACCGAGACACCCCCGGCCACGCCGAGGAAGGTGTTACCTACATAATAGGCAACTGGCCGGAGGATGCCCCGCACGTGGCTATCGTCGGCGACGCCGTTTTCGCCGGTTCGATTGGACATGGCAAGGAAGCCTGGGAATTGGCCCGTCAAAAAGTCCGCGAGCAGATTTTCACCCTCCCGCCCGAGACTTTGATTTGCCCCGGCCACGGCCCGCTGACAACCGTCGCCGAGGAAAAACAACAAAACCCGTTCTTTTGACTGCATCCATGCGAATGCCCCGTGTCTTGTTTCGTGTTCGATGCGAGGGTAAAAAGAACTTTAAAGGTTTTCCATCAGTTCTTCGACGGTGAGGTTTGCTTGCTTCAAAATGGATTGTAACGTTTTGGGTTTGATGCTCGGGTGCATCGGCACACATGGATGCAGGCCGTCCCTTACGTAATGTCGGTGTGAACCTGTTTGCCGGACAAATCCAAAACCCATGCGTTTCAAAGCGCGGCACAATTCATCACCAGAAAGGTCGCGGGGTAGTTTCAAGCCATTTGAGCGGACAGCACTGGATCGTGAAGAAAATGAAGGCGGATCGGCCATGCCAACCGCTCATCCCCCTGGTCAAAGCGGCATCGGATCAGATCGCGGATCATAGTCAGGAGTTCGTCGAGAGTTTCCCCTTGCGTCGCCATTTCCGGATCGTGACAGGTCGCCACCAACATGTCTTCATCCTGTTCGATTTGAAACGCGAACTCTTTCTTCATACAGGGATTGTGCCCCATAAGTCGAAGCTTTGCAATGAAACTCGCCGCGAAAAAAGGGGCAAAGACGGGCAAAGACGGGCAAAGAAGGAAAAAAAAGAAAAAAAAGGGGGTTGACCTGCCTTGGCGTCGTTGTTAGTTTTCGCGCCGATGAAATTTTTGGCCAGTCTGCCGCAAGCTGTTCGCGTAGTCGTTGTTGACTAACGCGGCCTGCGGCATTTGGCTTGAAGGTCGCCCGCCGTCCCCTGAGGACGCGGGTTTTTTTAATTTATGCGACATACCATATCTGTGCTCGTGGAAAACAAGTTCGGCGTGCTGACGCGCGTGGCCGGCCTTTTTAGCGGCCGCGGCTACAACATTGACTCGCTCAACGTCGCCCCCACCCATCATGCCGATCTCTCCCGCATGACCATCGTCACCCGCGGCGATGACGACACGCTGGACCAGATCGTCAAACAACTCAACAAGCTGGTCAACGTCATCGAAGTCCACGATTTCCGCGCCGCCGAGTTCATCGACCGCGAGTTGGTGCTCGTGCGCGTCGCCGTCAACGCAAAGGCCCGCGCCGAAATCATGCAGATGACCGATATTTTCCGCGCCAAGATTGTCGATGTGCAGCCCAAAAGCCTGACGATCGAGATCACGGGCGACGACAGCAAAATCGAAAAGTTTCTCCGTTTAATGAGCCATTTTGGCGTGCTCGAGCTTTCCCGCACGGGAAAGATCGCTTTGGCCCGCAAGTGAAACGCAAACCCAATACCATCAAATCCTATGCCAGCAAAAGTTTATAATGACAACGACGCCGACCTGAAAAATCTCCAAGGCAAGACCCTCGCCGTCCTGGGGTTTGGCTCGCAGGGCCACGCCCACGCCCTCAATTTGAAGGACAGCGGCTGCAATGTCATCATCGGCCTTTACGAAGGCAGCAGGTCCAAGCCAGTCGCGGAATCAAACGGCTTTGAAGTCGTCACCACCGCCGAAGCCGTGCGCCGGGCGGACGTTATTTTTGTGGCAATACCCGATACCAAGCAGCCCAAAGCTTACGAAAAAGACATCGCTCCGAATTTGTCGGCGGGCAAGACCTTGCTCTTTTCGCACGGCTTTTCGATTCACTTCAAAACAATCGTTCCGCCGAAGAATGTTAACGTGATCCTGGTTGCTCCCAAGGGTCCTGGCCACATCGTCCGCCGCCAATATACCGAAGGCAAAGGCGTGCCCGCGCTGATTGGGATTTATCAGGACCCGAGCAAGAATTCCAAAAAGATCGCTCTCGCGTGGGCCAAGGGCATCGGCGCGACGCGCGCGGGTGTCATCCAAACCAGCTTCAAGGAGGAAACGGAAACCGATTTGTTCGGCGAACAAACCGTTCTCTGCGGCGGCGCTTCCGCATTGATCATGGCCGGCTATGAAACGCTCGTCGAAGCCGGTTACCAGCCGGAAATGGCCTATTTTGAATGCTTGCACGAATTGAAGTTGATTGTCGATTTGATGAACGAAGCCGGCATCAGCGGCATGCGTTTCTCCATTTCCGAAACCGCCAAGTGGGGCGATGTCAGCGTCGGCCCGAAAATCATTGATGCCAGCGTCAAGAAGCGGATGAAGGCGGCGTTGAAGGACATTCAATCCGGCAAGTTTGCCAAAGGCTGGGTCAATGAATACAACGGTGGCTACAAGAAATACAATGCCCTGCTCAAAGCCGGAGAAAAACACGAGATCGAGCGTGTCGGCGAGCGGCTGCGCTCCCTGATGCCGTGGATGAAAAAACGCTCTGTCAAAGGCGTGCAGGCCGCGTATTAAAGCGGCGATTCTCATTGAAAATCCGCCGCCCTATGGCATACTGGACTTGAATTATGGATAAACCCAAAATCATCGCCTATTTGAAACCCTCGTGCGGATGGAGCCAGGGCGTCCGCGCCGTCCTGCGCAAATACGACCTCCCCTACGAAGACCGGGACATCATCAATGACCCGAATCAACGCCAGGAGATGATCGAAAAAAGCGGCCAGATGCTCAGCCCGTGCGTCGAGGTGAATGGCCGGATGTTGCCAGACATCAGCGGCGAGGAAGTGGAGGGCTACCTGCTCGCAAACAATCTGGTGACGCGCAACGAACGCAAGCCAGACGCCCCGATCGACCAGCCTTGCGCGCACGAAATTCCCGTCAAGGCGCGTTTCTAGCCTATTTTCGCGGACTTTCCTTCACCACTCCGCAACCAGGATTATTTTGCGGGGTTGGGGAAGGTATGCACGACCGCAGAACCGGCGAGCTAAATGGCTCGCTTTCCGGTTCTGCTCGTTTTACTTTGCTGCTGACGCGCTATGGACAACACTCGATTTTTATGCGCCTAACCAATTTACCATTGCGCTTACTGGCAGTTTCACTAGTGTAGTGTCTCACAAATAACTGGTATTATATTCACGGCATGATATTTTGCGTTCATGCCGCGAATCGCACCGCCTGTGAATCTCCCTGAAACCGACCGTCTGGAGTTGAAGCGCTGGGTGGCTGCCCACAACACT
>DATAUD010000081.1:0-5875 GCA_036268455.1 Verrucomicrobiia bacterium
TGGTTGGGACGCTACCGCCGGCTCAATCGCGACTACGAACGACAAGCCAAAACCGGCGAAACCATGGTCTATCTGGCTATGATTCGCCTTATGCTCAAACGTCTCGCCTGAGAAATAATGACTTTTCAAACACGCTCTCAGGCTCAGTTCAACCACACGCATTAAATGGAACGCGGCTGCCGTGTTCAATCCCACTGCTAGGCAATTGCCTGCTTCTTTGATGTCCAGCGTCGCTGAAGGAAATGCCATATTTACGGCAGGGCCGAAAAGCTCTGGCTGTTCAAAGAACCCTGGATGCTGGACAACCACTAATTGAATGGCGTCCATTTCCTCTCGCAAAGTTCGGAATAATTGTCGCAACTGTGCGTAAATGTGAAGAAATGTCTGGGGTGGAATTTCCGTGGGCATTGGCGGAACCATCTGGCCGGCATAAAGAGCCTCGCGCCGCATTGCGTCCCAGTGCCAGGCCACATCGTTAAGTTGACTAAGAAGATCCCTGCAAAACTTGACAGGATTTTCAAGACCGAACAGTTCAGACTGGTGTTGCATCAACTCGAGGGCACGAACAAGAGCACGTCGATCGTTTTCCGTCAAAACAGCTAAAGGCTTGGATTTTTCCTGGGAAACTTTTCGGAATTCACGATAAAAGGAAATCCAAGCATTGCGAAAATCCTCCGTGAGAACATGGTTCATATCCCACAGGCTAATCAGCCTGCCGGGAAAAAAGACAGGATTAGTTGACCGAGGCAGAGGATCACCGAGAATATGAGCCTTTTGGGATCCAGTAAGTGATGGAGGCTTTTTCATTTGATTTTATTACGATTGAGAATTAGCGTTCGACGCACATGCAAAAGCCGTTCGTTTTTAGTCGTAATCCCCCAGTGACGGAAGCGGAAGTCTGGTCTTGGGCTGTCGGCATCGAGCAGGGAGACGAATCCGCGAAAGAGCCGTTAATTAAAAAGTTCATTCTGCACCGTTTAACCCATAGATATATTACGCCGCTTAAGAGGGGCGCGGAGCGGATTTCTTATTATGGCGGGGTCTTGTTTGTTAATCGAGGCCTTGCAATCGTTTGCTAATGGCTGGAAGGATACCGATAAAAATAGCCATCAGGCTTTCAGCGAGTTTTTTAAAAACAAAGCAAAACTATTTCCCGATTTCACCAAGTACTTCCCGATGGTTCCGCATCCTAAAAAGCCCGGCAAAAAGGTAAATGCATTTTATCTACACATTCGATGCGCGATTTTACATCAGGCTTTACCTGTGTCCGTTTTTTCGCGCAGTCCCAGACAGAGTCAGTGGGAGGAAGGTTTTTTGGATTTTATCGAACGTCAAGGAAAGTGCTTTCGGAATCGAGAAGGGGCAAAAGAAGCTCCAACGACTGGCACTTGTGAGGTCAGCTAGAAGTCCAATCTGTGGGCTTTTTCGATACGGACAACACTCAACCATGCCTGCGGACTTGATTTCCCCCTCGCTCGCCGCCGACCTCTTTTCATTTCAGCACGCGGTCAAGTTCGTTACAGCCCGCATCCGCCCCCCAGTCAAAGTCATTCCACCGCGCTCGCCCAACCCTGACTTTAAAGCCCGTGGTCTCGCACTAAAACCGTATTCGTTCCTCTGGAAACAACCCTTTTGTGGTGTAGTGGTGCCAGCGAGTGGAATCGAACCACTGACCTCGGGCTTATGAGTCCCACGCTCTAACCAACTGAGCTACGCTGGCTTCGCCGTTATATTTCGCGGAGATTCGCCCCGGTGTCAAATTTGATTTCATGCGGAATTCGCCGTTCCCACAGCTTCGCGCAGTTCTTTGAAGCCGCTTTCGCGGACTCTCCTCTTAAGTCCGCGCACAATTTCTTTCACCACGGCGGGGCCGTGATAGACTAATGCGGTGTAGATTTGAACCAGGGACGCCCCGGCCGTGATTTTTTCCCAGGCGTCGGCGGCGTCGAAAATTCCGCCCACTCCAATGATCGGCAGTGCGCCGCAAGTTTGCCGGTGGAGGTGCCGAATTACTTCGGTGCTGCGCTGACGCAATGGACGTCCACTTAAACCGCCCGGTTTTTCGTATGCCTCTTTTGATTGCGCGGCGGCGGTTTCCGGGCGGGTGATGGTCGTGTTGGTGGCGACGATGCCGGACAGCTTTCGCGGGACGGCCAATGTCAGGATGTCATCGAGCGCATCAAACGAGAGGTCGGGGGCGACTTTCACGAGAATGGGGATTGGAGCGGCGCCAGTGTTGTTTTCCTGCAATGCGGCGAGGATTTCGTCCAGCGCGGATTTGTCCTGGAGCCGGCGGAGGTTTGGCGTGTTGGGCGAACTGACGTTCACGACAACGAAATCGACTCGCGGACGGAGGATTCGGAACGAACTGGCGTAATCTTCGGCGGCGATTTCCAGCGGCGCGATTTTGGATTTTCCAAGGTTGACGCCGACCGGGTGGCGCGGCCAGCGGCCTTCCTGTTTCCATTCCGCCAGCGCGCCGGCGAAGGCGGCTGCGCCTGGATTATTGAAGCCCATGCTATTGACGATGGCTTCATCGGCAATGGCCCGAAAGAGGCGGGGTTGCGGGTTGCCGGGCTGCGGATGCCAGGTCACTCCGCCCAATTCGGAAAAACCAAATCCGAGCGCGAACCACGCGGGCACCGCTTCGGCCAGTTTATCCATTCCCGCGGCCAGGCCGACGGGATTGGGAAAGCGCAGGCCGAAAAGTTCGACGGGCAGTTCGGGCGCGCCATACAAGGCGGAGATAAAATCCCGAAGCAAGGAGTTTCGGCTGACGCGGCCGAGCGCGCTGATAGTGCGATGGTGAATCTGTTCGGCATCCTGCGCAAACAGAGCCGGCCGGACAATGGCGCGGTAAAACCAGCTCACCGCTCGCGCTACGCCACAGCGGCTTTCGCTTCGGCGAATTGCTGCCGGGCGTGGGGCAACAAATTGTTGTAGGTGGCCAGGGCGAGCAACGGCCAACTGTTGCGGTACATGTCGTACTTCAGGTAAAACACGCGCGGAAAACCGGTGCCGGTGGCTTCGCTCTCGCTCCATGAACCGTCCTGGTTCTGGGTGCGAATCAGATATTCGACGCCGTTTTGGATGCTCGGGCGCGTGGGATCGTCGAACGCGCAGAGGCCCATCAATGCCCACGCGGTTTGGGAGGCGGTGCTGTTGCCAAGGCCCTTGAAAACAGGGTCGTCATAAGTGTTGCAGCGTTCGCCCCAGCCGCCGTCTTCGCACTGAACGCTCTCCAGCCAGTCGCGGGCCTTGAGAATCCAAGGCTGGCGCATATCGATGCCGAGGGCGCGAAGTCCGCGAAGGACCTGCCAAGTCCCGTAAATATAATTGACACCCCACCGGCCATACCATGAGCCGTCCTCTTCCTGGTGTTCCCGGATGAATTCGAGCGCCTTGGCGACCTGCGGGTGATCAATGCTGAAATTCTCGTAGCCCAAAAGCTCCAAAATCCGGGCCGTGATGTCCGCGCACTCGGGATCGAGCATCGCGTTGTGATCGGCAAACGGGACTTTTTCCAGGATGCTCTTGGTGCAATCCTTGTCGAACGAAGCCCAGCCGCCGTCTTTGCACTGGAAAGTCATCATCCAATTGAGGCCTCGCCGAAATGCCGCGTCCCGTCGCGGAGGATTGTCGGTCGGCACTTTCCGCAAGGCGAGCAGCACCATTGCCGTGTCGTCCACATCCGGGTTCCACTTGTTGTTAAATTCAAAAACCCATCCGCTCGGTTCGACATCGGTGGGATTCTTATAATGCCAATCCCCGCGGAAGCGGACTTCGCGGTTGACGAGCCAGTCGCAGCATTTCATCAGCGCCGGATGATCGCTTGGAAGGCCCGATTCGTGCAACGCAATGGTGACGATTGCGCTGTCCCAAACCGGGGACGTGCACGGCTCAATGCGAACGCTGTGATCGCTCTCGTGCTGGAGCTTTTCCAACTCCGCCTCGCATTGCTGAATCAGAGGATGGTCGTCCGGATAACCCAATGCCTTCAGGGCAATCATCGAATTCAGGACACCGGGGAAAATGGCCGCGAGGCCGTCGGTGCCTTCGAAACGCTCGATCATCCATTCCTCGGCCTTTTTTAAGGCGCGTTTGCGGAAAGGGTGGATGTTGAACCGGGCAAAAAGCTCGGCGAACTTGTGAAGCCGATCCAGTTCAATGAAAAAATTGCGCCAGGTAAAGCGTTGCGGATCGCGCGCCAGCAGCAGATCGCGCTCGTGGAAGCCAAGGGGATAAAGCTCGTTGAGCGAAACTTTGAGATCGCGAGTAGGCTTGAAGTGGTTGATGATCGAAAGCGGGACCAGCATCGAGCGACTCCACGAACTCATTTCGTTGAAATTGACGTAAAACCATTTGCCGATAAGGATGACTTCGCAGGGAATGGTCGGCACATGGCTCCAGGAGAGCAACCCGAACAGGGCTAGGTAGAGCTTGGAAAAGGTATTCAGGCGCGGGACGCCGCCCAGGCTCAACGCGGTTTGCCGGGCGCGCAACATCCGGGGGTCTGTCATCGGAAACCCAGCCAACTTCAGGGCGAGATAGGCCTTGACCGTGGCATTGACCTCGGCGGGGCCACCCGGATAAATGCTCCAACCGCCGCTGGGCGATTGAAGGGAAAGGATGTGGTTTACGGCTTTGCGCTGCCATTTTTCATCCACGGACCCATCCCAATGGTGATAGGCGATCAAGTCAGCCGCAAGGGTGCAATCCACAATGAGTTCGCCAACCCAATAGCCTTCCGGCTTTTGGGCGCTCAAAAGGAAGTCCTGCGACCGCTGGATGGCGGTTTGGAGTTCCGGCAGGGTAAAAGAATCGAAATCGGACGCCCTAGGCGCCGTGAAGCCCTGCCCTGCGTCAAAAATATTCACAGACACGCGCTTTAATTTGCATCGGATATGCCGCCTGTAAAGTCTTTTTCTCCGCAGGGCCACCCTGCCCAATCCCGAAATACGTCTCTTGGCGGCGCCGAAAAGGTCTGGATAGTGTCCCGCCATGCAAAACGCACAGTTCTGGCATGGAGGGCGTGGTTGGGCAACCGCAATTGGCGCCAATCATCGGACGTCATGCGGTTTTGCGCCAGGGCCAGATAATAATCTTCGTTGCCGCCGTAAAGTTTGTCGCCGACCACCGGATGGCCCAGCGCGGCGAGATGGATGCGGATTTGATGTTTGCGCCCCGTCCGAGGCATCAGCCTAAGCAGCGTAAAATTGGAATCGTCGCGACGGAAATGCCATTCAACGTGGAATTCGGTTTGGGCGGCAGCGCCGTCGGCCCGGACACGGTCCTTAACGGCGATCTGGCTGTTTTCATCCTTGCCCAAAGGGAGATTGATCATGCCTTGGTCCGGGGACACGGTTCCGTGGACGATGGCGAGATATTCTTTTTCCACAGCGCGCTTTTCCCAAATCTTCCCCAGCAAGCCGGCAGTGGCGGAGTTTTTGGAAACGATGGTCACGCCGCTGGTTTCGCGATCCAGCCGGTTAACAAGGGCGGCGGAATTTCCCGAATGAAGCCGGACCCGGCTGATCAAGCTGGACAAAGGGCCCGCCTTGGTGGGATGGCAGACCAGGCCCGCCGGCTTATTGACGACCAGCAAATCCTCATCTTCAAAAAGAATGTCGAGTAACGGCGTCACAAATAACCTTTAATAGGCTTGATTAACCTTGACTGGCTTGACCGGAAAAACCGAGAAAACTCGCCTGAAATTATCCATAATAGGCTTGTTACTAGTGTAGTGTCCAACAAATAACTGGACAATAGAAACTCTTTTCCCGTATAAGCGGGCATGCCATTAATCGTGCCCATTCTTCATTTGAGCGCCAAAGACCGAGAGGAGATCGACCGCTGGCTCGATGCGCATGGCACT
>DATAUD010000082.1:0-7752 GCA_036268455.1 Verrucomicrobiia bacterium
TGGACGGCCACTGTGGAATCCATCGTCGAAAAGTTAAAAAAGTGCCGCCAGACCTTGGAGCAAATCAAACCCGGCTGCACGTTGCCAAAATCGAGGAAAAAACGGGGATAACTCCAGTCGTTTATGAGACACTACACTAGCTATTTATGGGACACTACACTAGCGCGGAAGCGGGGTCGGGGCGTTTGCGGCATCCCAAGCCATTACCGCCATCGCTGTGGCGCAGCCGGAAAGTTCGGACGGGGTCAACTTGTCCATCGTGTCGGCCTCGGTGTGATGGAACCAGAAATATTTTGGCGCGTCGTCCACTAATGCCATTGTCGGCACGCCATCAGGCTCCAGTTCCCCGACGTCCGCTTCACTCCCTTCGGAAAAAATCCTGTTGGCGCCGATGCGCTCCAGTGGTCCGGCGAAAGCTTTTACTTCCCGCCGGGCAGCGTCAGTTCCGACAAAAGAAAAGCCCAGCGGACGGAATGTTCCGCGGTCGGATTCGATCGCAAGGACGTGTCGCGCCAATTCGCTTTTGTGCAGCCGTTCGTAGGTGCGCGCGCCAGCCAGGCCGTTTTCTTCATTGACCCAGAGAACGACGCGAATGGTCCGGCGCGGACGCAACCCGAGCTTGTGCATCAGACGGACGGCTTCCCAAGCCGCCATCGCGCCGCCGCCGTCATCCATTGCGCCCTGGCCGACGTCCCAGGAGTCGATGTGGCCGCTGACGATCACAATTTCCTCCGGGTTGCGGTCGCCGGTGATTTCCGCGATGACGTTGCGCGAAGGGGAGTCCGGCAATTTCATGGCGCTCATTTTGAGGCGGACGACGATTTTTTCGCCGCGATCCTGCATCCGTTGCATCATTTCGGCGTCTTCGACAGTGATGGCCACGGCCGGAATTCTGGCAACGTTGGTGGCGTAACTCATCCCGCCGGTGTGCGGCGATTGAATCGAGACCGGCGTGATGGATCGCACGAGGGCGGCAACGGCTCCCACGCGTGACGCCTCGACGGCGCCGCGCACTCGATAAATGACGGTTTCGTGATAGGTAACAAAAGGCGCGTTGAAAACGACTATTTTGCCGGTCGCTTCGCTGGAGTGTTCCTTTAAATCGGCGATACTTTTGACGACCAAAACTTCGGCGGTGATTCCGTCTGGAGGCGTCGCAATGCTGCCGCCCAATCCAAGCATTGGCAGACGGTGCGGGCGGGGCAAAAGCATTTCGGCGGACTCAGCGCCGCGCACCCAATGAGGGACCATGACTTTTTCGCCATGAACATTTTCCAAGCCATCACGTTTCATTTCCGCCAGAACCCAATCGATGGCGGCCTCAAGATTTGTCGTGCCGCTGAAGCGCGGGCCGAAAGTGTCGCAGAGGCGAGCAAGGCGTTCGTAAGGGAACATGGAATCCGTTTCGGCGTCGATCAGTCGGTCCGGTACGCTGCGCTCGACAGGGGGCGGGCTGGGCAACGGAGCGCAACCTGCCGCAAAGAGCATTGCGGAACTGAAAATAGTTATGAATTGTAAGTTGCGATTTATGAATCAATAAATACAACATCGATTGCGATCGTGAAATTAAAAAAACGACTCGTCCTTGGAATCATGTCCGGCACCAGTATCGACGGCGTCGATTATGCGCTGTGCGAGATTGCCGGCCGCAGCGTCGCTTTGCGCGAGTTTTGGTCCGCAAGGTTCCCCGCGCGACTTCAGAAAGCATTGCACGCCGCCGCGCGCGGGGAATTGGCGAGCCATCAACTTGCCCAGGCGCATCACGATCTGGGCCGGTTCTACGCGGCGCATGCCGTTAGAAGCGGCGGCGGACGGCCGGAATTGGCGGGGTTGCACGGGCAAACCATTTTTCACAACCCTTCGGCAAAGAACCCTGCAACGCTCCAATTGGGCGAACCGGCGTATTTGGCGGCGCGGCTGCGCACCAGTGTCATCAGCAATTTTCGCGCGGCGGACATCGCGGCGGGAGGGCAGGGGGCGCCACTGGCAACGATCTTTCACGAATTCGTTTTTGCGCGGCGCGGCGAACACGTTTGTGTCAATAATTTGGGAGGCATCAGCAATGTCACGTCGCTGGATTGGCGGAAAGGTCCGCGCCCGCGCGTGATGGCGTTCGACACCGGGCCCGCCAATGTGTTGATTGATTTGGCGATGCGCTTTTTTACGGGAGGAAAACTTTCAATGGACAAGGACGGCCGTTGGGCCGCTCGTGGAAAACCAGACGAGGAAATTCTGCGCCGCTGGCTGAAGCACGATTATTTCCGGGCAAAGCCGCCGAAAAGCACGGGTCGGGAATTATTCGGGGAGACGTTTTTCAACGTGGCCATGCAAGACATGAAGGGCCGAAAGAAATTCGATTGTCTGGCAACACTGACGGAGTTCACGGCGCGCTCGCTGGCGTTGAATTACAGGCTTCATTTGCCGGGAGTTCCAACGCGACTTGTCCTTGCTGGAGGAGGGGCGGCAAATATATCGCTGGTCGCGGCGATTGCGCGGCAGTTTGACAGCAAAGCGCAGGTCCAGACGAGCGAAGCATGGGGCTGGCCAGCCGAGGCAATCGAGCCGGCGGCCTTTGCGTTGCTGGCGGATTTGCGAATTCGCGGCGTCCCGGGGAATCTTCCGGAAACGACTGGCGCAAAAAAAGCGGCCTTCCTCGGTCAGGAAAGCCGCTAAACTAAATCCATTTTTCCGGGCTTAGATCTTTCGGCGGAACCATCCCAATCCCGTCAACGATGCGCCAAGTAACAAGACGGTCATACCCCCGTCAGGAACGCCGGCCGGCGGATCGTGAAGCGCGTAACTGGCAGATTGGAATTGCGTCCCGTCGGATGCCGGAAGCGAGTAAACGTCGCCAGCGAGATCAAGGGAATTGCCGGCTCCGGCTAACCCGGCGTTGCCACTGGTCGGAACTCCGGCGCCGATGGTAATTATGGAGTATTCACCAGGGGTCAGAAGGAATGCGGCGGTGTTCTCAAAGTAGGTATTGCCGATTTGCGTCCCAGTGATGCCGGCAGCGGCGGCGCCTGGGCCAAATTCGATGTCCGGCCCAACCAAGTTCCCGGTGGCGTCGTTGAAGATTCCTACATATTCGTCGGTTGTGAAAGCGGTGCCGCCGTCGTAGGCGCCGATTTCGTTGATCGAGGTGTTATGTGTAACAATGAAGTTCATCCCATCCACATAACCTTGGGCGTGAACATTCCCTGCGACGAGCCCCCCAAAAATGACTGCTAAACCGAAAACTAAACTTTTCATAATAACGACTGACTCTTAACTGTTGCTTGGCTCGTGTCCCCTCGAGTTTATGTAAGGCAGCAATACAGATGCCGCAGGGGGCTCCGGCGCAATTTTTCGGACCGTTTTTATGCGCTAACATACTTATAGCAAGGAAATTAAGGATTAAACCTAAGGTGAAACCCTACCTTCATTAGTGGTGTTAACGTTAACCATGAAGTGTAAAGCGATTTTCAACTTTGTAAGAAAACTGCTGGTTTTTTCCAGTGTTTTGCATTGATAGTTAATTGGTTACGCATGAAAAATGGGGTCTTTAACGGAAAGTGTAAGACGATCCGACTAAACGACGCCAAAAAGGGCTTGCCAGACAAGGGTTGTTCGGGCGTGATGGCGGCTTGGAAATGAATAATAACGCGGCGCTTGAGCGTTATGCACCTTTGCTGTGCTGGATGGCGGCCATTCTGACGGCTCTTTTCATTTGCCTCAAAATCGTGGGCTCGGGGTATCTCGCCAATGGCGATGCACGACGGCATGTGGCCAAACCGTTCGCCAATAAGCAGTATTCGGAGATCGTGGTGATGCGACCGGAGTATGTTGTTGACCACAGTCCAGGGTGGGAATGGCTGCTGGGGGCGTTGCAGAAGGCGTTTGGGTGGAGTGAGGATGCGCTGATGAGTTTTTCGGTCAGCAGCACGCTGTTTTTTGTCCTTTGTTTCCCGCTGATCTGGGTGCGCTGCCCGGAGGCGTGGCTGGCGGCGGTTCTCGCGCAAATGATCGCGATTCCCGAGTTGATGACGCGATGGACGCAAGGGCGGCCCTACCTGCTGACTGAGGGGATTCTTATGGGACTGCTGTTCGCGTGGTCCAAGGAGGATGCGCGGCGTCCGTCCTGGTGGAAGGTGGCGGGGACCTGTCTGGGTTTTTGCCTTTCGGTCTGGATGCACGGGGCATGGTATTTGTGGGTGCTTTTGTTCGCGGCGTTTTTCCTGGCGCAACGCTGGCGGGCGGGCTTCTGGCTGGCTGCTTGTTGGGCGGTGGGAACGGTCGTGGCGGCGTTGTTGACAGGAAAACCGATCGCGTTTCTTAAGGAAGCGATTTTGATCGCGAAGTGGGTTTCCCAAGAGCATCTGCCAAAGTGGATGTTGGTGGGGGAATTCCGGCCGTCGGAAGGGGAATTTGGGACGGTGGTGCTGCTGGCGGTGGTGTATCTGTGGCGGCGTCGCGCAGGCAGACCCGGGCCGCTTCTGGCGACAGAGCCGGTGGTTTGGATGATTGCGATCAATTGGGTGTTGGGTTTGAGCGCGGACCGGTTTTGGGCGGATTGGGGTTTGCCGGCGGCGATTGTTTGGATGGCAATGCAGTTTGACGCGGAGATGCCGGTGTTGTGGAGTGGCGCGCCTGTGAAACGTGTCGTTGCCTGTGGGATGGTGGCGCTTCCGCTTTTTCTGACTTCGACGAATGACTTGGGGCGCCGTTACACGTTTTATGAAAACGAGGTGTTTGTGGATGCCGCTGACCCGCAGTTGAAGGGGTGGATGCCCGGACCAGGCGGGATTTTTTACGCGGGAAACATGCAATTTTTTTACAATACGTTTTTTAAAAATCCGCAAGGAGATTGGCGCTACATCGCGGGGTTCGAGCCGGCGCTAATGCCGCCTGAAGATTTGAAGATTTACCGGGGGATTCAGTTGAGCGGCGGCGCCTTCCAGGCTTATGAACCGTGGATCAGAAAGATGCGGCCGGAAGACCGCCTGGAGATCGAGAGTTCCTTCCAGCCGGATTTGCCGGCGCTTGAATGGAAGCGCGCGGTGGGAAATATCTGGATTGGTCGGTTGCCAGCAGGGAGGAAAAGTCCGCGGAGTGAGAGTTAGGGGCCGAGACACTCGTTCAACGATGTCCCTCGCCGTGTCCGCCTGAGCCACCTCCATGAAAACCGCCGCCGGCTCCCCCGTGATGAAATCCCCCGCCAAAACCGCCATGTCGAAATCCGCTCTCAGTCCGAAAACCGCCATGATGCCCCCAACCCCACCCTAAACCGCCCCACACCGGTCCCCCTCCACCGATAATCACAACCCCCGGCTCAGGCGCTCCGTTGTAGGCGTAGCCCCCGGAATCAGCCCCATAACCCGGCGGCACATCATAACTGCTCCCATTTCCGATCACGGTCACCTCCGGCGGCGGCGCATCCGGGTTGATCGCCACTGTATCTGGGTCCAGCAAAATCGCATTTTCCACACCCGCATCCGATGCCGCCTGCGCCAGCTCCTTCGCCGCCGAATACGCCTGTAACTCCGCATCCCGTTCCCTCATGGCCTGCGTCAAATTCGCCGGAACCCCGGCGGTTTGGAAATAGGCAACATCCTGCGCCTTAAGCGAATACGTCTCCGGCGAAGTATTGATATAACTCAGCAGGGTATCCTCATTCAGCCCGGACTGATACAGCTTTAACAAATACCGCGCGTTATAGGACAACGCGGGCGTCCCGCCCGGACTTGCCCCTGTCACCGAAAGCCCAGCCGCTGTTGCAGGCGCATTCGTTTCCGCAACTGTTCCATTCACACCGACGCCGAGACAAACGCCCGACGCCACCATCGCACCAAGCAATTTTTGAAATCGCTTCATAACAATGTCTCCAGTTGTTAGACGAAATCCCTTTTCCAAATCTTCGACCTATCATAACGGCCCCATCCACTTGATTAGACGCCGCCTAACATTAATCAATCCGGAGAATTGTATTACACTTTTATAACCCGATTGGCCGCCAACCCACCTTACGGCAGCATCAGCCGATAGAACACGGCTTCCTGCGGCATTGTATTCGTCAGCTTGTTCAGCGCGCCAACCTTCGAGGGGTTTGTCGTCACCTTGCTCCAGGTTGCTCCAGGCGAAAGCGATGTAGAGGATTGCAAAACATACCCCGTCCAATTCGTGCCCCAGGATAGGACCAGCTTGGTCCCCGTCCTCGACACCGTAACAGTGGGCGCGTCAAAAATATGTACCAAGTGGCGCACATAACGCGGTTCGCCGTCCTGGTACCACGTTGTCGCCGAAACGTCCAGGCACGAAGCCGCGTGTGACGCCACCAAACCGCGCCCCAGATAGAGCGTCACGTGATCGAGGTCCTCGATATTCGTATCGCCTTCCCAATTCCAGCCGATGACATCGCCCGGCGACATCTCATTCAGCGAAGACACTTCCGTCGCATAACCTGGGGCTATGAGGACGTCGGCCACGAGCCTTGCGGCCCCCGGCTCTCCGTAGGTCGGCGGCACCCGGCTCGGAATATTCAGCCCGGCGCCCCACTGGGCGGACTGCCTTCCGATGCAACAGGAAACAAAATGGGCGCAATCGTCACCAATCAGATTCGAGGGAACCGGCACGTTGGTGCCGTAGTCGCCATAGTCCGATCCATTGGTCCAAAAATAGCCGTCGCTGCAAATGTAACCCGCGTAATTGTTGGCATAGGAAATTGCTTTCGCGCGGTCAAATTGGTTGGTCGAACCGGCTTTCTCCACAACAACCGCCACACTAAACTCCGGCCCGAAATAATTTCCGCTGGCGTTATTCAATTGAAACGTATCCGTCACCGCCCCCGCCGCTTCCGGCGCGATAAAGCTCACGCTGAAAGTCGCCTCCGCTCCCGGCGCAACCGATTTTCCACTCCCGATAATCGCCGAGGGTATGTACCAACTCCCGGATGTATTGGTGAAAAGGGGCACCGCACCCAAACTGTCCCGGCTCACAAGATTGAAAGTGTAGCCGGACTGTCCCGCCGTCCACGTAGTCGTTCCGGTATTCTGCACGGTCCAGGTTTGAACGAACGTCGTTCGCGGCATCACCGTTGTATTCGCCGGAATTGAAACAGAAATGAGCGCCGCGTTATCCGCCGCAAAAACGCATGAGTCGTTTGTCAGCATTCCCCAACAAAACAAAAAAGCGGCAATACCCCCAAGAGCACAATGGCGGGTCTTGACGACGACTATCTCCTTGCTTCCGACCTTGATCACAGAGCGATTATGCCCATACGCGACGCTCAACTTCAAGGATTTTCATAATAAGGACTATTTGAAACTCAGGAAATCATGAAAGGATTTTCCGGGCATGGCCCAGTGGAATCAGGACAGGGAACGCCCCGGTGTGTGCATTATTGCACGTTTGTTGCCTCGGTGGCGCAGTTGACTCTTAATTTGTCAACGAGATTTTCCTTCAAATTGCCTCAACGGGACAACACGGGATTTAACCAATGAAATCAAGGGTTTTGTCAATATTATCGGCGATCACGAGAGAATCGAAAAGCACCCAAAAACACGCAAAAAACTTCGCGCGGGATACAATGCGGGGTACAACGAAAAAACGGAATTTTGACGTGAGAGAGCAAGAGCTAGTGTAGTGTCTCACAAATAACTGGTATTATATTCACGGCATGATATTTTGCGTTCATGCCGCGAATCGCACCGCCTGTGAATCTCCCTGAAACCGACCGTCTGGAGTTGAAGCGCTGGGTGGCTGCCCACAACACTC
>DATAUD010000083.1:0-10113 GCA_036268455.1 Verrucomicrobiia bacterium
CACCGCTTGCAACAAGTTCCATCGTTCATCGCTCAAATCCGTCGGATACAAAAAGTTTTGCATCCTCCCAGTCTGCTCATCCCACTTGGACAAATACTGTCCACCCACCCCAAAAATGATTATTCAGACACGCTCTTAAACGCCATACTCGATTTTTCATGGCAGGCACATTTGCCGCTTGCATATCCTTACTTGGCTTGGCGCATGCGCAAACTGTAATCTGGTCGGAAAACTTCGATGACGGAAATGGCAATAATCGATGGTATGCTGACAACGGTGTATGGCAAGTTGGCGCGCCTTCATATGGCCCGGCCACCAACTCGGCGGGTTGTCGAGCGTACTCATGCCCAAACTGCGCCACAACGGGTTTGACGGGAGGTTATCCTAATCTCTCTAACTCGAGGCTAATTCGAATACAAACTTTTACGGTTCCTTCGGCTAGTTTGTTTCCGCGGCTGCGCTTCTGGCATTGGTTCGCTTTTGGCAGCCCGACCGGTGGTGGCGCGGACTACGGCGTGGTCGAGGTCAGTGTCAGTGGAGGCCCTTGGCAAGCCGTATCTCCTCAGTATTACTATAGCGGTGGCGACTGGACGTATGCTTCCGTTGATTTCAGCGCCTTTGCGGGCCAGTCGGTTCAGATAGCGTTTCATCTGGTTGGTCAATCATACAGTTCTGCTCCAGGGTGGTATTTTGACAACATAGTGTTTGAATCGGGAATGCCAGTCCTCAACAATCCGGAAGGTTGGGAAAACGGCATCGGAGACTGGTATCCAGACCAAGGTATCTGGCAGGTTGGTACGCCGACAAAGAGTGCGGGTGCGCCAACTAATTCGCTTGGCGCGCAGGCAGAATCCGGAACGAACTGTGCCGCCACACTGCTTAATGCCAATTATCCCGCCTATCCTAATTCCGATTCGCGGCTGATAAGTCCCCCATTTATTCTTCCTACTATATCCAGCAGTCCTTTCTTACGTTTTTGGCATTGGTACAGTCTTGGGCCCGCTACCGGTGGAGCTCCCGACCAGGCTTCAGTCGAGATCAGGGTCGGAACAAACAACTGGCAAACCATTTCCCCCATCTATACAGGCAATAGTGGCTCTTGGAGCGAACCTTTTATCGATTTATCCCCTTTTGCCGGAGAGTCGGTTCAACTGGCATTCCATGTCTATGCAAGATCCTACAGCAGCGGCAAGGGATGGTACGTGGATAACGTTCAGGTATATCCATACACCTATTCTGCATATCCGCCTTACCTGTTGATCAGTCAATCTGGAACCAACACCGTTGCCACCTGGACGTGGCTTGCCAATTACACCGGATTTGGTTTGCAATCCAATACAGACCTACTTTCGACTAACTGGAATCCTGTTTCTTCTATTCAGGCGGTCGTTAACGGGCTAAACACGGTCACGAATCCAGTTTTTGAAACCAAGGAGTTTTATCGCCTCATCAAATGATTAAGCTGGATTCAACCGTCTAGGCGGGCTCGTTTCCTGCTTACGTTTAGGGAAACGGCTAATCCGCCGCGATCCTGACTATTGCGGCGGAGGATGGTGCGACTTTCACGGGCTTGTTCGCCGTCACGGGCGTCCATTTTCCAAGCCACGGACCATCGTTGCTGATGGACGCGCCGCCAAGTGTCATGCCCTTTCTTGCGGCTGGATCGCCATTCGGGACGATGAGAAAAAGGGCTTCGGCTTGCGACTTCATCTTGTCTGCGACGATGGTCACATCCGCCTCGCTCGCGCTGGCGTCGTGGGTTTTATTGATAATCGTCACAAAAAGATTTTTTGCGCCGCGAACCGCATAGGCTGTCAGATTGATCTCCCCTGGGTTGGAAATCGTGACCGGTTCTTCGCTGCCGTGACTGCACAATTCAAACGCTTTCAGACCGTACGCCTTCGGATTGATCTGAAAATTTCCCGAGTGATCGGGATAAATCGTGTCCGTATAGATCCATCGTTTGTTGTGGAAATTGACGCCCAGCGCGCGATGCTCCGCCTGCCAGTACATGTAATCCAGCGCCCACAACGCCGACGCAAAGGCGTTGCTGGCGCCGTCAACGCCGCCGGTATAATCATTGCACTCGGTCATCCTATAAGCCAAGTGTTCGGACTGCACCCGGGCCAGCACTTGATTGTAAAGAGCCGGATAATTGACGGTGATCCAGTTCGCCGATAACATGGCGTCGATTGCTTCCTGAATGCTCACGCCCTTGGCGCCTTGGCCGATGTAATCATGCTGCAAGACAGCCATGAGTCTGCCACCCGTGTGGGCGTCGAGGGCGAAATGTTCCGTCCATGATGCGCCGTTGTAATCGGTGTCCTTTGCTTTGGGAACGGGATAATCGGAGCCGGTGTCCGGTCCGCCGAATTTCGCCTCTGGCACGGCCACACAGATGGCGTCGGCAAAGATGCGCCATTTGTGGAGGTAGGAAGGGTAATCCGTTATTTCAGGGTCTTTGTTGTGGTAGGAATGCCAGTCCGGTTCGTTCCCAATGCAAAAATATTCCAACTGCGCGCGGTAATGTTGCTGAATGTATTTGGCGAGCGCGGCGACGGCGTTTTTATCGCCGTTCAACAGGCGAAATGTATAAATCACCCTCACGTCCGCCGCTTTGGCAAACGCGAATAGTTGGTCGATGTCCGCCGGGCCGGGGATTGCGTATCTTGGATCTTCCGCGGTGCCGCCGCCAACGCGAAGATTTTTGATTCCGACCGTTTTGAACAACGAAACAAGCTGCTTGTTCCCGGCGCTGAAAAGATATTTTCCATCCTTGTCAGGAAGCAGGTTTGACGTTTCGAAACTTAAACCAATGTAATCATCCGGGATGGGAGCGCCGGGAGCTTTGGCGCCAATTGTCAGCGTGACCGGCGACTGGGCCATCGCCGTCCCAGCCAAAAGCCCCGCCGCAAGAAGCAATCCCGGAAGCCGTTTCATCACTTGAAAACGGACGCTTTACCCTCCGAACCAACGGCGCGGATGATTTCCTTGATGTCCTTTTTAAGCCTGTCCTTTGCGGCCCGCGCGATGCGCCAGACGTGATGCTCGTGGTTGAGCGTCTGGCTGAACTCGTTGAAGTAGCGGATGTAATTCATGCGCAACCCCTCGCCGAAATTGATCTTGGTCATCCCGGCCTTCACGACCTTCGAAATGTCCGCCATCGAAATGCCGCATGTGCCATGTTGAACCAGCGGCGGTTTGACCGCATCGCGAATTTTGGAAACCAGCTTGAAATCCAGCCCGTGCTGTTCCTTGAAAATCCCGTGCGTGCTGCCGACCGCGACGGCGAGCAAATCCACATCGACTTTCGACGCGAACTCCTTGGCTTCTTCAACGCTTACCTTCGGTGCGCGGGCCTTCGAGTCGTCGGAACTTTTGATGATGTGCCCGATTTCCGCCTCCACGCTGATTCCCAATGGCCGCACGATGTTGATGATTTCCTGCGTGCCGCGAACATTTTCATCGAGCGGCTTGTCGGCGTAATCGATCATCACGTGAGTAAAACCGGCCTTGACGGCGCGGAAGACCGATTCCGGGGTTTTCCCGTGATCAAGCGCGATGGCCATCGGAATGGTGGTGTCGGCCGCAAGAAATTTTATCAGCATCCCGGCGTAATCGTAGCCGCAATATTCGAGGTTCGGTTCGTAGCACTGGATGATCAGTGGCGATTGCAGTTCCTGCGAAGATTCGATGATGGCGCGTCCGATGTCGTAGCTTCCGCCGTTGTTGTTGAGCGCCGGGATGCCGAAGCCTTTGTCCGCCGCCTTGTCACATAGATATTTTGCGTTAACGAGTTTCATATTCGATTGAATGTTTTATTTCCGAAGAATTTCCTTCAATGCGCTGCCGTTCGGCGGTCATCTCCGCCGCGACTTCCGCGAAACCGCGTGTCGATGGCGGCGTCACAGCGCTAACCACAACGTGCGCAAGAGCGCCGGCCGCCGTGGGAATTATGGCGTTGTTCCAGAACGTGTGCGGAAGGAAAATCAGGACGCTCAACGAGACCCCAGCGGTTGTCACCAGCGCGGCCACGGCGCCTTGCCAAGTCGAGCGTTTCCAAAAGCGCCCCAGCAGGATGATCACGGCCAATCCGCTCATCGTCGCGGGCAGGAACACTTTCACGAAATTCACAATGGAACCGGCATGGAGGGCGATCACTGTGGAAACGGTGAATGCGCAGACCAAAACGCAGTGAGTGACGAGGAGCGGCCGCGCCGGATACTTGCCGCCAGTCGCCAGCGGGTAAATGTGCCGCACGAAAAATGTGCCGACGGACATTGCATTGCTGCTTGCGCACGAAAAAATTCCCGAAGTCACCGAAACCACCACCAGCGCCGCCAGCCACACCGGCAGAACGTGCATCACCAGCCAGAGCAACGCTTCGTCCGGCACCGGCAAATTCGGATTGAGCTGGTAGGCGTACATTCCCGCAACGCCGATGACCAACGAAAAAATCATCACGATAATTCCGGCGCAGACCATCGACCATTTTGCGCCCGCTTCGCTCAACGCGCTGTACATCGACGACCTTCGGCCCGGGTCCGCCACAACGGAAAATCCCAGCGCCACGATCAGCCCGATGATGTTCCAACTCCCGTAAGAATCGACTCCCAAAAACGAGTAATACGCGGCGGGGACGCTCGCGCGCAATCCGGCCAAACCGTTGGCATGGTGCAGCGCGGAGGATGTGACGACACTGAAGCCGGTCAACAGGATTATCGCCTGCAAAAAATCCGCGTAGGCGACGCTTTTGAAGCCGCCAGGAAGGGTGACGCTCGCGCTGATGATTCCCGCGGCAATCACGCATTTCGCAGGAGACAAATCGGTGACAGCCACGAGCACGCTGGCCCCGCCCATGATCTGCACGGTTAGCCAGCACAATTGCGAGAGGAACAACGTAATATTGGAAAACTCGACGACAATTCGATTGCCGCCGTAATAGGAAGCCACTTCCTCGCTCAACGTCATGAACTTGTACCGGCGCATGACCGCGAACATCAGGCCCGCGACCAGCGTTCCCACTCCCAAACCAATCGGATAAGCGCACCCAGCCCACCCATGTTGATAAGCAAGCCCCGATCCGCCGATAATCACTCCCGTTCCGATGCAACCGGCGGTGATGTTCCCCGCGAGAACCCAAAAAGGAAGACTCCGCCCGCCGATGAGATAATCGGCCGGGTTCTTCACTCTTCTCATCCAAAACAGCGAAACCCCCAGCATTAAAAAGCGGTCAATGCCCACCCCGATCAGAATTGCCGATTGCGTGGTCAATGCGGTTAATGGAATGGGATATTCATGACGCGGGCCATCCGCTTCAGCAACGCCGCGTGATGCCCCTGGACGACCGCAACATGATGCGGCATGCCTTGATGGCACAGGGTCTCGAACCATTCGCCCGGATCATCCTTCATCCGCGCCAGCGCGTTCGTCGCCATGAGATGGCGCTTGGGCTTGATCGTCTCGCCTTCACGGGCCGTCAAATGATATTTCCCGCCGAGCCGCCAAAAACGATAAACCGTGATCGGCATCCCTTCCCGAATCGTTGCCTCGATGACCGCCGGCTTTTTGATATTGAAATGCCGTGCGATTCGTGGCCCGCCCGGTTCGCCGATTGGCCGGCAAAACGACATGGGCGCCGCGCCGCCGTGCCATAAAGTGATCGTCTCACGATCATGCTCAAGCCAATCGGAAAGGTAGCAGCGTCCGAGGCCCAAAGTTTCCGCAATCCACACGGAAAGTGCGCCGTCCGCGTCGCCCTCGATTCCGATTGCGAACCCTTCATCCGCCAGTCGCGCCACACCGAGATAAGGCCATTGGCCGAACGTATTCGCCATTTCCGGCCAGTCGCGAATGGTCAACGCGTCCAGATTCTCATTGTCAATGAACGAGCGCATCGCCAGATACAATCGCGATGCCATCGGCAAATCGTCATCAGTGGTGTCCTTGTGAGGCAAACCGAGCTTTTTGACGCGCGCCACGTCCTCGGCCACGTCCTCGGGTGTCAGTTCGTTGACGACATTGGCGAACTCGATCAGGCTGAAAGTCTGCACTTGAGCGCCGAGGCCTACATGGATCGCAAACGGGTCCGCGCTCATCGCGAAATAACCGGGCGCCTGCCCGCCGATCGCGCCCAGCCGCACCGAACGCAACCGCCGCAGCGTCGCCGCCATCCGCGCCGCCTCGCTAAAGCGTTGCCGGGTCGCGGCCGTTTCAGGATCACCATAGACCAGTTCAAAACCCCGTTCCATCTGGCGCAAGACCGAGGCCCAGCAATGCACGCCGACCAATGAGCACGAGCTGATCATATCGCCGTCCGGTTTCTCCGGCGTCGCCCAAAGAACCAACGGGTCTGGCCAAAGCTGTGCCAGCGTTGGGGCGAGACGCCCATCCCCCATCGTCGTTTGAAGCAGGACAATGGCATCGACGCCCTCCGCATTAAACGCCGTCATCACCCGCCGGAGCGAGGCATCGTCAACGGCTTTTTCCGGCGCTTCAAAAATCGGAAAACCGCTTTGTGGAAGCCATCCGCGGACCCGTTCTTCCATTTGCCGTCCCCATTCCATGTCGAATCCGGGGCGACGGCGTCCGAGGAACAGGACGCCGAGTTTTGGCAAAGCTTTTGTGTTGTTACTCATAATTCCAGTATGGGCCACAGTGACTTATTTCGATTTCGAAACCAAGCGCGAAATGATGGAAAACAATCGGAGACTCTGAAATGATGAACCCATGAATAACGCCATCACACGCAGGACATTCCTCAAACAGACTTCAGCTCTCGCCGTCGGCGCCGCATCTTCCTCTCTCGCCGCGGTTGGCCCAAATGACAAAGTGCGCGTGGCCGTCATCGGCTGCAACGGCCGCGGCATGGCCCATATCGCTGCCTGGCTTTCTCTTCCGCAAGCCGAGATCGCTTACATTTGCGACGTTGACAGCCGCGCGATGGAGAAAGGAATCGCCGCCGTCGCCAAGTCTCAATCTCGCAAACCAAAAGGCGTCAAAGACCTCCGTCGCGTCCTTGATGATCCAAACATCGACGCCGTTTCAATCGCAATGCCCGATCACTGGCACACGTCCGCCGCGATCCTCGCTTGTTCCGCCGGCAAGCACGTCTATGTTGAGAAACCCGGCAGCCACAATGGCGAGGAAAGCGAGTGGATTGTCGCCGCCGCTCGCAAGCATAACCGCAAGGTGCAGATGGGAAATCAACGCCGCAGTTGGTCGTGGGTGCAGGAGGCAATCCAGGCATTGCGCGCCGGTGAACTCGGCCGCCTCTACTTCGCGCGCGGCTGGTACACCAATCATCGCGCGTCCATCGGCCGCGGCAAACCTGCCGCCGTTCCCGAATGGCTCGATTACACACTTTGGCAAGGCCCCGCGCCCGAACGTCCTTACCAAGACAATCTGATTCATTACAACTGGCATTGGTTCTGGCACTGGGGCACCGGGGAATTGGGCAACAATGGCGTCCATTCGCTTGATCTTGCCCGGTGGGGCCTTGGCGTCGATCTCCCCCGGCGGATCACCTGCGGCGGTAATCGCTATCATTTTCAGGACGATTGGCAGACGCCCGATCTCTACGTGGCGACCTTCGATTTCGGCGACAAAGGCATCGTTTGGGAAGGCCAAAGCTGCGATCCGCACGGTTTTGAGGATGCTGAGTTTGGCGTCAATTTCTACGGTGAAAACGGAACCATGACCATCACCTCCAAAGCCAGGATTTACGATTTGAAAAACAAACTTGTGCGCGAGATTCCGGGCAAGTTGGACGGGAATCTGAGCACGGATGCCGTTCATTTCGCAAATTTCATCGGTGCCATTCGCAATGGGGATACCCTCCATTCGGAAATCGAAGAGGGGCAGAAGAGCACATTACTCTGCCATTTGGGCAACATAGCGTGGCGCACCGGCCAAACCGTGAATTTCAATCCAGAAACCCGAAAGATCATCGGCAATGACGATGCGGCGACGCTTTGGAAACGGACATACGAGCCGGCCTGGCAACCGAAAGTTTAGCGGGCTGATAGCGGCCACAGATGCATAGCTTGAGCCAGATTGAACTTGTTGAGAGAGACCAAAAGTGCAAAAAGTGAGGACTGACGCAATGCACCCGATGCACGCCATGCACGCCATGCACCCCATGCACCCCATGCACGCCATGCACGCCATGCACGTTCACGTCGAAGCGGGCCACTTGGAACGCTTGCTGGCCGGGGAAATCCAGTGGGCCATGCAGCGGATGTTTCAACAATACGACTCGATTGCCGAATTGCTCCTGCCAACGGCGCTCGTTCCTAAAGAGGAATATGTGTTTCAGCCGCACAACGAAACGGAGAAACCGCAACCGCAACTTAATTTTGGAGAGTGATTATGATCGACACCGATTTTGATTTGTTGTGTGAAGGCATGAATCCGACAGAGGCAAAACGTTTGCGAAAAATTCTGGCCGAATGGTGCAGCGGCGATGAAAACTCATTTCCAGTTCAATTGGCCCTGCTGACCAAGGCCCAATGGCGGGCCGTCGCGCATTTGCCTCATGTTCCGAGGGATTCTCAAATACAGTGGCAGCAAGACCAGGCCAGCCACCGCGCCCGTTTTTCGGAGATATTTAACAGCGCAATGGATGATGCGCGTCGGCTGGCAAGCGACTCCAAGAAGCTGTTGGACGCCGTCCAAGCCGACCATCGCCGCCAGATTGCGGCTCAATCCCAAAGCGCCACTGAAGCAATGGACGGGAGATTAAAGAAGTTCGACATGACGTTGTTGGGTTACAACGATGTCATCAACGGCGTCGCCCATCAAATATGCTCGAAAACCCTCGAACTGGAGTCTGTCAGCAAGGACATCCACGACCAACTCAAGGAGGGGGCCGACTCGTGGAATCGGGCAAAAAGCGATTTCAACATGGCGCGGATGAAATACAAACAATTAAAGAAAGGCTAAAACCTATGAAAATCCTCCGACCTGGAGCGCTAGTCAGCATTGCTGTTTCAGCAATGCTAATGACGACGACTCGACCAGCTTTGGGCCAAACGAACCTCAATTTTAATGGCATCAGCGCCACTGACGAAGGCGCTATCCAAATTTCTTGGAACAGCACATCAAATGAGACATACGAAATCGATGAGGCGGACGCGCTGGATACAAACTCGGACGGAAGTACCCAGTGGAATCTTCTCTACACGGAATATCCGGCGCAAGGCACAAGCACATTTTGGCTCGATACTGGCAACTATTTTGCGTCGCCAGAAATTGTCCATCCCAAGTACTCTCCTGCGCGATTCTATCGGATAGTGGACTTGGGCAGTGATAATACGACCGACGAACCGTCCGTTACGATAATCGCACCTACCAACGGTAATGTCGGTTCTGATACGCTAACGGTCACAGTCACTGCCAGTTCAGACCAGAGCTTTCTTACTACTGCCCTGTTCGTGGATGGCCAGCAGATGAATGACTCGGACATAATGGTAGGGACGAACTCGGCTGACGGTGTCACAAATTACGAAACTGACACCTATTACTTGAATACTTGCGAATGGTTTAACGGGCCTCACACGCTCTTTGCCACCGCCCGCTGTCAATCTGGAGCCATCGGCACGCATGATCAGACGCCGCCAACAGTGGGCACGCCGTGTCGGCATTTGTCCCTATGACTTTCAGCAATCTGATCCAGGAGATTTCGTTCACGCAGCCGTTTTTCGCGCCCGAAGACGGAACAACGCAACAAATTACCGCAGTATTTGCTGCGAACGTGAATTGGACTTTGCAGATTCAAGATGTAAACACGAACACGGTTCGCACAGTTACAGGCAGTGGCGGCACAATGCTCTTTGATTGGGATGGAACAGGAGACGGCGGCACGAATCTGCCCGTTGGGACTTATACCTACCTGATTTCGGCGATGACCAATGGCTTAGCAGCCCGTTAAAAAACTGGGTTTCACTGTATATTTGATTGAACAAACTTCGAGTTGTGGCGTCAGATAGTCATGGCCATTGGACGACGCACTCCCAAACAAGACGAAATGTTCATCCCCACGGCCAATGTGGCCACCGGGCCCGGCCATCCCTTTTACACCAAACTCAATACCGTGCTGGCCGAGGCGGCCTT
>DATAUD010000084.1:0-21018 GCA_036268455.1 Verrucomicrobiia bacterium
TGGACGGCCACTGTGGAATCCATCGTCGAAAAGTTAAAAAAGTGCCGCCAGACCTTGGAGCAAATCAAACCCGGCTGCACGTTGCCAAAATCGAGGAAAAAACGGGGATAACTCCAGTCGTTTATGAGACACTACACTAGCGCATCCAACCGCCTGAAGGCCCTCTCCAAATTCCCGCTGCGCAGGTCAGCGACGAGATTTTTGTGAACCTCAGCCTTTTGCCGCCGAATTTCGGTCAATTCCGTAGCCTTGAGACCGGCGTGGTTTTCCAAAATCCGCAGGGCGTCTCCGCGCTCAACGGCTCGATGCTGGGCCGTGTCGCCAGAGAGAATGACCCGGCAGTTTTCCCGTTCGACAAGGTCCGCCACCCGCGCCAGAGTGCGAACGCTCAACAATCCAGCCTCGTCAATCCAAATCACTTGACCTTGAACTTGCTTCTGCAGGGATGAGTTTTGTAGCAGCATTTCGACGGTCTCCGCGTTGGCAAATCCAGCATCCGATCGAAGCACACCGCGAGCCGCTTCCGCCGACGGGGCGAAGGTGAAAACTTTGAACCCGGTGGATTCAATCGCGGCCACGGCTTCCTTCATCATCGTCGTTTTGCCCGTTCCCGCGCCGCCGCGAACGGCAATGACCCGGTCCGTGCTGCGCAGAACGTGAAACACGGCATTGCGCTGCTCGTCCGAAAGCTGCTCGTTCTGAAAACTGTGCGATTCCCGAAACGCACGAAACTTTCCGCGACCACTTTGGACAAATTTAATCAGCCGCTGTTCCTCTGCCAGCACTTCTTTCGTCGTGAACCATTCACGCCCATCGGCCATTTCCTTGATAAAATCGGCTCGCAACAATTCCCGTTTGACCGCTTCTACGTCCACGTCGCCGAAGCCATAGCGGAAAGCTTGACGCAGCAATTCCTTGTCGGTGACGATAGACGCTCGTTCGTAGCAATGCCGAATCGCAAAATCCATCGCCTTTGCGTCCAAAATTTGCGGCGTCGTGGACACCGAACTGCGTAGTGTGGCATGGATGGCGAGGCATTCAGCAGGCGAAACGCGCTGTTCCCACAACTCCTGTAATTCTGCTTTCGAAGTCTGTTTCTGTTTTCGTTCGCGGGTTAATGCCGCCAGTCCATCCTTTTCTTTCGCCGTAGTAACGCCCAATTCCTTTGATTTTTGCTCCAGCTGTTCCGACCGCTTGGAAAACTCGTGCAACACCCGCCCCGGCACCCCGGCCAGTTCCCATCCTTTTGCCGTGCGGTCAATCTTATAGCCAATGTCCGCTAGTTTCCTGGCAAACCGCGCATGAAACGCCGCCTCGAAATAAGGTGCATTCACTTTCAATTCCCCGAATTCTCCGGCCTTCCATTGCTTCTCCTTTTCGTCCCAAGTGGCGTTGAAGACGTAACAGTGCGCGTGTAAATGCGGGTCCGACACACCTTTGACTGGACGAGCCGTGAAGTGGACGAATTCAGCCCAAACCAAGTTACCGGTCGTCCGATTCTCGTTTGCGCCATTCTTCCGCACCCGTGTCTTGGTTTCCAATTCAATTTCCTGCATCGTCTGTTTCACGGAGACCCTGAAAGCGTCAAGTATCCGGTCGTCCTTGGTGAACTCATACACTACTGAAACAGACTTGGGGCAATGGAAATTGAAATCATAGCCCACCCTCCTATTGTCGCAATTCCGCTGTGTTAGGCGATCATCCGTTCCCGGCCTTTGATTTTCGCACAAGGCATCAAATGCCTTCTGAGTCACGGCCCCTGATAATCCCAGGTTCTCCGCACCTACACCGTGCCAATTGCCTCGAATCTCCTGACCCTCGCTGTAATAATCCTCCTTGCTCAACGATTGCTTGAAATATTCCTTCACATTGCCTGCGCTTCTAGTTGCGATGACTCTAAGCATGGCCTTATAGTAGGCCCTAGCTTCGGGTTCGTCATCCCCCTCAAATCACTAACCGTCACTACTCAACCCGTACAATCCCACTACTCATTTGTGGTATCCATTTCCGTGAAGCTATGTTCATAACCAATGACAAACAATGGTTTTGCAGTTAATGACGAGTTAAATGGCCCAATAATTCTGTCAGACATCTCTCCGAAGCACAGCTTCGGCCATTGCGTTCCAAGGCGAACGCAATGTTGTCAGCAACGTTGTTTCCAACGTGCCGCCAACGGTCTGACAGAATTATTGGCGCGCAAAAGCAGCATACAAGCAACCGTTTGCCAATAGGCATCCAACGCCTATGAAACCTGAACTGGAGCAAAAGATTTTGGAGGAATTGAAAGCCGAGATGGCGGCGCATCCGAGCCGCCGTTCCAAACTGGCCGAGCACGACAGCCTCATCGGCGCGATGCGCGACCAGGGAGCGCCGTGGACAACGGTGCAACGCTACCTGGCCAAAGCCGGTGTGGAGATCAGCGCGGAGGCGATACGCGCTTACTGGCATCGGCACCACAGATGTCGCAGGCGGCCTGTATCGGCCACCGCGTTTAACGCAAAAACAAAACAATGGTTGTTTAACCAGCCCAGCGAATTGGAGTAAACTATGAAAGCACAAAGTAAATCCCGACTGTTAGCCACGGTTCAGAGCAAAGGAAACCTTGGCAAATCCACCGAATGCCTTGCTCGCATTGAATGGCTAAAAAGCCACTCCGTCGAATGGCAAGCGTACGACCTCGATGATGCGCATCGCAGCGTCTTCAAACGATACCCGGAGCAAACGAAGCTCATTTCTGTATCCGGCCCGGAAAGCGCCGAACAACTGCTTCGAGTGTTCCGCAACGTCGGGCGCACGCCAGTTCAGATCATGGACGCCCGCGCCCAGGCCACGGACGAAATTCTGCGCGTGATGCAGCGGACGCATTTTCTTTCCGTCGCCGCCGATCAAGGCATTCGTATGACAGTATTTGTTTTTCCATACGACGACTTGGCGACCATGCAAAATCTGGAAACCGTGGTTCGCGAGCTTGGGGATAGCTGGACATAGACGCTATGCAACTGTATCGCTTCGGGATTAAGCTGACGCAATGTTTGACATTTCATAAGTTCACCGAGCATCCGGGTTTCGACCTCGGAATGAAGGTCTTCGATGTCAATTTCTGCGGCAAAAAGCTGTTCAGGCGATAGGTTCCGATGAATGCGAGCGTAATGGAGAACGTTACCGACAAGCACCCAGGGATTTGCGCTAATCGGCAACTTATGAAATGTCTGGAGAAAGTCGCGTGCCAGCGGCATCCGAACGTCTGTTCCGCTTGCTTCATACGCTTTTGACGCACCAGCACCGAGAAGTAGAACTTTCATAGTTCAATTTTGCAAATATCGCGTTAGTTCTAGCCACGACAATTTGCATGTTTTCCCCGATGGATAAAGCAAAATCACCCCTTCTTACGGAATGGGCGTACAAGAAATATACTGTGGAAAAAATGATGACCCCACCATCTGCTTATTTACTGCCCGGCTGAGGCGCAAGCCGAGCCCACGTCTTTTCAGCATCTTAATACCTTCGATCACTTAAAGATTCCCATATTGACGTTTTTATGCCGAGTGCGGAACGGAGATTGTGCCTGCTCTTTGAGTTGGTTTCGCTCGATCATTTCAAAACGCCGTCCGTTTCCTCTGGCAAATCAATCGGCTTATTATTATCACCAAATACTTGAAGGCCCCTCGCCACTTGTTCAAACCGATGGCTTTTCGGAGGGCGGGAGGGTTGGGCATTGGTTTTTTTTGACGAGTCCTCATTGGCGGACGGCCTAGTTGTTTGGGAATGGGGGGAAAGAAGAGCGGAACTGGTGCCGGTTGACTGACGGGTTTCGGCTTTTGTTGGCCATCCCGGTTTTCGCGGTTCTGATTTCTGCTTTTAGAAGTGTGTTGCGGGCTTCGGCGGTAATGGTGCGAACCTTTGATGCCTGTTGCGATGGCGGGCGTCGCGGGCCATATCAGTTGCTTCTGCGCTCTCAGGGTCCGCGCGGCCCCGATGCGATTGCCTGCCCCTCAGCACGACCCCCAGGCAATCGCTCTTGCCAAACACCTGCGATGCTTTCATCTTCTGGCCGGGGCGCGGGAGCGTCTGCTTAAAACGGCGGCGATGCCGCTGTCCAATAAAGCGTCGCTGCAATTCTGTTGCCGCTTCAGCCAGCGGTTTGCTGAATAATTTAGTCATGTCTATTGCGCGTCGGCGCGCTCACGGGGTCCTGTCTTCTGTTTCAGCAAACGCTGTCTTCCACAGCGACGCTGCCAATACGGATTGGGAATACTCAACTCTTGGCGGCGGATGCAAACGGTCGAAATATGCCGGCCAAGGCGGGCCGCGAGTTCTGTATCGGGCGCGGTGCCAAGGAGAGCCTCTTCCTCGGGAGTCCATGGTCGGCGCTTGCGATTATGGCGGATGGCCATGCCTAATCTAAGTCGGCGGGATTGCACACTTGAGGGATGACGCCCGATCCGTTTCGCGATCTCGGCATCCGATGCCGTGCCCAACAAGGCGTCCTCCTCTGGGGTGAAAAATCTCCAGCCGGGTTTGGGCACACGAATTTTCAGGCGGGTGCGACGATTTTCCACAGAACTGAGTGTTCGGCCCAGTTCCTCGGCGATTTCATTGTCGTTGCACTTGTTGAAAAGGGCGTCTTGATCGGGGGGGTCCATTTGTGGCGGATAATGTTCCGGATCCCCAGCACCCGCCTTCGGACGAGGATGGATGGCCGTGCGGGTGCGCTGAAGCTGGCGCCCCGCATCATCGACGGGGAGAGAGAGCGCACAAGGCTGTCCTCGTGCAGGGTCCAGGGGCGCTTCTTCTGAACTTGTTGCGGACAGATCGCCCTATGCAGACCCGATCTGCGGTGTGCGACAGCTTTCACGGTGGCGCCGATGAGCAGGGCAACCTGATCATCCGGGCGCGTTCCTAGTAGCCGGTCGTCCTCCGCTGTCCAGAAATGCCGTTTGGAGCCGAAAGGACGGATGTGCTTCATTAACCGGCGCACGCGGACTGCGTTGACCGCACGGTGGATTTTCCGAGCGAGATTTTTGTCGGGCATGGTACCCAATGAAGCGTCCTCTTTTTCGGACCAGGGGCGCGGGAATTTCTTCCCGAAGGGTGGTCGCCTCAACTCCTGACGGCGGCCCTGAACGCTTTTGATCGAACGTTGGAGGCGCGCAGCGATCTCCGCATCCGGCGCGATACCCATTAATTTGTCCTCAACAGGCGACCAAAGCCGCTTCTGCCGAACTGCCAGCGGGATATGCTTGTGGAGGCGTCTCTGTAGAACGCCGGAGAAGGGGCGCCCCGTGCGGCGACCGACCTCCTCATCCCGCATCGTGCCCAGCAGAGCGTCTTCCTCGGCGGTCCAGCGGCGGCACGGCGAATCAAATGCAGGGACATGCAGGCGTGCGCGATACAATTTGACGGCCTGTTCTGTTCGGCCCAACTTGGCAGCCAAAACCGCATCACGCATCGTCCCCAACAGCTTTATTTCGGACGGCTCCCATTTCCGGCTCTGGGGCGCTGGTTTGAATGGGGCAATTTTGAACGCAACTCTTTGGGGCCAGACTTGATGTTTAGGTCGCCTCAGGCGGCGTGCTAGTTCGTAATCGTTCATCATCCCGAGGAGCTTCATCTCCCTCATCGTCCACGGCCGAGGCCCCGTTTCCATCGCGATGCGATAATGCTAGCGCATCGCGACGATTTCTTTGATGGTGCGCCGACTGCGCCGAGCAAGGACTGAATCGGGCGTATGGCCGAGCCGTTCAAGTTCGGCAAAAGTCCAAGGCGAGCCTCGGCGGCTCTTGGGTCCGACTGTTCTCACGTCTGGCACGAATTGTTCCCCCTTGTTATATCAGCTCGCTGCAAGGTGCCAGCTCGAATGCCGACAATTTGCCGAGTGTTACGCCCGTGACCAAACAAGGCGCAATCAAGCTGATGCAGCAGTTGCTTGAGGTGGGATTGGTCCGGCGGGTCGGCACCAGGAAATCCGGCCGCTACATACTGGCATGAGGCCATTCTTACTACACAGTTAACTACACAGTCGAGCGAAGCCCGGCCAGTGGGTCTCATGTCCAAAGGATTTTCAAAATCTTGGCCTCATGTCCAAAAGTTGCCCCTTTTTTGGGAATTTTTCGACTCCAAAGGTAGGATATGTCCCATTGGAGGCGTTCAATTATTATTGACAATTTCAATAATTCTTTTTGACAGCATTTTTAGCCGCAATTCTTGACAAAAATGGGTGTGTAGTAAACCGTGTAGTAAAAGTACTGAATGAGTTCGTTTTTGTTAGGTTGGATTTTGAAAGATTAGCTTGCATTTACGAGGGAAAACCACCATATTTTACGCAGAAGTTGGGCTTAAGAATCTCCGAGCCCTACCTTTGGAGCCATTTCATAAGCCGTTGATGTCCAACGGCGCTCTCCAAGGGTTGACAGCCAAAAAGCGCGTTCCCTGGGCGGGCGCGCTTTCGGAAGCTGCTCAAGAACCGCCGCCAGTCTGCCCACGTGATTCCTCGTTTTGACTTAAAGCGAAAGCAAGCCAACCGAGGCCCAACGCGAGGTTATGGAGCCGCTTTGAGATAATGCCCGATCCGCAGAGTTTTATCGCCGCCGAAAGCTCCTTGGCATCGAGGGTGTATCACTTCATTCCTATCGTTACGCTTGGGCGGAACGCGCCAAGACATGCGGCTATCCGGAACGATTCGCGCAAGCGGCTTTGGGCCACAACAGCAAGGCCGTCCATCGCGCCTATGCGAAGAAGGCATTTGTGCTGATTCCAACCTTGGAAGAATACGAGAAGAAGATTTCCATTGCGGCCATCGTTCCGCTGGCAGAAGTGGCGTGACAATTAGCGCGGAGAAGCCGTCGCCGGCAATTCCAACAGCAGAGATGGGTTGCGCTGAGTGCACTTTTCAGCACGACTTTTTTGCCGTGCATTTTTCTTTTGCTACGTCTGATTGATCGCGCTTGTCATTTTCGCAAGCCACGCCCGATCACCCGTAGCAAAAACTGCGAATGACTTTCCTCTCCTTGCCTGCCGAAGCCGTTTAAACCGGCACCCCTAACCTGGTCTTTACGTTTTATGGACCTAAAACAATGCATCCCATCCTGCCGCTCTCGATCTCATGTTCGACAGCGCCGCAAACGCCGCCCAGAAAGGGCAGGCATAATACAGCGCGGTTCCCGCTGTCGCCAGACGCGGCAAACTCACGCTGCATCAGCCCGCTGCCTCCATATTGCTCGATCAGTTGGGAAACTTGCGCCGGGCCGATTGACTAAAGAAGTGCTTTCTTGCATGCACCTCATTCTGCCTCGATTGACCGCTGCTGCATAGATGGCTTGGCCGGTCGGTTACATTCGAGTTGGCTTCAGCGTGGGCGACGGCGAATTTTGCCTGGGACTTGAACCTTTTCTGTGTCGGCTGATTTCATTGCGGCAAAACAAAGAGCGAGACTGCCCAGGTTTTGTCTGGCTGAGTTTGATGGCTCACGGTCTTCCTCGATGGCACACAGAAGCTCGCCCATTGCGCCGCGAAAACCATCGTTAAACCACGCCCCCTCCAGTTTTGGCTTCGCGCGTCCACGCTTCGCATGGAGCGTCACGTCATGCGCGGCGCAAATTGGGCCGAATGCGCTTATCGTCCCGGCTGAACCGGTCACATAGATAGATTCTTTCGGTCCGAAGTGCGAGTGGGCATCGAAGTTTAACGTTGCCATCCCATTCTCGAATTGCACAACGGCGCCCCCGATCATCGGCGGTCTCAATTGTTGGCCGGAGGCGAAGGCATTCGCGGAAAAAACGTTGAGCGCTTTACGACCGGTAAAAAAGAGGGCGGCCATATCAAACCAGTGAATGGCAAAATCATAGAGCACCACATGATGAATCTTCTCGAATGGCGTGCCCCTGATCCAGGTGTGATCCCAGTTAAGGTTTATCGAAACAGTCTGCACTTCGCCGAGCAATCCGGCGCGAATGGCTTGTGCCGCGTAGCTAACGTAGGGCGCCCAGCGGCCATTTTGATTGACTGCGAGTTTACATCCTCGTGTAGCGGCGAGCGCCACCAACCGTCCGCCAACGTCCAGATCGAGCACGAACGGCTTTTGACTTAGGACATGTTTCCCTGCGTTGAGCGCGGCTTCGATGACAGCGACGCGCGGTTCGGGATGCAAGGCGATGTCCACTACATCCACGTTATCGTCCTTTAGAAGGCGCTGATAATCTCTATAGATTTCCGCGGCGGGATAGAACGCGTTCCTCCGCTTTCGTGCTGCTGCTTCTACCTTGTCACACAGGGCAACGACCTCCCAACCCGCCGCACGATAGGCGGACAGGTGGGACGCGGTGATGCCGCCGCAGCCAATCAAGCCGATCTTGGGATGATAGCGCTTTGGTTGGGGAGGGTGGTAGGATAATTTCGGAGCCGGGACGATGTGATCCACGGTCTGAGCGATCAAGGCGTAATTGCGTTTTGACATGCTTCGGTGGGAAATTTGCCGCTTCAAATAATCAGCTTCACCGTTCGTTTGATTCTGGCGCTTAACACGGCGCTATCCACAATTTGCTGGCCGATGCGGCAGATTTTTGGCGAGAGTGGACCTTCGGGCGCACGGTCCTGGCGGAGGCAATCAATGAAATACTGGATTGGATTTTGAAAGGGTGGTTTCACTCGATCCACGGGAATGTTTTCTCCTTGCGGTCTCTTGCGTGTTTGCAGCCGGACTGCCGACTCGCAATCGTAGCTGCTGATCGTGCCGTCCGTTCCCTTGAGCACAAAGCCACATTTGGGCTGAGGCTGGGTTGTCCAAGGATCGCTAAAAGTGCCCCAGCATGTTTCGAATTTCGAGAGTCCACAGGCATAACGCGCGACTGTGATGCTATGCTCGTCCACTTCCAAACCATTTGGCAGATCGGTGACCGTGGTGACTTCAATGGGCTTCCGCCCCTGATGATACCAAGTGCCCAGAGTTGTGCCATAGCCCAGGTAATCGAGCAGCGAGCCGCCACCTTGCCTGTGCTTGTAAAACCAACTCCGACGTTTTCGAGCAGGCGTCGGCGTGGTTTCAATCTTGTCTGCCGTGTGCCAGAGCGGGCCGCGATTGCCGTCATAGAAATGCAGTTCTTCCAGTTTGCCGATGCGCTCCTCGGTCAACAGCCTGTAGGCGGTGCAGTGACTCGAATACCAGCGTAAAGGCCAGTTGATGGCAAGAAACACCTTGTGTCGCTTTGCCGCCGCGGTCATTCGATCCGCTTCCGCCAACGATCCAGCGAAAGGCTTCTCAACGAGGATATGCGCGCCGTGCGGCGCAATCCGTTCTATATATTCGGCGTGCCGGGCCGTGGCGGCACAAAGGATGACAAAGTCCGGCCGCGACTTTTCAATGCACTCGTCAACGTTTGTAAAAACGCGCTGGATTGGGATGTTGAAGTTGGCAATGGCACACTGCATCCGTTTTGGCTCCTCGTCGCAGATTCCGACGATTTCGGCTTGCCGATGGTCGAACACCATTCGCAACAGGTCGCCCATGTGCATGTGATCGAAGTTAATTCCGGCAACACGCATTTTCATACGGTCATTTTGATTTCGGAGGTTGAATGAAAACGTTTCCGCGGGGCTGGGCTGTTCGGACGACAGTCACAAGTACATTCCCTCCCCGTTGCGCAACGTCCGGTACCGCTGGCCACGCTGCCGGCATTCGGCTGCGAATTCGTCCGGTAGCGCCGTGTTAAACTCGAACATGTCAAAGTGATGGGGAACGGCAACGACAGCTCTGATATCATAAGCCAGCTTCGCCGCTTCTCGTCCGTTGAGATTGCCTGCCACTCGCCGTTCGGGATTGTCGCCATTGATTGGTACGAGCGCCAAGTCAGGCATGAAGGGCGCGAGCAGGCTGGCCAGGTCATTGTGCAACATCGTATCACCGCTATGATAAACCGTCCTTCCGTCCACGTGAGCTACATAGCCAAGGAAGCGGCAACGGCCGCGTTCGTCGCGCTCCACGGTCTTGTGTGCGGAAGGAATGCCATGAAATTCGATGCCTGCCACCGTAACGCGCTCGCCCGCGTCGATTTCGACGAGAGTTTGCTCCACGCCCCCGAGTCGCTCCAGCACAAAGGCGCGATTCGCCTTTGGAATGAGAAGCTTAGCCTGTGGGTTTGCGGATAACACCGGCAGGAGCGTTTCGGAGTCAAGATGGTCAGTGTGATTGTGCGAGCTGGTAATGACGTGAATTCCCGTAAGCCGCTCTGGGGCGATGACTCGTTCGGTGATGCGCACGTGCGGCTTGTCGGTGTTTGCGTATTTTTTGGTCAGCGCATCGGAAAGATACGGGTCAAGAAGAATCGTTCCGTTTCGAGTGTAAAGAAGAAACCCGCTTTGGCCCAACCACCATAAACGGGCGCGTCCTTCGGCGCGGGCGCGTGCAATATCCGCCAGGAGCGCCTCGTCCTTCTGAAAGGCCGGTTTCATTTCATGCGCTGAGTCCCAGGTCCTTTCGCACCAGGTTCACTCCTTCGACCATGCTCACCAGTTTTTGTTTCGCGGCCCAGCGCGCCGTCTGGCTCAAGCCGCAGTCGGGCGCCAGAACCAGCCGATCCGGCGAGGCGTGCCGCAAGCAATGCCGGACTCGGTCTGCTATGTCGCGCGGGGTTTCTATGTAATAACTCTTGACGTCCACGATGCCGACGGCGGCGTCCATGCGGCTGGCGATTTGCGCGATAAGTTCGATCTCGGCAAACTCCCGGCTTGCCATCTCAACGTGCATCTCATCACATTTGAAATCAAGAAAAGCGGGAAACATCGGCGCAACGCGGCGCGGCCCAACGGCCCTTGCTTTATAGTTCCCGAAACACAAGTGCGTGCAGACCCGCGTCCGTCCAACGACTGGTTCCACCGTGCGGTTAAAAATGTCAACAAAACGCTTTGTATCCTCCCGATGCGCGTAACAGCTCATGGAAGGTTCATCGACACTGATCTCAGCGCACCCGGCGGAGACAAGATCCTCGAGTTCTTTTCTTACAATTGGTATGAGGGCTTCCGTCAATGACCACCGGTCCTGGTATTGCGGGTTGGGAACCAAACGCCCGCTCAGAGTGTAAGGACCCGGAACGCTGGCTTTCAAGGTTGCTGACGGTCGCAAGTGTTTGGCTACGCGTTGCAGGCGCTTGTACTCTTCGACCGCCCCCAGGCCGCGCGAGGCGCGTAACTGTCCCACCACTCGGTGTTTGCCGCGTTGATCGTGTGCCGGCGGGCCGAACCGGCGGGGGGAGGAAGATTCCATCTCGATACCTTCGATGTAGCCATAGAAGGATAGATTGAAATCCAGCCGCGTCTGCTCACCATCCGTTACCACGTCTAGTCCTGCTGCCAACTGGTCTTGTAAGGCGATGGTAACGGCATCATCCTGAACTTCGGCAAGATCGGCCGAACCGAATTGAGCAAGATGATGGGAGACAAACTCCAGCCACCCGGGAAACGGATAGCTTCCAATTACGGACGTACGAAGCGGATTAGCTTTCATTTAAATGCCTCCAAATCAATTTCAGTCGGCGCCGACATGGTTTCATGGGTTAGGACGGATATGGTTTATTCAAGTCCCGGATTCACTGTAAAGCCGCGCGAGGCGGCGCGCGTGTTCGTCGTAGGCGGCTTCGAAAATTTCCGCGGCCCGTTCCGCGCCAATGACGGCGGCGGCGGTCAATACTTTTGGCGGCTGGCCCGCTGTCGTCAAGCGGGCGGCGACTTCGGCCTTGATGGCGTTGACGAGTAAACATCCGCCAATCGTCGAACCGGGCGACACCGATGTTTCGAGACCGGGGATTTTTACCATCGCATCACCCACTGGCGCACCAGTGTCAAACACAAGATCAGCAAAGTCCTGAAGCTTTTTCCCGGTGGAATGCCGGGATGAACAGGCCTCGGAATGTTCGCGGCTAATAATTGCCACAACCTTCAGGCCGCGTTTGCGAAAGCCCTCCGCCATCTCGACGGGCACGAAATTGCAGCCGCTCGATGAGATGACCAACGCCGAATCGGCGGGGCGGATCGCGAAGTTACGCAGGATGCGTTCGGCCAGCCCGGGAACATTTTCCAGAAACATCGCTTGTCGCTGGCCATTGGCGCCAACGACCAGGTTATGAAAGCTCAATGAAAGCTCGACGATGGGATTGAAACCTGGGAACGAACCGTAGCGCGGCCACATTTCTTCCACCATGATCCGGCTGTGGCCTGAACCGAATACATGCACCATGCGCCCAGCCAGGATGGTTCGCGCAAACCAATCCGCCGCCTGCCGAATTTGCGGAAGTTGCGATTCGACCTTGTCCACCAGGCCGCGCGAAAGTTGAAGGTAGGTCTGAGCAGATGATGAAGAGTTCATGGAGAAATTATTTCTGATAGTGAAGCGCCTGCCACGCCGCGCCGAATGCGCCGGCGCGGTCTCCGAGTCTGGCCGGAACGACCCGCGCGCGCGCGCCACCGGGCCGCCATTCGAAGCGGGCGAGATATTGTTTAAGCGGACGAAACAGACCTGGACCGGCATTAGCGACGCCGCCGCCAATAATGACAACTTCCGGGTCAAGCACGTTAATGAATGAGGCGATTGCCGCCGCCAACGCTTTCACGGAGTTGAGCCAGACGCTCCGGGCTTTACGGTCGTTGCGGTCGCATGCGGCGATCAGTGCCTGAGTGGAATTGAATCGTCCTTGTGTGCGCCGCTTGATCGTGCATTCGCCTATCGCCTCTTCAAGACTTCCGGGAGTATGAACAATGTCTCGCCTTCCCGCAGGATCAAGCGAGGAATGGCCGAAGTGTCCCGCCCGTCCAAGTCGCCCACGCAACAACCGCCCATCTACGAGCGCCGCCCCTCCAACACCCGTTCCCAGCGTAAGCAGGATGGCATTGCGCGCGCCACGCGCCGCGCCGCGCCACAGTTCGCCCATCAACGCCGCCTGACCATCATTCAAAACGGGAACGGGATGGGAAACATCAAAGACCTTTCGCCAGACGAGACCTTCCAATCCGGGCAGTCGTCCTGGCATGTTGTGAATCGAACTCTGGTCCCTTGCAGCAAGACCCGGCGCGGCTATGCCGATCCCGATTGGTGGTTCCTTGAGCGTTTGCTGGATTTGCTCTTTGGCCGACTGCACGTTCGTGACCCAGCACTTTTTTCCGATATCGCCGGTGGCGGTAGTGATGTCGGCCAGCACCCGACCGGCGCGTGTGACCGCAAGGGCCTTTATATTTGTTCCTCCAATGTCCATACCAAGCGCGTATTTCATGGTTTGACTGGAAGCTGGCCTTCGGTGACCGACCAAGCGCCGTCCACCGCGAGCACTTGCCCAGTGGTGAACTTCGACGCATCGCTCATAAAATAGACCGCTGCCGCGTCGAGATCGGCTGGCTGGCCGATGCGTCCGCCATCAAGCGTTTGCTTGCTTTTGATGAAAGCGAGAATTGTCTCGTCGTTGACGGCGCGTTGCGCCATTGGTGTTTCCACCAACCCTGGCGCAAGGACATTGAACCGAATTCCCTGGGAGGCATAAAAGGCGGCGCAGCTCTTGGTGAAGCCGACCACGGCGGATTTGGCGGTCGCATAGGCATGCGTCGCAAAAAATGCGGGTGAAGGCGAGAAGCCGAGCACGGATCCCATATTTAGAATTGTCCCTCCCGTGCCTTGGGCAAGGAATTGGCGCACCGCCGCGCGGTTCGAGTAAAAAAGCGAGGTCAGGTTCAACTTGAAGGTCGCGTCCCAGCCCTCATCACTGATTTCGTGCAATGGCCCGTCCCCCCAAGGCCGTCCAGAACCGCCAGCCACATGATACAACCCATCCACGCCGCCAAATGCCGAGACGGCTTTTGACAGCGCCGAAACCGCCGTATCGGGGCACAACGCGTCGCCACATACTATTGTGGCGTCGGCGCCGACTTCACGTTGAGCGTTTTCAACGTTCGCCGATTTCAAACCGACCGCCAGGACGCGCGCCCCTGCCGCAACAAAAGCCTTGACCGCCGAAAGGCCCAGCCCAGCCGTGCCACCGATCACAACGAGTCTCTTTCCGGCGAGCGGCGCCGACCAAACGCTCGATTTCATACGCTTACATTTTGGCGGTAGAATTTACAGGGTCAATTGTAATCAAAATCATTTTCATTTACAACTGATATGATAAAAATAATGCATGTCGCGTCCCAAAACGGAAAAGGTCAACCTACTGAAAGCAAAACTGATTGTCCGACTCAACGATGGCTTCCACAAACCTGGAGATCTCTTCCTCTCAAATCGCGCGCTGGTAAAGCGCTACGGCATCAGCTATCAAACTGCCCACCGAGTGGTGACGGAATTGACCGCCGAAGGTTTGCTGGTGCGCCGGCCCGCATCTGGAACGTACGTGGCCGGCAAGCGATCGCTCCTGCGCGGGGTTGAGTTGTGGTTTCACCCTCGGGCACAACGGCCCGGAAGCTTTGGCGCCAACCTTCTCGATTTTCTCCAGCGAGGGTTGCGCGAAGCGAAGCTGCCCTACCTGGTTCGTTGGGCTGGGAACAATGCCCGCTTGTCACCTCATCATTATCCAGTCCTTTGGGAAGTGCCGGAATTACTGGCGGAGGCAACTTCCGCCCGGCGCTACGCGTTGCTGCTCAATGACCGTCCAGAGCCCGGGTTGAAAGCAACTTTAATTGACGCCGTGGCCACTGACGATTTTTCCGCGGGCGTGTGCGCCGCGGAAGCGCTCTTGGAACGCGCGCCGACGGGCCGAAGATTCCTTGTGCTGGCCGGGCCGGCGGACGACAAGCGGAGCACGAATCGCGTGGATGGTTTTCTTTCCCGTTTGCCCAAGGGCCGGGTGCTGAGCGCCGGCGGTTGGTATCTCGAGGACGGAGCGAAAGTGGCGCCGCAGGCCCTTGCAGTCGGAAAGGATGGCATATTCTGCGTCAATGATCGTTTGGCCGAAGCCTTACTTGTGCATTGCCACGGTCACAAGGTGCGGCATCCCCCGATTATCGGCCATGACAATGCGCCCGTGGCAGAGGAACTGCATCTTTCAACCATCGCTATCGCATGGGAAGAAATGACATCCGTCGCTGTTGAAACTATTCGCAGCCGTCTCGCCGGCCACTCGGGAAATGCGCGCCACATCATCCTTACTCAACGCCCTGTTTACCGGCTGACAACTTGAACCGCCGCCGGGCATGAACGCATTTCACGGTCGCGCCTTTATAGTCACAAAAAGGCAATCGGGCTGATGAAGATTTTGCTTCGTCGTCCGTTACTTCATCGAGGGCGTCGAGCCAGACCTTAAGGGGTATCCGATACCGGCGCCGAAGTGCGCTGTTGAATCCAAGTCAGATCGGCAATGTCGGCGTTCTTGGAACCAATCAACTCCCCCGTCCAAGGGGTTCCCATCGGAGGGTGGGGATGGGGATTGAATTTGGTCCCCAACCATTTGTGGATTTCGGCGTGCCCATCGGCAAAAGCGAAGCCGCACGCCCCGTTGTGATAGGCGGCAGGCAGATCAATGATTCCGCCAAGAGCGCCCGTAATCAAACATTCCACGGCAAGTCCCGCATCGTTGATGCTATTGTAGTCTTCATCGACCAGCACCCATAGATTTGCCGGGGTTGGCGCAATCATCTGGCTTGTTTTTCCGTAAGTCCGAAAGGTGTTCTGCGTAGTATCGTAAACGCCAGTCAAATATTCTCCAATAACAGGCGCTCCGGGGCCTTCGTTGCCCTCGGTCGTCAAAAGAGTGCCGACCGCCTGACTGGCCGACACGCTGCGCACTCGAGACCCCTCGCCTGGAACGATACTCGGATCGCTCGGACAATGGTAAACGCCGGGTGAAGTGACGTAGGGCGCCAGAAACGAATAACTTTGATTCACCATGATAGGTGCATTGGTGTTGTCCGGATTGGTCTGGCTCCAATTCATTTCACCATATACCCATGCCGGGTGATCGGCGTCACCGGGCTGATTCGGTATCCAATTGTCCCCGTTATCACCCGCGTACATAATCCAGCCGAGGATGAGTTGGCGGTTGTTGCTCATGCATTGTGAGCCTTGGGCCTGTATTTTGGCGTGACTCAGCGCAGGCAGGAGCAAAGCCGCGAGAACGGCGATGATGGCTATGACGACCAGCAATTCGATCAAGGTGAAGCCCCCGCGCCAGAAAGCCTTTCGCCGCGTTCTTCCCGTTCGCCATGCGTTCATCGTCATATCAATTCACCAAGTTTCAGGGCAACGAGACTTCAAAAAACTTGGCAGTGGCGTCCGAACTCGGAACAACGAAGCTGAATTGGCCGTTCATATTGAACGTGTTGGTCTGCACTGGCGTCCATTGGGCGAAGGGTAGCGCCAAGTTGGTTGTGGCCCAGACACGATAGGAAGCGTTGGCTACAGCCCCGCCGCCCGAGGCTGAACCGCTGAATTGAACAGTGCCGTTGGTCAATTCGATTGCGCCGGAGGAAGAAAATGAAATCGTTCCGGCTACAAGCGAGCTGTTAGCGACTGAAATTAGCGCCTGGATGTCCCGCGAGGTTAAAGCTCGATTGTAAACATGAACTTCATCCATATCGCCCGCCCAATAGTCATTGTAAGAAGTGCTCCCTCCTTGCCGGCATCCGAAACTCAACTCGTGAGTGTTCGGCAACAAGGTAGTGGGCGGTGCCATCCACGCCACGATCTGCCCGTTGACATAATAGAACATTTCACTGTTAGTCGCGTCAAAAACACACGCTAAATGCTGCCAACCGCCGTTGGGCTTGACGCTGGTGCTTAGATTCCAGGAAAAGCCATTGGCGTCTCTAACATAGAACCGATAGGCGCTGGAAGTCGTATCCATCGTGTATTGTTCGTTGATGCCGCCGAAGCCTTTGGCAATGATCCCGGAACCACTGACCTGAGTCGTCGCCCCGTTGACCCAGCAGGCTAAGGTAAAGGACGGATTGGCTGAAAAATCATAAACTCCGTTGTCGGATGTTCCGATGTCCGGAGCGGCCGCCACTGTGTTGGCCCCGAAGAACAACGCATCACCCGACACGCCGTTTGTCCATTCGGCTCCGTAAATAGTGGCAGTATTGAGATCGCTCGGGTCGTTCGGATTTGTATCGTTGGCGATGCTGCCCGATCCTTCGTTCAGATTCCAATACGCAACCAGGGCCGTATTGGTATCGGCCGCCGGCAGAGCATTGACGGTTAATATCGCCGGCGGTGTGCTGGTCACGCTGCCAAAGGCGTTGCTCACAATTACTGTGTAACTTCCGGCCTGAGAGGATTGCACATTGGTCAATGTAAGGAATGGACTGGTGGCGCCCCCGATATTGACTCCATTGGTAATATTGGTTCCGTTGAGCAACCATTGATAGGAAAGAGCGGCGGCGGAATTCGCCGACACCGAGAAAAAGGCCGGGTCGCCGACATAGCGGCTTAAGCTTCCAGGCGGTGCGCCAATCGCGGGGAGCCCATAAGCCAACCCGACAATGTTGGTGATTTCAGCCGCCGAAAGGACGCGGTTGTATATTCGCACATCAGCAATCGATCCATGGAACGGACCGGTGAAATTGGTGACGTTGGCCGTGTTGTTTCGATTGCCTACGTTGACTCCGTTTGTGGACGGTTCGATATTCTGGAAAAGCCCGGACAGGTTAGTAACGGAGTTGGTTAAAATGCCGTTTATATAGGTTTCCATTTGTAAATTGCTCGATTGGCCGCTATAGGCCCAGGCGATGTGGTACCAGACGCCATTGACCGGCTGGAAGGGCGGATCGCATCCCACCTGACCGCCCGTTTTATTCGATACAGAAGCGTTTGCGGGAAAAGCGGTGCCGTTGGTGTTGAGGCAATAACACCTAATATAGTTCGCGTTAAAATCCATCGTGTATTGTTGGGCGCCGTATATGCCGAGCCGTAATCCTTTGTCGATCAAGGTCGCCCCGGATTGTTCGGCGTTGATCGCACCCGCTGGTCCGGTGTCGCAATTGAACCAGCACATCAGCGTAAATTGCAGATTGGTGGGATTATCGAAGTTTAGATTCGGCGCGTCCTGAACATATACAAATTCATTGGAATTTGCCGGGGGATTCGTCAAGGTGTTCAACAGCAGCGCATTGCCTTCCAGTCCAGGAGCCCATTCAGGGTAGGACGGGTCCGGCGGGAAGTTTCCGAGAGTCCCATCATTCGTGCCGCCAGGCGACTCATCGGTCACATTAAGTCCAGTGGTGTTTGTCATCGGCAGCCACAGCACCAGGCCGTTAAGGACATTTGTTGCTTGGGCCTGTGCCGAAAGACACAGGCACAGACAAGCAAGGGATAAGAAGATTTTTTGGATGGTTATTTTCATAGAGGTCGCTGATCGAGCTGGCCACTCTTGAAACCAATGAACAACGCGGTTTTCTTTGTGTTCCTCCGGCGATTCGTGGATCAAGAGTTTGGGCATGGACACAGGGTTGTGCAAACCGCGGCATCTCGTCAATTGTAATCAATCACTTATATGAATAACTGATATGATAAAAGTCTTAACTGATATGATTATTTTCCTGATTCTCATTAATTGATAGAACCCTATAGATCAGACACTTATGGGTTCGAAACCAAACCGTTTCTCTTTCTTGTCCATGAACCTTGGAAAGGCACGGTGCTGGATTCATACCCGACTCGGAACGAGAGGGATCGTCGTCGAAATTGTAACTCCGCCGGCTCGGGTGGAGGATGAGGCGCTCGACTTCTATTTGGAAGCCGCTCCGGAATTTGCGCCGTAGTCACGAACGAAATCGACGCATTGCCTGACTTCCGGCAATGATTTGCCAAAGTTATATTCGTATTCTATGGAGATGTTGCCTTGAAAACCCTGGGATTTTAATTCGTCCAGGATTTCCTTAACCTTGCCGACGCCGGTGCCGTACGGGACACAGTGGCCCGCCGAACCAACAACGTCCTTGTCTTTAAGATGGCAACTCATGATCCGGCCCTTAAGGAGACGGATGCATTCCAAGGGATCAAGACCGGAGGTGATCCAGTGGCCGGTATCGGCGCACGCCCCAATGCGTTTGTCGCGGCTCTGGACGACAGAAAGGACGTATTTGGGGTCCCACACTCTATAATTCGGATTGTCATCGCGTCGGGCGTGGTCATGGATGCCGACATGGACGTCATATTCCTTGACCAGCTTTTCGATAATGTCCAGTTGACCAACGGACTCTGTGGTCACCCCGTAAAGGTTAAGCTTTTTTGCGAACTGGAAGATTTTGCGCCATTCCGCCTCGGTGCTAGCATTGACCACGCCATAGTTGACAGCGATGATACCCGTCTGGGTTAGCTTGGCTTTTAGTGCGGCGAGGTCAGACTTCGACATATTATGATCCAATTTTACGCCGGGGCGATTGATCGAAAGCCTCTGCCCAGGAAAAAACTCGATTACTTTGCACCCGGCTTCGGCCGTTTTGTCGATGGCTTCGAAGACGGTGAAATCTTTGAACGTATAGGCCTGGCACCCCAAAGCAAAGCCTCCTATGTCGTATTGCCGCGGAATAGCTTGAGACGAAGCTTGGGTCAATATCATGGCAAACAGCATGCCGACCGGAATGAGATATCGTTTAAACATAGTACCACGCATGAAGAAGCCAACCGCGCGTCAAGGCAAGCAGTTTCGTGCTCGCCACTGACCCAAGCAGTCACCAGCATACATTCAGCCAGGCAGGACTTGCACGCTGTTGCTTCGTATCGCTTTTGCAACGGCTTCGCTGCGGCCATGCACATGCAACTTTTCGTATATCTTGCGAAGATGCGCCCGAACTGTGTAACAACTGATATTGAGCGAGCTGCCGATTTCCTTGTTGCCAAAGCCTTTTGCCGCCAGACGAAGTATTTCGTGTTCGCGTTCCGAAAGTTCTGAAGATGAGTCTTCCTCGGTGGAAGTATTGTGAAATGTTTCGATGACCATTCGGGCAATTTCCCCTGTCATGGGAGCGCCGCCTGAGAGCACTTCAGAAATGGCGTTTAACACGTCGGCTGGTTTGGAGCGTTTGAGCAAGTAGCCGCTTGCTCCGGCTTTGAGCGCTTGAAACAACAGGTCTCGATCCCGATACACGGTAAGCACAATCACTGCAATTCCGGGAGCAAGTTTTTGAGGTGGGAAGTGCAGACAATGCCAGATTCATCCGGAAGTCGAATGTCCATGAGCACGACATCGGGTTTGAGTCGAGGGACTTCAGTCAACGCGGTTCTCGCATCCGGACATGCGCAAACGCATTGAAAACCGGGCGTGGCGGCGATCCATTCCGACAACGACTGGCGGATATCCGCGTTGTCTTCAACAATGGCAATTCTTGTCATGACGAATTGAAAGAACATGAGAGGCAGTGCGGGCAGCGCAAGTGAAATGCAACACCAGCGGAAGCGGTTCGCGGAAAAGAAATTTCGCAAATATCACAGGTGTGATATTGCTTGGCGACACGAAAATTATGTTCATGAACGGACGGTCAATTCGACGCGATGGCCAATTTTTTCCAACGAGTGAAAGTATGCGGCCAGGTGCTAACCGGCGATCATAAGACGTATTACGCCACGGACGGCGGTTTCGGATTTCGGTTTGAATTGGCGAAATCAGAAAAGTTAAATCCGGGTGATGAAATTGAAGTTGTTGGGCTGGTGGATCTAGGCGGTGCGTCCCCGGCTTTGCGCGAGGCGGTCATTCGAAAAACCGGCCATGCGCCGCTTCCTGCGCCTCAACCGTTCTCTTTCAACCAAACCAACAAGGTTCGTGACGCTACATGGTGCCGGACGGACGGCTTGTTGCTGGATGTCAAAGAGAATGGAACCGGGCGAGACCTTGAGGTTCAAAATGGCGTGCGAGTTTTTACGGCGAAAGTGCGCGGGGACGACCGCTTTGCGGAGAAATGGAAGGCAGGCAGCCTCTTAAGAGCGTGTCTGAATAATCATGTCCATAGGATCAAGCCAGTCTGCGCAGCATAATTCCGATCATACTGATGTGGAGCCAAGACTCGGCGTGGGTGGTTTTGACTTCATAGTGGCGCACCAGTCGGCGATGTTTCATA
>DATAUD010000085.1:0-15457 GCA_036268455.1 Verrucomicrobiia bacterium
CCCCTGTCGTCTTATAGCACGCCACAGCCTCAGCGGTTCAGTTCAATGGCAGTGTATCCGCAATGGTTCGGGGGATGTTCAAGTCGTTTTCCACGCTTTCAGGCCGAACCATTGCGGATACACCGCTAAGCATTATGTGGAGCGCCCGTTTATGTGCAGTCACGGAGTGGTAGTATTGACGTTGATTCGTTCGAACTTGACGGTGGGGCACGGATTTACTTCCACGGGCCGATGCGGTATTGATGTCAATATAGGTTTCACCGCCAAGGGGTGTTATGTTTGAAAGCGAATCGCTCAGGCCGACTAGGCCGGACCCGTTCCGTCGGAAATTGAAGATTGAGGCCGACGGCGATCCATGGAAGGGCCTTACAAAACCGAAGATTCGCCTCACCGGACGCTGGCTTGAGCGAGCGGGATTCAGTTCGGGCAGTCACGTTCACGTCACATGTGTTGCTCCAGGTGTTATTGAGTTGTGCTGTCCCGACGTCCCGACAGTGAATGAGACAAAGCATACCTCATCAGAGCAGCGCAAACTCTCGGCCTGATGCGACTCCAAGATTTGAAATCGCTCCACATAACCGCCTTGCCGTTTTAGGGCATGGCGGTTTTTTCAAGAGGCGGGATTGTGCGTGGGCATGGGCCGCGTGATGGCAGGAATTTCGGGCGCTTCAATTCCAAACCGTAGATGGTTCACCTTGGCTCCGCCGGGCGCAATCCCAAAATGCCCGTCATTTTATTTATGCTCGAATACTGGTTCAAAGAAAAACGAACTTTGGTCGATTTCCGCCGCGGCCCGCTTGGCCCCCATTTCGACGGTTTCGCCGCTTACCTCCAAGCCAAAGGCTACTCTCGCCACACAGGCTGTGAACTGCTCGCCAAGTGCTGCCAGTTCAATGGCTTCCTGGTGGAGCAAGGCCTCGCGCACTGTGCCCAACTAGGCGACTCCCACGTCGAAGCGTTTTTGAGAGCCTATTTCGCCCATATCCCCAACCCCGTCACGGGTTGTCCGGCGACCCAACAGCCGCGCCGTGCGATCAAGCACCTGTTTGATTACTTGATCCAGATCAAAGTCATGGCACCGCCAAAACCAAAGCGGATCGTGACCCCCTTTGACTGGCTGCTCGATCCCTGCACGCGTTACCTCCAAAAGGAATATCAGTTTTCTGTGGTGACGATTCAAACGGTGCCGCGTTCACGTCGGCTCCTTGCTTGAGGCGATGGGCCGTAGTGGGCAGCGGAAACGGTTCCAAGTTCTTAAGGCTGCAACGGTCGAGGGTTTTGTAAAACAACTTCTCCACAAAAGCACCGAGCCGCAGGGCCTGGCTGGAACGCTGCGCCGGTTCTTTCGCTACTGCGCTTCCCGCCGGCATACTCGCGCCGACTTTTCAGGGTTGGTTCCTCCTATCCGTCACTATCGACATGCCTCTTTGCCCAAGGGGCTGGATGACTCAGTGCTGGGGAAAATGCTCAAGGCCATCCCAAGAGACACGCCCGCTGGCGCGCGGGACTACGCGATCATCGTCCTGCTGATGGCCTACGGCGTCCGGGGCGTTTCGGCGGCCCAATTGCTTTTGGGTGATTTGGACTGGCAGCATTCGCGTATCCGCATCCGCGCGCAAAAGGGCGGCAAGGAAGTGCTGTTGCCGCTCAGGCAAGCGGTGGGTGAAGCCCTCATTCAATACCTCCAACATCGCCCGGGCCAAGCCTCATCCCGCCAAGTCTTTCTCAGCGTAAAAGCACCCTTCCGCCCGCTGGACAGTGTCGCCATCTCCATGATCGTTCGCCGTCATCTCGAACAGGCTGGCGTCAAAACTCCCGGCAGCGGTTCGCGCAGCCTCCGCCACTCTTGGGCGATTCGCGCGCTGGCGCATGACTCGCCCATCAAGGCGATTGCCGATGTGCTGGGCCATCGTTACATCGACACGACCTTCATCTACGCCAAGGCCGACCTCAACTCGCTGAGGCAAGTGGCGTTGCCCTGGCCGACCAAGGAATAATGTATATGGCGACGTGTCTTTTCGCAGTCCGTTGGCGTCCCGGCTCCAGGCGTTTTTGGAAACACACTATGCACGAACTCGGAGCGGACTCAGCAGTCAGAAAATCTTGCTTTGCTTGGATCGCTTCTTGATTGGCGAACTCAAGCCGGGGCAAACCATCAGCCGTCAAGTGGTGGAGCGTTGGAACGAAAGCATGGCTCACTTGAGCCCAAACACACGTATTAACCGGCTTTGCGTTCTCCGCCGGTTCTGCCGCTACTTGAGCCATTTTGATGCGGACACCTGCATCGTTCATCAAAGCTTCTCGCCTAGCAGCCTGTCGGACTTAAGGCGAAGATTTTTTCAAGAAAATCTGAACGCGGACGGGCAGCGCAACGTCAGTCAAGAATGGCTGCGCGCTTCATCAATATTGATTACGACACACCGCTGATCCTGCCCCCCAACTTGCGCGATTGGGTGCCCGCCGGGCATCTGGCGCATTTCATCCTGGATGCAGTCGAAGAGATGGATTTGCGCCAGATCAAAGTCAACGAACGGGGTACAGGCAGCGAGCAGTATCCGCCCCGCATGCTTTTGGCACTGTTGCTCTACTGCTATGCAACCGGGGTTTTTAGCTCGCGGCGCATCGAACAGGCCAGCCACGACAGCGCGCCGGCGCGGATGATGCGTGGGGACACCCATCCGGATCACGACACGATTTGCGCCTTCCGACGGGAGAGCAAAGCGTTGTTGCGGGAGACCTTTGTGCGGGTGTTGGAGATGGCGCGGGCGCTGAAGTTTTTGCAAGTCGGTCAAATCACCGTTGCCGTCGATGGCGCCAAGGTGCTGGCCCACGCCAGCAAGCACTCCGCCGTCAGCTGCGAACACGCGGGAAAAACCATCGAGCAACTGGATTTGGAAGTCAAAGCGCTGATGGCCAAAGCGGAGCAGGCCGACAGCGCGCCCTTGCAAGACGGGTTGAGCATTCCCGAAGAGATCACCCGGCGCCAGGAGCGCAAAGCCGCGCTGCAAAAGGCGCGCAACGAGATTGAAGCCCGCGCCCAGGCGCGCCACGCCGTCGCGTTGGCCGAACACGAGAAGAAACTGGCTGAACGGGCCGCCAAAAAAGAACGGGGTGAAGGAATCCGCGGCCAGCCGCCCAAAGCGCCGACACCTGAACCTGGTCCCATCGACCGATATAACTTCACCGACCCGCAAAGCCGGATCATGAAAGCGGGCGGCGGCCAACATTTTGAACAGAGCTACAACGCGCAAGCGGCTGTGGAAGTGGACAGCCGGCTCATTGTGGGCCAGCGGGTGAGCCAGGCGCGCAACGACAAACAAGAACTGGTCCCGACCGTGGCTGCGGTGGCCCTGCCGGTGGAATCGGTCGCGGTTGTCCTGGCCGACAGCGGATTTTACAGCCAAGCGGCGGTGCGGGCGGTGGAACAAACGCCCGCCGGCCAGCCCACTGGGACGACAGTCTATGCGGCGTTGGAAAAAAAGGAGCGCCATCGCACCGTCAGCGATTTGGAGAAGAAGGATGAACCGGTGGCGCCATCTCCGGGAGCCGACTTGAGTGAGGTGATGAAGCGCCGCCTGAAAACGGCGGTTGGCAAAGCCAAGTACAAATTGCGGCAGCAGACAGTCGAACCGTCTTTGGCATTATCAAGAGCGTGATGGGATTCCGGCAATTTCTTTTGCGCGGACTGGAGAAAGTCGGGCTGGAATGGCGGTGGGTCTGCATAACCTACAACCTCAAACGGCTGCACATTGTGGGAGCGGGCCTGAAACGGGCCGGCCAAGGCTGAAAATCCGGTGAACAAGGCCAGCGGCGCCGCAACTTGATCGCCTGTTCGATTGACACGTCATTCGGCATCTATTGGAACGACCCGGCCAATCCATTTCCGTTTGGTCAACCAGATGGCAGAGGAGCCAATACGGCTAATGCTCTGAGCCTGTACAATGAGCCGTCTCTCAAGTCCGACGGGCTGCTAGAGGTGCGGAATATGCTGCCAGCAAGCGTGCCGTTGTTGAGAATTCCACCAACCCGAGCGGGAGTCGCCAGCCAGGTTGCTTCCGGGCGCCCGTTGGTGGTGCCGCGGGCGGCGCCTGCATACACGGTCAAACCCGAAATCGCGGCTGAAGAATGCGGAGTCATTTTCGAATCAGCTTATTTTTTCAACCTGTAGAATTGATTGGCGGTGGTGTGGATGTTCGTAATCGAGTAACGGCTGTTCAGAATAACCGGTGCTTGGGTCACATTGGTGAAAGTTTCATCGGCTGGCTGGCCTGACTGTTGCGCGATGAATCCAGGATAGGCGGTGCTCCAGTTCACCCGAACCGTGGCCGGCGCGGTGTCGTTGGTGATGGTCAATGTCGGCGGCGAGCAAGACAGCCCGTAGAGAGACAGCGTATAATTGCCACAAATGAGGTTTGTCGCCTGCTCGATTACGACCAGTGAAAAATTGGTCTCCGCCGGCACCTGGAAGCTGAATACAGGATAAGGCGGCCCACCCTGACCAATGTCCCCCAAATAACCGACCGACGGATTGTTGGGGTCAAATTCACCGAGATACGCCGCCACTCCCAAGGCATTGGTGGGCGCGGCGGGACAGGCGAAATCCAATTTGGCGGTCACGCACACCAGATTGGTGGCGCTGTTGGTGAAGCTGTGGATTAAGTACGAGGCCGGTATCGGGCTGGGAATCGGGTTGATTCCCGGATAGGCCTTGGGCGGAAAGCAAATGGAAGGCGCACCCACAAAGTAGAGCGGCTGCGGGTCCACATTTGTACTGCCCAAAAGCTGGCCGGAGACAACCGTGCAACTATCGCACGGCCCGGTGGGATGTGAACAGTCGGTGCCGCTGACCGGGTTGAAAGCAATGGCAAATTGGCCTTGATTGACCATGCCCACCACCAACTCGAAACCCACCGCGCTGCCGCACACGAGATTCGTGTCCGTGCTGAACTGAAAAGGCGTGAGATTCGGCAGCGTCTGACCGGCCGGTATCGACGGATAGGTTGCCAGGGGAACAGTGACGATCACGCCTGTGGCATTCGTGGCGCGGAGGAAGGCGTTGGTGATGGTCAGTGCATTGGCACTGCGATTGGCCAGCGTGACATAGAGGAGGTTGCACTCGTTAGGTTCGACGGTCTGGTTGCCGTTTCCTTCCGCCAGTTGGTAGCCGACATACGCCAGAGGCAGATTGGTCACCGTCAGCGTGAAATCATGGCCGCTGCCGCCCTCGTAACTCGGCAGGACCGGTACCGTGCCCACCATCGTCACAATGCCGTCGGGGAAATTAACGAAGTTGCCGGTCAACGGTTGTCCGCCCGTGCTGATTAAATCAATCACGTCGCCTTCGCGCGGGGGATAGCTGAAACTGGTTGAAAGGATCGTGTCGCTAAATAATGAGACGCCTCCCGAGGTGGTGACGATCTGGTCGTTTGATGACCTTGAGGGCGACTTTGCGGCGAACGGGTTCCTCCTGCTCGGCCATATAAACCACGCCGCAGCCGCCTTCACCGATTTGTTCGAGGAGTTTGTATCGGCCGATACGGTCGCCGGGCTTTTCGGTGGGGCCGGGAGAAAGCCGCAGGTTCCGTTCGGGCGTGGCGGGGTGGTTCATGAAACCGCCAGCCCGCTCGAAGGACGCGAGCAACCTTTCCACCCGGCCGCGCAACTCTGGATCGGCGGCGCAGGCGTGATCCAGATACGCAGTGCGCTCGGCGGCGGACAATTTCAGGGCGGCCTCGAAGACCGCTTCTTCACGTTGTTCGGACTGGCTCATGGATTCGGGCAAATCATTTCACCAACAGTGCGAAATTGCGAGGCGGATTCTATCGGCAAAAACGCCTCTACCTTTTCCGCTGCCGTTCAATCTCTTCAAATAACCACGCGCGGCTGAAATTCCACCAACGATCAGCGGTCGGCACGGAAATACCAAGCGCCTCGGCTGCTTCTTCCGTCGTCAGGCCAACGAAATAGCGGAGCTTGACCAGTTCCGCCTTCTGTCTGTCCCGCGCTGCGAATCCTTCCAACGCATCGTTGACGGCAATCAATTCGTCATCACCGCCAGCCGTGGCGATTTCCACTTTGTCAATGTCCAGACGTGCCAGGCCGCCCCCATGTCGCGCCGCCAATTTGCGCCGCGCGTTCTCGATGAGGATGCGGCGCATTGCCTCCGCCGCCGCGCCGAAGAAATGCGCCCGCCCATTCCACTTCTTATCCGTGTTTCCAACCAGTCGAAGATAGGCTTCGTGGACCAGCGAGGTGGATTGCAGTGTTTGGCCGGGTAGTTCGTTTGCCATCTTCGCGGCGGCGAGACGGCGCAGTTCGTCGTAAACCAATGGAAGCAATTGGTCGGCGGCGGCGGGATCGCCGGCTTGGGCGCGTTCGAGGATGTGGGTCACGTTGCTCACAGCCACAAAGTAGGCAACGCGGCGAAGCCAGAGCAAGACCGTTTCAGCAAGGAAGTCGCCCGCCTGCACCTAGAAAAAATCGGCGTGAAGCTCACCAAAAAAACAAGCCGACTGCCTCGGCGTGCCGGTGGAAGAAGCTCACAAACCGGAACACCGCCGGTATTGAGTGAATTCAAACTTGAAGAAATGAAAGGTGAATGGAATTTTCCGTTTGCCTTTTATGTCCGGCAAATAAACCTGGCCATTGCCAACAATCAATTTTCCCTTCGTGGAAACAGCGGCGCGGGTTCGCCAATCGCGCGGTCGGAATCCAATTTGCCCAGGTGGCTTCGGAAAATTTATCGGGCGTTTCTTTCAACCCAAGCTGGGCGTAGGTTTTTGCCGCTGTTCCCGGCAAGAACGCCAGAGCAAAACGGCCAGCACGCGGCAGATTTCGGCCAGATTGTATAAAACTTCATCCAGCCGTTTTGCCTGTGCTGGGTCTTTGGCCAGCTTACAGTAACTCTTCCGGGGACCCATGTTGTTTCGGCGTGGCCCGCCAGCCCCGCCAGGTTCACGTTGCAATCCACCGCGAAACTTTTACCAACGAACTGGAGCACCAATTGTCCCGCGCCGGTCGTGGTCAACGGGCAGAACACGGTGACCAATCCCATATCCTGCACACAGAAGTTCTATCAGCTAAGCTAGTGATGACTTGGATTCAAGAATCGCTGTTTGCCCTGTTGCATGGTTATCAAGGTTAAAGCCGGTCGTTCATTGAGGAATTGTCGAATCGAAACTTTCGCTCTACGTCAATTCTTTTTCTTTTTGATTGCATCCGGCAATCCCGCGCGCAACAATTCTCCATTGGTTTCGGAATCTTTGGGCATGATGCCGAATTTTTGCCGGGGTCGAAAAGTCTTTCACACACATGACTTTCAAGGCGTTCGATGCGGCCGGCCACTCTTGTCGCAAGCAATTCTCCAAGCGCCGAATCCTAAATGTAAAACTCCCGGAGCCGGGCTGAGGGTCAATGTGGAGCGCAGAGGGCAACAGGGCGAGCAATACCTTGACGCGACGACCGGCGACATACCATCGAATCAGGATTCGCGCGCGTCTTTGCGAGCGCGACTATGCCCGTGCGTAAAGCTCAACGAATCCAGTAATGGCCGAGGCACAGTCCAATGCCAACTGCCAGCAAAAGCCAAAACACCGTCCGAAGAATCACCCGCCACACGAACCGGTCTTGCAAGTCATTGGAGACTTGTTCCAACCGTTCACATTGAGCCGTGGCGCTGGCCTTGATGTTTTCCCATTCAGACGCCGCGCTTTCCATCAAAGATTTAATCCGACTGGCAACCGCCCCCGGCGTCGGCAAACTGCGCTTGGATTTGCTCCGCTGCCTGCCGGGTCGCCTGAATGTGAATTTCGACAGTTTTTTTCAACTCCTTGTTCTGGCCGTCCACCGTGTCGGCAAAATCATCTGCCATCGCTTGACTCTGCCGCCGGTATTCGGCCAGATGGAGTTCGATCATTTTTCGGGATTCATTCATCAAGCGCGGCAGATTGGCTGCGATGCGCCATTGCGCGTTGGTCAGCAACGCCAGTTGCACCGGGAAACTGCTGTCCGGCCCGACGCTCCATTCGTGCAACAGCCGGTGAACCCGGTCCACATGATCTGTCGTCATCCCGGCGCACAGCGCCGCCAAATCGTCTTTGTCCAAATCCATACTTATTCGCCGAGATTGAACATGGGCTATTTGGAACGGGCCGGTTTCGCCGCCGGCTCCGGCTGTGATTCGACCTCCGGCACCTGTTGGTCTGGCACCAGCAAATCGGCAACGGCATCATATTGCCGGAACATTTGCTGCATCTCCCATTGCATTTCCCCGGCTAGCATCAATTCCAAATGCGAGGCTCCGGGCGTCGCCACTTCCGCAAAACTCAACTTGCGGCCCGCCTTGGCCTCGGCACGTTTGATGGCCAGCAACGTGATGGAAGTCACCACCGGCAATGTCAGTTCCTTCGCGCCAAACTTTTTTAACTCGGCTTCTATGTTAGATTTCTTAAACAGGTTCGTCCGTACCTTGGCCGGGTTGTGGACAATTACATAATCCACGCGGTCGCCGGCAAAATAAAACAGTTCGAGCAGATTATTCATGCTCTCGGTGTCCTCGCTGGGGAACAGGAAAAAAGTGAAGCGGATGCTCTGTGCGGCGAGCGATTCGAGTAACTGCAACGACTCCAGTGCCTGCACTATGAGGCCGTCGGACTGCGCCCGGCAATCAATGACGTGAACTGGCACGTCACTGCGTGCCACATTGCGAAACAATCCGAGCAAGGTAAATTTGCTGTCGTCGTCATTGCCCAAAACATAGGATTGCACCTGTTCGGGATGGCGGTCGGCAAACGAATGGTGCCGGTCATCGAGGTCGGAGCCGTTCCACTGGATACCGTGATAATTGAGCCAGGCGGTGCGGAACTCTGCCTCGAAACTTTTGCCGAGACTGCCTTTGGATTGAGGATTGATGTGGATGCGTTTGGTGATGTTGGTGTTCATGTGAATTTTTGGTCGGTGTTAATGTTTTTGATGTTTGGGCGGGTAAAAGGGCTTGGTTTCGGCAACGGCGATTGCCGTGATTGAGGCCGGCTGGCCGCTGCGTTGGGGCGGGTGGCTTGGAATTCGGAATTATTATCCGTATTTTCCCAATGCGGTTTCGTCGCCCGCTTCAATCTGCGCCGGTAAAATAGATACGGAGCATGAAACGTGACGCGGATGCCCTTTTCACTCAAAAGCAAGTCGGCGATTTCCTGCCACGTATTGCGCCGTTGGCGCAACTCGCGGATGAAATCGTAGTGCGGTTCCAAAATGCTGTGGAACGGTTTGCTGCCGCGTTTTTGATGTGCCGTTTCAGTCATCACCGGACAGAATAGCACGGTGCTGAAAAACGGCGGCAGAGAGCAGGTGAAAGTTAAAGTGTGATGAAATCACGCCGCATGCAACGGCAAAGGGCGACGAATGGCGACAAATTCAAGTGACGAAAAGCAGCGAGTGCCGACGAAATGTCAGGAGTGGATGCGACGAAAAGCGACAAATGCGTTGTCGCTTTTCGTCGCTTTTAGTTGCCTGGTTTCTGGCTGGGTTTTTCACTACCGATTTTGGTAGGGGATGGTGTCTAACCTCTTTCTTCTCCGTTGGCGTTTCCATCGCCATTCATTTTGGCGTCTTCCTCAACGTATAGTTTTTTCGTTTCGTCGCTTGGCGTCCGTGCCTGGCGTGCCTGTTTTACCGTCCAAAGCGTTTTTCATGCGACTGGCCAATCCAGTCCTTCACCGGCTGTTTCCACGGCTGACTTGGGTTGGGTCTGTCTTTCCTCAAACTTGAGATGCCCAATTCTTTGGCCATGCGAATCGCTTATCGCACTGAACGGGCAGTCTGAAATCAGAAGCGGAATGGAGCAGGTCGGTAGTGGCCTGAACGGACGACGGCGAAATGGAGCGTGATTTCAGACTGCCCGTTGAGTGCGCCGCCGGATAAGTTCGGATTGAAGCGGCGATTTGTCTGGCCGGTCGCTGAATACCTGGAAGCGAGCCGGCCAGTCAAAGAGCCGGATATTCCATCAAATGGAGATGCCCTTTGATTTTTTTGTGGCGTTGCTGCAACTGCTGGTCCCGAAACCGCCTGATTTTCTCGTCTCGGCTTTTGGCCATGGCTGTCAACGGCAGAATTTCCGGCCAATTGATTTAATGCTTGCCGGCGATTTTTCAGGGCGCGGCGGTCGGTGGTTAATTTCAGCACTTGATTGGCGGCACCCAGAGACCACGGTCCGCGCGCAAGTGGTTTCTGTGCGGTCAAAATGATCCGGGCTGGCAGCAGATGGGGATTGCTATACGAAGCCACGAAAGAGATTTCACAACACTGAGGGCGTAAGTGAGAACGGTAAATTACATCACCATCACTCTTGCCCCATCAAAAGAGCCTTGACCGCCAGAGCGATATAATTAAATCTGGACCTTCAATAAGGCTCAGGAAGCACCTGGCTGCCTTTATTAAAGGAAAAATATGAGACGGCCTCCTGTTTCTGTCTTGTGCCACATCCTGGCGGTTGGTTTGGCGCAAAGTATAATGGGCCAAAATGCTGGCTTGCCAACGAACCTTCCCGCCAGACAAGCAACAGTCCCTATACCCATTGACCAAATCGGCGCCGTGGTGAGCAGGCAATACTCTGGTGATGGTCTGGCCGTCGCGTCCAGCCCCGACGGGGCGTGGTTGCGTTGTTCATTTCAGAAATTAAACGCCCACGTTACTACCGAAGGATTGTGGCTGGCTTCCGAAGCGGACGGCATCAAAGGTGAAGGTTTCCGGGTGATCGCGAGCGCCCTAGGCCGTGAGAGTGCGGAGACGGTGCCGCTTACCGGCAAGGTGGAAGTGGCCGGGCAGGTTGTGAAGTTTATTCGGTCGGCGTTGACTGAGGAATACTCGGTGAGCGTGGACGGGCCGCGACAGGATTTTGTCATTGGCCGACGACCGGAAGGAACGGGCCCCGTGCGGTTGGAACTGGAAGTGGACGGGGCGAAAGCGGAGGCGATGGCGGATGGGGTTCAACTGGCCCTGGCGAACGGTGGACGCAAGCTGGTGTATAATCGCCTCAAGGCGGAAGATGCTCGCGGCAAGGAAGTGAAGGTGAGAATGGAAGTAGTGTCTGCGGCCCGGGTGGCGGTGCTCGTAAATGATGCGGACGCGGTATATCCCGTGCGCATTGACCCCACCTTTAGCGACGCCAATTGGGTCAGCATGACTGGTCTTCTCGGTGCGAACAGCCTGGTTTACTCGGCGGTGGCGGATGCGTCGGGCAATCTTTACATCGGTGGAATGTTTTATGCAGTCGGTAACACTCTTGCAACCGGAGTGGCCAAGTGGAACGGGAGCAGTTGGTCGCCGCTGGGTTCCGGGGTGAGTCCCGTGTATGCGCTGGCGGTATCGGGAAACACATTGTATGCAGGCGGCTGGTTCACGACGGCGGGGGGCGCCAATGCCAACTACATCGCGCAATGGGACGGGACCAATTGGTCGCCGTTGAGCTCGGGGATGGGGCCGATGAATGGCTACGTGTACGCACTGGCGGTATCGGGCTCCGACCTATATGCCGGAGGCTATTTCTCGTCAGCGGGCGGCATCGGCGCCACTAACATCGCTAAATGGGATGGGAACAGTTGGAGTGCGCTGGGTTCGGGAATGGGCGGCAACCAGCACTATGTATTGTCGCTGGCGGTGGCGGGCACGAACCTTTATGCCGGGGGCTATTTCTCGACGGCGGGCGGCATCGGCGCCACTAACATTGCCGAATGGGATGGGAGCAGTTGGACGGCGCTGGGTTCGGGAACAAGTGGCGCGGTGGAGGCACTGGCGGTATCGGGCAGTACGTTATATGTGGGCGGAAACTTCACAACAGCGGGCGATGACACCAATGCCAACGACATCGCCCAATGGGACGGGGCCAATTGGTCGTCGCTGGGTTCGGGCATGAACGGCTCTGTGTATGCGCTGGCCGTGTCCGGCCCCAATCTCTATGCGGGGGGCGTATTCACCAAGGCGGGTGGCACCAATGCCAGCAGCATTGCCGAATGGGACGGGAGCCATTGGGCAGCGTTGAGTTCGGGACTGAACAATCCCGTGACTGCGCTGGTGGTAACCGGCAATACGTTGTATGCAGGCGGCGATTTTTACTATACTGGAGACCTCAGCGTGGCGCTCAATTACGTTGCGCGATGGAACGGAGCAGGTTGGTCGGCGCTGGGATCGGGAATGAACGGGTCGGTCAGTGTGCTGGCAGTGTTGGGCAACACTTTATATGCAGGAGGCGAGTTCACCACAGCGGGTAATGTCACCAATGCCAATTACATCGCGCAATGGGACGGGACCACTTGGTCATCGCTGAGTTCGGGGTTTAGCGGCAGCGTACAGGCGTTGGCAGTCTTGGGCACCAACCTGTATGCAGGCGGCGGTTTCGCGAAGTCGGGCAGTTCCAATGTCTTCTTCGTCGCGCAATGGAATGGGAACACTTGGTCGGCGTTGGGGCCGGGCTTGAACACCGGCGTGAAGGCGCTGGCAGTATCGGGCAGCACGTTATATGCGGGAGGCGACTTCAATTATGCCAGGAACGCTCCCTCTGTGCATTTCAATGGAATCGCCCAATGGGGCGGGAGCAGTTGGTCGGGGCTGGGTACGGGGATGGCCGGCAATGCTCCGTATGTGTTGGCGCTGGCGGTGTCGGGCACCAATTTATATGCAGGGGGCGAGTTCACGAAGGCGGGAGGCACCAATGTCAATTACATTGCCCAATGGAACGGCAGCACTTGGTCGCCGTTGGGTTCGGGGATGGGCGCCGTGGGCGGCAATACTCCGACTGTGTTGGCGCTGGCAGTGTCGGGCGGCACGTTATATGCGGGAGGCGAGTTCACCACGGCGGGAGGCAACCAGGCCAATTACATCGCGCAATGGGACGGGACCAATTGGTCGTCGCTGGGTTCGGGTGTGAGCAGCGGCAGGTTCAATGACACGGAGGTGACAGCGCTGGCGGTGTCGGGCACCGATTTGTATGTGGGCGGCACATTCATCATGGCAGGCGACGTCGCAGCCACTAACATCGCCAAATGGGATGGCAGCAATTGGTCGGCGTTGGGTTCTGGGTTTAACGCCAATGTGAATGCGCTGGCAACATTGAACAACACGTTGTATGCGGGCGGCGACTTCATAACGGAAGGCGGGAAATTCTCCCCATTCATGGCCAGCGCCTATCTGCAGGCTCTTCCGCCCACGGCTTCCGCGGTTCTCTCCGGAAACAATTTCATTTTGACGTGGCCGGCCAGTGCCACCGGATTCACTTTGCAGTCCACCGTGAACCTTACTCCGCCAGTGGTCTGGACCACAAATTCTCCCGCACCGGTTATCATCAACGGGCAAAACACTGTGACCGATCTCATCTCCGGCGCTCAGAAGTTCTACCGCTTAATTCAGTAATCAGCAGAATCAACCAATCAGAAAGTCCTGCTCGTGTGAGCCATGGCGGATTTTTGAAGGCAAACCATGTTATCCACTAATTCCAAGCCGGGAAGAATTGGTCAAGCTACGTTCATTGACCTTAAAACTGATAGGATTTGGCTTTCTGCGCATTACGATCCGTTGACTCTGCGAAGGCGGCGGTGAATTCTTTTTCTGGGGAGGCGATAGCGTCCTCCTTTTCCATTCCATTTTCGCACCTGCGCCGCCCCCATAATTTACGTCGAACTGATTATAATTTTAGAGGAACTTTCGCGCCCCCCCCACGATTTTCCGCCGGATAATGGAAACGATTACGTTTTCCGCTTTGGAAGGAATGAGCCGAATATGCTTTTCAAAAGGGAGGGGATTGATTTGGAATAGGGGGTGGCAATATCGGAGGGATTGGAGGTGGATTTGCGTATAGGCCATGTTCTGTGGTCATTTTCGCAAATAAATCTTCTTCGGGATGCCGTTGCCGGTATTCGTCGAGTTCTCTTGATAAAACGCGACGGCACGGCCATGACGTTGGTCGGTGCTTCCGCTTAAATAGAGATGCCGAAATGACGTTCAATATATGAGATATCGAGCGTCCATTTGGTACGCGAAGGGGGTGTAAATCTCTTTCTGTAATTTGTCTTTCTTCCCTCCGCCTCCACCCCTCCGGGGTGAGGTGGAGCGGAGGCGAGCGTAGCGAGCCGAGCGCAGCCGAACCCCGAGGGGTGGAGGCGCGCCGCGCGCGCGGAAAACTGGTCGAGGGCGGGTCAACGTGGTTTCCTGTTGAGGTGTCAACGAAACACTGCAACAGAAAATTCACATGACCCACCAAAACAAGTCTGAACTATTGAACTCAGTCCTGCAACTGCTCACCGAAGAGGGCGCCGACGGCCTGGCCGAAGGCATCCGCCTGCTGGTTAATGAAGCCATGCGGCAGGAGCGATCCAAAGCTCTGCAAGCCCAGCCCTGCGAGCGCACCGAGACCCGCCAGGGCCACGCCAACGGCTTCAAACCCAAGACCCTCGCCACGCGCGTCGGCCCGATCCAATTCAAGGTCCCGCAAGTGCGCGGCGATTTGGACTTCTATCCCAGCGCCCTCGAAAAAGGCATCCGCGGCGAACAGGCCCTCAAGCTGGCGCTGGCGGAAATGTATGTCCAAGGCGTTTCCACTCGCAAAGTCTCCGCCATCGTGGAACAACTCTGCGGTCACTCGGTCAGTTCCACTCAGGTCAGCCAGCGCGCCGCCGCGCTGGATGCCGAATTGGAAATCTGGCGCACTCGTCCGCTGGGCTGTTTTCCCTACCTCTTCATTGACGCCCGTTACGAAAAGGTCCGGCAGGGCGGACGGGTGCTGGATTGCGCCGTGCTCATCGCCTTGGGCGTCGGTCCCGACGGCAAACGCTCCATCCTGGGCGTCAGTGTCGCCTTGAGCGAGGCCGAGGTGCATTGGCGCGCCTTTCCGGGCACACTGCAAAAACGCGGCCTGCACGGGGTGCAGTTGTTGATCAGCGATGACCACGCCGGGTTGGGCGCCGCCCGCACGGCGGTGTTCCCCGCCGTGCCTTGGCAGCGCCGCCAGTTTCATCTCCAGCAAAACGCCCAGGCTTATGTGCCGCGTCTGGACCAACGCGCGGAGGTCGCCCAAACCATCCGCAGCGTCTTCGATTGCCCCGATCGCGCCAGCGCCGACGCCCGACTTAAAATAGTGGTGGCGGCACAGGCCACCACGGCCCCCAAATTGGCCGCTTGGATGGAGGAAAATCTCCCGCAAGGCCTGACGGCCTTCGCTTTTCCCGCCGGCCATCGCCGCCGGCTGCGAACGAGCAACCCGCTTGAACGGGCCAATATGGAACTCAAACGCCGCACCCGCGTGGCGGGACTGTTCCCCAATGAAGCCTCCCCCCTGCGCCTGGTCAGCGCCCCCCTGGCCGAAACCAGCGAAGAATGGGAAACCGGAAAAACTTACCTCAACATGGATAACCAAAACCCAGCCCTCAGTTCTAAATGCTAAAGCATTTTACAGAAAAAAACTTGCGCCGCC
>DATAUD010000086.1:0-16941 GCA_036268455.1 Verrucomicrobiia bacterium
TCCTCCACGCCCGCCTCAAAAAAGCGGGAGCCGCCTGGCTGGCCACTTCCGCCGATCAAATCGCCCAACTCCGCGTCCTCAGAGCCAATCAACAATGGGAATCCTTTTGGAACTGATCCTCACCCACTTCTAATCACACCCTGTTATAATACCCGGACCAATTTGTAAGTGACGGCGGGGAGGGGTTCTGCTATTTCTCTCTCATCGCCCGGGTAAATTGCCCGCGTTGAAGAGATTTGAGCCTATGGAACAGTATGTTTATTTGGCCTGCTTTCTACTCGGTCTTCTTTTCACCGTGGTGAGCTTCTTTTTCGGCCATGTCGGTCTTCACGACGGCCATGCGGAAGTCGGCACTGGCGGGCATGCCGAGGCGGGTTTCGAGCATTCTGGAATGCCGGGGGTTTCGGCTTTTAGTCCCACTATCATCTGCTCGTTTATCACGGCTTTCGGCGGCTTTGGAATGATTTTCTCCCATATCGAAGCGACCCGCAACATCTGGGTCAGCATGCCGATATCACTGCTGGGCGGATTTATCATTGCGGCGGGCGTTTTTTTCCTGTTCGCCGCGATTTTTAGCCACACCCAAAGCTCCAGTGAATCACGCCAAAGTTCATTGATCGGACGCACCGCCACCGTGATCACGCCGATTCCAAGTTCAGGCGTTGGAGAAATCGCCTACGTGCAGGCGGGCACGCGTTACACCGCGCCCGCGCGAGAGGAACACGGCGTGGCCGTCAGCAACGGCAAAACGGTAAAGATCATGCGCGTTTCAGAATCACAATTTTTTGTCGCCGCTCTCTAACTTGACCCTCCACCCCACAAACAATAAGGAAACCAAATGCATTTAGGATTTTTCTCAGCTTTCTTCGACATCTCCACCTCCGGCGTGGTTGTGGTTGGCGTCGTCGGGATTGTTCTTGTCATCTTCCTGTTCCTCGCCATTTGGGCGAGTCGCTACACCAAGGTCGGCCCGAACCAGGTGCTTGTCGTCTCCGGTCGGCGACATAGCTATCTTGAACCCGATGGCACGGTGCAGAGCCGGGGCTTTCGCATCGTCAAGGGCGGTGGAACCTTCGTCATGCCGGTGGTCGAAAAAGTGGATGTTCTTTCGCTTGAACTACTCACCATCGACGTTCAAACGCCGGAGGTTTACACGAGCAAGGGCGTGCCCGTCAAAGTCGATGGCGTCGCTCAAATCAAAATCAGGGGCGATGACGTTTCCATTGCCACCGCCTCCGAGCAGGTCCTAAGCAAAAGCATCGACGAAATTAAAAGCGTCGCCACCCAGACGTTGGAAGGCCATTTGCGCGCCATCCTCGGCACGATGACCGTGGAGGACATTTACCAGAATCGCGATGCCTTTGCGTCGAAAGTCCAGGAAGTGGCGGCCGGGGACATGGCGAATATGGGCCTGGGAATTGTCAGCTTTACCATTCGTGACATTCGCGATTCTCAAGGTTATTTGGATGCGCTGGGAAAACCCCGAATATCGCAGGTCAAGCGCGACGCCACAATCGCGCAGGCCGAAGCGGACCGCGACGCGATGATTCGCTCGGCGCAAGCCACGCAAGCGGGACAGGAGGCGAAATTCGTCGCTGACACAAGAATAGCCGAGGCGCAGCGCGATTACCAAACGAACGTCGCCAGTTACCAGGCGGCTGTCAATCAGAAGAAAGCCGAGGCCGATCTCGCCTACGATCTTCAGAAATTCAAGACCGGCCAACTCGTCAAGGCGGAGGAAATCCAGGTCGCCATCATCGAGAAGCAGAAGCAGATCGAATTGCAGCAGCAGGAAATTTTGCGCAAACAGCGCGAATTGGAAGCCAACGTCCAGAAACCGGCGGACGCCGAGCGCTATCGGGTGGAAACCCTGGCCAACGCAACGAAATTCCAGCTTGAAACCGAAGCCGCCGGCAACGCCGCCGCCGCCAAAGCCAAAGGATTTGCGGCAGCCGACGTCGTCAAAGCCACTGGTCTGGCCGAGGCCGATGCGAACAAGGCGCGCGGACTGGCCGAGGCCGCAATTATTGACGCCCAAGGCGCGGCCACCGCTTCCGCAATGAAGCTCAAGGCCGAGTCCTTCAAGCAATATAACGAGGCCGCCGTCATCGAAATGATCGTGCGGATTTTGCCGGAGGTTGCGGGCAAAGTGAGCGAACCTCTGTCAAAGACGGAGAAGATCGTGATTATCAATTCCGGCAGCGGCACTGGGGGCGGAGCCAGCAAAGTGACGGGCGATGTGACGGAAATTCTCGCGCAGCTTCCGCCGGTCATTGAAAGTTTGACCGGGATAAAATTTGAAAAGCTGATTGAGCAAGTCCCCGCATTGCGCAAGGCGATGGGGAATTCGCCCGTCAAAGAGAATCCTGGCGAACCGCCTGCGGCGTAACATCGTAACCGAAGGCGCGAAGATAAGCGCCCAGCGTTTGTTGAAACGGCGCCAGCGCATCGGCGTAATGTTTCCATCGCCCCACCGCGCGGTTGTGAACGGGCTTGGCCACTTCGCTATAAGTCGGTGAAAAGACGAACCGGGCGCTGGCGGACTCGTGACACCTGGCCTGGGCGGGATGCCACTCCAAGCCTAAAAATTCCGTCACACGCCTTCCTTCCGTTTCTCCTCCGGCGACGATGTCCTCGTAGCGTGTCTCGATCCAATCAAAGCCGCCCAAATCGCGCATCCGCAACCAGACGTCCATCAAATCCGCGTAATGCCGCACGGAGCGTTCGAGGCTGAGAAAATTCACGTTCAACGGAGTCAGCGCAAGGTTCTGAAAAAAGCAGCTTATGATCACGTCGCGCGGATCGCGCAAAGCGATGATGAGTTTGGAATCGGGAAACATCCGCAGCCACAACGGCAGCGAGGCGGTCGGCGTCGGGTTTTTGTCAATCAAAACCTCCGCGGCGCTTTCGCCGTCCAATTCGCGGAACAGGCTTTTGAGATAACGGCCTTTCAGTTCCGACTGACGGGTGGGAGAAAGCGCGTCGAGCGCGGCGGCGGTCAAGGGCGGGAACGGGTCCGCGGCAAAAAGTTTGTCGCCAATTTCCACGACAAACGCGTCCGATTCGTCAAACGCCGCGACGGATGGATGGGCGGCCAGAATTTGCTCCAAAAGCGTGGTGCCGCTTCGGGGATGGCCGCCCAACAGCGCCAGTTTTTTTGTCACCGGCGAAGAGGCAGTGGCGCGCCAGCGGCGGATCATTTCGGGCGTCAATTGCGCGAGCAAAGACCTTCGACGACGCGCGGCTTTGTCGTAAGTTTGTTCCAGCGCCTCAACTTTGTTCTGTTGTCGCGTCAGGGCTTTTACCTTGAGCAGCCATTGCATCGCCTCGGAGTATTTTCCCAATTCATCGAGGACAACGGCCAAAAGATGGAAACAGGAAATCCTTACGTTGGGATCGCCCACACCTGATTGAATCAACTCGCGCAATTGGGCTTCCGCTTCCTGCGGGCGGTTCTTTCGATGAAGCAGGAATGCGCGATAATAGAGCACGGCGACATCGCGGGGATTTCGGGCCAGACACGCCTCGGTTTGGGCCCAGGCATCGTCAAGCCGGCGTTCGCGTTCAAGCCAGGCTGCCCAACTCAAACGCGCGTGATTGGATGCGGGCGCGACGGCGGCTGCGCGCTCAAAACACGCGCGGGCGCGGGCGGGTTGGCGAAGGCGATGATACTGCCGGCCGAGCGCAATGAGCACGCTGGCATCTCTGCTCGCGATTTGTTCGGCGCGATCAAATGCCTCCCGCGCCAAATCGAAAAGCAAATCAGCGGCGGCGGCCGTTCCAAGCTCGAACCACAGATTGGCGACGGTCGGAAACCGCTTCACCAAATCCTGGTAAGCGGGAAGAGCGAGGGCGGCTCGGCCGGAGAGCAATTGCTGTTGCGCTTTTTGCCAGCGGGCGAGGTCTTGCGGTGACTTTTCGAGTTTGGCGAGATCGGGCTGTAGCGTTTGCCCCATGTTGGCGCGGAGTGTAAATGCGACGGCGTTGGAGTTCAACCGTTCTTTAATCGAGTCCCCAAAAAAATCTTTTTTCGTCTTTAGTTTGGCCTTTGACTGGCTATGATGAGTGCGAATCTGTGAGGAATATCCAACAGTTTTTCAGGTTGATTCCGCCCGCGGGGCCGTTGGGCGACTTGGACAGCATCGAGATCGAAGCGCAACGGATGCCAATTCACTATCGCCGGCACGGGCGCGCCCGCAATTACGTGATGCGCCTGCAGACCAACAGATCGGTCGTGGTTACGATTCCCCGCAATGGCACGAAAAAATTTGCGCGCGAGTTCGTAGCCAGCAGGAAAAGCTGGCTGGAAAAACAGTGGCGGATTCTCAAAGCCCGCAATGTGCCTCCGCAAATCCTGCGTCCTGGGATGGAGATTCTTTTGCAGGGCCTGCCTGTGGCCCTGGAAATTGGGCAGCGCGATGCACGATGGGAATTGCGCTTCGGCCCGGAGCGAACGCCGCTGGCAAATCCAGAGGGCAACCTTCGTCCCGCCCTCGAAAGCCATTTGCATAATCTGGCGCGGACTTACCTGGTCCATCGCGTTCAGGAATTGGCGGCGAAACATTGTTCCAAAGTGCGGCGAATTGTGGTTCGCAACCAAAAGAGCCGGTGGGGTTCGTGCTCTTACAACGGGACCATTTCGCTGAACTGGCGGCTGATACAATTGCCGGAGCAAGTGCGCGATTACATCATCGTCCACGAATTGATGCACCTGCGGGAGTTGAACCATTCGCCGCGGTTTTGGGCCGAAGTGGCAAAGGCGTGCCCTGACTATCAAGCCGCCGAAGAGTGGCTCAAACAAAATTCGGGACGAGTCGGGTTTTAGCTTTCGCCGGAAAACGCAAATCAAGACCGGCGCGCGCGAATGCCGGAACCGCAATGAATCAATTTTTGCCGATTGGAAAATATTCGTTTGGCATGGGCGACCGCTTCGCCCGTCAGGCCAAAGCCCAACTTCAAACCTGCATCCGCGCCGCCAGCCTGGGCGCGGAAATCGTTCCGGTCTGGAATAAATCCAATCGTGAGCACATCACCATCGGCTCCGAACCGGGCCAAAGCCGGGCGGCGGCGGATGACGCGGTAAAATCGCTCAACTGGAACAAGCCTTATTTTCTGGACGCGGACCATATCCGGCTGGAAACGGTGGATCGGTTTTTGCCGCACTCGGATTTTTTCACGATTGACGTGGCGGATTCCATCGCGACGCCCGCTCCCGCCGAGGCCGTTCATCGGTTTCTCGAACGGCATGGGGAATTGATCGGGGAAATTGGGATAGAGGGAATCGACCGTCCTTTTCACACGACGCGGAAGGGGGTTGAAGTGACGATTTCCAAATATTTGCCGGCGGTGTTGGAAGCGGGAAAAATTTACCGCCATATCGCCAACGCTAAAGAAGCAGGAAATTTCGTCACGGAAGTTTCGATGGACGAAACGGACGCGCCGCAGACGCCTGTGGAATTGCTGGTGATCCTGGCTGCGATCAGTGACGAAGGGATTCCCTTGCAGACGATCGCGCCGAAATTCACCGGGCGCTTCAATAAAGGGATCGATTACGCCGGAGACGCCGCGCAATTTGAAAGGGAATTCAACGAAGACCTGGCGGTCATCGTGTTCGCCATCCGGCACTATGGTCTTCCCGCGAGCCTGAAGTTGAGTGTTCATTCGGGCAGCGACAAATTTTCCATTTACGGGGCGATTCGACGGGCATTGCGCCGGTTCGACGCGGGTGTTCATGTGAAAACGGCGGGAACGACATGGCTGGAGGAGGTCATCGGGTTGGCCGAAGCGGGCGGAGGCGGGCTGGCGCTGGCGAAGGAAATTTACGCCGGCGCGCTCGACCACGCCGATGAACTGTGCGCGCCGTACGCGACGGTTTTGGATATTGACCGAAACCGCCTTCCAACGGCGTCGCAAGTCGGCGGATGGTCGTCGGAGCAGTTTGTTTCCGCGCTGAGGCATGACCAAAACAATCCGGCGTACAACCCGCATCTGCGGCAGCTTTTGCACGTCGGATATAAGATTGCGGCGAAGATGGGAAGCCGGTATTTAAACGCGTTGACCGAATATGAAGGTTCCGTAAGCCGGAACGTCGCGCAGAACCTGTTTGAACGGCACGTGAAACCGCTTTACCTTTCGGTTGTTTGATTGACATGAAATTTATCCACGAAAAATTCCTCCTGCACAACCGGACCGGCCAGCGGCTTTACCGGCAATTTGCAGAAAAAGAGCCGATTTTTGATTATCATTGCCACCTGCCGCCGCGCGACATTGCGGAGAACAGGCAGTTCAAAAACCTGGCGGAAATCTGGCTCGAAGGGGATCATTACAAATGGCGCGCAATGCGGGCGAACGGCGTCGCGGAGGAGTTTTGCACGGGAAATGTCGAGCCCCTGGCGAAGTTCCGGGCGTGGGCGGCGACGGTCCCCCACACCTTGCGCAACCCGCTCTATCATTGGACCCACCTGGAACTAAAACGCTATTTTGGAATCGACGAATTGCTGGACGAACAAAGCGCCGCGCGCATCTGGAAGAAGGCGAAAGAACAATTGGCCCGGCCGGAATTGACCACGCGCGGCATCCTGAAAAAATTCAATGTCACCCATCTCTGTACGACGGACGACCCGGTGGACGATCTGGCGCACCACGAAAAAATCGCCCGCGATGGCGTGGTGACGCGCGTTTTGCCCGCGTTCCGGCCGGACAAGGCGCTGACTGTGGACCAGCCGGTCCCGTTTAACAATTGGGTCAACCAATTGGAAAAAGCGGCGGATACGTCGATCAGCAGCCTGGAAGGTTTTGTTACAGCCTTGCGCCGCCGGCACGACTTTTTTCACTCGCGCGGCTGCCGTTTGTCTGACCACGGGCTGACTCATTGTCCGGCCAGTCCCTGCTCGGATAAAACCGCGGCGGCGATATTCGGGAAGGCGCGCCACGGGCAGGCGGCGTCGCCGGAGGAACGCGCTCAATTCGCCACTTTCATGATGCTCTTGTTCGGTCGCTGGGACGCCGAGAAAGGGTGGGTCAAGCAATTGCACCTTGGCGCATTGCGAAATAACAACACGCGCCTGCTGCGGCAGCTTGGGCCGGACACCGGCTTCGATTGCATCGGCGATTTTCCGCAAGTCCAGGCGCTGGTCGCTTATCTTGACATGCTCGACCGCGACGGCCAGTTGCCGAAAATGATCGTCTATAACAACAATCCGAACGACAACTACGCGTTCGCCACGGCGATCGGCAGTTTCCAGGACGGCTCAATCGCGGGCAAACTGCAATTTGGGTCCGGCTGGTGGTTTCTCGACCAAAAGGAAGGGATCGAATGGCAGTTGAACGCGCTGTCAAATATCGGTTTATTGTCGCGCTTTGTGGGGATGATCACGGATTCGCGTTCGTTCATGTCGTATCCGCGTCATGAATATTTTCGGCGCGTCCTGTGCAATATGATCGGCGCGGAAGTGGAACGCGGCGAATTGCCGGGCGAGGAAGGGCTTTTGGGGACGATGATTCGGAATATTTGTTACAGCAATGCGCGCAACTACGTGCCGCTGCCGGAAGCGGCGAATACCGCCGCGAGGCCCGTTACACGGCGAGAGAAAGACCGGCGCGCAACTGCTTCGCGGGCGTAAGCCAGGCCATTGAAATTGGTCATTGAGAATTTCTCGTTTGCCGTTTATATGCCGCCGTGCATCGACGTATCTCAATTGGGACCATCGCGCAGTGCCTTTTGATGGAATGCGCGCTGGTGCTCGCTCTCTGGATTCATGCTCCATGGGGGACGGCGCCGGGTTTGGTTTTGCTGGGATGCAGTCTATTTTTGTGGGGAGAGGCGCAGAGCCGGAGACTTCTTGCGGGATGGATCGCGTGCGCTCTGTGCTGGGTCGGCGCCAGCGGGGCGGATGTTTGGAAACTCCCGTTTGCCGAGGTCGCCGGGATGATTGCCGCCGCGCTTTGGCTCAATGGGAGAGAATGGAGGAAGATGGCGTTTGCGTGGTCGCTCCTTACCGCAATTCTCTGTGTCGCCGCCGGTTATCTTCAAGACAAGACCGGCGTGTTTTATTTGGGGCTGCTTTCCGCGAGCGCGTTGCTGATTCTTGTTCGCACCCATTTCAATGTTTCTCCGGCGGGCATTCTCCTGATTAATACAATCCTGCTGGTCGTGTTGGGATTGCCCGCGGCAAATCTTTTAATTGACTCGGCTTATCGCGTCGATCTTAGGCCCGCGACGTGGACCAAATACTATTCGTATAAGGGGGCGGGCGGAAAACAATCGGCTTTTGTGAAGTGGTGGCTGTTTTTCCACGAAAGCCAATATCCACAGATGGGGAATGAGATTTTTGATTTCATGTCGGACCGCGCGCCCTCGCATCGGCTCCGGCCCAGCAGTCATGGCACCTTGCTGGGAAGTTCGATTTCCATCAATAGCCAAGGATTTCGCGGGCGGGAAATTGCGCCGGTGAAGGGCAATACCTACCGGATTGTCGCATTGGGAGAGTCCACGACTTTTGGCATGACGATTTCACCAGACGATAAACCGTGGCCGGAACTGCTCGAACAAATGATCCACGAACGCCTCAAACTCAGCCGGCCGGTGGAGGTTATCAACGCGGGTGTGCCAGGCTACTCGCTCGATAATAATCTTGCGCGGCTGTCGAAGGAAATTCTTCCGCTCAAACCGGACATGATCATTTCCTACCACGGCTACAATGGCTTTGGGGAGATCGATCCTGCCCTCCCCGCCGTCAACGGACCGCCGCCGCCGGCTTACAAAGTCCGTCCTCTTGATTTGCTGGCGGATTGCGAGTACCGCGTGAAAATGATTTTATTCCGTCGCCAACACGACCCGCCTGAGGTGAGGCGGGAGCGTCCGCCTGTCAACCCTCTGGATACCAGATACGCAACCGAATACGGTGAATTGATTGCGGCGACGAAAACCAACCGGATTCGCCTGGCGCTGGCAAATTTCTCGATGGCAGTCAATTCTCACAGCGACAGCGCGGTCGTTGAGTTTTATCGGATCGTGTTCGACTCGATTGACCGGGAGATTAAGGCCAACGAAATGCACTCGCTGCTGGTCAAGGAATTGGCGGCGCGATATCCGGATATTTGCTTCGTCGATACGCACCCGCAACTGGACGGGGAAAACGAGAAATTTATCGACTTGATTCATCTTACCCAGCACGGACGGAAGCAGTTGGCGGAGAATATCTTTGCGGGAATACGAGAGGCGCTGGAGAAAGACGACGGACAAACCAACTGCGCGAGGGAATCGAAAACTGGTCAGTGAGCATTTGTCATTTAAAAAGGCGAGACGATGGCAAGACTATTGCCATCAGAGCAAAACGAAAAGTCCGGAAAAAACTCGGTTCTGGCGAATCAATTTCACTAATGTCCGTAATGTCCGGACAGCCCCGGTAAATCAGCAACCATTTGCCGAATTCATCCTTCAGACAAAGGGATTATGAGTTTCTACAAAAGGAAAGTGCGCAATATCACGCGTCACAACCGTAAGGCCCCACGCCCGAGCGATGCCCGCGATAGCCGAGTCGCGAGTGGTCCTGGCCGTCCAAAACCTCTCTCCACGTTCAGCAAAAACTTCCGCAGCGTATTCGCCCCAGGTTTCGGATTCAGCCGGCCCAAAAGGCAATACGACATCGCGATAATCTTCCCTAAGAAAAGCAATGTTCCGCAACAACTCAGAACGCCGCTTTCCAAAAGGCAAGCGATTGATGCCGTAATGCAGTTCGCCAAAGGTGATTTCGGACAACGCACAATCCTCAGCATACTCCTGGAGCCAGACGGCAACCCCAGGGTTAGGACGGGGTTTCCACATTTCCGAAACAACATTGGTGTCCAGAAGCCAAATCATTCTTCCAGATAGGGCGGCAATTCCAGTCCTTTTAGGCGTTTAAAATGTTCGGTCAGGGGTAAACGGCGACGCGGGGCCTTCCCAAGACGTGCGCGTAGCGCGGGCATTCCCAGCTTTAAGGACTGCCGGATTACGTCGGCTTGACTGAGATCCGTCTCAGCGGCTGTTGCCGCAAGATCCCGGGCAAGATTTGGAGATCCGGGAACTGGAATTGTGTTAGTATGTTTCACAGAGGAATTATAACTGTCCCGGCGATCAATTCAAGCAACCATTTCAACCGCGAGCCTGTATGGCAACCACGTCTTTAACCTTGGAAACATAATAGGAAACTGCGGCTCGTTGAATATCAGGCCAAAACCTTAGTAACTCCCTGCCGTAAACGCCGGCTTGGCTTGTGCGTCCCCACGCTGCGATTCGTTAGACGCCGCCCGCTTTTGGTATTCGTCCAGTATGGCGGCGGTTGCGGTTGCGCCTAAACGGGTCGCTCCGAGGTCGCGGACAAGGATCAATCCATCGAGATCGCGCACGCCTCCCGCCGCTTTGATCTGCACTTTCGGCGAACAGGAAGCGCGCATCAGTTTTAGATCGTCCACGGTTGCGCCCTGGTAACTGTATTTGCCATCCGGCCCTTTGACGAAGCCGTAACCGGTGGAAGTCTTGACCCAATCAGCGCCGGCGCGCTCGCTGATCTGGCAGAGTTTGCGCTTGAAGTCCTCACTGCTCAGTCCAGCGCCGCCTTTGGTCAAATAATCGTTTTCGAAAATCACTTTTACTTTCGCGCCGCGCTTGTGGGCCTCGTCGCAAACGGCGCGGATATCGTTCTCGACGTAATCCCACTCGCCGCTCAGGGCCTTGCCAACATTGATGACCATGTCGATTTCAACCGCGCCCTCTTTGCACGCCAGTTCCGTTTCGTAGCGTTTGGCTTCGGTAACGCTGTTGCCGTGTGGAAAGCCGATGACGCACCCAACGAGAACGCCGGTGCCTTTCAAAATCTCCGTGGCCCGCTTAACAAAGTACGATTTGATGCAGACCGACGCGACACCGTATTTCGCCGCAAGTTTGCAACCCTCTTCCAAGTCCCGGTCGGTCATCGTCGGGTGCAGAAGAGAATGGTCGAGCATTTTGGCAAGTTGTTCGTAAGTGTATTTCATAGCTCATGCAAAATAAGGGCGAAGAACGTTCCGCGCGACCTTCAACGCCCGCTGGCGGCCGGCAAGCGTCTTGCCAAAAGTGTCGTCCTCAACCTCGATACACACAGGGCCGTTATAGCCGGCGGCCACAAGCTCCGCCATGAAATGCGCCCAGTCAATTTTGCCGAAACCAGGAATGCGCGGTTCGTGCCAGAGGCTCGGATAGGCAAAAATCCCGTGATCGTTCAAGCGATCGAGATGAATCTCCACATCCTTGGCGTGAAGATGGAAAAGTTTCTCGCGGAATTCGCGCAAGGGCGACACAGGGTCCATGAATTGCAAGGCGAAGTGCGAGGGATCGTAATTGAGGCCCAGATTCGCCGATGGAATGTCATTAAATAGCCGGCGCCAAATGACCGGAGAAACGGCGATGTTTTTGCCGCCGGGCCATTCGTTCTGATTAAAAAACATCGGACAGTTTTCGATTCCAATGCGGACGCCATGATCCTCAGCGAACTGCACAAGCGGACGCCAGGTCTTGAGAAGGCGCGGCCAATTGTCATCGACACTTTTCGTCCAATCGCGCCCGATGAACGTGTTGACGTTTTGAAGGCCCAACGACGCAGCGGCGGTGATGACGTCTTTTAAATGAGCGGCGCAACGTCCGGCGACGGCTTCGTCGGGATCGAGAATGTTTGGGTAGTAGCCAAGCGCGCTAATGTTCACGCCGTGCTTTTGTGTGAGAGCAAGAACGTCTTCGGCCTGGGCTTTCGTGAAGTTGACGGCGTTAACGTGAGTGACGCCCGCGAATCTTCGCTCCGCCTTGCCAGAAGGCCACGACATGATTTCGACCGTGGCAAATCCCTCGGCGGCGGCAAATGCCAGGACGGCATCCAAATCCAGGTCCGGCAGAATAGCGGATACAAAGCCTAATTTCACATCCTGAGAAAAAATTGACTCAGGAAAGTTTGGCTATTTGCTTGCGGTTGTCGATGGCAAAAAAAGGACCAAGCGCCACGCGTGTTAAGCGCTGGCGTATTGGTGAAGTTTCAATGCGCGAGTGTCGGCCGCCCGTTGAAGGTCATTGTGACGCGCCAGGCGGGACATGACCGCTTCGATGAGGTCGGTGACAGTGAAAGGCTTGAACAAATAGTCATCCGCGCCGCACGACATCCCGCGACGGAGTCCCTCGTGGCTCACCATGCCCGTCATCAGGATAAAGGGAATCGACGCCATGCTGAACGACTGGCGCACTGCATGAAGGACCTCGTATCCGTCCATCCCTGGCATATTGATGTCGCAAATGACCAGGTTTGGAGCTTGGTCGCGAATCATTTCGAGCCCCACCTGTCCACCGGGAGCTTCGTTGACCTGGAAACCGTAATCTGAGATTGCGGCGGCAATTACGTTTCGGATGGCGTCGTTATCGTCGATGATGAGGATATTCTTCATACTCACGCACCCTGTAACAGGAACCGTGCCAAGGCGATAACACCGGAAAAAGGAACTTGGACCCTCGATTTTCGGCCAAAACTGCCGGGTGCGGAGGCTTTTGGGCGACGCAACAGGGCAAAGTCTGCCTCCCTGCGTCAACTTTTCACGCTCAAGGTCTCATAAACGACTTCCGCCAATTTTCGGGCGTGGAACGGCTTTTGGATAAGGTTGATTTTCGTTCCGACGGGAAACTCCTTGGCCAGGCGTTCAATGTTGTAGCCGCTGGTAAAAATCACCTTCAGCGAGGGCTTTGACGCTTGCAGGATTTTGGCCAGTTCCGTGCCAGCCATGCCGTCGGGCAAAATCAAGTCTGTCAACAGCAAATCAATCCGTTTTTTGTGCTGGTCCCAAAGGTCCAGGGCTTGGCGGCCGTTGGAGCAGTCGAGCACCTTGTAGCCGTGACTTTCCAGGATGTGGTGCATGAGCTTCAGGAGCGGGTCCTCATCCTCGACGACCAAAATCGTTTCGGTGCCGCCTATGACAGTTTGCTCGGTGGACGGCATTTGGACGACGCCGCCCGGGGCGAAACAGGCCGGAAGGAAAATTTCAAAAGTCGTCCCGCATCCCAGTTCACTCTGAACGCTGATCCAGCCCTGGTGCTGCTTGACGATTCCATACACAGTCGCCAGGCCCAGGCCCGTGCCGCGTTCCAATTCCTTTGTGGTAAAAAACGGCTCGAAAATCCGCCCAAGGTTCTCAGGCGCTATCCCGCAGCCAGTGTCGCTAAAAGTCAAACAGACGAATTGGCCGACTGTGGCGTCCGGGTTGCGTCGGGCCTCATCGGGGGCGACACTCGTGGCATGGGTCTTCATCCGCAATTGACCGCCGCGCGGCATGGCGTCCCTTGAATTGACGGCAAGATTGAGAAGGACCTGCTCGATCATCCCCAAATCCGCCTTGATGGAGGGCAGGCCGGGCGCGAAATCGGTGTGCAACGCGACGTCCTCCCCGAGGATGCGCCGGAGCATTTTTGTAATATTGTTGACGACCTCGTTGAGATCGACAACCTGCGGGTGCAATTCATGTTTGCGGCTGAAGGTCATCAACTGCCGGGTAAGGGCGCTGGCGCGCTTGCCGGCCTCGGCGATTTCCTTGACGGATTCGGCGCCTTTGGCCCCCAGTTTTTCGCCGGCCAGAAGGAGGCTCGCGTGGCCATTGATGACAGTCAGCAAGTTGTTGAAATCGTGCGCGATACCGCTGGCTAGCTGGCCGATCGACTCCATTTTTTGCGACTGCCTCAATTGCGCCTCGAGGTTGAGGCGTCCGGTGACATCCATGGCAAGCGACAAAATGAGTTTTTGGGGACCCAGGCGATGGGAGGTGATTTCCATCGCGGTAAATTTCCCAGCCTTGGTGCGATGCCGCCAGACGCCGGTGTTGCCCGCGCCGGGTGTCAGCTTTGAAAGTTTTTCGAGGAAACCGGGAATGTCCTCCGGCAGCGCGAGGTCGCGCAGGGTCATGCCCAGGAATTCCTCCTTGGAGTACCCGTAATGCAGGACGGCGGCCTCGTTGACGGTGACGAAGACAAGGGAATCCTGATCGTAGGTGTAAATGGGTGTGGGATTGCTCTCGAACAAAAGGCGGTATTGAAGTTCGGAAGCCTTGATGAGGGAAATGGATTGCTCCAATTCCAGCGTCCGGGCGTGGACGAGGGCCTCGAGATTGGCGAAGTAAGCTTGTGTCTCGCGGGCCAGTCGCCATTTCTCCGTAAGCGCGACGGCGAGTTGGAAGACTTCGAGGGGGTCGAACGGCTTTTTGAGCACCAGGAGCTGGTCGTTCCGGCGAAGTTTGCGCGCAATCTCCCGCGGAGAATAATCGGAAAAAGCGGTGCAAACGACGATTTCCATCGCGGGGTCCGCTTTCCAAATTTGTTCGATTGTCTCGATGCCGTCCCAACCTCCGGGCATGCGGATATCGACAAACGCCAAGGCGTAAGGGCGCCTTTCGTCACGCGCGCGAACGACGCTTGCCAGGCCTTCCTCCCCTTTGAAAACGCAATCGACCTCGAAACTGGGAAAAGGGAGATCGGACGCCGTCGCCGGGCCATCCTCGACCAGGAGGATTCTGCGAAATTCATCGTGAATATCGGAACTGTCGTCGATAATCAGAATGCGATGGGCTTCTTTGGTATTCATCAAACGTCAGTGTTGTATATGCCTCAAGCCCGCGCGGTTATCACGGTAATTCGCGCGCCACCTCCTAAAGTTCTGTCGATTTCCATCCGATAGGCAGCATGTAAGCAAAGTTGCCCCGTAAGAGGACATTAAAAAGGTAATCACAAACATGCAATCCTCAACTACGCCCCGGACGCCTCCAGTCGATCCGAGACTTTTCGCCAGGCACAATGGCTCGAGTTATCGGACGCCCATCGATTTGCAAGTGACGCCGGATTCCGGGGCGCGCTTTTTGGTCCTGGGAGGGTGCCAGGCTGAACCTTTCCCGCAGGTTGCGGCGATGATCAACAAAGGGTATCAAGGCGAATTCGTTCTGCTGAACAATTTTGATTCCATCCCGGAGATACCGGAGGACAAGGCGGCGGATTACGATTTTCAGATTATTCATCTCCCGTTGCGGACGATTCTTGGCAACGCCTACTTTCGCCTGCCGGATGACGCGGCCTCCCACGAGGAGTTTTTGAGCCAGACGCAAGATTGCCTGGCGCGCTATTTGTCCAACGCCCTCAAATTGAATGCCGAACGCAAGTTGCTGACGTTTGTTCTCGGGTTCATGGTGCCGCAACAGAATCCGCTCGGCCGGTTTCAACCGCGCTACGATCTTCGCAACATCATGCACTTCATCGAGCGCCTGAACATGTTCATGGCCGCTGAAGTCGCCAGGCACGAAAATGTGTATTTTATTGATACGGACCAAATTTCCAGCGGCATCGGAAAAAAATCCTGCCAGGACGACATGGTTTGGTCGTTTACGCACGGAACGACCTTGAGCGACGGAGACCACGATCACGACCTGAACCGAATCCAGCCGCCAATGCCGATGCAGAATTATTATTCCGCGCGGTGGATGGAGTGGTTTGAGGCGCTTCTCCACGAGGTTTTTGCGATGCACCGAACGACCAGGCAACAGGACGCCGTCAAGCTGGTCGCGGTGGACCTCGATGACACTCTGTGGCGCGGCGTGGCGGCGGATGGAAGTCTTGGGGTGCTCGAAGGGTGGCCAATGGGATTTATGGAAACTCTCCTCCTCCTGAAAAAGCGCGGCATCCTCCTCGCCATCATCAGCAAGAACGATGAGAAATTCGTTGTCTCCCGTTGGGATAGCATCGTTCAGGGGCAGATCGCATTGGCCGATTTCGCCGCGCGGAAAATCAATTTTCGGAGCAAAGCGGAAAATCTGGGGGAAATCCTGCGGGAATTGAATTTGCGCCCGCGGAACGCCGTTATGATTGACGATAATCCGGTCGAACGCGCCGCGATACAGGCCGGTATGACCGGCGTCCGGGTACTGGGCAGGCATCCCTACTATTTGAAACGCATTCTGCTTTGGTCGGCGGAAACGCAGCAACGCATGATTACAGGGGAATCGAGCCGCAAGACCGAGATGGTTCACGCCCAATTAGAGCGGGAATCAGCGCGCAAGACGCTTTCGCACGAGGAGTTCCTCAATACTCTCAACGTCCGGGTCGCCGTATCGGTTCTTGAGGATACAAAAGACCTGAACATGAGCCGTGCGCTTGAACTTTTCAACAAGACCAACCAATTCAACACGACGGGAACGCGCTACACACTGGAGCAATGCCACCAGCAATTTGCCGGGGGCCGCCTCCTCTATGTTCTTCAGGCGGAGGACCGATTCACACAATACGGCCTCATCGGCGCGGCGTGGATTGACCAGAATTGCATCGACCACATGGTGATGAGTTGCCGCGCCCTTGGATTGGGCATTGAGGACGCGTTTCTGGCGCACATCGCCAACCGGCTCTCGAAGCAAAACGGGATGGCGCTCCATGGCCGATTGAAGGCAACCGACGCCAACACCGCCTGCCGTCAGCTTTACAGCCGCAACGGATTCATTCAGGAGCGGAACGATCCGGTGCTATGGTCGCGCTCGCTGGGGTCGCCCGTTGTTCTCCCGGCGCATATTTTCCTAAGCGCGCCCGCCGAAGAGGCCGTGGAAACGGGCGGCAGGGCCTTCTGCGCAAGCTCCAACTAAAGTCCCTGCGGGACCTGCCGATAATAAACTGTCGATAGACAATGGCGCCTGGCAGCCACAAAAAGCCGGGATGGGAAATCAGCGAACGCCCATTAAAACTCGCTGAAACGACAAGGATGTCGTGCAGCCCCAAACAGGGGTAACTCAAGGAAAGAGTATTTATGGTAATCAATACAAACATGGCGGCGATGACGTCCGCCAATAACCTCGATAAGTCAACCAACGAACTGAACAATGCCCTCGCGCAATTGTCCTCCGGTTCAAAAATTGTCAGTCCCGCTG
>DATAUD010000087.1:0-45830 GCA_036268455.1 Verrucomicrobiia bacterium
GCAGGGCGATGGCAAAGGCATCCAGCTTGACCCGCCTTTGAAGATGTCGCTGGAGCGGGCGCTGGAATACATCGGGCCGGATGAGTACGTCGAAGCGACGCCGAAAAGTTTGCGATTGCGGAAAAAGATCCTCGATGAGAATCAACGCAAACGGGCCGCGCAGGCTCGCGCCCCAAAAGTGGTGATGGCGGAATAAACCGTCAGCGCAAAAGAGACCTGGCTTTGCGAATCCAAAACCGATCTCGCTTGCGCTGAAAAGCCGGGGCGTGGCGATCGTCGTAAATGGCGCCGTTCAGTTCGGCCTCGCCCGATTGGCGCTCGTTTTTTGCGAGGTATAGCTGGCCCAATTGCACACGAGCGCGGGCATAGCTGTGATTTGCCAGCACTTCCTTCCAGACCGCTATCGCGCCGTCGGTGTTTCCCATCAATTGCAGCGCCTCGGCGTAAGCCATTAACGAATAACCGTAGTCGTGCCGCGGATTTTCGGTGCAGACCTTGTAGAGAATCGGCGAGGCTTCATCCACTTTTTTCTGGCGCAGCAGGCATTGGCCAAGGTGAGCGCGGGCATCGATATCCTCGGGGTCGCGGGCGAGTGAAGCGCGGTAGTTTTCCTCGGCTTTTGCGAGGTTGCCTTTCTGGAAGTAAATATCGCCCAACTCCAGGTAATGATGGGGTTTGTCAAGATTATGAATCAAACCTTCCAGTTCCTTGATGCGGTGGCGCCGGCCTGAGCCGGGAAGTTCGAAGCCCTGCGTTACAGAGGGCGCGGCGCGATAGACCATGAAGTAATACCAAATGGCGATGAAGCCGGGGAGAAACCACATGAGAATCGCCCAGATCCATTCCTGCCGGCGGATGGCGTCGATAAACATCCAGATCTGGAAAACAAAAACCAACGCCCAGAGCGGATTGCTGAACCAGCCGCGCAAATAATGAAACATGTACGTCATTTGGCCCGCTCTGCAATATCAGAAATCGGCGCGGGCGTCTTGTGAAAATCCTCCGAATTGCGCCTTGAATTATTGTGACAACTTGGGTCTTATCATGGGGCAAATCGCGTCATGAATAAGACTTTGGTCATCGTGCCCACTTACAACGAACGGGAAAACCTTCCCGAGATGGCGCAACGTCTTGCCCAGCTTCCCGTGCCGGTGGACATGCTGGTGGTGGACGATAATTCGCCCGACGGCACCGGACAGATCGCGGATGAACTGGCCGCGAAAAGCCCCGCAATCCATGTGCTGCACCGGGCGGAAAAGAACGGATTGGGGCGGGCTTATTGCGCGGGCTTCGGCTGGGCGCTGGAGCGCGGCTACGAGATGATCATGGAAATGGACGGCGATTTTTCCCACAATCCCGACGATATTCCGCGGTTCATTGAGGCGGCGGAAAATGCCGACCTGGTGCTTGGTTCGCGTTATTGTAATGGCATCCGGGTGATTAATTGGCCGTTGAAACGGCTTTTGCTCAGCACGGGCGCGGCCCGATACGTGCGCATTATCACGGGAATGCCTTTTACCGATCCGACGGGCGGGTTTAAATGCTTCCGCCGCCGCGCCTTGCAATCCATCAACCTCGATGCCGTCCGCTCCAACGGCTACAGCTTTCAGATCGAAATGACGCACAAGATTTGGCGTAGCGGAATGACAATCGTGGAAATTCCGATCATTTTCACCGAGCGTTTTCAGGGTCATTCCAAGATGTCCCGAAAAATCGTTTGGGAAGCGCTGGCAATGGTCTGGCGCCTCCTTTTTCAAAACGGCCTGAGACGCGGGCCGCGCAAGGAAAAATGAGGGACTGGAATCCCGGCGAATATGGCTTAAGGTGCGACAATGACGTTGACAGAACAAATGACGCGACTCGCCCGGCAAGCGAAGGAAGCGTCGCGGCCGCTGGCGCAATTGACGTCGAGCCAGAAGAATGACTGCCTGCTGGCAATGGCCGCCGCGATTGAGGAAAACCGCGCGGCGATCCAGGAAGCGAACAGCACCGACATGGAAAACGCCGCGCAGGCGGGGCTTTCGTCGGCGATGCTCGACCGCTTGAAGCTGGACGACAAACGAGTCGGCGCAATGGCCAAGGGGCTGCGCGAAGTGGCGGCTTTGGCTGATCCTGTCGGACGCGTGCTCGACGAACGAACCCGCCCAAACGGATTGCGGTTGCAAAAAATTTCCACGCCGATCGGCGTCATTGTCATCATTTACGAATCGCGGCCGAATGTCACCGCTGACGCCGCCGGGTTGTGCTTCAAGTCGGGGAATGCCGTTATTTTGCGCGGGGGGCGCGAAGCGATCCACTCCAATCAAACCATCGCCGAAACGATGCTCAACGCGGCGGCGCGCGTGCTGCCATCCTTTCCGCGTCATGCGATCCAGGTCGTTCCAACGGCGGACCGTGAGGCTGTGAGGGAATTGCTATCGTTGACGCAATATGTCGATCTTTGCATGCCACGCGGTGGAGAAGGTTTGATTCGCGCCGTAACTGATTGCTCGAAAGTGCCGGTAATCAAACATTACAAAGGGGTTTGCCATGTGTTCGTCGATGCGGCGGCGAACTTGAAAATGGCGGAAGAAATCGCGTTCAACGCGAAATGCCAGCGGCCGGCGGTCTGCAATGCAATCGAAACGTTGCTCGTGGATAAATCGGTCGCCCCCGCATTTCTGCCGGTGATCGGACACCGTCTGAACGAAAAGAAAGTCGAGATACGGGCGGATGACGCGTCACAAAAGATTCTCCAGACCAGCATCCAGAATCCCGCCCACGCGATCAAATCCGCCTCCGAGCAGGATTTTTTTACGGAGTATAACGATTTTGTTTTGAACATTAAAGTTGTGGATGGGGTGGGCCAGGCCATCGATCACATCAACTACTACGGCTCGGCGCATTCGGACAGCATTGTGACTGGCGACGAGAAACATGCGCGGGAATTTCTGGCCGGGGTGGATTCGGCGGCGGTGTATTGGAACGCCTCGACGCGGTTCACTGACGGCGGGGAATTTGGGATGGGCGCGGAGATTGGCATCAGCACAGATAAGATCGGCGCGCGCGGGCCGATGGGATTGGAAGAATTGACGAGCTATAAATGGCTCGGATTCGGCACCGGACAATTGCGCACATAATGCCCACCCTTGTCAGCCAGCGCTTTTTCGGCGACATTCCCGCAATGCAGACGGCGGTGAAAAACGATTTAGTCAGCGTGGAGGATTACCTCGCCGCGGAGGAAACCAGCGAGATTCGACACGAATATCTCGGGGGACTTGTCTATGCGATGGCGGGAGAGACGACCACGCACAATCAAATTGTCGGCAATCTTTATCTTGCAATACGCAATCATCTTAAAAATAAGCCATGCCGGGTTTACATGAGCGACATCCGGGTAAATTTCGACATTCGCGATGATGAATATTTCTATTATCCGGACATCGTCGTGACATGCGACAAGCGGGACACACATCCGCGTTTTGTCCGACACCCCCGGTTGATCATCGAAGTTCTTTCGGAGAGCACGGAACGAATCGACAAGCGGGAGAAATTCTTTGCCTACACAGGCATGCCGTCTCTCGATGAGTATGTTCTTGTCGCGCAAAACGCTCCGGAAATCACCCTCTTTCGCCGGTCCAGCGATTGGAAGGCCGAGAAAATTTCCGGCACCAAGGCAACCGCTTCCCTGCGTTCGCTTAAACTGTCACTACCGCTTTCGGCAGTTTACGAAGGCGTTTAATCCCTTGACCTCGATGTCGCCTCAACAAGCAGCCACAGCCGTACGCGCGGCCCTTCCTTCGGAAGGACTTTTCATGGGGCACGAATGGCGAATTTCGCCGGCGCCTTTTCATCTCGACCCTTCGCTGGCAAAGGAATTGGAAGACTTGGGGCGCATCCTTTTGCGATTCAACCAAGCCGTCAACCTGCTTTACCGCCAAAGCCTCGCCGGCAAACAACCGTCGTGGGTCGCGGACTGGCTCGACCAGGGGAAGCCCGCCGCGGTTCTGGAAGCGCAACGGAATGCCACGATCAAAAACGACGTTCCACGCGTCATTCGGCCGGACATCATCCTTACCGAAAACGGCCCGCGCATTACGGAGTTGGACAGCGTGCCGGGCGGCATCGGGGTGACGGCGTGGCTAAATAGAACTTACGCGGCGATGCAGAACGGCGGTCCGCCGTTGATCGGCGGAGCGAATGGAATGACGGATGGCTTTGCGGGCATTTTCGATGACGCGCCGGCTGTGAACATCGTGGTCTCCGACGAAGCGCAGACCTACCGGCCGGAAATGAACTGGCTCGCCAACCAGCTCGGCACCCGGTTCCATGTGCGAGACAGCCGCTTCGCGGATTTCAAGGACGGGGAGGCGATTTATCGTTTCTTTGAATTGTTTGACCTGCCGAACATTGCGAATTCCAAACAAATCATTGAGACGGCCTTGGCCGGGAAGATCCGCTTGACATCTCCGCCGAAGCCGATTTTCGAGGAAAAAATGCTTTTCGGCCTGTTGTGGAACCGGCATCTGCGCGCCTTTTGGCGGCAGGAATTGGGCGAACGATTTTTTGAGCGTCTGCAACAGCTTGTTCCTTACACGTGGATTGTCGATCCCTCGCCATTGCCGCCACAGGCCGCCATTCCTGAATTAGGCTTGACGGATTGGCGGCAGCTTAAATCCATGTCACAGCGCGAGCGGGAATTGATCCTGAAAGTCTCCGGATTTTCCGACAAAGCCTGGGGAGCGCGCGGCGTTCATTTGGGCAGCGATCTTCCGACCGCGGACTGGGCGGCGGCAGTCGATGAAGCGATCCGCGCTTTTCCGACGTCTCCTTACGTGTTGCAGCGTTACCACAAACCGTCGCTGTCCCAAGCGCAATGGTTTGACTTCGAGAAAGGGCAGATCGTCGATATGCCTGGGAGGGTCCGCCTTTGTCCATATTATTTTGTGAACGGCAAGGGAGACGCCGCGCGCGCGAACCTTTCCGGAGTGCTGGCCACGATCTGTCCCGCCGACAAGAAAATCATACACGGCATGAGCACCGCCATTCTGGCGCCGTGCTCAAGTTAAGCCGTTAATTCCCGCAACAGGTGATGGAGAAAAGCGACGTTGTCCAGCTGCAGGTAATGCATCGTCCCGCCCATGCGTGAGTAGCTTTTGCAAAAACGGAGGTAATACGCCGGATTGTCTTTCGGAGGCTCGCCCCTGGTCCAATCCCAGCGACCGCCGTCTTGCAGATCAACCACAAAGATTGTGTGGCCTCGAACTACGGGACGGCCGGCTTGCAATCTCAAATTGTTGACGCAACTGAGACTCTTTTCGAATACCTGGGGCCCCATGATCGCGGAGCCAACACTCAGCACGACGCCGCCATCAAGACCCTCAACCGAACCGCCGAAAAGCCGGAAATCAATGTCGGCTGCGCGCCCGATCGCCGCGCCGTTGAACATCGGATGATTGGAAATAATGTCATAGCCGATGCCGGGATGAACGGTCAGCGGAATATTTCTCTGAAAACATTGCGCGAAGACGCTGTCGTTTTTGCGCGGGTGCAGCACTTCATGCCGACCGGCGGCAAGACGATGAACGCGCATGGCATGGAGCAATTCCGCCCGCGCCGGGGCAAGCCGGTGCGACGGCGCTTTTTTCAACAGGGTTTCGAGAGTTTTGATTGAAGGCAGTTTTACCCCGTCGCCTGCGATGAATCTTCCGACAGAACCGCCAAACCCGTCGCCATTCAAAGCGCCAGCCAGCAACGCCAGGTGAATATTCCGCCCGGTTTCCGTCCATGCCCCGAAGGTGCCGGTTGCAACATTATCCTTAACGCTTTCCGTTGAAACACCGGCGAAGGCAAATTCCCAATCGTGAATCGCACCGGCTCCGTTGGTGGCGAGATGGGTCAGCCATCCCTCTTCGAGGAAATGGCGAATAATCCCGGACGTGCCGTTCTTTATCAGGTGCGCTCCGAAGATGAGTATGACCGAGGCTTTCTTTTTGCGGGCTTTGGCGATAGCCTGGGCGCATTGGCGGATCAGCGCAAGATTGGGTTCCGAACACGGCGCCGGCAACGATTCGGGATCGACCAGAATATCGTCCAGACGCGTCTGGCTCTTGCGTTGCGCCAGCGGGAATACCTTTAATTTGGCCAAATCGATGGGCGTCGTCATTTCGGAATCCGAACGAAGTTGGCAAACATTTCCGCGGCAGTAAAGCGGCTTCTCAATTTTGAATGGCGATTCCCCGTTTCTGCTCTTACTCTGATCGGCGAAAGATTTGGCAAAATGCCTCTGACCAATATTACAGGGACCATGACCAACATGGTCGATACCGTGTCGAACCTGACAGGGGCGTCGCGCGTCAGCAGGATGGTCGATAAGGCTTACGATTATCTTTTTTTCAACAAGGACCACAATTTTATCGGCGGCGCGATTTACCTGTTGGTTGGATTTTTCATCGCGCGCTGGGCCGGAGAGGCGATGTCGCGCGGGCTGGAACGCCAGAATATGGATCCGCCAGTGCGGCATTTGCTCAGGCGTCTGACCCGCCTGATGATCATGGGCCTGGCGGTGACGTGCGCGCTTGAGGTCGCCGGCTTTAAGATCACCGCTCTTCTGACCGGTTTCGGAGTTTTGGGTGTGGGAATCGGCTTCGGAATGCAAGGGGTGGTCAGCAATTTGATCGCCGGCTTGACCATTATTTTCACAAAGCCTTTTCGCGTTGGGGAATATGTCGAAGTCCTTAACGTTAATGGCGTCGTCTGCCAGATCGACATCATTTCGACCACTTTGACGCATGCGGACACCTCGAAGATCGTCATTCCGAATCACAAAATTATCGGCGAAATCGTCCATAATTTTGGCACGGTTCGCCAAATCACGCTGATGGTAGGCGTTGGCTACCAAACGGATTTGAAACGGGCGCAGGAGTTGGTTGCGAAAGTCATGGCGAAAAACCCGCGCGTCCTGCAAGAGCCCAAGCCGGTTGTACTGGTGACCGCTTTGCAGGATTCGGCGATCGCGATCACCGCGTATCCGTGGGTCAAGTTGAATGACTACGGCCTGGCGCAATCGGAATTGAACCAGGCGATTGTCGAATCGTTTCGAGAAAATCAGATTGAAATACCGTTCCCGCAACGGGAAATTCGCATCCTGAATGCGCCGCCCGCGCCCGAACCTTCCTTGCAAGAATATGGACACTCATCAAAGTAATCGCCGGACGTTCATCAAATCCGTGGCCGCGACCGGAGCCGGATTGGCGCTGGCGGAAAAAACGGCCCGCGCCGAAGAAACCGCGCCTCGCGGCAAAGCACGCCTGGGCTTCGACAATTATTCCGTGAAGGCATTGAAATGGAACGCCTCGCAATTAATCGACTACGCGGCGTCGCTACGCCTCGATTCGTTATTCTTGACGGACCTTGACGTTTACGAAAACTTCGAGGAGGGCTATCTCCGCGATTTGAAAAAAAAGGCGGATGACAACGGCCTGGTGATTTACGCGGGGTCATGGAGCATTTGCCCGACTTCCAAATATTTCAAAGACAAATGGGGAACGGCGGAAGACCATCTCGCTTTGGGCATCCGCGTCGCGCGGACGCTGCAATCCCCCGTGTTCCGGTGCATTCTGGGAATGGGCGGCGACCGCGCGACGCCCGGCGGCATCGAGGCGCGGATGGCGGACACCATCAAAGTTTGCCGGACCGCGCGCAGTCAGGCATTGGATGGCGGCGTGAAAATCGCCATCGAAAACCACGCGGGTGACATGCAGGCCTGGGAATTGGCCGGGTTGTGTGAGGAAGCCGGAAAGGAATACGTGGGCGTCACGCTCGACACCGGAAACGCGACATGGACGATGGAAGACCCGATGGAAAGCCTGGAAACTCTTGCGCCGTACGTCGCGGCCTCGGCGTTGCGCGACTCAATGGTGTGGCAAACGCCGGAAGGCGCAAACATCCAATGGACGGCGATGGGAGAGGGCGTCATCAATTACAAAGCTTTTGTCAAACGGTTCCTGGAACTTTGCCCGACCGTGCCGGTCAATGTGGAAGTTATTTCCGGATTCCCGCACCCTTTGCCGTATTTTCAGAAGGAATTTTGGGACGTCTGGCCGAAGGCGCGCGCGCGGGATTTCGCGAAATTCGACGCGCTCACGCGACTCGGCAAAGAGATTCCGCCACACCATTCTCCGAACGAAAAAGCGACGCAGGAATATCAAAAGAGCCAACTGGAGCAGAGCCTTACCTATTGCAAGAACACGCTGGGGTTGGGCTTAAAGTAAGACAGACCGCACAGAATCATTTTTGCGCGGCGACAAGGGCTTTGACCAATCCCTCGATTGTATGCTCCTTCGCTTCCAGGTGCGGCTTCAATCCCAGCGCAATAATCGCTTTGCTTGATTCCGGGCCGATTGATGCCAGCTTTATTTGCGGGCGGTCCGTCAATAACTTTTTCAAGCCGAAACGCGTGTTGAAGCTGTCCACCGCCGAACTGCTCGCAAACGTGACCCAATCCGCTCCCTCCTCCAGCAATCGCGACGCCGCTCCGGTGCGATCTTCCGTTTCCGGAACGGTTTTGTAGCAAGCTATGTCATCAACAATCGCGCCCGCCGTTTCGAGTTCTTTTGGCAATTCGCCATTGGCCGCCTCGGCGCGCATCAGGAGAATTTTCAAATTATCGACGCTTCCAAATTCCTTCATCGCCGCGGTAATTTTGGACGCCACATATTCTTTTGGCGTCACGTCCACTTTTAGGTGCAACTCCTGCAACTTTGCGGCCGTCGCCGGTCCAACCGCGGCAATGCGAACACCGCCGATGTCACGCAGGTCCTCGAACACCTTGAAGAAAAACTCAAAGAAAGCCGCAACGCCGTTAGGGCTGGTAAAAACAATCCAGTCATAGGAATTTAATTCCAACAAAACATCCGCAATATCATGCCGATTAGTGGGCGGGACGATGCGGATTGTTGGAACCTCAAGGACGTCGGCTCCCAATTCGAGCAGGCGTCGCGAAAGCTGGCTTGCCTGTTCCCGCGTGCGCGTGACGACAACGCGCCGCCCAAAAAGCGCCCGGTTCTCGAACCAATTCAGCTTATCCCGCAACCGCACCACCTCTCCAATCACGATGAGGCCGGGCGGTTTGAAATTCCCCTTCTCCGCAACATCCGCAATGGAATTCAACGTCCCCGAGATCGATTGCTGGCGGCCAGTCGTCGCCCAACGAATCATGGCCACCGGAGTATCGCCGGTCATGCCGCCGGCAATCAATTTTCCAGAAATCTCCCGGACTTGCGCGACGCCCATCAGGACGACTTTTGTGCCGGGAGCATTGGCGACCTTGCTCCAATCCACTTCAGTCTCGCCTTTCGTCGGGTCTTCGTGCCCGGTGATCACCGTGAACGCGGAGCAATGGTCGCGATGCGTCAGCGGAATTCCGGCGTAATTCGGACCCGCAATGCCGGAAGAAACGCCCGGCACCACTTCAAACGCGACATCCGCCTCGGCCAATTCCCCAGCCTCCTCCCCTCCCCGGCCGAAAACGTAAGGATCGCCGCCCTTGAGACGAACAACGCATTTTCCGGCGCGGGCTTTGTCAACCAATAATTGGTTGAGTTGATCTTGTGGGATCGCGTGGTCGCTGGAACGTTTTCCCGCGTAAATCAATTCCGCCGCCGCGGGGGCCTGGCGCAACAAATCCAAATTGACCAAAGCGTCATAGACCACCACCTCCGCCCGCCCCAGCAATTCCGCCCCGCGAACGGTAATTAAACCTGCGTCACCCGGCCCGGCGCCCACCAAATAAACAATCCCTTTCGATTTCATCACAATCAGCTTATGCGCCAATGACTGATCGCGCAATAATCGTGCTTTCAGACACGCTCTTATGCTCCATTCGACGCCGGGACAGCTTTTTGTTCGAGCAGACGGTGGAAGGATTTTTCGTCGAGGGTCTCGCGTTTGAGCAATTCACGGGCGATGAGTTCCAACTCCCCGCGATGCTCGGTAAGAATGGCTTTGGCCTCGGCGTAGCACTTGTTGAGAATCTTTTTAACTTCCTCATCGATTTCGCGCGCGGTCTGTTCGCTGCAATCACGTTGCCAGACTCCCTCCGGCGGGCCGGTCAGGTACGCGCCCTGGCGTTGCGCGCAGTGGGCCAGGCCCACCACCTCGCTCATGCCGTACATCGCCACCATTTGGCGGGCGAGCGCGGTGGCGTGTTCCAGATCGTTCTCCGCGCCAGTGCTAATCTCTCCGAGGACCACCTCCTCCGCCGCGCGTCCTCCCAACTGTCCCTTGAGCTTGTCAAGCAACGCGGAACGGCTCATCAAATAACGATCCTCGGTTGGCAATTGCATCGTAAAACCCAGCGCCGCGTGGCCGTGCGGGATGATGGTGATTTTATGCACGGGGTCGGCGTACTTGCTGTAAGCCGCAACCAAAGCATGGCCGACCTCATGGTAAGCCACCCGCCGTTTTTCCTCATCGCCCAGACGGCGGCTCTTTCGTTCGGGGCCGGCCACCACTTTGTCCACGGCGTTCTCCAAATCGAGTTGGCTGATTTGAACGGCATTGTGCCGCGCCGCCAGCAATGCGGCCTCATTGACAAGGTTCGCCAAATCGGCGCCGGAAAAACCGGGCGTTTGCTGCGCGATTTTGCGAAGGTCCACCTCCGTCTCCAAAGGCTTGTTGCGAACATGTATCTTCAGCACCGCCAAACGGCCTTCCAAATCCGGCGCGTCCACGATCACCTGGCGGTCAAACCGGCCCGGCCTCAAGAGCGCGCGGTCCAGCACTTCAGGACGGTTCGTCGCGGCAAGGATAATTACTCCGACGTTCGTTTCAAAGCCATCCATCCCCACGAGCAATTGATTGAGCGTCTGCTCGCGTTCGTCATTCACCGGGCCCATGTGAACACCTCGCTGGCGGGCCACGGCGTCCAGTTCGTCAATGAACACGATGCACGGCGCCTGGACCTTCGCTTTCTCGAATAAATCCCGGACGCGCGCCGCCCCCACCCCGACGAACATCTCCACAAAATCGCTGCCGCTAATCAAGAAGAACGGCACCTTCGCTTCGCCGGCGACAGCGCGCGCCAGGAGTGTCTTGCCGGTGCCCGGCGGCCCGATCAAGAGTATCCCCTTGGGAATTGCCGCACCCAAAGCCTTGTAACGATCCGGGTTTTTAAGGAACGTCACGACTTCCTGTAATTCATATTTTGCCTCGTCGCAGCCGGCAACGTCATTGAAGGTAATTCCGGTGTCCGTGTCAGCCACCACTTTGGCCTTGCTCGAACCGAAACTCATCAGCCCCTGCCCAATGTTTCCCATGCGGCGCGCGAGAAACCGCCATATCAGGATCATCACGCCAATCGGAACAAGCCACGCCCACAGGAATTGGGAAATAAAGGTCGGACGAACGCCGCTGAATTCGACCCCGGATTTTTGAAGATCAGCGACCAAATCCGGGTCCTCGACCCGAACCGTCCGAAACATATACGTGCCAGGCGAAGCATCTGTTTTTCCGTTCTCGGCCGCCGCGGCATTGGTGCTGGCTTCGGAGTGCGCGGCGGACTTGGGCGCCACTTTGCCAAGAATATCCGTTTCTTCAATTGTCGCCTCGGATACTTTGTGCTGCGCCACGAGATCTTTGAATTGGCTGTAAGGAATCGTATGAGTGACAAGCTGGTGGGATGCCTCCTGCCAAAACCACAACATGCCCAGCATCATGATCAAGTACCAAACCATCGGAAGCCACTGCTGGGGCGGCCAATGATCCGGCTTTCGGCCGTCCCCGGATGGCAGCGGCCTTTTCACCCCGTTTTCCTTTGGCAAGCTCATTGAATAGTCGTCCTGGCGTTCTACTTTCGACTTGATTGCCCAAAGCGTCAACAGGGGTTATGTTCGTAGAGGTGAAATTTCTTAGCCTGCTTGTGGGGGCGGTCGTTGCGTTCGCGACAGTTTCAACGTTCGCGGGTCAAGTCGGCCTGATCAAGATCGATGGCGCCATTGGGCCGGCGACGGCGACTTATATCTCGCGCGGGGTGGATCGCGCGGCGAGCGATGGCGATGCCTGCCTCATTATCCAATTGGACACGCCCGGCGGCCTTCTGGACTCGACGAAAGAAATCGTCGAAAAGCTTCTTAGTGACGAAGTGCCGACGGTTGTGTACGTCGCCCCCGCGGGTGGCGGCGCGGCCAGCGCGGGAACATTTATTACACTGGCGGCCAATGTGGCGGCAATGGCGCCTGACACCACCATCGGCGCCGCGCATCCAGTTTCATTTGGCGGCGGCAGCGAGGAGGACACCAATGCTGTCATGGGCCGCAAATTGGAAAATTACGCCGCCAGCTACATCGAAACCATCGCGAGCAAACGGCATCACAATGTTGACTGGGCGATCAGCGCGGTCCGCGAGAGCGTCTCCATTACGGCAACGAAAGCATTGAAACTCAACGTCATCGACTTGATTGCGCCGGACCTGACGAATTTGCTCCTGCAACTCGACGGCAGGCAAATCAACGGAAAGCCGTTGCGAACCGCGCAGGCGCGCATCGTGGAAATACCGATGTCCGCACGCGAACATGTTTTCCAAATGCTCTGGCGGCCGGAAGTCATGTTCGTGCTGATGCTGGTGGCCGTTTATGGGATCATCGGCGAATTGAGCAGCCCCGGCGCGGTGCTCCCGGGAGTGACGGGGGCGGTCGCGCTGATTCTCGCTCTTTATCTTGGTTCCATCCTGCCTATCAACGCGGCTGGCGCCGCCCTTCTCGTGCTTGCGGTCGCTCTTTTTGTGATTGACGCCTTTGCGCCGACTCACGGGGTGTTGACCGCGGGCGGAGTTGTCGCTTTCTTTCTCGGGTCCCTCATGCTTTTCAATCGCGAGCCGGGATTCGGTCTCCCACTGGGATTGATTGTCCCGGCAACGCTTGTCACCGCGGCGTTCTTTTTGTTTGTCATTGGGGCCGGGCTGCGAGCACAGTTCCTGCCAGCCAGGACGGGTCGCGAGGCGATGGCCGGAAAGATCGTCACCGCGCTCACGACTGTGGATGCAAAGGGTGGAAAAGTCATGATGGACGGTGAAAACTGGCTCGCCGTCAGCGAATCACCCGTCGCCCAAGGGGCACGCGCGGAAATTGTCGGGCTGGAAGGGCTGACTCTGCGTGTCAAACCGAAAGTTTAACTTATGGACAATCAAATACATATCGCTGGGGATATTATCGCCTGGCTCGTCCCGATAGTTGTTTTGCTGGCCGTCGTTCTGCCCAGCGCGGTGCGCATCCTGCGCGAATACGAGCGCGCCGTCGTTTTTCGGCTGGGCAAACTCATTGGCGCCAAGGGGCCGGGCGTCGTTTTTCTTATCCCGATGGTGGACCGCATGGTGCGAATGGATTTGCGCGTCATCACCATCAATGTCGCCAAACAGGAAATCATGACCCGCGACAATGTGCCCGCGACTGTTGATGCCGTCATTTATTTTAGAATTTTGGACCCCGAAGCGGCGGTCGTGAAAGTGGAGAACTATCTTCAAGCCTCCACGATGATCGCGCAAACCACCCTGCGCAGCGTCCTGGGCCAATGCGAATTGGACGAATTGCTCTCCCATCGGGACAAAATCAACCAAACCCTTCAGGAAATTATCGACCGCCATACCGGCCCGTGGGGCGTCAAAGTGACGGCTGTCGAAGTCCGCGACGTTTCGTTGCCGGACACTATGAAGCGCGCAATGGCCCGGCAGGCCGAAACCGAGCGCGAACGCCGCGCGAAAATCATCAATGCCGAGGGCGAATTCCAAGCCGCCGAGAAGCTCGTCCAGGCCGCCACAATGATCGCCTCACAACCCATCGCCCTTCAATTGCGGTATTTGCAAACGATCGCCGAAATTGCCGGCGACCGCAACACCAGCACGATCATTCCCCTGCCAATCGAATTGCTGACTCCGTTCCTGAAGAAAACATAGCGCGGTTGCTTCGAGATTGAAAAATCTCCCTGCGCTGCTCTAATGCGGCGTGGCGATCAATCGGCTCGAGCGCACTCTAAAGGCAACCTTCGTCGGCATGGGCGTCAACGCCCTGCTCACCGCTTCCAAATTCGCGGCGGGCATCCTTGGTCATTCTCATGCGCTGATCGCTGATGCCGTCGAATCGACCGCGGACATTTTGAGTTCGATCATCGTTTGGCGCGGCCTGGTAGTCGCCGCCGAACCTCCCGACCGCGAACACCCCTACGGGCATGGCAAGGCCGAACCCCTGGCCGCCGCGTCCGTCGCCATCATGCTGCTTCTGGCCGCCGTCGGCATCATTATCAAATCCGCCGCGGAGCTGACAGATCAACATCGCGAACGCCCGCGCGCCTTTACGCTGGCCGTCCTCTTTGGCGTAATCGTCGTCAAGGAACTCTTGTTTCGATTCGTTTCACGCGAAGCGAAAACCGCCGAAAGCATCGCCGTTCACACCGACGCCTGGCACCACCGCAGCGACGCGATCACCTCGCTGGCCGCGGCCATCGGCATCACCTTTTCAATTCTCGGCGGGCGGAATTTCCTTTTCGCCGACGACGCCGCCGCCATTCTCGCCGGCATCATCATCATTTGGAACGGCTGGCAATTGCTGCGCCCCGCGCTCAACGAGTTGATGGATGCCTCCCCGAACGCCGCTCTTGTTGCCAAAATAAAATCGACCGCCGGAAAGGCGCATGGCGTCAACGCCATCGAAAAATGCATCGTGCGCAAGGCGGGGTTTCAGTATTTTGTCGATATGCACGTTGAGGTCGATCCCCAAATAACCGTGCTGGAAGGCCACGCCATCGCCCATGACGTCAAGGACCGCGTGCGCGAAGCCATGCCGAACGTCCGCGACGTTTTGGTGCATATTGAACCGTCCAAGAAAACCGCTACTGCAAAAAATCCATCAGGGACAGGCTGTCAATCATAACCCCGCTTTGCAGCGTTGCCTGATAGGCCGTCTGAGTCTGGCTCAACAACGTCAGCGTCTGCGCAAGGTCGGCGTTGGTGTCGTTGGACATCTGCGTGTCAATGGTCGTCGATTGCTGCGTCTCGCCGGTTCCGGCCGCCTGCAAGGTGGATTGCAACACGCCGTTGGTGCTGATTTGCGACACGACGTTGTCTTCGTCCTTCGTGAGCGCCGGGCTGTTGGTGGAGGCGATGGCGCTGGTATTCCCGGACGTCAGGTTCTGCTGCAACGAAATCAAATCGCCGAAAATATCCGCGCCGGTACGGCTGTCCGCAAAAACTCCGCCAGCTCCCGATCCGCTGTTGTTTTCACCCGGCGCCTGCGCTGTGACGCTCAGGCCCGCGCCAATTTGTACTTGTGAAACATCGGTGTTCCCACTGTAAGTCACGCCGGTGACGTTTCCGCTGGAATCCGTCGTCGCCGTAAAAGGCGGACTGCTTCCGGCGGTCCCGCCGAAAATATAATTCCCCTGTGAATCCTGCGTGTTGCCCAATTGCAGCGCCTCCTGGACCAGCGACGCCACTTGCGTGGCGTACGACGAAAGCTGGGTTGACGACGTTACGCCGTTGGCCTCCGTGGCGATTTCTCCCGCTTGTTCCACAATGCTTTGAAGGCTGTTCAACGCGTCGGACGCCGTGTCGGCCGTGCTCTGGACCGCCGAAATATTGCTCTGATACTGCGTGTTCGCGCTCGCCTCGGTCTGCAAATTGAGGACCTGGTTCATCGACGCGGGGTTGTCCTCCGGCAACGCCATGGAAAGCCCCGTCGTCGCTTCGTTTTGCAACGTGCTCTGGCGGGTCTCCAACTGGTTGATCTGGTTTAAAAAATTCTGTCCGAATGAGGTGGTTGTCACGTGCATAGTATTGTTCCGGGTTATGTTTCCTCAATTACTCCGTTTTCATGCTCACGAGTGTCTCAAGCATTTCATTGACGGTCGTCACCAATTCCGCCGAGGCTTCATAGGCTTTTTGATACTGAATGAGACCTGTCATCTGGTCGTCCATCGAAACTCCCGCCGTGCTCGAACGCTGGCTCGTCAGCATCTGGCTCACCGATTGGCTCGTGTCAAGCTGGTCGTTGACGGACGAAATCGCGCTGCCCAGATTCGTGACCGTCTGCGCGTAGTTCGCGCTGAAAGTTTGATTGTTCAGCCCCGAAATGTTTTGCGTCGCAAGCCCGGCCAGCGCGGACACCGTGCCGGCGTCGGCCGAAGCCCCCGTGCTGGAATATTGGAACTCCGACGGGTCCGCCACCAGCGAACTATTCACGGCAATGTCCGAAGCATCCGTCCCGGTAAACAAATTCTGGCCCGTGTTGCCCTTCGCGTCGTACCCCTGGGAATAAATGCTGTTGACATTCGTGATCAACTGCGAGGCCAGCGTATTGACGCCGCTTTGAAGGTCCGCCAGCGCGCCGTCCCGCGCGGTGATGTTCCCTTCGATGCTTCCCCCGGTCAGCGAGAGCTGCGTCCCGGCGTTCTTCGCTTGGATGAGCAATTGGCCATTTCCCGACGCGTCGTACGTTTCGAGGCTGTCCGTCTGTGTTGTGCCGGTCACCATCGCAACGCCGCCAATGCTCACATCGATGGCGCCGTTGGATTCCGTTGAAGTAGTTAGGTTGACCTGGTTCGAAAGGTCTTCCAATTTGGCCTCGCGCTGATCGACAAGATCGTTGGCCGTCCCGCCTGACGCCTGGGCCTCGACGATTTGCTGGTTCAGCGTAGCTATATCCGCCAGGTCCTGGTTGCTGTCAGCGACTCCGCTTGTGATCGACGAATTCAAATCGCTCCGCACTCCCGAAAGCTGCGAGGAAACCTGCTGAAATTGATTGGCAAGGCTCACCGCGCTTTGCACCGCCGTCCCTTGCAACGCCGGATTGCCCGGGTCGGTCTCCATCCCGGAAAACGAATTGAAAAGTGATGTAAGACTCTGCGCAAGCCCGTTCGGGCTGTCCGGCGTCGTCGAGGAACTGGTGGAGGTTATTTCTTCATCGAGATAAGCCTCCGCGTTTTGCAACCCCGATTGCTGCGCCGTCAGGGAACTCGTAACGCTGTTCTCCGCCTGTATTTGCGAGTTGAGAAAAGGATCGGACGCGGACGTGATGCTCGTCGCCTGAATTCCCGTGCCCTCGTCCCCGATGGGCGTTTCCAGCGGCGTTGAAGCGGTGACATTGAGCGTTTGGTTGGAATAAGCGGCGTTATTGGCGTTGGACAAGTTTTGTCCAGTCACCGCCATTTGCTCCTGCGTCACCGAAAGGGCTCGCGCCCCCATGTCCAATGTTCCAAAAAGTCCTATCATAAGTTCAGCCGACCGCTTCGTAGAGCCGATGCGGTGTGGCTATCACGCTTCGGCATGCGCCCAATTCATCATAAACTGTGGTTTGCCGCGAGGGCATTAGCGTGTTCAACAAGTCCTGCATTAGCTCAACCGAGCGCCGGAGCATCACATGATTCTGGCGCGCCCGGCGGCGCACGCGATAGAGCAATTCGTTATTCTCCTCCACCAACGCCATCAGCAACGGCTGATAATCCGCCGGCAGAATCGGAATCAAGCTCGCGAATGGCGCCTCCTCCGGCATCGTGCAATCTTCCGCCACCGCCCGGCGGCATTCCTCCCGGCGCTCGCGCGCCTGCTGGATCGCCGCCCCTTGCGCCTTGATCAGGCTGATCGATTGAAAGACTTCGCTCGCCGCCCGCGTGATCAGGTATTCCCGCTGCCGTTCCAACAGAGCCAGCATTTCGCCGTAGTTCTGCAATTCATCGCGGAGCGCCTCTATCAATAATTTAATGCTTTGGATCATGACTGTGTTGCGGGAGAAGTTTTATTGCCGGGCAATATCTGCCGGCCCAATTGTGTCTGTAAACTCTTCGCAAGCCCGAATTCACCGGACTTGCTGATGCTGTCCGCCATTTGATTGTTAATCATGTCGGAATAAATTCCATTGACTGTCGAGTCGGAATCCGACCCCAGGACCGGCTTGCGAATGTCCTGGAAAATCTGCCGCAGCAACACCGCCTCGAATTGCCGCGATACCTCCGCCACCTTGTCCGCCTCCGGCACGTTCTTGTTCGCCGCCAGCGTTTCCAGCGGCAGCTCCGACGCCTGGACTTTGGGATTGGTTCCGTTGACGTTCATGCTACCGCATTATTAATTCCGCCTGCAACGCGCCGGCTTGTTTCATCGCCTCGAACATCGACATCATGTCGCGCGGCGTCACTCCGAGCGAGTTCAGCGCCGATGCCACCTTCTCGACGGTCGGCAAATCCGGCAGCGGCACCATCGCTCCCTTGTCTTCCCTGATCTTGGTGTCCGTGCGCGTAATCAATTGCGTGCTGCCTCCCTGGCTGAACGCCCCCGGCTGCGAAACATCCTGCGTGGAAGCGATGCTGATCGTCACATTGCCGTGAGACACCGCGCAATTTGAAATATGAATGCGCGCCGTCGCGACAATCGTGCCGGTGCGCTCATTGATGACCACGCGAGCCGGAACATCCGGTATTAGTTCCAGCGTTTCGACTGTCGAAATAAAATCAACCGGCGAACCACTCCAATCGTGCGGCATGCCCACTCGCACGGTCGTCGAATCAATAGCCACCGAACTTTCCGGAAATTTCTGGTTGATTGCCATCGCCATCCGCGCTGCCGACGTGAAATCCGGGTCCCGAAGCAGCAGCTCAAGATGGTTGTCGCTCATTATCGTGGAGGGAATCTCCCGTTCCACAAGCGCCCCTCCCACAATCGTGCCGACTGTCGGATGATTCTTCTGCACCGACGCTCCGCCACCGCCTCCATTCCCAGCGGCAAGACCGCCAATCGAAAGCTCACCTTGCGCCACCGCATAAACTTTTCCATCCGCTCCGAGCAAAGGCGTTTGCACCAGAACGCCGCCTTGCAATGTCTTGGCGTCCCCAAGCGACGAAACAGTCACATCGAGCCGCGCCCCCGGCTTCATAAACGCCGGAATATCCGCCGTCACCATCACGATAGCGACGTTCTTGGACGAGAGTGTTGTCATAGGAACGCTTAATCCGTAACGCTGCAAAAGATTCGCGATGGTTTGGATCGTTTCCGTCGGGTTCTTGTCGCCGTCTCCCGCAAGGCCGGCCACCAGCCCATACCCCGCAAGCTGGTTGTCTCGCGCCCCGGAAATCATCGCAAGATCCTTGATCCGCGACCCGCTAGCCAACAGTAACGGCGTGGACGCCAACAGCAGCAATACGGCTAAAAATTGAGTAATTCGGCGCATCTCAAACCTTAAAAAGGAGAAACTTTGTCCCAGATGGTCGTAAACCACCCCTTCTTCTGACTGTCGGTCACGCCTCCCTTGGTAAGGAACTGGATCGACGCATCCGCTATGTCAAAACTATAAACCGAGTTCGTCGCCGAAATATCGTCCGCCCGCACCGTCCCGCGCAAGATGGCGTCCTGCTTCTCCCCGCCAAAAGCCGTCTGCCGCCGACCTTCAACAACCAAATTCCCGTTGGGCAGCACGTCAATCACCTTCACGGAGAGCATCGCCGTGATCGTTTCCTGGTTGGCGATCGATCCGCCGCCGTTAAAAGCCGTCTTCGCCCCCAAATTCATCGCCGGAAGCTGTCCTTGCTTTGTCAACAATCCCGAAACGCTCGGCGGATAAAACATGCTGCTGATGCTTGCGTTCACCGAGGATGACCGCGCGGTCGTGGTGTTGTCATTCCGCGTCGCGCCGTTGTTTTCCTGGATGATCACGGTGACGATGTCGCCCACGCGATGCGCCTTCTTGTCCGCGAACATCGAGGTCGGCGCCGAGTCCTCCTTCCAAAGCGAATCAGCGCCAAGGTTTGTCAATTGCACCGCGAACAACAGGATCGCCAGATGGGTCGCGTCAGAGAGTGATAAGTATGAGATCTTCATTTTGTACTTTGCCGACAAGTTCACGGCGGGTCTTTGGATTGCGCACACGGACCATTTGGCCCAGCGCCCCGTCTTCAAGTGTTTCGACTTTCAACGAAATAGTCAGTGTCCCCTCCTGGAAAACTCCCTCCACCATTTCTCCCCGGTGGACCAGCGGCTTGGAGCGAACGTACCGGTTCCACACCGGCGCGCCCACGGGCACTCCCATCGTCAATTGCAGCGACCCATCGGTCACTGGAAACGCCACGCACGCGTCGTGCTGCAACAAAACATCCCGCCGCTCCATAACGATGTCCGCGTCTTGCAGGGATTCCCCGCGCGTCAGCGGACTGTGCGCCACTGGAATCTCATGCCAGACATGCGCCTGCAACGGCAGATGCCATACCCCAACGCGTTCCGTCCCGTTCCAAATCTCGAACCCCACAATCACATTCGGCATCACGCCCGAGACCGGAATCTCCGTGATTTGCATCGTCAGCGGCTCGTCAGGCACCGTCAATGTCTGCCACGGCCGGCTGACATGGATTTCCAACTCGCCGCGCTCGCCCACGTAATCCCGCTGCAACGTCGAACGGAGCAGCGTCGTCAATTCCGCCTCGTCCATCGGACGCGTGCGGCGGGTGACTCGGACAACATCCGGCCCCGTCCAATTAGTCGTATCCAATTCTGGAACGGCTTCTTTTGCGAGGTCGATGATCTGCTTGCGCGAAAGGGAGGTCGTTTGGCCTAATGCTGGAGGCGGGGCCAAACGAATTTGGGGAACAGTCACAGAAGCGGGACTTAAGAGCTGGCGAAGAAATATGCCTGAACTGTCCGCTTTTGCCTCTGAGACGAGAGAGTACGCGACGGCCTCGCCGGCAAAGAGCCGGCAGGCGGGTTGCGCAAAAACCACTGCGATCAAAAGAAATTTTAAATGTTGGAAAATGCGATTCATTAGCGGCGAAGGTTGTCACTCATTTGCATCATTTCGTCGGCGGCCTGCACGGCCTTCGAGTTCACTTCATACGCGCGCTGCGCCGTAATCATGTTCACCATTTCCTCAACCACCTTGACGTTCGACATTTCCAGAAATCCCTGCTGCAAACTGCCAAAACCCGCCTGATTGGGCGTTCCGCTTTCCGGCGTGCCGGATGCCAGCGTCTCCACATACAGGTTCCGGCCAATCGCCTGCAATCCCGCGGGGTTGGCGAACCTCACCAGTTGCACTTGAAAATTCGATGTTCCGTTCGCGCCATTGGTCGTCACTTCCCCATCCGGCGAAATCGTGACCGACGTCGTTCCCGCGGGAATAGGCTCCCATCCGCCTTGCACCGGCAATCCGTCACTCGTGACAATTTCCCCGTTGGAAGAAGTCTTCAGGGCGCCGTCGCGCGTATAAGCCAGCGTGCCATCCGGCATCTGAACCTGGAAAAAACCGTCGCCCTGGACCGCGACATCAAGACGCTCCCCTGTTTGCGTCAATTCGCCTTCCGTAAAAATCTTTGAGGTCGCAACCACCCGCGACCCATGGCCCACCGCAACGCCAGTCGGCAATAAATTGCCATTGCCTTCATTCGCCCCGGGAGCCGCCGTCGTATCATAAAGAAGGTCCTGAAACTCGATCTTGCTCCGCTTGAAGCCCGTCGTATTGACGTTGGCCAGGTTGTTGGAAATTACATCCAGGTTTAACTGTTGCGCCTCCATGCCGGCTGCTGATGAATATAACGCGCGTAACATATATTATGATGGGTTGCCCAATTCGGTGATCGTCTTGCTCATGCGATCATCCTGGATTTGAATCACGTGTTGATTGGCCTCGAACCCCCGCATCGCCGTCATCAAATTGGCCATTTCCCCAACCGCTGAAGTATTCGAACCTTCCAGATACTCGGCCCGCACCGTCGAATTGCTCGGCGACAACTGCGCCCCCGCGTCCTGCGCGAGGAAATAACCCCCGCTGATCTGCGTCAACAATTGCGGCTTCTCCACGTCGGTCAATAATAGTTGCCCGCGATCCTCCGAGCCTTGGTTTACCTCGCCGGCCGCCGAGATCGACAACGGCTCCGAATTATTCGAATCCAGATCAATCGGCTGCGGCGTTCCCCCTGGTCCCACTCCAAACACGCGATACCCCTCCTTCGTCACCAACTGCCCCAGCGAATTCACCTGGAATTCCCCGTCGCGCGTCAATCCGGTCGATCCATTGGGAAGTTGCACTTCAAAAAAACCTTTGCCATCGACGGCCACATCCGTATTGACCCCGGTATATTTCATGTCCCCCTGCGTGAAATTAGTGGTCATCACTCCTTGGGGGATGGAAAATGTTTGTGGGAGATTTTTGGCATTATTAGCCGGCATCAAGCCAGCCTGCACCGACTCCAGCGACAACTGCCGTTGTTTAAAGCCGGGGACGGAGCCGGAAGCCAGATTATCAGCAATGACCTCCTGCCATCGACTATTGGCGTCGAGAGCGGAAGCAGCTTGATATAGACCCACGTTCACGAAAGCTGTTGAGCAACGACCATGCCACCCCCGCAAACCCCTTATTTCCCAGCCTTTTGCTTCAAAAAAGGCAAATCCTGCCAACAACCCCGGCCAAAATTGCCCCTCTTAATTGCGCCCGGAATCCCGCGAAGTTGTTCGGTTCTTCCCCCGGGCGGCTGTAATTATGGGTAAAGATGACCGATAGCGAACTACTCCGCCGTTATGCGCGCGAACGCTCCGAAAGGGCATTCGAAGAACTGGTGCGACGGCGCATCAACCTCGTTTATTCCGCCGCCTTGCGGCAGGTCAACAACGACACCCACCTCGCCGAAGATGTCACCCAGGCCGTTTTCACCGATCTGGCCCGCAAAGCGGCCAAGCTCGCGCGCCACCCATCCCTCACCGCGTGGCTTTACACCAGCACACGATTCGCCGCCGCCAACACACGTCGTGCCGAACACCGCCGCGGCCTTCGCGAAAAGGAAGCCCACGCCATGAACGTCATTCACCCCGCTTCGGAACACCAACCCGACTGGTCGCAAATCCGCCCGCTGCTCGACGATGCCATGCACACCCTCGAAGCCGATGACCGCGAAGCCTTGCTACTCCGCCATTTCGAACAGCGCTCATACTCCGAAATCGGTTCTCGATTCGGACTCGCCGAAGACGCCGCCCGCATGAGAGTCAACCGCGCCCTCGGAAAATTACGCGATGAACTGGCCAAACGCGGCATGACCTCCACAGTTCTGGCCATCGCCACCCTCTTGGCCAACAACGCCGTTGAAGCAGCCCCTTCCCATTTGGCAGTCGGGGTGGCAAGAGCGGCAATCACCAACACGGCGGCCTCCGGCGGCTTATCCCTCCTATTGACAGCCAAAATCAAACTCGCCCTCGCCGTTCTTGTCATAGTGGCCGTCGTCGCCATCGTACGCCGCAATATAACGGAAACTCCCGCCACTGACGCCCTCCCCGCGCAGGCGAACGCCATCGAAGCGAGCGCCCAGCCAGCGCCTCCTTCTGTTATTCCTTCCTCCCCCGCTCCATTGATCAACGGCGCCGTTCTACATTTGCAAATCGTCACCGCCGACACCGGCCAACCCATCCCCGTCGTGCCGATTGAGTATTTCGCCTGGGCCGGCCACGTCCAAAAAACGATAAGAACTGACCGTCATGGCATCTGCGATGTCCTCTATCCGCGCGGAATCACGCGCCTTGAATTGGTCACAGAAACAGGGCCTTTCGCGGACACCCGGTTAGTCTGGCAATTGCCATTAGGCGACATCATTCCGAGCAACTATATTTTGCGCGTCGAACGCGCCGTCCCCATTGGCGGTCTGGCGCTTGATGACGATAACAATCCCGTCCCTGGCGCGATAATCACCTGGCGCCTCGCCGCGCCCAACATAGCCGCGTCCAAACCCTCGCAACCGCACGAATACTACGGCACCACATACGAAACCACCGCCGACCAGGCTGGCCGTTGGCAGATCAACCGCATATCCGAGGCGATTATCCCGTACCTTATGGGCCAGGCCAAAGAAATCAATCATGTTGACTCGCCTTTGATTTTTACCAGTCGCGACAAACCCGCCGAAAAGCAACTTCGCGAGGGCACATACGTTTTTAAACTTTCCCGCGGTGCGACAGTCACAGGCATAATCGTTGACACCACGCGCAGTTGCGCCAGCGGTTGGCGGCGGAGGATCGAAAACATCCCACTGATGTGCTCGGCTTTTGCACGAACATGAACGAATTGATGAGTGTCGCGGATTTGATTATCAGCAAACCGGGCGGACTGACAATTTCAGAGGCAATGGCGATTGGCCGCCCGTTGTGCGTCTTGCAGCCGATCCCCGGACAGGAATCGGCGAACAGCGATTTTCTGCTGGAGCGCGGCGCGGCCATCAAAGTCAACCGGCTTGAAGATTTGCCGTCTCGTCTGGAACAACTGTTCAGCGGCGGCAAATTGGCGCAAATGACAAAAGCCGCGGCGGCCTTGGGGCGACCGCACGCGGCTCGTGATATTTGCAAGGCGGTGCTGGACCGCGGAATTATTGCGCGCCAGCCGGCGGATTCGTAATTACTTCGATCTTCGCGCCTTTTTTCAACTCCTCGGCCGAGGGGACTTTGATGATTTGCCCGCTGACCACGGGCGTGGTCGGGCTGGGAGGCGCGCCGGCAGCCGTCGGCTTGATTGTCGGAGCGACAGGCGGAGGCGTGTCGGACAGCAATTCCATGTCAAAAATCAGCACGGCATTCGGAGCGATTTTGGGCGGGTAACCGCGAGTTCCATAGGCCATGTCAGCCGGGATGAAAACCTGCCACCTTGACCCGACTTTCATCAGCGGAAGAACCTCCGACCATCCTTTGATTGTCCGTCCGGTCACCTGCGTGGCGAACTTGTCGTTTTGGTCAAACACCGCCCCATCGATGGTGGTGCCTGTGTATTTAACGGTCACACTGTCCTTGGGGCCGGGCATCGCGCCAGTGCCTTCCTGGAGAACTTTATATTGCAGGCCGTTGGGAAGGGATTTGACACCCGCCTCGGAGGCGTTTTTGGCCAGGAACGCTTCGCCCTTGGCCTTATTTGCGGCGCCTTCCTTTTCCATTTTTTCCTGTTCCTCTTTGCGCATCGCCATTCTCTTCGCTTGCATGGCGCCGTTCAATTGCTGCCCGATCTGGCGGTATTCAGCGTCGCTGAAACGAGGCTGTTTGTCCGTGAGAATGTCTTTAATGGCGCTGGCGATGGTATCGACATTGACATTCGTGGCCAAGCCATCCCGCTGCATGGCTTTTCCAATGCTCATGCCGATGAAGTAACTGAGCTTATCGTTGTCGGGCATTTGCGGTGGCGGCTGGTTGGCCGCAGGGGGCCTGATGAGGCCCGGGGGCATTGCCGGCCGGCCTGGAGACATTCCCGGTTGCGCGTGGAGCGCCGAGGGAGGGGCCGGTTGCGCGGCGGCGCTCATGGCCACCAGGGTTGAGATTAACAGCGCGTTAATTGTAAATTTCATTTTTCTATAGTTCTTCAGTTTATTAAATCCCAGGGACAAAAGTCCAGCCAGGAAGCCGCTCTTTGGGAGACGGGCCGGAATGCTTACCACATCACTCCGCAAGTGTCCAGCACCCGATTTTGACAATAATTTCCCAAAAAAAGCTCAAAATCCGCTCTTTTCCGCTTTTTCCCTCAAAAAAATCCTAGCTCCGAGGGGCCAAAACCGATTTGACGGCCTTTTTTGCCAATATGGCAAATTTCGGCAGGCCATTCTCAGTCGGAACTTTGACTTCGCCTTCGACCAATGGACGGGCGTACTGGATGAATTTTTCGTTGGGCATGAATCCGTCTTCGCTCAACCAATCGCGCGGCACAAAGTGTTCCACGTTCGCGATCTCGCTCAAAGGATGCAGGTCAGTCGTCCATCGATAGGCATTGCCCGGAGTGCGAACGATTTTAACCATGAACCCGCTTTTGCCCGCGACCGCGGCGCGGACAGCGGTTTCACCGCAAGCCACAGCCTCGGCGGCGTCGGTGGCGCTGGCATAATGGGCGGCGCACCGCTGGGCGTAACCGAGTTTGACAGAGCGCGTCTTGGTGTTGAGCTTGCCGTAAACGACCTCGGCCAGGCGTTCGGCCGCGCCGGAAAGGACCGGGTGACCGAAAGCGTCCAGACGCGATTTGTCGGCGCTGTACTCCGAACCGTCGGGATTTTTCAATCCTTCACCGACGACGACGATGCAGTAACCGAGTTGTTTCACGGTTTCTTTGACTTTGGCAAGGAACGCCGCTTCGTCGAATCGGACTTCCGGCATCAGAATAATATGCGGGGCGTCCGTGGGCTGGCGTTTGGCGAGGACGGAGCTGGCGGCGATCCATCCAGCGGCGCGGCCCATGACTTCAATAATGCAGCACGAACCGTCGTCGGTAGCCATGCTGCTGACGTCGGCGGCGATTTCCATGACAGTGCAGGCATTGTATTTGGCAACCGAACCGAACCCGGGGCAGTGATCGGTGTGCGGGAGATCGTTGTCGATTGTCTTGGGCACTCCGATGACGCGCATTTCGTAGCCGCGTTTGATCGCTTCGTGATGAATCTTGTCCGCAGTGTCCTGGGAATCGTTGCCGCCCGCGTAAAAGAAATAGCGAATGTTATGGGCCTGGAAAACCTGGAACAGGCGGTCCATGTCGCGGGCGGCGCGTTCGGGCTTCTTTTTGAAATCGATCTTGTAACGGCAAGTGCCGAGGGCGGCGGCGGGGGTGTGTTTTAGCGCCTCAATCGTACTCGGTTCCTCCTTGTTCAGGTCGATCAACTGATCGTTTAAAATGCCGAGAATGCCATTAAGGCCGCCGAAAATATTTTCGATGCACTTGTGTTTTTGGGCTTCCTGGATGACGCCCGCGACGCTGGCGTTGATGACAGCGGTCGGCCCGCCGGATTGCGCGACTAAAAGATTTCCAATTAATTCTGACATAAAACAGGCAAGATTAGTAACAATGCCCAGTTGTGCGGTAAAGGAGAAACGAACAAGCTAAGGGCAGCGATGCCAAACCCACAAACAGAGGCGCAACCGAATATTTTCGGTTATGAAGGTTCGCCCGGCTTCTCCCCAACATTTTGGGGATTGGTCGTTTTGACCGGAGTGGGCGCTGGACTTGGGGGCGGACTGCTGATGGAGTTGCTGCGCAGCACCCTGCACCTCGCCTGGTCCTACAATTCGGGAGACTTCCTGACGGCGGCCTCAAAATCCACGAGCGAGCACCGGATTGCCGTTCTGTTGGTCGCCAGCCTCGTGGTCGCAGCGGCGCGCCACGTGTTTCAGCGTCTTACTGGCGGACACGGTGGAGAAATAGCGTCGGCCATTTGGTTTCGGTCAGGCGATATGCCGTTCTTCCACACTATTGGAAGGGCCATTGTTTCGATTGTGGTCGTTGCTTTGGGAGAGGCTGTGGGAAGGGAAGCCGCGCCCAAACAAGTCGGCGGCGCGGTGGCAAGCGGCCTGGCAAAGCGCGCAAAACTAAGCTCCCCGCAACGGCGCCTTTTGGTCGCTTGTGGCGCAGGAGCCGGAATGGCCGCGGTTTACAATGTCCCGTTGGGCGGCGCTATATTCGCGCTGGAAGTCCTCCTTGGGGAATTGTCCCTGTCGCTTGTCCTGCCCGCTTTGGCGACATCGCTCATTGCCGTTGCGGTTTCCTGGATTTTCCTTCCCAACCAGCCGACTTATTCGTTTCCGGTGTACCCATTCTCCTGGATCGCCCTTGCCGGAACGATTGTCCTCGGATCGCTGGCGGGCCTGGCTTCCGTCCTTTACGTCAAAGCAATTTCCTGGGCTGACGCCGTCAAGCCAAGGGGGCATTGGGTAGCCGTTACGCCCGTTTTGGTTTTGACGGGCCTGGGAATTGCATCCATCGCTTATCCGCAGCTTTTGGGCAATGGAAAAGACGTGGTGGAGTTGGCGTTTCTTGATCAACTCGGACTGCCGTTGCTGGCCATTCTCGTTGTTCCGCGAGCGCTGGCGACCATTGGCTGTCTTGCCAGCGGGGCCGCGGGCGGTCTTTTTACTCCGACTCTGACGGTTGGCGCATTGATCGGCGGATTGTTCGGCCATCTTTGGAACCAGATATTGCCCGGCGAACCCGCCGCGGCCTACGCGATTTTTGGGGCCGGGGCCGTCCTCGCCGCGAGCACCAAAGGCCCTCTATCCGCCCTGGTGCTGGTTTTTGAACTGACAGATCACGTGACCGCGCTGGCGGTGCCCCTCATTCTGACCATTGCCGTTGCAACGCTCCTTGCGCGGCATTTCGACGTGCGCTCGGTTTACTCCGCCCGCATCCATTTGGGCAAGGCGGCGGCGCGGGAAATGAAACACGAGCAAGTGATCTCCGCCGCCGCGCACTATGCGGAAGTGCTGAAGCGATTACTGGCTCTGTCCCACAAGAACGCGCCTCTTTACGTCGTGGACGAGGATGGCAAGCTGGTGGGAGAAATCACCGCCGCGCGCGCGGCCCACGCCGAAAAATTCGCGCGTCCCCTCGAAGCCGCCAGCGCCGACGATTTGGCGACACTGGCAAAAGCGCCCCCGTCATTCCTTGCGTGAATGGGCGAAGCGCGGCCGAGCACAACCTTTGGAGATCAGAAATTGGCAGGAACTTGGGGAAAACCACGTGCGCCATGCCAAAAGCGCACGATGTCAACGCGCTGTTGGTCGCGTTGCAACCGATAGATAATACGATAGGAACGGCAAATCACCTCTCGCAGATTCGGTTGCTTGTATTCCGGAACGACCCGGCCCATATCGGGGAAATTTGCCACATTTTCGGCTCGTGTAATCAATTCAAAACCGAGCCGGGCTGCCGCATCGGAATCATGTTGGGCAACATATCGGACAACATCCGCCAAGTCGGCCTGGGCCGATGGCGAGATAATTACTTTCCAGCCCATGCGGCGATCTTGGCTTTGACCTCTTCGATAGGCACGCCTTCGCCGCGATCCAGTTCGGCCAACCCATCCTCCACAGCCAGGCGGAATTCCAGTTCATGAATAGCATCAACCAATGTGGCCTCCGACGGTAACTTTTCCGCCACGTCGAGAAGGATTTCTTTCGCGCTCATGGGCCAATGTTAAACGATATCACATATGATCGCAAGCCAGCGGAGGCTAGGATGAGGATGCCAGGGGATAATACGTGTAAGTATTATCGGATTGCAAAAGGGACGGCCCAATATGATCCTTCTCGTGTGGTCATCTGTCTTGCGCGGTGCGCATTAATTTTGGCCTTTTGCTGTGGCGCAAGCGCATTGCGCGGCGCCGGATGGCCCGTCTTCCGCGGAAATTCCGCCTTGACAGGCATTGCCGATGGCACCCTTCCAAACAAGCCCCAGATGCTCTGGAGTTTCAAAACCGGCGGCCTTGTCAGGTCATCGGCGGTCATCGGCGGCGGAAAGACTTTCATCGGTTCCAACGACGGCCATATCCACGCGCTTGATTCCGCCACCGGCCACGAAGTCTGGAAATTCGACGCCGGCGCGGCGGTCCAGGCTCCGCCGTTGCTGTCCAGCAACGCTGTCTATGCCGGGACCATCGAAGGAACGTTTTATTCGATCGACACCGACAGTGGGAAGATGCTTTGGAAATACGCGACGGAAGGGAAAATACTCGGATCGGCCAATACGGTCCCCGGCCCAAATGGCGCGCCCAGAATTTTGGTTGGCAGCTACGATTTCAAACTGTATTGCCTGGACGCCGCCACCGGCAAACCGGTTTGGACTTACGAAACCGGCAACTACATCAATGGCACCTGCGCGGTTGCGGGTGGGCGGATTGTTTTCGGCGGTTGCGACGCCATGTTGCACATCCTCTCCGCGGACAACGGCGAGAAGATCAAGGAAATCGACGCCGGCGCCTACATCGCGGCATCCGTGGCCCTGGCCGGCGATTCCGCGTATTTCGGCCATTACGACAATGAATTTCTGCGCGTCAATATCAACGAAGGGAAAATCGCCTGGCACTACCACGATTTGGATTTTCCTTACATGGCGTCGGCGGCGGTCACGGCGAACCGTGTTGTTTTTGGAGGACACGACAAGACGTTGCACTGCCTGAATCGCGCCGACGGCAAGAGCCTTTGGAAATTTCCGACGCGCGGAAAAATTGAGAGTTCGCCAGTCGTGGCCGGGGGTAAAATCGTGTTCGGCTCGGACGACGGGACGGTATATATTGTGTCCTTGAACGACGGCAAGCAGATCTGGTCCTATGAAATCGGACAGGCTGTGGCCAGTTCGCCCGCCGTCGCCGATGAAAAAATAGTGATAGGTTGTGACGATGGAAGCGTCTATTGCTTTGGCCAAAAAGGTTGAGTGAAAACAATTCATTTATGACCACCGCGGAAACCACAGCTCCAGCAGCGCCGCCGCTGGAGAAACAAACGACGGTTGGCAATTATTTTGTTTCCAACTATCCGCCGTTTTCCTTTTGGAAGCCCGAATTTGTGCCGGAGTTTCTCGCCGCGCTCGAACGTCCGCCCGCGCCCGGCACGCCCTTGGGGGTTTACCTCCACATTCCATTCTGCCGCAAGCGCTGCCACTTCTGTTATTTTAAAGTTTATACGGACAAGGATTCGGCTGCCATTCGCGGATACATCGACGCCGCTCTGCGCGAATTCGCCCTTTACGCCGCCAAGCCGATCATCGGCGGGCGCAAGGCCAACTTTGTTTATTTCGGCGGCGGCACCCCTTCCTATCTTTCCGTCGATCAACTTCGCCAGCTCACCGACGGAATGAAAAAACTCATTCCCTGGGACGAAGCCGAGGAAGTCACATTCGAATGCGAACCCGGGACGCTAACCAGCCCGAAGCTCGCCGCAATCCGCGAAATGGGCGTGACGCGCCTGAGCCTCGGCGTGGAAAATTTTGACGACCACATCCTGGAGATCAATGGCCGCGCCCATCACAGCAAGGAAATCGCCCGCGCCTACGCCTTCGCCCGCGAACTCAATTTTCCGCAGATCAACATCGACTTGATCGCGGGCATGGTTGAGGAAACAGAGGCCAATTGGCGTGAATGCATCCGCAAGACAATCGAGATGTCCCCCGACAGCGTGACCATTTACCAGATGGAGGTCCCGTACAACACGACGATCTACAAGGAGATGAAAGCCGCGGGCAAATTAACCGCGCCCGTGGCCGATTGGGACACCAAGCGCGCATGGGTCGCGTGGGCTTTCGCCGAGTTGGAAAAGGCCGGCTATACCGTCGGCAGTGCCTACACCGCTGTCAAAAATAAGGAAAAAACCCGCTTCGTTTATCGCGACCGCCTTTGGGCCGGCGCCGACTTGCTCGGCCTTGGCGTCGCCTCCTTCGGGCATTTGCAGGGCACGCACTGCCAGAACCTGCACGAGTTCGAGCCTTACCTCAACGCGGTTCGTTCCGGTCAGCCGCCGGTTTATCGCGCGATGACTCCCAACGCCGACGAGCGCCTCATTCGCGAGTTCATTCTTCAACTCAAACTCGGCCGCGCCAGTTGCGATTATTTTCAGAAAAAATTCGGCACCGATGTCCGCCAGCGCTTCGCCCAGCCGCTTCAAACTCTTCACGACTGGGGTTTCGGCGGCGTCGAGGGCGATTCCGTCCTCCTCAACCGCGAAGGCTTGCTGCAAGTGGACCGCCTTCTGCACGAGTTTTTCCTCCCTCAACACAGAAACGCGAGGTACGCCTGAACCGCAAAGAAAATAACGTCGCGCCGTTTTCTCCGCGCCCCATTTACTCTGATGTTTACCCTCTGGACGAATTTTACGCCACGCGCGGCCAGGCCGCTCCTGTTCTGGGGCACGTCAAAGCCGATGATGTGCCCGAACCTTATCACTCGCTCCTGGTGCACCAGAGCGACATGACTTCGACGCTCGAAAATTTCCACCACGAACAGTTGCACATCGAAGTCCTGGCCAGGCACGTCGTCGAAAACGAGTATTTTCGCGAGGTCGCGCTGGTCCTCAATGGCAGCGGGAAGCGCGTGGAATTTGGCGCGATCAAAATCATACTTGACCTGTTTTCCATCGAAGCGCGGCAGGAAATTTTGCGGGAGCAACAGCCGCTCGGCCGGATCCTGGGCGCGTTCGGCGTCGTTTTTGCAAGCCGCCCAAGGGCGTATTTGCGCATGGCTTCCGATGAATTCATTGAACGCGCGTTGAATCTGGAAGGCCGCCAATTTCTCTATGGCCGGCGCAACACGCTGATCGACGCCTGGGAACGACCCCTTGCCGAAATCGTGGAAATACTCCCTCCCTAAAAAATGAACGACGAAAATAACTTTGACGCCATCATTATCGGCGCCGGCCCCGCCGGCTCGTCGTGCGCCGCGATTCTCGCCCAGCACGGCCATCGCGTACTGGTTCTGGAACGCGAAAAGTTTCCGCGTTACCACATCGGCGAATCCCTCCTGCCGTTCACCTTCCAGCCGTTGCAGCGTCTCGGTTTGATTGACAGGATGCGCCAGTCCGCCTTTGTCAAGAAATACAGCGTCCAGTTTGTCTCGCCTTCGGGCCGCGCGAGCCAGCCATTTTATTTCTTTGATCGATACGACCGCGAAACCGTCGCTCAAACCTGGCAGGTGCTCCGCTCGGAATTCGACCAGATGCTCATGGAGAACGCCCGCCAAAAAGGCGCGATCGTCAGAGAGGAAACGACTGTCAAAGAGTTGATCAAAGAGGATGGACGCGTTGCCGGTGTCCGTGCGCAAACCAAGGGCGGCCCGGTCGTGGAATTTCGCGCGCCGATCACTCTGGACGCCTCGGGCAAGGAGGCTTTTTGCGCCGTGCGCAACGGCTGGCGAATAAAAGACCCTGAGTTGAACAAGATCGCCGTCTGGACTTACTACAAAGGCGCGCAACGCGACGAAGGGATCGACGCCGGCGCGACCACAGTCGCCTACGTTCCCGAGAAGGGCTGGTTCTGGTACATCCCGCAGCACAACGACATGATCAGCGTTGGCGTCGTGGCTGAAGGAAAATATTTGACGCGCGACGGCGTGAAAAGCCCCGAGGCGATTTTCTTGCGCGAGATCGAGCAGAATCAGTGGATCAAGCAACACCTGGCGCGCGGCCAACAACAGGGCCAATATTTCCTGACCAGCGAATATTCCCACCACGCAAAACATTGCGGCTGCGACGGATTGCTGCTTGTCGGCGATGCCTTCGCCTTTCTCGACCCGGTGTTTTCCTCGGGCGTCATGCTAGCGCTTAAAAGCGGCACACTGGCCGGTGACGCCGTCCATGAAGCCATCGTCGAGCGCGATTTTTCGCCCGAACGGTTCGCCGCTTACGCGCGCTTCCTTCGCGAAGGCGTGGAAAACATGCGCCGGCTCGTCTATGCCTTTTACAATCCAAATTTCAGTTTCCGCAAGCTGACCAACAAATACCCGGACGCCGTCGGCACCGTGACCGATTGCCTCAGCGGGGACGTCAACAAAGATTTCTCCGAATTGTGGCGGCAAATCGAGGAATTCGTCCCGCTGCCCGAACCGCTCCCTGTCGGCGCTCCGTTGCTGGACGACCCGAAAATGCAGCCGGTATGAGGAAGTTCCGGGCGGTGATGGCGGCGGCGGCGTTGCTGGTTGCCCTTGCGGCAAATGCCGATCTTCGTTTCGCATGGTTGAGCGACACTCACATCGGCTCGCCGAATTCCGAGGCCGATCTTCAGGCGTCCGTTCGCGACATTAATTCGTTCGATGGATTGAGCTTCGTCATTGTTTCCGGCGACGTCACTGAATTCGGTTCCCACGCCCAATTCGTCACGGCAAAGGCCCTCCTTGATCAGTTGCGCATTCCGTGCCACGTCGTTCCCGGCAATCACGATTGCAAATGGTCCGAGTCCGGAGCGACGGAATTTGAGAAAATCTGGGGCGCCGACCGTTTTGTATTTGACGCCGACGGTTACCGCTTCATCGGCGTGCACGAAGGCCCCGTGATGAAAATGGGCGACGGCCATTTCGCCCCGCAAGACCTTCGCTGGCTCGATGCCACGCTTGACCGCGCGACCAAAGGTCAGCCGATCATTTTCGTCACGCACTACCCGATGAATGACGAAATCGACAATTGGTTCGACGCGCTGGACGAGTTAAAAAAATTCAACACGCAGGCCATCCTGGTCGGACACGGCCATCGCAATAAAAAAATGAATTTCGAGGGCGTCCCCGGCGTAATGGGCCGCTCCAATCTCCGCGCCGCTAAAACCATCGGCGGCTACAGTCTCGTCGAAATCAAAGACGGCGAAATGACCATCGCCGAACGCGCCCCCGCCGTGGAAACCAAGCCCGTGTGGGACACCGTCCGCCTGGAGAAACACGATTACCTGGCCGATACCAACCAATGGCCGCGTCCCGATTTTTCCGTCAACGCTCAATACCCCGACGTCAAACCTGTTTGGCAGTTTGACGCGGGGTGGACCGTCGCATCCTCGCCGGCGGTCGCGGGCAGCCGCGTGTTTTTCGGCGATGGGGCGGGCAAAGTGCGCGCGCTCGATTTGAAAAACGGCTCCCCGAAATGGGAAGTGACTGTCGGCGGGGCCGTTTATTCCACTCCCGCTGTGTCCGAAAATCGCGTGCTTTTTGGTTCAACCGATGGGGACGTTTACGCCTTGTCCGCGAAAACGGGCCAAACATTATGGCATTTTCCAACCGCCAGGCCGATTGTCGCTTCGCCGTGCGTCACAAACAATATTGTGTACATCGGCGGGACCGACGGCCACTTCCGCGCGTTGAACGTCAAAACGGGCGGATTGCTGTGGGATTTCCCGGAAGTGAAAGGCTTCGTCGAAACGCGCCCATTGGTGTGCGATGGCGAAGTGATTTTCGGCGCGTGGGACTTGAATCTTTACGCCTTGGACGCCCGCACCGGCGCATTGCGATGGAAGTGGAAAGGCCAAAGCCCGGGCAACCTCGGTTTGATGTATTCCCCCGCCGCCGAATGGCCCGTCGCCGCGCACGGCAAAGTTTTTGTCGTTGCGCCGGATCGCCGCATGACCGCCTTGGACCTCGCCAGTGGCAGCCAAATTTGGCGTGCCGCGCAATGGCAGGTGCGCGAATCCATCGGCATGGCCGAAGACCTCTCGCGTTTCTACGTGCGAACAATGCCCGGCGTCATTGCCGCCTTCTCCACCGAAGCAAGCGAGCCTCGCGAACTCTGGGAATTGGACGCCCACTTCGGCTACGACATCAATTCCGCCATGCTGGTGGAGCGGGACGGCGTGTTGTTTTACGGCACCAAAAACGGCCTGCTGCTCGCCATCGATGGAAAAACCGGCGCGCTGCTCTGGGAACACAAACTGGGCGTAACCGTTTTGAATACTGTCGTGCCTCTCAGTGCGAGCGACGTGCTGGTCACAGATGTGGACGGTAAGGTGACGCGTATTCAAGCGCGCCGCTAACCGGGGATTTTTTTCGGCCTTCGTTCTCGTCGTTTCCTTCCGCGAAGCTTTGCTGTATAATATCCGTTGGGTGCAATTTGAACCGACCACCATTCATTCCGGCCGCGATTACTCGACCGGAGAACTCGTCCGCCGCCTGACCGCCCTCGCGTGGCGGTACCGCGGCGATTTCATCCTTTCCATCATTCTTAGCCTCGTCCTGCTAATTCTCGGCTTGATCGGACTTCAATTGCTCGGCGTCGTGATCGACGTCATTCGCCACGCCCTCGATGCGACGCAACAAGCGCCCAAGTATCCATTCGGCTGGATGCCCCCGAACCATTGGACCGCTGTGCAAATCGTCACCGCTCTTTCACTGGCGATTGTCGTCCAGGCCCTCCTGCGCGCCGTCCTCACCTACAAATATAATTTCACCACCGCCCGCCTGATGCAGGGCGAAATTGTTCCCGACCTGCGCGATCAACTTTACGCGCGCCTGCAACGTCTCAGCTTTCGCTTCTTCGACGTTCACGGCTCCAGCTCTATTTTTAACCGCGTCACCGGCGACGTCCAAAACACCCGCCTGTTCGTCGATGGCGTGCTGTTGCAGGGCGTAAACATGGTGCTCACCCTGGGCGCTTACGGCATTTTCATGTGGCGAATCCAGCCCGCGCTCACAGTCGCCTGCCTGTCCGTCGCCATTCCGCTTTGGTGGGTCACGCATTATTATTCCGCGCGGCTCCGCCCCGGTTATTTGCGCAACCGCGAATTATCGGACAACCTCGTCCAGCTTTTTACGGAAAGCGTCAAAGGGATGCAAACCGTCAAGGGTTTCGCCGCCGAGCCGCATCAATTTCGCCGCTTTGAAGAAGGCAACACAATGGTATCCGAACAGCAGGGCCGCATTTTTTGGGACTTGTCCGTTTTCACCCCCATCACGCAATTGCTCTCGCAACTCAGCCTCGTGATCCTTTTCGCGTATGGCGGCTGGCTGTATGTGCGCGGCCAGATTGCGCTCGGAAGCGGCCTGGTCGTTTTCGCCGGCCTGCTCCAGCAATTCAACGGACAAGTCGCCAACATCACGAACATCGCCAACTCCGTTCAGCAGAGCCTTGCCGCCGCGCGGCGCGTCTTCGAAGTGCTCGACATGCCTGTCGGCGTCGAAACCAAGCCCAGCGCAATCGTGCCCGGACGTCTGACCGGCCGCATGGTTTTGGAGAACGTGACCTTTGGCTACCACGCCGACCATCCCGCCTTGCGCGACGTCTCCTTTGAATCCAAACCCGGGCAGGTCGTCGGAATTTTCGGCATGACCGGCGCCGGGAAAAGCACTGTGCTCAGTCTCCTTCCGCGCTTCTACGATCCCCAGCGCGGCCGCATCCTCGCCGACGGCCACGATCTGCGCGACCTCGACCTAGACGCGTTCCGACGCCAAATCGGCATCGTTTACCAGGAAAGTTTTCTATTCTCCAACACCGTCAGCGCGAACATCGCCTTCGGCAACCCGCAAGCCACGCAAGCTGAAATAGAACACGCCGCCATAATCGCCTGCGCCCACGAATTCATCACGGACTTGCCACTTGGCTACAAAACTGTGCTGGGAGAATCCGGCGTGGACCTTTCCGGCGGCCAGCGCCAGCGCCTCGCCCTTGCCCGCGCGTTGTTGCTATCGCCCCCGATTTTGATACTTGACGATCCCACCGCCTCCGTCGATTCCAAAACCGAGCATGAAATCGTCAACGCCTTGCGCGACGCGATGGCCGACCGCACGACCTTCGTCGTGAGCAGCCGCCTGAGTCTGCTGCGCCGCGCCGACATTATTCTGGTATTGGAAGAAGGCCGCCTGATCCAAACCGGCACCCACGCCGATCTGGCGCATAAGCCTGGCCCGTATCATCAAACCGCGCTATTGCAATTGATGGACTTGGGGAAGGCGGCGTGAGCCATGTGCGCTTCCAGAAATCACCATCATGGCTGATGCTCATCATGCCGGGCGGCAACATCCCGTTCGCCAGACTCATAACGTTCCGAGAGAATGGCGTAGATTGAGGAAAAACCGTCGCCGTCTTCGCCCGGCGGCCGAACGGGGCGGGCTCGAATTCAACTTCGCATCGCTCCGGCAGTTCCACTGCTTCCAGCGGGCGAAACATACCCTTTTCAAAAACTGCGTGGACTGTCTTCATCAATGAAACCATACACGGCGCCGCCTTGCGGGTCAACGCCGCCGCGCTACGCCTTCCACCCCGCAAGATCGGCCGATATATTTTTAGAATACGTTCCAACTCCTTTTCACGTTCTAGTTATGAATGTACAGCAACAACGCGCGGCCTTGCTGCAGCACGATTCCCGACAGGGGCGACAACGCGAGAGCCATATAATTGAGGCGGAAAGACAGGCCATCATTGGATGCACGAGATGCATTTCGCCATCCAGTCACCATTCGAAATCCAGCCACCCTCGCGAGGGCGAGTCCTTGATCGTGCCTAATTCGACGATGGTTTTCGCAAAAATCCTTTTGCTGCGACAATCAACAAAACCAATCCAAGAACCAACGCGGGACAGCCAGACCTATATACTGCCTGTGGATAATATCGCATGGCCAGAACTCCGATTCCATAGCTCATATACACGCGTCCGGCAATAAACATCCAAATCTCCCAAGGACTGAGATTTTGAACTTTTTTATGATTCCAATTCAGAAATCGCATATCATTTCCTTTTCTTCAAATGGATGGTTGAAGCTGCAAGCCTTGCGTGACGACAATTCCAGGCGAAATTAGGGAGTCCGTGGAAGTTGTTCTGCCTTAATAGCACGAATCACAAGGACAGAATAGGCCCCCACAAGAATTTTTTTCAATTAATTTCAACCCCGACAAATTCCTTCGCCCTCTGCGCACGGCCGTTGTATAATACCCTTCGGGTGCAAGCCGAACCGACCAGCATTAATCCAGTCTGCAAGTATTTCATGGAGGGAACCACATGAGCGGCCCCGCCACGGTCCCTCCCCCAAGCCCGCCTACCGATCAATCCGCGGAACTTGATGACCGCGAGGCGATCACTTATTTCAACCCGATGGAGGATCGGGAGGCCGATAAGGCGCCGTTGCAATGGGCGCTGGTTCGGCGGGTTTATCGTTACACAGCGCCTTACGCCTGGAAGCGCAACTTGCTCTTCGCTCTGACGTTCCTGCGCGGAATCCAATTGCCGGCGATGGCCTGGATGATCGGCCGCACGATCAATGGGCCAATCGCGGCGCGAAACTGGCCGGGCATCCAGCTTTACGCCGCGGGGTATCTCGGTTTGACCATTTTCATGATCGTCACCCTGCATTACCGCCAGATTTATGCGCTGCAATTGGGCGAATCTGTCGTGCATGACATGCGAAAGGATCTTTTCCAAAAACTAACAACCCTCCCCATGTCCTTTTTTAACCAAACCAAATTTGGCCGCATCATCAGCCGGATGACTTCGGACATCGATAGTATCCGCGTGGGCGTGCAAGACGTCGGATTCGTTTTGACGGTCCAAGCGATGCAAATGACCGTTTCGGCGGCGCTCATGGCGTGGTACGATTGGAAGCTCTTCGCGATAATGTTCCTCTTGGTCCCCATGATTTGGGTGATCAACGAGAAATACCGCGTCGTGATGGCTGCCCGGCTTCGCCGAGTGCAGGAAACCTGGAGCCGTCTGGCCTCCACGTTGGCGGAATCCGTCGGCGGCATCCGCGTCACACAGGCTTTTGTCCGACAGGAGGTGAATGCCGGTTTTTTCCGCAAATTGGTCAATTTGCACGGCGACAACAACGTCGGCGTGGCTCACGCCTCGGCGGTGTTCGTGCCGCTGTTGCAAATGAAGAGCCAGTTGTTCCTCGGAATTATGGCGCTTCTCGGCGGATACGGCGCCCTCGAATGGCATGGCTGGGGGCACATGGATGTCGGCGACCTCGTGATGTTTTTCTTCCTGGCCAACCTCTTTTTCGAGCCGGTCCAGGTCATCGGCGATCGCTACAACCAGGCCCTCACGGGCATGGCTGGCGCCGAACGCCTCTTTCGCCTGCTTGATCAGAAGCCGGAATGGGTCGATTCCCCTTCCGCACTGCCTCTGCCCCCTGTGCAGGGCCGCGTCGAGTTCGAATCCGTCTGTTTCGAGTACGTCCCCGGCCGCCCTGTGTTGTCCGACATTTCTTTTGTCGCGGAGCCTGGTCAAACCGTCGCGCTGGTGGGCCATACCGGCAGCGGCAAAACGACCATCGCCGCCCTTTTGCAAAAACTCTACCTGCCGACGCGCGGAAGTGTGTTGATCGACGGCCATAATATTCTCGACGTAACGAGCGACTCGCTTCACGCCCAAATGGGCAGTGTGCAGCAAAACAACTTTCTGTTTTCCGGTTCGGTTATCGATAACATTCGGTTTGCCCGTCCTGAAGCCACCGAATCAGAAGTCGGCGATGTGTTAAAGGCCCTCGACTGCCTGGATATGATCGAGACGCTCTCTGGCGGTTGGAATCATCAAGTGGGTGAAAAGAGCGCCGCCCTGTCGCTTGGCCAACGGCAATTGGTCTGTTTCGCGCGCGCAATGCTGGCCAATCCGCGCATCGTCGTGCTCGACGAGGCCACTAGCGCCATCGACACTGTGACCGAGCGGCGGTTGCAACGGGCGCTGGAAGTTCTGCTACGAGGGCGAACGGCTTTTGTGGTCGCGCATCGTTTGAGCACCATTCATAAAGCGGGATTGGTTTTGGTGTTGGCCCAAGGCCGCATCGTCGAGCGCGGCACACATGAAACCCTCCTGCGCGATGCAGGCGTCTATGCGCGATTGCACGACGAATTCATCGGCGCCAACGATTGACACGCTATTGCGCGTTCGCCTTTCGTTGCCAGAAATACACCGGCAGCCCCAGCGCGATCAACCCAATCCCCGCAACGGATTCTTTTGGATTGGTCGAAAAAGTATTGATGACAAGCCAAATGGCCACCACGACGAACAATGCCGGAACCACCGGATACCCGAGCGTTTTGTACGGACGCGGCGCATCCGGACGCTTTTTCCGAAGCACGAAAACAGCCGTCGTCGTCGCCGCGTAGAAAATCATTCCGGCGAAAATCACGCAATCGGTCAATTGATCGAACGTTGCGGAGAGAACCAGCACACAAGCCCACGCCCCTTGCAAAATGATTGACGCCACGGGGACCGCCGAGCGCTCGCCCAATTCCGCGAAGCGGGCAAGGAACAAACCGTCCCGCGCCATCGCGTAAGTGATCCGCGCTCCGGTGAGAATCGAGCCGTTTAGGACGCCGATGGTTGACAATAGCGCCGCGATAGCCACCAGTTGCGCGCCGAATCGAGGCAGAAACGTGCTCGCGGCTTTGAAAGCGACAGGAGGGGCGGTTCCGTGAAGCGTCGAACTGGACGCTGCGATTTCCTGGATTGGCAGCGCGTAACAGTAAGCCAGATTCAACAGACCATAAACGGCAAGGACGATGGCCATGCCGCCCATCAGCGCCCAGGGAATGTTGCGCCCGGGATCGCGCACTTCCCCCGCGGCCATCGGCATGTTATTCCAGCCGTCGAAGGCCCACAGCGCGGAGAGCATCGCCGCGCCAAACGCCGGAAATCCGCACCACGCGGCGACCCCGGCGGGCGAACGCAAATGCTCCCATGTGGCCGTTCGCGAGAAAAAGAAAACGCCGATGGCGATGGAACCAATCGCCAAAACTTTCGCCAGGGTCAGCACGGCTTGAACGCGCCCGCCAATCGTAACGCGCAGGCAGTTGATCGCCGTGAAAAGAAGAATCACGCCGACGCCGACCGTTCGTTGCGCTCCAATTGAATTCAGCGGCGCGATCGCCGCGAGAAAAGTTGCAAACGCCGCTCCAAAACTCGCAATCGAACCCGCCGATCCGACGGTCAGGCGCATCCAGCCAAAAAGAAAAGCCGGAAGATCGCCGTAGGCGGCGCGGAGATAGACGTATTCGCCGCCCGCGGCGGGAAGCATTGCCCCCAATTCCGCGTAGCTCAACGCGCCGGCCAGCGAGAGCAAACCGGCGGCGACCCACGCCAGCAGCACAAGCTCAGGCGTACCGACGGCCTGTGCCATCCGCGCCGTTTTCAAAAAAACCCCGGTGCCGATGATCGTCCCGACGACCAGCGCGGTCGTGGCGCTTAAGCCGAGTCCGCGAACCAGTTCTCGCCTGGTTGAAGTGGGGGTTGAATCGGCCAAAGTTTAATGGTTCGTGGTTGCCAAAGCGGGCAATCGCCAGGCTGCTTGCACTCGCCGGTATTCCGCGTCGGGAAGCTGAACGAGGAGCGGATGGGATTGCGGATCGAGCCAGCCGAGCAGGCTTTCAATCGAGCCGGAGCTCATGGCGGTACAGCCGCTGGTTGGGGTTGTGGGAGACTTCCAAATGTGCATGAACACGCACGAGCCGCCGCCGGGAATTGCTGGACCAGTGTTGTGCGCGACAAATATGCCGAGCCGGTATTCGCCGTTGGTCATGCGCATTTTTTCCGAACTCTTCCAATCCGGCTTCCCAACGGACCGGCGGTCCACGATAATGTTGTAGTACGACGAATTGGTGTCATCCACGCATTCCAGCGTGGCGGTGCATTGAACATAGGGCAATTTGATTTCGCGGACGGAATCCGGATCGGCGTAACCGAACGCATACGGAAGCGGGAAAACCCCGGCGGGGCTTCTGCCATCGCCCTCCTTCTTTTGCGGGACGGTTTGCGACGGCGGATTCGCGCCGCGACCCCAGCCCAGCCCGCTTCTGCCGACGACAACGGGTAGAACCGGCTCATCCAATTGCCAGCCGTGCTCAGTTCGCTCGAACCGCCGCAACAGGCCCGTCGTGGCTTTCCAATCGCTCGTTGTCACGACGACCATTTGCTGCGACAATGCAAGGGCGTCCCGAAGAGCGCTCTCATCCTGGGAGCGGGCAGAACCGGCCAGCAGAAGCAGAGATATAAAGACGTAGATTCGGCGCGACATAAACGCCAGAGCAGTTGACAAATTACTGAAAAATAACGCAAGCTTCATTTAATCGTACGCCAAGTGAGAAAGAAATCGAATTTTTATTATTTACTGCCCGGGCAGGGACGAAACGCGCGCAAACGGCACATGCGCAACCTGATCGTGGCCTTTGTCGTGGGTCTTCTTGTTTGCGGTTTGTTTGCATGGCTCTTCTACATTTTTGACTAAGAAATCGATTCTCAAAGTTTCCGGTCTTGCGGTCCGTCGCGGAACCGTCCGTATTCTGGACGACGTTTCGTGGAACGTCCAACCGGGCGAACATTGGGTTATCCTTGGCGCCAACGGCTCCGGCAAAACTTCCCTTTTGAGCGCATTGACGGGCTATCTCACGCCAACCGCCGGCGGCGTCGAGGTCTTGTCGAGGCGCTACGGAAAGACTGACTGGCGGGACTTGCGCAAACGCATTGGGATTGTCAGTTCGTCCGTGCGGCAACTGATTCCACCGGACGAACCCGCCCTTGAAACCGTCGTCAGCGGCAAATACGCGATGATCGATTTCTGGGGCGAAATGACGGCGGCTGAACGCCGACGCGGACGGCGGATTTTGCAAAGCATCGAATGTGACGCCTTGGTGGAGCGCCCCTGGGCTTACCTCTCTCAAGGGGAGCGGCAGCGAGTGCTCATCGGACGGGCGTTGATGGCGCGGCCGCGCGTATTGATTTTGGACGAGCCGTGCGCCGGGCTGGATCCGGCCGCGCGCGAACATTTTCTGCAATTTCTCCAACGTCTTGGACGCGGCGCGAATCCTCCCGCCCTGGTTCTGGTGACGCATCATGTCGAAGAGATCATCCCGATTTTCTCACACGTGCTGATTTTGAGAGGCGGACGCATCCTGGCCAGCGGACCTTTGCGTCAAACCCTCGACTCAAAAATAATTTCCCGCGCTTTCGGAGAAGAAGCGCGGCTCCTCCGCAATCGCGGGCGGTACGGATTGGATTTCCGCCGCGTTGCTACGTCAGTTCTATAATGTACGGCTCGCGCGGCTTTCGCATCAGGAGATCGTTCGCATCCTGGTTCTCGACGAAACTGGCGTCCGCCTGATTCATCCGCAACATCATGCCGAGTGTCGCCGGTGTTTTGTCCATATCCACGCCGTTCGCCGCGACGTGTTCGGTCATGCGCTGGAATGTCGTGGTCGCCTCTTTGTCGCCTTTGATTTGTTCGCGGATGGCGTCGGGGGCCTGCTGTTTGCCAAGGCGATAGGAGATGTTGGCGGTATGGCAGAGCGCGGTGGAAAGATGGCCTTCGAGAATGGGCGCATTCAACTCGTTTTGGTTGCGGCTGCGGACGGCTTTGATGAAATTCTCGAAGTGACTGGTGGAACCCTTGAAACTCTTGATCACTTTGCCGTCGTTGTCGTGGACGATGGCGCTGTTGTAGTCCGGGACAAGGACATATCCGCCTTCGCATTCAACGACGATACCGACTTGTCCGCCTTTGTAAGAATCCATGTTCTTGGAGCCGGCCTTTGCCGGAAGGCCGCGTACTTCCATGACCAAGGGCGCCTTGGCGTAATCCTGAAAAACGATGAGCGTGTTCGGCGTCTCGGCGTCGTCCTCGTAACCGAGGCGGCCACCGATGGACATGATGCGAGGGGCAACGGCGCTTTCACCGAGGAACCAGCGGGCGACATCCATTTCATGCACGCCCTGGTTGCCGAGGTCTCCCGCGCCGTAATCCCAAAACCAATGCCAGTCATAATGAAATTTCTCGCGGCGGGGCGGTGTCAGCGGAGCGGGGCCCAGCCACACATCATAATCAACTGATTTCGGAATCGATTGTGGTCCCGTTGTTTTGCCGATGCTCGCGCGGCGTTTGTAGCAAAGACCGCGGGAGACCCGGATTTTTCCGAGGTTGCCGGCTTGCACCCATTCAACCGCTTCTTTAATCCCGTGACTGGAACGCGATTGAGTGCCGGCCTGGATGATTTTTTGATAGCGCTTTTGCGCTGCGACCATCTGTTCGCCTTCGCGGATGTTGTGCGAGATCGGCTTTTCGACGTAAACGTCCTTTCCGGCTTGAGCTCCCCATACGGTGGCTGTGGCGTGCCAGTGATTGGGCGTGGCGATGGAAATGGCGTCGATATCCTTGTTCGCCAAAAGTTTGCGGAGGTCCGTGTAACCTCCCGTGGGGCGTCCCTGGTCTTTGGCCCGGTTCACTTGGTGGGCAAGCACATTGCTATCGACGTCGCACAACGCGACGAGGCGCACGCCCTTCATTTTTTCCCAGGCGCTGATGTGATTTGCGCCGCGACCGTTGAAGCCGACAACCGCGATGCGAATGTCGTCGTTCGCGCCCGCGACTTGCCCCCATGACCGCGCTGACAAACCTAAAGCGCCCGCGCCAAGGGCGGATTTTTTGAGAAAAGCGCGTCGTGTAATTTTATTCATGACAGGATTTGTTTGTTAAATTTATTTGCCCTCGACGTAGTCCTTGTAATGGTCCGCGACCCTGGCTTCCGCCTCGGTGCCCTCATGGTAATAAATACGGTAACGGAACGTCAGCGTTTTGCCGGCGGGAAGGGTGTAATCGCCGGTGCCTTTGGGCTTTTTCTCGAAATCGTGAATCCCAAAAGGATTGGCGGCAAAGAGGCCGTAATCGCGCACGTGCCACCAGGTCGGGTGCCGGAGGTTCGCCGGATTATCGAAAATCGCGACGCCAACGATGTTGCTGTTGACGGGGCCGTAATAGTCGCACCAATCGGCTCTTTTGCCCCAGGCTTCCTGATCGCGCGCTCCGGTGGACAAGACGATGTGGCCGTCGCCCGGCACTGGCTTTTTTTTGCCGGGAACCACATGGGTTAGCCTCATCGATTCAGGAAGGCGCGTCGCCATGGCGCCATCTTTGTCATCGCCGAAAACGACCGGTTTGTCCGGGGACGCGTGGAATGTGATTTCAAAGTCGAGCAAACGTTCGTTGCCGGGGCGGTTGAAAATGCGAATCGTGCGCACGTCGCTGCAAACGAAAGTTCCGTCGGGCGCAATCCAATTATTGGAAGATTGAATGACGCCGGAGTCGTTTCCCGAGGAGAGTTGGAGGAATTTCTGATGTTCGATTTTGGGGCCTTTTCCTTCGTTCCAAAAATCAAAACCGTCCACACTCGAGTGGGCGTACCAAAGTCCGCGATGATGGGGGTGATCGTGTTGTTCGTCGGTGCTTTCTTCGAGAGGCCATTTCCGGGTCATGGGCAATTCACGCGGGCCGAGCACTGGATAGAAAAAAGGGCGGGGAACATCTTTGTAATGATATTCGGTGAAAAGCTGGCCGTTGATTTCGACGCGAACTTTGTCGTCAACTTGAGTGATCTGGACGCCATCGGCGGCCTGAGAGCGGGCGGTCAAAAAAAGGAATGCGCCGAGCGAGGCGACAAGAACACGAAACGTTGGAGCGCGGTTCATAAATGTCGGCGAGGATTCTGCGGAGGGGGACTTGGCATAGCCAGACAATTGTAACGATACCCAACGAAAGTAGGCGCATCTTGACACTGCTACGCTTTAGCTGGTTGCCAGAGTTCTTCCCAATGAGGGTTGTGTCTGGCTTCCTCCAAAGCGCAAAGGTTGCGCAAGCCCGGGGCCGTCCAGAATTGGCCGGGGCGCTTGAAACGAAACTGC
>DATAUD010000088.1:0-50430 GCA_036268455.1 Verrucomicrobiia bacterium
ATTCGCGTTGGCCTCTTGCGGATGGGCCAAAACATTCATCGCACGGTCATGACCGAAATCCCTAAGAATTTAAACGATCAATTGCGCAAACTGGGATTGGCGACGATCTTCGCATCGCCGCCAAAACAGTAAGATGTAGCCGGACGAAATCGAGAAAACCTCGGTTTTATTGGGCTTTTCGCTCTTCTCGAAAGGAAGTTAGGCTAGTATTCGAGGACGTGACTTCTGCGTGAAAAAATCCGCTGGGCGCGCCCATTTAAGGGCGGTCTTCTGTGCGAACTCTACGGTTCAATCAGCGGTAACCCTGAAACGGCTTTTGTGGTAGGGGCCGATGCGTCGTGCAGGCTCGTCGGCATCCTCCCGTGCGCTTTTCTGATCCCCGTCCTCCAGGCGAATGCCGATTCGCCACGCCCGCGGGAATCATTCGTCGGTCGCAGCGCGAACCCAACTTGTTCGACTGCGCAAATCCCCCCACAACGGATTCCGACCAGTTAAGCCCGGCGACTTGCAAAGCTCTGCGATTGGAAGACGCCTGTAGCCGTTTCCGGGGCGGAGCCATGCGTCGAAGCTGCAATCCAATCAACGCGCCAAACGCCAAACCTAACAGCAGGCAAATGGCCCCGTCATCCGGCGCCAATCGGGCGCATTCAAATCCAAGACAACTGACGACAACCACCGCTGCGACAACAAAAACTTGCTTCCTTCTCATGTTTAAACGCTCTTTGCCAAATAAAAACGCGCTCTACCTACCCTTAGCAAAGTTCGCGCCTCCCGCCGCAGAATCGTAACAGTATCACAAGGCGTTATTAGATAATAAGTTACACAAGCAATCCTCCCACCAACCGCATCTTCTCCTGTAAAACATCCCGACCTTTTGTCGCCCTTTCTTACACAAATAATTTCGAGAAAAGGCTAATACCCCACCCGCAAATTCCATTCATCTAAAAGCTCCTTCGGCAATTCACCCAAAAACCGCGAAGGCCGTTGCATCGCTTCGCCCCCGGCGCCCATTGTCCTGATCATTGGGTAACTCAAGTGCAATTCATCGCGCGCCCTGGTGATCGCCACATAAAAGAGCCGGCGCTCCTCCTCCTCGTTCTCCAGATTTTCCAAAGAGCGGGCCGAGGGAAAAAGCCCATCGCAAAGCATGATGATAAAAACCACATCAAACTCCAACCCCTTCGCCTGGTGAATCGTGGAAAGCCGGATTTCCTCTTCGTCACGCTGGCCCGCCTGATTTTCCTCGGCGTCGATGGACGTTTGCAGCGCAAGCTGTGTCAGAAACTCCTCGACCGACTCGAATTGCCGCGAGTAGCCCGCCAACTGCTGCACATCTTCGAGCCGCGAAGTGTAATTGGAATACTTCTCCTGCAAATGCTCCTTGTAACCCGCCTCAAGAACAAGCTGCATGGCCACCGCGGGTTTGCGCCGGATGTCTTCGGCCTCCAATTGCGAGATCGTCGCCGTGAATTGCGCCCACGCGACGCTGGTTTTTTTCGGAATGACCGGCGAGAGTTTTTGCAGCGCCACCGCCAGCGGCGGCCCGGGCGACGCCTTGAATGCGTTCCAAATTTTGTCCGCCGTTTTGCCGCCAACCCCTTCCAGCAGCCGGACGATTCGTTTCAACGCCAGTTCGTCGCGCGGATTATTGATGAATTTTACATACGCCACCACGTCCTTGATGTGCGCCTGCTCAAAAAAACGGATGCCGCTGGTGATGGAGTAAGGGATGTTGCGCCGGGAAAGTTCCAGTTGCAGTTCCAACGCGTGGAAATGCGAGCGATACAACACCGCCATCTTGTTCAACTCCCGCCCTTCCTCTCGCAATTCCAAAATGCGCTGCGCCACGAACGAGGCCTGCTCACTACCCGTCATACACGGCATCAGGACCGGTTTGGGCCCAGAACGCCGCGCGGGGGTCAAATGCTTGGCGAATTGATTTACGTTGGCCGCGATGGCCGCGTTGGCCACATTCAGGATCTCCGGGGTGCTGCGGTAGTTGATTTCGATCCGGTAAACGGCCGCCTTCTCGTATCTCTCGGGAAATTTGATGATGTTCTGAAAATGAGCGCCGCGCCACGAGTAAATGCTCTGCGAATCATCGCCCACCACCATGACGTTGTGATGACGCGCGGCAAGCAGGTCGATCAGTTCTCCCTGGATTCGGTTGGTGTCCTGATACTCGTCCACGAGGATGAACTGAAAGCGGCGCTGCTGTTCTTCGCGGATGCTTTCGTTGTCCCGGAGAAGTTTGAGCCACAACACGAGCAAGTCGTCGAAATCCATCGTGTTCGCCGCGTTTTTTCGCTCCGCGTAACGTTCCCGCGCATTTGCAATCTCCGGGATAATTCCGGCGAAATAGTCAAACTGCGTTTTAATGACAGTCTCGACCGGTTCATCCCGGTTCGTCGCAAGTGAAAAAATATCCCCCAGGACATCCGCTTTTGGAAATCGTGTCGCTTCGTGATCGATTTCCATTTCAGCCAGGCACGCCTTGAGCATGTCCCTGGCATCTTCGCGATCCATGATGGAGAAATCCGCCTGATAGCCCAGCAACGTGGCGTTGCGCCGCAAGACCCGCGCGCCGATGGAATGAAAAGTGCCGCCCCACAATCCCGATAATTCGCCGCCCAGCAGATCAAACACGCGCCGCATCATTTCCTTGGCCGCCTTATTCGTAAACGTCAGCAAAAGGATTCGCTCCGGCGGGATGCCCTGTTCGAGAAGGAAAGCCGTCCTGTAAGTCAGCGCCCGGGTCTTGCCGGAACCGGCGCCCGCGATGACCAGCGCTGGGCCGGGCGGCGCGGTCACCGCGGCGAACTGTTGTTCATTCAACTCCGCCGCATAATCAATGCGCGGCTCGATAGGCGAGCGGAACGGTTGTAAAACATAATCGCGCGGCATGGCCTTTAGCAGCCCGCTCAGGCCTGCGGTCGGGCGGTGGCCCCCCGCCGAAGCCGCGCCATATTGACCTCGATAGGCTCGATGTAGGAGTTGGGACCGGCGGGATAAGGATCGTTGAGCGCCCGATAAAGCCCGAGAAAATCGCGGTTGATTTTGTTTTTGACGTAGTTTTCCCAAAAGAGCGGCGTCTTCTGAACCAGGTCTTCCGCGCTGCTGAAAAACCCGCCGGCCTTCATCTTTCCGTCCGTGTTGTATTTGGCCGCCTCGGCAAATTCCATGTAGAGCGTCGGCAGTTTTTCCACGTAATCTGGCGCGGCCATTTGCCCCAGCAAATCCGCCGTCCCGAGAGCAAAGCCCGCGATGCGTTCGAACTCATCCTGAAATTGAATGCTGTCCAGCTTCACGTTAACGCCCGTGCATCGAATCATATTTTGGACGGACCGGATTTCTTCGATTGGAAAATCCTGGCCCAGCATGAATTCCCCGGCGAATTCGATGCTGCGATCGACATGGATGAAAGTATATTTTGCGCCCGTCCCCCCGGCGTCGGAGCGCCTTTTCAAATAGCCGGTGTCATGGGTTAGCATCGCCAGGATTCCAAGCTCAAACGCGCGTTGGGGGATTCGCGGCTGAAGCCCGTGCGCGGCCCGGCTCCGCAATAATCGAGCCATGCAAAGGGTCCCTTGCAGTGTGTGTTCGAGGTCGTGGTAGTGGACGTCTATCGGCAGGTAATCGCGATATTTCCCGGAGAACCACGACACCGTCCACCGAAAAAATGTGGGGATAAAATCACGATTTCCTTGCGGAAACATCTCAACATACGCTTCTTGCACCGCCGCTTCGACTGAGGACGGGTCGCGCGTGTTGACGGAATCGTGCATCCTGAAGAGCATCGCCTTTTTTCAGGGAGATTGCACGCTTTTTTTGGCTCAAAAACGCCCCGGCCAAGAAGCGCAAACAGTGGCAAGAGCGGCCCTCGGAGGGGAAAACATCAATTGACCCTTGCGCAGTGTACAAAAGCTAATTTACGCCCACAGGGAACACTCGACGCTTCGACCGAAATGGAAGATACATGTTGCTTTCCCGGCGAAAATTTGGTCAAAAGAGTGGAGTTCTTTCAAAGCTTAGATTTTGCATAGCGTTGGCCGGTACACAAAGCCACAGGAAAAACCCCCTAATTTTTTTAAGGCACATGATCCTACGTATACACCGTGAAAAGAATCAGGAGGGCATTGAGCAAATGAAAAACACTAACAACATTCCTGCCAAAAAACCAGACACGCAACCACTTGAACATTCCGCAAGGAAACAGAGACAGAAAAAGATAACGCCGGGCGGAGTTCGCGCGTGGCCAAGCACATCTGTAAAGGTAGGCTACGTCGCCCAACCGGAACGTCGTTTTTGGGACCATTGGAGCCGTACTTACACATTTAATATTTTTTAGTACGACCCCAAAAAAGCGCCGACACCCGCCACTAAGGCGCATAATGGTCGATCCGCTCGCTGATAATTTTTAAGTTGTGTTCATAATGCCGCACTCGCCAAATGGCACTTTGCCAATGAGGATGGTAAATGGAATTTGTTCCGATGCCTTCAATTGGCGTCCTGTCCATATGTTGTAGGTCCGTGAAATCTTCTCTTGCGGCGCTTCCCACATTGCTTTCGATGAATGCGTAAATTTCATTCAAGAGGTTCTCTGTGGAACCGTCGAACGGCTTACTTACCAACTCCGTTTGTTCGGCAAAGGCGTTCGGGTGCATCCGGTCTAATTCACACATTCTTTCTTTCAATTTCAGGCGGTAGTCTCCAAGTTTGTCTAATATCTTTTTGCGCCGTTGTTTAGAATCATCCCCACCGCCCTTTCCATCTGCTTTAGAACCAGATTGTTCTTTGAGCTTGTAATTTTGTCTGGTTGTCGCAATGGCATATACTCCCATTCCCAGGTACGCCAGAACGGCAAACCATGTCTTCGCCGCCACATTTGACAAGCAAAGAGCGAGAAACGCGAATGGAATTGAAATCGCGCCACTCATGATTGACCACCACCCACCACAAAAAGATCCGAGTATGCGAGCCCAACTCTTGAACTTTTCCATGCAGTCAAATTTATGCCATGCAGATTCATAGCGCCAATTACTTATGCGAAGGGGGTAACCCCATGTTTTTATGGGATTGAAAGAATTATCTGAATTCGTCAGGCGGCTTTTCGGGCGATGAGGGTGTATGTGGGGATGACGAAGAGAAAATTTGGGCCGGTTCTGCGGACGTCTGACATTTTGCTTTGACGCAATACTTCGGCGTATTCGGCGGTGTGGCGGATGTCGATTATCGTCAGACAACCGCCGGGTTTTATGACGCGCACAATTTCACGGATCGCGGTTTCTCGACCGAGGCTGCCATCACTACGGCTATGAGGAAAAAATTACGGGCGACTCCTGGCGCATCCATTCCGTAGTTGGGGCGCTGCCTGGAGTCCATGTGGCGATATTAGTCGCCGTCGCCTCCGATGCAAGCATGCCGCTTTGCGCGCGCCGCCATCCGCCACCATAAAGCCATCGGAAGGACCCAAAGAATATTCAACCAGCCGGCGTAACGCCCAATCCATTTCGAGCATTGGAAGAACTCGCTCGATTTAACGTAGGCTTCAGCCGCAGCGGTGCCCGCCTGCGCAGCTTGCCGGATGTCGCCAAGCGCGAAATCATGGGCCAGAGCAACCCCCGCAACCGCGGCTTTCCACGCAATAGCACAAGCCCCGTAGGCTTCCCATGCGACAGCCAGGGCGCCGAAGACCCAGCCGCCGATGGCAACACCGCCCATCGCCATCAAACCAACGGCCATTCCACCCCAGGACAACAGACCGATAGCCAGGCCGCCAACGCTTATCGGCGCAATCGCCAACCCGCCGAAGGCAAATAAACCGCCGATCGCATAGCCGCCCGCGGCAAACCACCCTTTCACCGGCCGATGCGAGCCGCCGATACGAATGTGAGCCAGCGGCAAACCTAGAATTACAATCGGACTGCGGTATTCCCAGACCGTTTTTGGCGGGGGATCGGCGAAGTGGCGCATCTGGGCCTTTGTCCGAAAGCCGATTACGATGAAGCTTGCAATCGAAACGAACACGAACACGTCCAACGACCAGGCAAAGAGCGTTGGATGATCTTTGGCGGATTGGAGACCCCAAAAAATCAGAAGCGCCAACAGGACGTTGAAAACAATGACCGCCGCGAGCAGTCTTTTATAGAAGCGCTTGATGTAAACGCTCTCACGGTCCGAAGAGGACATGGCGAGGGCTGCGCGGTAGCCGGCGTAATTGCCAAAAAAAATCAGGAATATTCCGCCGAGCGCGCTTGCAATGGCTTTGCCGATTGCGCCGGCCTTCAACGCGGAAGTGGTGGCGCCGGCGGCCGTCGCGGTGGTTATCGCCGGCAAGGCCAGCAAGACGCCTTGAGTGAAGGCGGTGCCGGGGTTAGTGCGCTCGAGCGCGCCTTCGACAAACGCGAGGACTTGCTCGCGCAGGAGTTTTCGCCCGCGCGCGAGACGTTGCTTGACGGCGTCTTCAGTCAAATCAAGGGCTTCGGCAACGTTCAGGATGGATTGGTGCTGGCGATAAAAAAGTATCAGGGGTTCGCGATAGGAAACCGGAATATCTTCAATCGAACGCCACAGAATCGCTTCTTCTTCGCGGCTAATGGCATGATCGGTGGGTGAACCTTCAGCGGCGGGGGACTGGCTGGCGGCCTCAAGGGCTTCGGCGCGGTGGACAGGTTCGCGACCCTGTTTTTTTAGCGAATCGAAAGTGATATTGCGGGCTATCTGACAGAGCCACGGACGAAGTTTGGCGGGTTCGCGAAGGGCGCCCAATTGCCGCCAGGCCGTGACGAAGGTTTCCTGCGCCAAATCCTCGCTTAGGCCCAGGCTTCCCGTGGCATTGTAGGCGAGGGAGCAGATAAGGGATTGATAACGGCGAACGATCAAGCCGAAGGCATCGCGGTTGCCGGCAAGACATTCGGCGACCAGGGCGACATCATCGGTTTCGGAGGTTAGCATGGCATTGGCAATCATAGTTCCACGCATAGGTCTGAAAAACCAACGAAAAGGTGACAGGAAATCAGCGAGGCGACCGGGAAGCTTGCTGACGGGAAGCAAAAATGGTAATCTTAAGCCATGACAACAACGGTGAACGTACTTCCAAAGGGAAAGGTGGAATTGCCCGAAGGATTTCGCAGACGGAGGGGAATCAAAGAAGGGACAGCCCTACGCGTGACTGAAGTAGGGGATGGATTGTATGTCACGGCCCTGCAAGAGCCTACCGAAGAAGAATTGCAGGCTGTCATTGCGAGCGCAGGTTCTCTTTCACGGCGGCAGAGCGCAAAAGAGGAGGAACTGGTGAATCGGACTATTGCCGACTTCCGAAGGGAAAAGCGCCGAAAACGCGGATGACTGTCGTTGTTGATACGAACGTTATTGTTTCCGCTATCTTCTGGCCTGGTGAGTCCCGTGAATGCCTTGTACATTGGGCCAAGCACCGATTTCACCTCGCCGTAAGCATTCCCCTATTTGAAGAATACTCCGAAATTGCGCGAAAGCTTGCTCGTACCATTCCGCAAGTTGACCCCGAACCGTGGCTGAATTGGATCGAGCTCAAGGCAAAGGTTTATGAGCCGGCTCCGCTGGGCAAACAAAGAAGCAGGGATCGCGATGACGACCAAGTACTGGCACGCGCGTTGGCAAGTGGAGCAGAAACGATCATTTCAAAAGATTCGGACTTGCTGATTTTGAGGAAGCCGTTCGGAATCGAAATCGTTACGCCTCGGCAGTTCATAGAACGGATGAGAAAGCCGCCCTGATCAAGTCAGAATATGGCGCAAATACAAATACATCAGCGGGGCGTTGAAAAGCAGGCTGTCCAGCAAATCGAGAATGCCGCCGATGCCGGGGAAAAGATGGCCGGAGTCCTTCAGGCCGGCTTCGCGTTTGAAAAGTGATTCGATCAAATCGCCCACCACTGCGGCTACGCTGAGAATCACGCCAAGAATGATCGAGTGACGCAGGGTCATGCCCATCAGGTGGCTGCCCGCAAGGCGCGCAAAAATGACGCTGGCCGCCGTCGAGACGACAATCGCGCCGCCGAAGCCTTCCCAGGTTTTTCCCGGGCTGATGCGCGGGATCATTTTGTGTTTGCCAATCAGCGAGCCGACCGCGTAAGCGCCGCAATCGCTTAGTTTGGTCACAAGAACAAAATAGAGCACATACCATTTGCCCTGAACGGCTTGCTGGCCGAAGAAGTTGATTTTCTGAATGTAGTTCAACAGCCACGGCACATAGAGTATGCCAAACAACGTTACGGATATGGCGACGATCCCGGTATTGACCTCGCGCGAGACGAATTGGCGGATGCACAAACCGAGAACGAAAATGATAAAAAAGCACGTTTCAAAATCGTTCATCCGCGAGGGCGTGGCGGCGCGCCCGAAATCGCCGGAAATATAGACGAAGGTGGCGAAGATCATGAGCAAGCCGCCGAAGACGCCGAATTTGGGGAAGCAGGCGTAACCCAGTTTCCGCGCCATGCCGTAGAATTCCAACAACCCTGTGACGGCGAGGAAGGAAATGATGCCAAGGAACACGTAATCCGAGAGCAATTTATAGCCGGAAAACAAACCGGCAACCACGACCGTCCAGAGAATGACAAAACTAAAAAGCCGGCGCAGAAAAACAGCGCCCTTAGACAGCGGCGCCGGCATGGAAGTGGTCGGTGCGGACATCGATACGGAATTTAATCGCTCGCGAAGCCCTGTCTAGCCCGCATTTTCGAAAAGGCCCGCTCCCCTTTCCCCGACATCATTACTGATCTATCCAATCGGCGCTTGATGCGCTGCCAAGAAGCTGGCTGGGACGGTCGTTGTCCCGGTTCAAGCCGTACCGCGGGAAAGCCTTGAGGGAGAACGTGGCCACAACGGAAAGATCGTTTGGCTGGCCGGGACCTTCTGTCACACGGACTGTGAGGGCGGCGGTCCAGCTTCGCAGATCGCGGTATACCGAATAGAGTTGCTGCTGCAGGGCGCCGTCTTGCGCTTCATATTGTTCGCTGATGCGGGCGGCCCAGTTTTCGTTGATGTGATAATACAGGTCGAAAGTAATCAGGTTGTGGCCCGGCACGTCCTCACCGGCGTAAGTCTGGAATTGAGGATCGTCGTTCATCAGGTAATAATAACTGGTCGCTATGCTCAAGGCCGGGGTTGGCCTGACAACAACACGCTCGATGGCCTCGCGCCAGCGCGTGTCGGCAAGATCGTAGGCGGTGGAGGAATTGAAAGTAATCCAGGAACGCGGACGAAAATCGAGGTCCGAATACACATCGGAAAAGGCAAAATTCGTCCCGCGGCTCAAACTCCAATCCGTATAGACCGACCAATTCACCAAGTCTTCAATGCCATCTTGGCGTTTGGTTTGCAGCTTGTTCACCAGCATCAGCCGAAGCACGTTCTGCTTGCCAATTGAGTCAATCGAGTTGTATTCGGGAAACTCGATTGGCAGCAGCCGCACTGTGGGATATTGGTAATCGAATTGCGGCACTTGCGAGGGAGACCGGTTCGGGGCCGGGACGTAGCCGTAATCAATTTCCGGCTCAACAATGTGGCGCAATTCATTCACATCGAGGAGCGAATTTTGGACGTCTCGAAATATCCGCGACGCCTTGAATGAAAAATCGACGCCCGTGTTAAAGACGCCACGCGTCTGCGCGTTGGTGTGGGCGGACGGGCCTTCAACGTCGCTGTAATAGGTGGCGCGTCCGCCGATTCGCGGAGTGACGTTTAACCATCCGAAGAACGTTTCCGGCAGAGTCAACTGATGGAATGTGTCGGCCCGCGATCCCGAATAATTCGTGCCGAGAGCCGGGGGATTGGTGTCGGAAAAGGCGCGGCGAAAATAACCGAGCGAACTTTCGCTTTCGTAATAAACCGGCGTGACGCCCACTTGCTGGCGCAATCCGGTCAGCTTCACATCCGGCAATCGCTCAACGGTCTCAAAGAAATTGACCAGTTGCGGCTGCGCCATCGCGTTGACCACCCAATTCGGAGACGCTTGACTTACCTCCGCAAAAGAAGCCGGTTCGACGTTGGCTTGGTATTGGCTTTCCCAAAAATCGCGCACGACAAGCGGATCGCTTTGATAATTGGCGACAACCTTCGCGGTCAAATTGCTCGCCGGAGTGACTGTATAATAGAACGTCGCGCGCTGGCGGTTCTCGCCGAGATGCGGGGCGGCGATGCCGTCGGCGCTCGTGTCGATATCGTGAGCGTAATAATAACGAAAAGCGGCGTCGCCCCAGTTGCTTCCGTGCAGCAACAGGTCTGGGCCGGCGGCGACCCCGCGCAGTTCGCGGTAGTCCACGTGAATCGTGCCGTCCAACAGGCCGGTGCCGTACCAATTATACGCGCTCAACAAGTAAGGCCCAAAAATGCCGCGGTCGCCGGGGACGAACTCGAAATTATTGGGATGTTTTTTCAAGGACCTTCTGTAATACGGAAAATAAAAAACGGGCGTCTTTCCCACATACAGCGTCGCCTTTGTCGCCTCAAAATAATCACCCGGAACAATGGTGATTTGCTTCGCGTGGATTGTGTAGGCGGGCTTGTCGTAATCATCGGTCGAGATCACGGCGTTGGTTGCGACATAGAGCTTGTTGGTGCCGCCGGTTAAATTGTGGCCGGAAACGGAAAAGGGCATTTGTCTTGTCTTGAAAGAGCCGCCCCAAACATCGCCGGTTTTGCCGTTATAAACGAAGTTGGTCCCACGCCAGATATGGCCGTGGTCCAGAATCGTGACATCGCCCTCCGCAACGACCACGCCGGAAAGCGCGTTCTCCATTCCGTCTTGGGCCGAAATGACCGCGGATGAATTGCTGAAAATCACGCCGTTGAAGAAGAAGTTCGTGTTGCCGAGAGATTCGCCCTCGCTTCGGCCGCCATTGAGGCCGCGAACCTCCCAAAGGCCGGTCAATTGCGCTTGACAGGCGAGCGTCCACGCCAAAAACAGCGGGACAAGTCTCAGCGACCATAGTTGTTTCATCAAGAGCGTCCAGCTAACCAAAACCCGGAGGGGCTGCCAAGGGGATTGTCCGCTGATTTTTTGACAGAGTGAGCGGTAGAAGAGGAACCCAGCCAGACCGAAACAACTTGGCGGGTGGGGGGGAGATGAACTACGATGCGAATTCATGCGCCGGTTCTTACTGGAAGTTTGGCGGTTTTTGCGGGAGGAGAAGAAATGGTGGCTGCTCCCCGTGGTCATTTTTTTCCTGCTTGTGGCCGGACTCGTTTATTTTACGCAAGGCCGGGCGCCTCTTTCGCCCTTCATGTATTCCGTCAAATAGCAGCTTTCCATGCCTTTTTCTGTTTGGACCACGATCTTGACGCAATTTGTTTTGATCGCCGGGGCAATCCTGATGGCGGTTTGGATTCGCGCCCCATGGGTTTCCATTGGCGGCATTGGCTTGTTGGGAGGCAGCCTGCTCGTGGGGCGGTTTGCAAAAAAAAACGCGGCAACCGCCGTTTGGGCGTTCAGCGTCCTCGTCTGGGTCGGTTGCGCGACAACAGACGTTTGGTACGTTTATTTTGCAATGATCGCCGGCTTGATCGCCGCCGCCTTGTGGATCAATGCGCCGGCCCGCGAGAAAGCCATTGGAATGACATGGGCGCTGCTGTCCGCCGTGATTTGTATCGGAGCCGGTTACGACCAAAATCAGCAGGGCCCGTTTTACTTCGGCATCTTGGAGGCGGTGGGGCTGCTGATTATTCTCCGCGCGGCATTTCATGTTTCCCCGGCGGGAGTCCAGGTGGCAAATACGGCGCTGCTCGTATTGGTGGGGCTGCCGGCGATTGATTTTTTCGTCCGGCCCAGTTACCAACTCGATCCGCGTCCGGAAACGTGCTGGAAATATTATTCCTATGAGGGCGCGAGGGGCAATCCCAGCGCATTCGCGCGCTGGTGGCCGTATTACCTTGAGGAAGCGGATGCCGCGCAATCAGTGATCTTTGAATCACTCCCGGGCCGCATTCCTAATTTTTGCCTTAGGCCGAAGAGTCATGCGCTTCTTTTTGAAAGCAAGGTTTCGATCAATGGCCAGGGGTTTCGCGGCCCGGAAATCCCCGCGGAAAAGGGGGACGCCTACCGCATCGTGGCGTTAGGCGAATCGACGACCTTTGGGATGACAATTGGTCCTCAAGACAAACCGTGGCCTGAAGTGCTCGAACAACTGATTCGGGAGCGGATTAAACCGAGCCGTCCGGTGCAAGTGATTAACGCGGGTATTCCGGCGTATTCATTGACGGATAATCTCACACGGCTCCCGGGCCAAATTCTCTCGGTGCATCCCGATATGATTATTTCGTATCACGGGTTCAATGGCTTTAACTTAATCAACCCCGCCGTTCCACAATTGAAGGGGCCCCCGCCTCCCAAGTATTGCGGACGGCCGCTGAAGTTGCCGGCCGATTGCGAATATCGGTTCAAAATGTTTCTTTTTCGGCGCGGTCATGCTCCCGAATCCAACACCCGGCGGGCCCCGCCGATCGATCCGCTCGCCACGCCTTACGCCGCGCGGTATCGTCAACTCATCGAATTCACCCAGACGAACGACATTCGCCTTGCGCTGGCGAATTTCTCCATGGCCGTCAATAAGAACAGTGACACAAATGTCATTGAATTCTACCGGAGCGCCTTCAAGGCCATTTACATTCAAATCCGGGCCAATGAAATTCATTCGAAGCTCATCGCGGAGCTGGCGGCCCAAAATCGGAATGTCTGCCTGGTGGATACGCACCCGCATCTGGATGGCGTGGACCAAATGTTCATCGACCCGATTCATTTCACACAGGCGGGCCGCCGCCAGTTGGCCGAGAATATCTTTGCGGGCATCCGGGATGTTCTGGAAAAAGATCTGAAAAGGAAGGCGCCGGACCACGCCCGCTTAACTGGTCCCTTGCGCGGTGGCCAATTCCCTGCGTTGGAAAAAAATGATGCCGAGGACGCAGAAAAAACCGCCCAGCAATAAAACGATTTGCGCCACCGCCAGCCCCAGTTCCCCCCACGTAATGCTCCGGCCGGAACTCAGCGAGTCGATCGGCGAAAAGTTTTCCACGAGGTTGATCACCTTGAGCGCCCCTTTGAAAAGGGGCACTATGATGTAATCCGAAGGGGTGTGGCCAAAGGCCGATTTTGCCGAATCAAAGCCCATAATCGTACCGTTCTCCACCACCGTGCCAACGGTGCCGCTGGATAATCCCATGAGCAGCACCGCGAGCGACGCGAACGCCGCCACCGGAAACGAAAGGTAACTCGCGGCGGCCAGCCCAATTGAAGCCAGCAACGCAAGCCAGCAAAAAATAACCGCTATTCCACGCACGAAGTTGATGCCGAAGGTGCTTTCGGGATAAAGCAAAACGAAACCGTCATCCAGCGGGAACGTCAACGCCGTGTCCTCCGGGTTGTAAACATCGACCCAGAGCATGCCGCTTTCATCCAGCATATTGGGTGGAACGGTAATTTCCTGGAACGAATCCGGCGGCAATTTCTCCGGCAGGACGGCCTGCGCGGGAGAATTGGTGGGGCCAATAATCCAAACGGTATTGTATTGCGCATCCGGATTGGGATTGGCGGTGTGAAACTTGACGCGCAACACCAGAGGCTGGTCACGCAACCGGTCGCGCAGCGTGTGCAAGTCAACTCCCCAACGGCGCCGATAACCGGGGCCTACCTCAGTTAATTCAGCCTTTAGCCCCCCGGTGATTTGCTGGCGGATTTCGTACTGATCGTTTTCGGGGAGAGTAGCGTAGTTCTTGACGCGGTCTTTGATGATTTGATCGACTTCCGGGGTAAAATCCTGGGGGGGGTTCCGCGTCGCGGCTCGCGCGACAAATATCTCCTTGCGCAAAATTTCCTGCTGATCGGCGGGAAGCCGGTTTGCCCGCCACTGGAGCAGCGCAAAAATGGCCGCGCCGGACAACGCCAGCAGCGCCGCATTCAAAGACAGAAGTCCCAGCCATTTGCCGATCCAAATTTGCCATCGCGCAATCGGTTTGACGGAAACCACCTGCATCTGGCATTCCTCGACGTCCTTGGCCAGCGTGCCGCACGAAAGCCACAACGTGACGAAGCCGAGAAGCGAGGCAACGGCCGTCAGCGTGTAAGTCAACAATATCTGCGTCAGACCTTTGGCCGTGCCGTCGTCCACAAGCACCAGCGGCAGCGCCACAACCGATGCGACCAGCAAAACCGCCACCACCCAGAACAAGCGATACCGAAAGGCCGACTTCCACGTCAGGCCCGCAATGGTCAGAATTTTATTCATTTGCCGGGCGGACGGCCGAGAAGCGACGAAAGTTTTTCATCGGCCTTTTTCAAATCGGCGGGAGTCGGCGCCGGCGCCGGGGCGGGCCCGGATTTGAGTGGAGCGGGCGCGGGTTCCTGTGCTTTGGCCAGGGACTCCAGCCGGGCCTTGTTAATTTCCGGCTCGGGCGCCTCTGTCCGCACAGGTTCGACAGGCTTGGGCGCGGCCATTGTCAGGCGCTCCAGCAGTTTATCCTTTTCCGGCACAGCTTCGGCGTCGCCACGAAGATAGGGGGCGACCCGGCTGCCGGATGTGGCGCCGGAGGTTTCGGCAAGCCCCTCCTTGGCCTTGCGGACGACTTCCAGGAAATAGCTTTCGAGATTTTGCGTCGGGTTATCGACCTGGATTTTATCCGAAGCCGCGTCGCGCCGGATGATTTCCAGCAACCTTTGCATGCTCTCTCGCGGGAGCGGCGGCATGGTGATTCGCACGGCGTCCGGTTTGATCAGCAACTCTTTCAACGTTCCCATCGCGTGAATCCGCCCGCCATAATAAATCACGACGCGATCACAAACGTCTTCGACATCGGAAAGCAAATGGCTGCTGAGAATCACCGTCTTGCCCCGGCGGGCCAGGGCAAGGATCAAGTCCTTGACCTCGCGGCAGCCGATTGGGTCCATGCCGGCTGTCGGCTCGTCAAGAATAACGAGATCAGGGTCATTGATCAGGGCCTGGGCCAGTCCGATGCGGCGCTGCATGCCCTTGGAAAATTCTCCCACGACCCGCGTGCGGACCTGGTTCAGGCCCACCATCTCCAAAAGCTGCTCGTTGCGCGTATGACGCTCCTTGGGCGGAAGATCGAACAAGTTGCCGAAAAAATCGAGCGTCTCGCGCGAGTCCAAAAAACGGTAAAGGTAGGATTCCTCCGGCAGGTAACCAATATGGGCCTTCGTCTTGACATGGCGGGGCGAATGGCCGAAAACCTCGATGTGTCCCCGCGTGGGATACAACAGGCCCAGCAGCATTTTAACCGTGGTCGATTTTCCCGATCCGTTGGGGCCCAGCAGACCGAAGACTTCCCCCCGGCGAACTTCAAAATCAACATTGTCCACCGCCTTGGCCTTTGGCCGCCCCCAAAAATCCTTGAAGATTTTCGTCAGACCGCGAACGGAAACAATGGCGTCGCCGGCTTTGGCGTGAACCGGCGCGGCTGCAACATCCGGCGGAATTTCTGCGACGGCGCTCATGCGTTCACCAATTGGGGACGTGCCGGAGTGGGGGCGGCTGGCGGAGCCGGGGGTTCGGCCGCCACAGCCAGGTGCGGCTCCAATTCCTCACCCTGGCGGACAAGACGGGCGCTGTTGAAAACAACAAGCAGCGAACCCAGCACATGCAAAATCGCGGCAACAATCGGATTGATAAATTTGAGCGCCGCCAAGACCAATCCGCCGATGACAAAGCAAATTCCGAAGAGGAAATTCTGGTTAATGACTGAGCGTGTCTGGCGCGAAAGCCGCACCAGGAACGGCAAGCGCCGAAGATCGTTGTTCATCAGCGCAATGGTCGCGCTGTGGATTGCGACTTCGCTTCCGGCCGCCCCCATCGCAATGCCAAGGTCCCCCGCGGCCAGAGCAGGAGCGTCATTGACGCCGTCGCCAATGACGGCAACGCGATAACCTTTGGCTTTGGTCTGGCGGACGAAATCGACTTTGTTCTGCGGCAGACATTCGCCCATCACTTCTTCGCAACCGATTTCGCGCGCGACACGCGCGGCCACAGGCTGGCGATCACCCGAAACCATCGCGATCCGCCGAACACCGGTGGCTTTCAAATCAGCCAGGGCTTCGCGGGCTTCCGCGCGCGTTTGGTCCTGAAGGCCAATCCAGCCCAGGCAACGGCCGTTGCGCGCGATGAAAATCAGGCTGAATCCCTCCGTTTCATTAAGATCGACGGCTTTGAGGAAATCTTCCGTAATGCCTTGTTCTTTGAGCCAATTTGCGCGGCCCACCAGAATTTTTGTGCCTTCAATATTAGCCGTAACGCCGCGTCCGGCCATTTCCGCGAAGTCTTTCGGATCCGTCAATGGCACGTTCGCTTCCCCGGCCAGTTGCGCCAATGCCTTGGCCGTCGGGTGATTGCTATATTTCTCGGCGGACGCCGCAATGCGGAGCAACTCCGCGGGGGTCGTGCCATCCATCGGGGCCAACCGGCTGACGGCCAGCTTGCCGGTCGTAAGCGTCCCGGTTTTGTCGAAGACAAATGCGTTGATGCGCGCCGCCAATTCGATGTCACCCACGTTCTTGATAAGAATCCCCAGCCGCGCGGCCGCCGACAACGCCGCAACCATCGCGCTCGGCGTGGCGAGAATAAAAGCGCACGGACAAGCAACGATGAAAACCGCAATCACGCGGCTCAAGTCGTTGGTGAACGCCCAAACCAGCGCGCCAATCAGGAGCACCAGCGGCGTGTAAAAGCCCATGTATTGATCGACGATTCGCATGATCGGCAGCTTGGTTTTTTCGGCCGCCAAAATCAGTTCCCGCACTTTGCCCAAAGTAGTGTCCGCTCCGGCGCGCGTGACTTTGATTTCCAGCGCCCCCGTCAAATTCTGTGTTCCAGCGAAAACTTCGTCACCGGGCTTTTTATCCACCGGCAGCGACTCACCGGTGATGGTGGCCTGGTTGAAGGAACCCTGCCCGCTGACGATCAGGCCGTCAGCAGCGACATTGTCACCGGGGCGAACGCGAATCACGTCGCCCACCGCCAGCAGCCGCGTTTCCACCTCTTCCTCGCCCGCTTTGGTGATGCGGCGGGCTTTGGGCGGCGTCAGTTTGATAAGCGATTCGATGGAAGTCCGCGCGCCTTCGGCGGTGCGCGTTTCGATGATTTGCCCCATCAACATGAAAAAGGCGATGATGCCGGCCTGCTGGTAGCCGCCCGTTTGAAAATCCGCCGAGCCAAATGAAGCCAGCACCGCCAAGGCGACCAGTTCATTGGTGGTCAGCAATCCGCGGCGCAAATCCTGAATGGCCGTCCAGACAATGGGATAACCAAGAATGATCGCCCCAATCATCGCGCTGGCCGCGGCAACGGGGTTGCCATTGTCGGAATACGCCCAGCCGACCACGAATGAATTGAGAACAAAAACCAAACCGATCAGCGTTTGGGCCAGCGGCAGAACGGCGTGATCATGATCGTGCCCGCAGGTCGCGCACGAATCTCCATGATCGTGGTCATGGTCGTGATCGTGTTCGTCTTCGCGGCGGCTTAAAAGAGATGTGACTTGCATAAAGAATAAAGAATTATGGTGCGGCGATGTAATTATTGGTGCTGGGCGGTTGCGGCTCGGGGCTTACTTGCAGGCGCAATTCACGCGAGTTCGGCGGCATGGTGATTTTGTTGTCCACGTTCGTGTAAAGGGTTTCCATCAGCGACATCTGGCGGATTCGCTCGAAAAACCGCGGATTCCGCTCATATTGGTCCCGCAGTTTTTGGAAAGTGTCGGCCTGCGCCGCGACCATATCGACGGAACGTTTGCGGATGGCGTCGGCGGCATACACGCGCGTCGCGGCCTGTCCCTCCGCTGTGGCAAGTGTCGTGTTGGCGTAGCTTTGCGCCTGATTCATGATATTGTCGCGCTTGACCATCGCCTGGTCCAGTTCGTTGAATTTTGGCGCGAGGTAGAGCGGCGGGCTGGCGTCCACATCCACTTGATCGATGGTCACTCCGAGATTCTGGGAGTCAATCAACTGCGTGACGCGGTCCTTAACCTGCTCCCTGAATGCCGCCCGGTTCTTCGTTAAAATGTCATCCACCGCCATCTGGCTCGACGCAAAAAGCAGCGCGTTGTTCAGGTCGTTGGTAATGAAAACCGCCGCGTTGGCGTAGTCAAAATGGAACGCAATCGGATCGGTAATGCGATAGCGGACGGTGCCCACGACGTGAATAATGTTGGTGTCCGCCGTCAGCGCGTAACTGGACGTGGCGGGGTTCAGCGAATTCCCCGGAGGGGGAGGGGGAGGCGCGCCCTTGGCGCGGTCTTCAGCCGATTGATACCAGCCCACGGATGAGTCCGCCACTTGCAAGGAGGTGAATGGAATGTATTCCACACTGTCAATGGGACGCGGAAATGCCCAGTGCAATCCTGGGGCCAGCAACGCCTGCTGTCCTTCGCCCACCGGCTTGCCCAGGCGCAGGATGATCGCCTTATACTGAGGTTCCACTTTGAAAAAACCGGAGCCGAGGAACAAGAGCACCAACACCACCATGATGATCTTGACGATGAAGAAGCTGCTGCGAAGCGCTTCCGCCAACGCCTGCGACCCGGCGTCTTCCGTCGGAGGCGGCCCTCCCGGGGGCAGGCTCGTCGGCGTGGGCGGTAAAATGGGTTCGTCGTTGCTCATTTTGGATCAAGAATTGAATTCGTTGAAGCGGGCCGAAACGCCTCATCCATCCGCATCCATTGCAATGGCGAACTGCTTTCGTCGAGCACCAGGGTGGAATTCTTTTTCAGGAATTGCTCCAGCGCCGTCATCTGCATATTGAAATTCGCCAGGCTGGGATTCTGTTGCAGGATCTCAAGTGACTTCATCATTTGCGCCTCGCCTTCGCCGCGAATCTTGAACGCCTGCGCGTCGGCGTCCGCCAGCAGTTTGGCCGCTGTGCTGTCGGCCGCGGACTTGATCTTCGTTGCTTCCTCCTCGCCTTCCGATTGGATCTTCGAGATGTAATACTGCCGTTCCGAAGTCATCCGATCAAAGACGTTCTGTGTGACTACGTCCGGCAGCCCGATCTTTTTGATCTGGATGAATTTTATCTCGATGCCGTAATCCTTTTCACGCACCTGTTTTTGGACCTCCTGCTGGATTTCGTTCTCGATTTGGGCGAATTTCATTTGCTTTTGGTCGGTGGAAACAAAATCCGAAAACGGATGCTGCCCCGCCACCTCGTTCTTCGCGCTTCGCACCAGCCCTTCAAGGACTCGTTGGGCTTCGGGAATGGTCCCAAACTTCGGATAGAACGCCCTCGGGTCATCGATTCGATATCCCACATAAACGGACAAAAAGATGATATTCTGGTCGGGCAATTTGAATTGCTCGTATTTGCCCTCGAAATTCTGGATGCGCTGGTCGAGCATGTGAACGTTCTCGATTGGCCAGGGCCAGCGGAGCGCCGGGCCGGGCGTCATCTTGACGTCGTGTATTTTGCCGAAGAGCGTGACTACCGCCACTTCGGACTTGCGGACTTGATACACAAAGAGCAGCAGGCCAAAAATCACGATCAAAATGGCGGCAACTACTATGGTAAGTGGACTTCGTTTCATATCATTATTTGGACGGGGGCGCTGGAAGCTGATCAATCAGATCTTTGCGGATTTTCTCTTCAAGGTTGAAGATGATGATGTTCGGGGCGTTGGTCGTCGCAATGATGTACTTGCGCGAATCGCCGCTGTTATCGACAAGAGTTTGGAGGTAAGCGTGCTGCTCATAAACACCGTTGTGGCCGGGCGCGGCGGAATAAGCCAATTGCTGGTTGGTGAAGAGCATCGCGCGCGCGGCGGAGTTGGTGATCGCCGAATGCTCATCGGCCTCCGCGACAACCACCCGTTTAAAACTCTCCCCGTTGGCCCACGCATTCGTGCTGACCTCGTAGGCTTTGGCCTGAAGTATTTTGGACTCCCGCGTTTGCCTCGCTCCAACAACCTTCTCAAAGATTTTTGCCACTTTCGTCGGAGGGTGAATGTCTTCCAGGCCCACGAACAGCACGCGCGCTCCCAATTGCAGGCGGTCGGCCTCAGACTGGATATTTTCACGCAACGCAATCCGCGCGGCGCGGCGCCCCTCGGCCATTAAATTATCCAGGTCCGCGCTTGCCAAATAGTGGGCGACCGCCCGCTCGGAAATGCCCTTGAGCAGCGATTCCGGGTCCTGGTTGATGTACGCCCACGTCGCCAGATTGGTGATTTGATATTGCACCGGTATGCTGACCGACAACAAATTAACAGGCGGGCTTTTGGCTTCGGAACTTTGAGCCGGGAGCGCCGCCGCATTCAATTCGCGGCTGGCCACCAGGAAATTCTGTTCCTTCGCATGGCTGACCGTCCATGCAATCGTTTGCCCCTGCTCCGGTTCCGCGCCAACGATGAAGCTCTGGACCCGCTCAGTGTGATAAACATGGGCCTGATCAATCGGCCAGGGCAATTTGAGATGCAGTCCCGGACCAATGACGCCGTCTTCACCCAAAGGACGGCCAAACCGTTCGAGCAGCGCTTCATCACCCGGCTCGATGATGATAAAACAACTTGAAAGAACCAGGGCGACAAACTGCGCCAGCAACATCCACCCAAGGGCCTTTTCAAGGAAGCGATAAAACCACGTTTCCGAAACCTTGAACCCGAATTGATAATCCATTGCGTGCGCCGCGGTCGTGATGATCGCTTCCGGTTGCCCAAGCAAACCGACGAGGCGGCTTTCATAAAGCAGACGCGTCTCCCGGCCGCGCACGCGGACGCGATAGACTTCCAGAATTAGCGCCATCATTGTCTCCGCCGCCGCCAATCCCGAAACAACGCACAACACCCGCGCCACGACAAGGTCCGTCCTTGGAAAACCGGCAAGCACCGCCGCGATGGTTGCGGTGACGGCGAAACACGCATAAGCGCTTAACAGGAGGTAGGCCGCCCCGGGACGCAAAAGCTTTTGCCCTTTCAACCGGGCAAGCCCGCTCGAGTATTTGCCCAACAGGAATAAAATCAAACCCATCAGCCCCAGCAACGCCATGGCCAGCGTCGCCCGATCGGCGATTATCGGAGTCATTTGGCCAAGTTTTTCCCAAGGCCAATACGCCGCCGCGGCCTGCAACAGAAATAGCAATGCCGTGAAAATAGGGCAGAAAAAGCGCTCGAATTGCTCCCGCGACCTTCGCGCCGGAAAGGTATCCGCGCCCGCCGTCACAAAAAGGGATTGGCTTCCGCGCGACTTGCTCAGTTCTTCGATCTCCATTTTCTCAAACTGTTCCCGTTCCACCAATCCCATGTGGAAATAACTCAGCAGCGCCACCAGCAATCCGAATCCCGTGAGCACCGTGCCCATCGCCCCCGCGGCCGTGCTCACAAAGCGCGTTACCAGCACCATTCCGATCGTCGCGCCGAGCAAGACGATCCAGTTGATAAATCCAATTTTCTTTGAGTTGTTGTCCATGCCAGTATCAAGTCAGTTCGCGGTCTTCAAAAAGCGTCAACGCCAGCGCCAGTACCGCGCCGATATAAGCCGCCGCATACCCGAGCGCCTCACCCAAATAACTTAAGGGTATCTGATTTTTCTCCTCCAGCGCGTCGGACATCCAGAACAATTGCCAATTCGGGGTCACCGCGTAAAGCACAGACGCCCACCAATGGCCGGCATTGGCGCGCGTTCCCCAAAAATAATCCGACACCAACCCCAATAAAAACAAGGCTGAACAAATGGCAAGCGTCGGAACAACTTCGACGCGGGTGGAACAAGCGAGCGCAATCGCAGCCAGGATCAGCAGCGCCATCAAAATCAGCGCGGATGCCGGCGCCACCCGCCAATCCATCCCTTTATAATCCACTCCCATACGGCCAGGGTCGCGCGGTATGAATTCAAGGACGACAAACGCAATTACAGCCATGATAACCACTCCCCAAACCGCGTCCGACACAAATGGACGGCGAAGAAAGTAATTGGTAAAGCCGGCGGCGATATACGCCACCAATATTGCCCCGCAAAAAACCTCCAAGCCGGGATAATCAATATCTCCGTAAGCGTCGAAAGCCATTCGGGTCGCCAGCAGGGCGGCAATACAATTAACGAAAGTGAGCATCGAAAGCGCGCAGGAAAGACCGACGTATTTCGCCAGGAGAAATTGAGCGCGGCCAACGGGTTTGGCCAGCACCGCGAGGGCGGTTCCGCTTCGGATTTCCCGCGCGACGGAGGCGGAGGCGGTCAAGACGGCGCCGAAGAGGCCGGCGAGCAACATTACCGCGAGAACGCTGTCCTTGACCATTTTGGGTTCGTCGCCGAAGCCAAAATAATTGACGCAGGCCAGGAATATCTCGAACAAAGAGGATACCGTCATCAGCAGCAGGAAGACCGGCTGCCGAATCAACTCCATAAAAGCATTGCCGGCTATTGTAAAAAACTGTCGCATCTCACTCAGGCAGATAAGGCTGCCGAAGGTGTCGGACAGCTTACGATGACTCGGCTCGTTTGCAATGGCTTAATGCTATAATCCATGGTGTTGATTGAGACAGGGCGGGGAACGAAAGATTCAAGATTTAGCCTGTGCGTTTGAGCGCACACTTTGGAAAAAGAAGGCAATTCGCACGAATTTATGCGTAACCTGCTTACCACAAGCCACATGGAACCCGCCTCTACTTCCCGCCGGCTTTAACCATCTCCTTGACCAACTCGTCAACAGTCCACTTATTTCCGGCGAAAATCTTCTGTATCAGCCCTTTGGGATTGACGACCACAGTGCGCAGATTGTGCCCGATGCTGGCGCCTTCGTGCCAAAAATTCTCTCCCATTTGATCGGCCAGGCCGCTGATTTGCGCCTCATCGCCGGTGAGAAAACTCCAATGGTTGGAATCATAATGCGCCGCCAGCGCGTACGTTTTCAGCCGTTGCGGCGTGTCGTGGGCCGGATCAAACGAAATGGAAAGCAGGCGCCATCGCGGCGGAGCATTGGTCAGTCCGGACAGAATCTTGCTGGCTTCCTCGAAGTTGCCGGTCATGCGAGGGCAGTAATCCGGAAAAGGACAGCTTGTAAAAAAAAAGGTGAACGCCAGCACCTGCCCTTTGAACTCACTCAGTTGCATCGGTTGTCCCAATTCGTTGGTAAACTGATAGTCCGGCAGCTTATCGCCCTCGCCTAATGGTTCCAGTGCCCGCCTGAAACTAATCGGCCCGGCGTCTTGCGGCGCCGGCGCGGCGGAAGCCAGTTTGGTAATATGCTCAACCCACCCATGCGAGGGCGTTATAACCATGTGAAATTCTATCGAGTCCCCCGCGCTTAAACCGCGCAAATCATTTGTGTCACGCACGTCAAACGGCATCGTCATCGCCGGCATGTAGTTCGGTATCGCGTCGTGGCTGATGACAATCGTCTTGCCGTCCGGCGCCAGTTCTTTCACGACTCCTTTGACCACAAACGTTTGCGTGTTTGCCGTCTCTGATTCCTTTCCGCACCCGCAAAAGACGGCGCAACTGAGGCAAAACAACACAAGAAAAGTGAACATTTTTCGCATATGCCAAACGGCAATTGACGTTGCCCGGTTCTTTGTTAGAGTTGCGCGGTTTGTAACTCGCCAATCTGGCGAGGACAAAAAGGCACAATCTCAATTTATGGCAACAGCATCGTCTAAATCACATAAGTACGTTTATTTCTTTGGCAATAAAAAAGCCGACGGCAACGGCGGCATGAAACCACTTCTGGGCGGCAAAGGCGCCAATCTGGCGGAAATGACCCGCATCGGCCTCCCGGTGCCCCCGGGCTTCACCATCACCACCGAAGTCTGCACCTACTATTACGACCACCACAAAACCTACCCCAAAGAATTATGGCCGCAAGTCAAGGCCGCCATCGCCAACACCGAGAAGATTCTGGGCAAACGCCTCGGCGATGAAACCAAGCCCCTGCTGGTCGCTGTGCGTTCCGGCGCGCGCGATTCGATGCCGGGCATGATGGACACGATTCTCAACCTCGGCCTCAATGACAAAACGGTCGTCGCCCTCGAGAAGGCCAGCGGCAACCCGCGCTTCGCATGGGATTGTTACCGCCGTTTCATTCAAATGTATGGCGACGTTGTGATGGGCGTTCAAAAGGCCGCTCACGAGGATCATGAACCTTTTGAAACCGTCATCGACGTCCTGAAAAACGAACTGTTCCCCGGCGAACATCACGTCGAGGACACCCGCATCAACGCCGCTGGCCTCCAGGAATTGGTCCGCCGCTTCAAAGCGCTCATCAAGGACAAAACCGGCAAGGAATTCCCCGCCGATCCCTGGAAACAACTTGAAGGCGCCGTCGGCGCCGTTTTTGGTTCATGGATGAATGACCGCGCGATTGTTTATCGCCGCAAATATAACATCCCGACCGAGTGGGGGACTGCCGTCAACGTCCAGTCCATGGTCTTCGGAAACACCGGCGAAAAATCCGGCTCCGGCGTCGCATTCACCCGCGATCCCGCTTCCGGCGAAAAGGTCTTTTACGGCGAATTTCTGATGAACGCCCAGGGCGAGGATGTCGTCGCCGGCGTGCGCACACCCAATCCGGTGGCCGAACTGGTCAAAATCATGCCCGACGCCGCCAAGGAGCTTGGAAAAGTCCGCCAGACTTTGGAAAGCCACTTCCGGGATGTTCAGGATTTTGAATTCACCATCGAAGAAGGAAAAGTTTTCATGTTGCAGACCCGCAATGGAAAACGCACCGGCCTCGCCGCCGTCCGTTTCGCCGTTGAAATGGAGAAGGAAGGTTTGATTTCCTGGCAGGAAGCCGTCCAACGCGTTCCGGCCGAGCAACTCGACCAGGTCCTTGCGCCCGTGTTTGACCGTTCGGCCATCAAGTCCGCCACCTCCATCGCCAAGGGTTTGCCGGCGGGTCCCGGCGCGGCCACCGGCAAAATTTATTTCAACGCCGAACGCGCCGTCGAAGCCGCCCACAAAGGCGAAAAAGTCCTGCTCGTCCGCGTCGAAACTTCCCCCGAAGATCTTCGCGGCATGATCGCCGCCGAGGGCATTTTGACCGCGCGCGGCGGCGTCAGTTCGCACGCGGCGCTCGTCGCCAGGCAAATGGGAAAGGTCTGCGTCTGCGGCGCCAGCGCGCTGCAGGTCGATTACGGCGCGCGCACGTTGAGCGTCGGAAACCAGACTTTCAAGGAAGGCGATTTTCTTTCCATCGACGGCACTTCCGGCGAGGTTTATGCCGGTGAATTGAAGACCGCCCCCTCCGAGGTGATCCAGGTGCTGATCGGCAAGACCCTTCCCGCCAAAGAAAGCCAAACCTTTCAGAACTACTCCAAGCTCATGGCCTGGTGCTCAAAAGCCACGCGCATGGATGTCCGCACCAACGCCGATTCTCCCGATCAGGCCGCCAACGCCGTCGCCTTTGGCGCGGCCGGCATCGGCCTTTGCCGCACGGAGCACATGTTCTTCGAGGGCAATCGTATTGACGCCATGCGCGAAATGATCCTCGCCAGCAACATCGCCGATCGCAAAGCCGCGCTCGCCAAATTGCTCCCGTATCAACGCGACGATTTTGCCGGCATCTTCCGCGCATTGAAAGGGCTGCCCGCGACCATTCGGTTCCTTGATCCTCCCTTGCACGAATTCCTGCCGAACGAATCCGCCGCCCAGCAGGAATTGGCGCACAAGCTCAATGTGCCGGTCGAAAAAATCGCCCAGCGCGTCCATGAATTGCACGAATTCAACCCCATGCTCGGCCACCGCGGATGCCGTCTGGGAATCGTCTATCCGGAGATCAGCGAAATGCAGGCTCGGGCCGTTTTCGAGGCCGCCGCGAAGGTCCAAAAGGAAGGGATCAAGGTCAAACCGGAGATCATGATTCCATTGGTCGGCTTCCCCCGCGAATTGCAATTGCAGATTGAAGTCGTCAATCGCGTCGCCGCGGAAATCGCCAAGGAACAGAAAACCCGCTTCAATTATCTCGTCGGCACAATGATTGAAATTCCCCGCGCCGCCCTCGTCGCGGATGAAATCGCCAAGGACGCCCAGTTCTTCAGCTTCGGCACCAACGACCTGACCCAGACCTGTCTCGGCATGAGCCGCGACGACTCCGGCTCATTCCTGGGGCGCTACCAGGAACTGGAAATCGTCAAGCAAAACCCCTTCGCATCCATTGACCAATCCGGCGTCGGCGCGTTGATGAAGATGGCCGTGGAACGCGGCCGCCAAACCCGGCCCGATATCAAGCTCGGCATCTGCGGCGAACATGGCGGCGAACCGTCGAGCGTCAAGTTCTGTGATCGCATCGGTTTGGCATATGTCAGTTGCTCGCCGTTCCGCGTCCCCATCGCCCGTCTGGCCGCCGCGCAAGCGGCGCTGGAGCAGGCGTCCAAGGCGTCCAAGGCGAAAAAGAAGTAACGTACAAAAAAACTCTCCCGCGTCCATTCGTCAAAACGCGGGAGAGTGGCGCATCGGGGCCGGTTTAACCGACCTTGTTACTCTCATCCACCACAACGTAGTGGCTGCCCCCATCGCTCCATACGCGGAGCAGGGTCAGCTTGTTGTTGCTTGAATGCTCGGTCAATTTCACAGCGTCATCGGCGCTGGCGACCGCATGATGATTGATTTCCATGATCACGTCGCCCGCCTTCAGTCCGGCCTCGGCCGAGGCTGAATCCTGCGCGACGTCCGTCACCACCGCGCCTTTGACGTTCTCAGGAACGTTGTACTGCTGGCGCGCTTGCGTATCCAGGTTCGCCACCCCAACTCCTTGGAGCGAACCTTGGTCTTGTCCGGCGTTGCCGCCACTGGAGTTTTTGGCCATTTGCTCCTCCCCCGGCAACTCCTTCAGCTTGACTTCAAGGGTCTTGCGCGAACCGTCACGGAGGATTTCCACCGGAACCTTCTCTCCCGGCGCAAGGCTGGCCACTTCCAGTTTCAAATGCCGGCTGTCCGACACTTTTTCACCGTTGAAGCTGAGGATCACATCGCCGTCCTTCAATCCCGCTTTGTCAGCAGGACCGTGCGGCACCACATCGCTCACCAGCGCTCCCTTGTCGCTCTTGAGATCAAACTCCTTGGCCAGCGGCGGCGTAACGTCCTGGATCATAACGCCCAGGTAACCACGCGTCACTTTTCCGTATTCGATCAGGCTAAGCATGATCCCTTTGGCGAGGTCCGTCGGAATTGCAAATCCGATTCCCTGATTTCCGCCGCCGCGGCTGTAAATGGCGGTGTTAATGCCGATTAAACGCCCATCCGCATCCACCAACGCTCCGCCCGAATTCCCCGGGTTGATCGCCGCATCCGTTTGGATGAAGTCTTCATAGTCCAGGCCCATCGTCGCGCGTCCCTCGGCGCTGATGATTCCCATCGTCACCGTTTCTCCGATGGCGTAGGGGTTGCCAATGGCCAAAACAACGTCGCCCACTTCGGCTTTGCTGCTTTCAGCAAACGCTATGGCGGGCAGGTCAGTCGCATTGATCTTAATGACGGCCAGGTCCGATTTCGGGTCTTTGCCGACAACTTTTGCCGTGTATTCGCGTCCGTCCGAAAGCGTCACCTTGACCTCGTCCGCGTCGTCAACGACGTGGTTATTGGTAAGGATGTAGCCATCCTTGGTCACGATGACACCGGAGCCGACTCCATGTTCGGGCGGCGTGTACATTTTGCGCGGCCCAGAGAATTGATTCCCAAAGAATTGCCGGAAAAACGGATTGTCCGGCATGTCCATACCCTGCTGGGTTTCCTCTTTCCCGGGTATTTTCACTTCCACCTTCACTACGCTGGGCGATACCTTTTTTACGATGGGCGCGAAGCTGGTGCTGAGTTTGACGTCATGCGCCAGAGGTCGGTCATCGACGATAAGGCCAATGGACTTGGCCTTCGATTGCTGGTCATTGGCATGGACCGTCAGGACCACGGCGTAACTTCCAGCGGCGACTGCGCCTCCCACAAGGAGCGCGGTCAGTTTTTTGTATAGATAATTTGTTTTCATTGTTCAGTTATTTGCAAATGTTAATCCGTTGCACTGGATTAATAATGCGCCACCCAAATGACAGGAGGCTTTCCTGAACATTACAAATTGGTAAGGTTGGGCGCCGAAGCGAAGGTGTCGAAACCGCCCACAAAATTGGCCAGCGCCGGCGAATCATCGTGCCGTCGCCAGACCAAAACGGTCTGCACCGGCGGCAGGCCCGGCGGCAGCGCGCGAAACACCAAGCCGGGCCGCTTGATTTCCGACAGCGTCGCAACCGTCGGCGCAACGCCAAATCCTGACGCGATCAGCCACATCAACGTCTGCACGTCATTGGCGTATTGGCTTGGACGCGGAACGGCCCCCGCTTTGGCGCAATTGGCCATGAACGCGTCGTAAAATCCGTGCTGAAAATTCGGGTGCATCATCACCAGCGCCTCCCCGTCGAAATCTTTCCACGCCAGCGGCTCCCGTTTGCGCGCCAGCCGGTGCCCCACCGACACCGCCAGAACCTGCTTCGATTCCCCGACAAATTTATACGCCAATTCCGGAAAACCCACCGGAGGACGCAACAATGCCGCGTCGATCTCCCCCTCCCGCAACCGGCGCAATTGCTCCGGTGACGTCAAGTCGAATAAAGAAAGTTGCACCCCCGGAAACTTCCGCAGAAACTTCCTCAATATCCCCGCCAGCCATGCGTTGGCAATCGAGGAAATCAGCCCCACGCGCAAAGTTCCCGTCAACCCGTGTTCCGCCATTCGCGCGCGTTGTTCCGCCTGAACGGCCGCCTGTAAAACCGTCCGCGCCTCCGCCAAAAAAACGCGCCCCGCCGCCGTCAGCGCGACCGACCGGCTATTGCGTTCAAACAGGCGGACTTTCAGCTCCTCTTCCAGCGCCCGGACTTGAGCGCTCAACGCCGGCTGCGAGAGGTGCAATTTCTCCGCCGCGCCGCGAAAACTCAATTCCTCGGCCACCGCCACAAAATACCGCAAGTAGCGCAGTTCCATCCAATTCCGTGTTTTCTAATTCCAATTCCCCATTTTCTTTTTCTCTGCGCTCTCTGTCTTCTCCGCGCGAGACTCTTCGTGTGTCCTCAAATCACTCCCACCCGCCGCCCAGCGCCTTGATCAACCCCACCGCCGCCACGCGTCGCTCCCCTTCCAATTCCACCACACTCCGTTCGAGGTCCAATTCCGCCGTCTGCGAAGTCGCCACTTCCAAATACGTCACCAACCCCGCCTTGTAGCGGTTGTTCGCGATCGCCAGTGTCTGCCGCGCCGATGCCAGAGCCTTGTTCTCCCCGTTCAATTGCGACGCCAGGTATTTGTCGCTCGCCAGTTCGTCCTCCACTTCTTGAAACGCGCCCAGCGCCGTGTTCCGGTAATTCGCCGTCACCGCGTCGTACGCCGCCCGCGCCGCCGCAAGTTGGGCGCGATTGTAACCGCCCGTGAAAATCGGCATGTTCACCGTCGGCCCCAGCGCCCAAATCCGGCTCGGCCAATTGAGCGCCGTGCCGCCGTTGACGGATTGAAATCCAGCCAGAGCGTTGAATGTAAGGCTCGGGTAAAACGCGCTCTGAGCCACCCCAATGTCCGCGTTGGCCGCCGCAACCCGCCGTTCCGCCGCCGCGATGTCCGGCCGCCGTTGCAGCAAATCCGTGGGCAAAATCGACGGCACTCGGACGCTGTGGAAATTCCGGTCCGGGTGTTCCGCCACGGTGAAAGTCATCGCCGGCTGCCCGCACAACGCCGCAATCGCGTGCAGCATTTCCGCCCGTTGCAATCGCAACGCCGGGATTTGCGCCTCGGTCGTCCGCAATTGCGTCTCCGCCTGGGAAACATCCAGGTCCGTCGCCACGCCGCCGATGCGCCGGTTCCGTGTCAAATCTAAAGACTTTTGGTAGGCTGACGCCGTGTCGATCAACACCTGCGCTTCCGCGTCCTGCGCGCGCAACGTGAAATAATCCTGCGCCACTTCCGTCTCGACCAGCAATTTGAGCGATTCCAAATCCTCCCCCGCCGCCGACATCCGCTCGCGCGCCCCTTCGGTCTGCCGCCGAATCCGTCCCCAAAGGTCAACCTCCCAACTCAGGTTTGCCGGCAGCGTGAACAAATTATAAGTGTACGGCGTTCCGACCGCGATTCCGTTGGCCTCCCCGTTCAGGCTCGTCCGCTGCCGCTCATACGATGGGTTTGCCGATATCTGCGGAAAATACTGCGACCGCGCCGATGCCACCAACGCCCGTGCCTGGCTCAAAGCCGCCGCGCTCGCGGCCACCGTTTGATTGTTCGCGGCGGCCATGTTCTCCAGCGTATTTAATTCATCATCCTCAAAAGCCGCCCACCATTGTCCGCGAGGCCGTTCAGAGGCGGGCGCCGCCGCTTTCCAAACCACTCCGTCAACCGTGAAAGCCGCCGGAACCGGTTGGGACGGCGCCGCCGCGGGCCGATGATAATCCGGCCCAACCGCGCAACCCGCCAGCATGGCCGTCAGAAAAAGGGACGCCGCAAGTCTCCGCATTTATTTAATGTCCTTCCTATCACTGGGCGCCGGACCGTAACCGGGCGCTGGATTGCCATCCGCGTCTAATTTGTTGCACGCCCAGAGCAGGCCGCGCGTGACCAAATCCAGATACGTCGGATTGCTCACGGTCGTGTTGCCGTGCCCGAGCGTCGTGCCGAAGACCCGCGCTTTGCCGTAAGTATTGATCCAAACGCAAGTCGTGTTTGGCGTCATATTGGTCGCAATCGTCCTCGCGAGTGGCACGCAATTCGGCCACACCTTTTTCATGCGATACAATTCATCAGGGGCCGGGTCCTGCCAGATCGCTGGGAACCCTTTCATAATCGGGTTGTCCGGCTGGAGATTCTCGACCCGGAACTTCCGCGCGGCGTCATGGTAAAATGAACTGACCCCCAGAAGCTTTCGCCATTCATCCGTGCTCGATTTCCGATAACTGTGAATCGAACAATGGATCACCACCGCGGGCACACCGTCGAAATGCGCCTTCGCAATATGATTGACGAAATCCGCGTTGGTCACGTCGCCGAAACACTCGTCATGCACAATCACATCGTAACCTTCCGCCCAGTTCGGCTTTTCATAAATGCTCATCTGATGGTCCCGGATGACTCCGCCGCGTGAACTGCCGCCCTCGAAAAGTATGTCCCACGTGACATTCGCGCGGGCGCTGATGCCTTTAGTTAGGAGATTCGTCTGCGCCACATAATCATGGCAGCAACCCCCGGCGATGAGCAGGGCGTGAATCGGCTTCGGCGCATCCTCCGCGCGCAAAAAGCCCGGAGCGGCGATTAGGAACCCGAAAAAGAAACTGCGCAATATGGATATTTTCATACGTCACAGATTCTCACGGCCTCGCTCAATGAAGCAACCTTATCTCGAAGCGGCACAAATTCCTGCCCCACATATCCCTGATAGCCCGTCGCCAGGATCGCCTTCATGATCGGCGGATAACAAATCTCCTGCGAATCATCGATTTCATTGCGCCCCGGATTTCCCCCGGTGTGATAGTGCGCGATATAAGGATGATACTGCTGGAGCCGCCGGATAATGTCCCCGTGCATGATCTGGACGTGATAGATGTCAAACAAAAGCTTCATCCGGTCCGACCCGATTTGCTTGAGAATATCCACCGACATATCCACGTTATCGCAAAAATAATCGGGATGCCCCCGCATATCGATATGGACGCGCGAATTGAGCATCTCCAGGCAAAGCGTGACATTTTTCTTTTCCGCGTAAGGGACGATTTTTTTCAAACCATCCAGCATATTGCGCGTGGCGTCCTCCGTCGTCAGCCCGCGCCGGAATCCCGAAAACGTAATGACCTTTTCAAACCCCGCGTCCGCCGCCTGGTCGATCCGTTCCCGAAGAACGTGAATGCACTCCTCATGTTCATCCCTTTGAGCGAACCCCTTGCGCCAGCCGTGGCTCGAAGCCATCGCGCAAACCAGCCCGCGCTTCTTCAATTCCGGCCAGAACTCCGGCGCCAGCAATTCGACCGACGCCATTTTCAAATCCGCCGCGTGCCCAATCAATTCCGGCGCCGTCATCGGGCTATAGCACCAAAAGCAGACCGACTGGCGAACGCGGCCATTCTTGACAGAGTACAATTCGCCGGAGTTTGAATCCTCCGCGAAGCTACTCCAACTCGTTGCGCTCAGGGCGACAGCGCCCGTGGCGAGATGTTTAAAAGCATCGCGCCGATTGAGACGCGGTCCATTGGCCGAACCATCGAAATTTTTCACCGTTACAGTCTAAGAAACCGCCAAAAAACTACAAGGGTCCAATCGCGCGTCGAGGATGGCGCCAAGCCGGCAGCAAGTCTCAACCATTTTCCACGAAGTCGTTTACAAAGGCCTCCCGCTCATCCTCGGACAGACGATCCCAATTCAATCCGCGCTTGGCACAAGCTTGGCGCAACTGTTCCTCGCCAAATCGAAGTCGTTCCTCGCGGCGGCCTTGCGCTTCTTGCGCGAGAGCCAACAGGACAATGCGCTTGCGTTCCGCTGGAAGTTGTCGCACCGGCGAAATCACCTGCTCATCGCTTAATTCCAAGACGCTCATCTTTCAAACCATACGACGGAGGGGCGATCAGACCAACCTCCAAGCAGGCATTTTCTCCGAAAGAAAAACCAGCTTCCGCGACAAATGTCCGTACGCTTTTCCACCTTTTAATCAACCTCTGCGCCTTCTCTGCGCGCGACTCTTTACCTCATCGGCTTGTTGTGCAGCCTTTCGTGCGCCGCCGTGATAAACCCCTTGAAGAGCGGGTGCGGCTGGTCTGGTTTGCTCTGGAACTCCGGATGAAACTGGCACGCAAGGAAAAACGGATGGCTCGGCATTTCAATCACCTCGATCAACTTCCCGTCCGGCGACGTCCCGCTGAAAACAAAACCCGCCTTCTCAAACGCCTCCCGATACTCATTGTTAAACTCGTAGCGGTGCCGGTGCCGTTCATTGATCACAAACGCCCCGTAAAGCCGGTTCGCCTGCGTTCCCAGCGCCAATTGGCAGGCTTGCCGGCCAAGACGCATCGTGCCCCCTTTGGTGGTGACCTGCTTTTGCTCATCCAACAGCGCAATTACCGGATGCGGCGTCTTTTCATCGAACTCAGTCGAATGCGCCCCCTGAAGCTTCAGGACATTCCGCGCAAATTCAATCGTCGCAATCTGCATTCCAAGGCAAAGGCCCAGGTAAGGCACCTTCTGTTCCCGCGCGTATTGGGCCGCCAGAATTTTCCCCTCGATCCCGCGTTCGCCAAACCCGCCCGGAACTAAAATCCCGCCAATCCCCTTCAAAATTTTCTCCGGCCCAAACTTTTCAATCGACTCCGCCTCGATTTTTTCAATCTCCACCCCGCAATCATTCGCCACCCCACCGTGAGTGATCGCCTCGTAAACGGATTTGTAGGCGTCGTGCAACTCTATGTATTTGCCAACCACCCCAATCCGCACCCTATGCCGCGGCGCGATCAATTTGCGCACGATCTCCTGCCAATGCGACATATTCGCGGGCGCGGTGTCCAAGTGCAGCAGCCGGCAAACCAAATCATCCACCCGCTCGCGCTGAAGCATCAGCGGCAGTTCGTAAATCGTGTGTTCCACGTCCCTTTCTTCGATCACCGCCTCGTGCGCGATATTGCAGAAAAGAGAGATTTTTTCCCGCAACTCAGCCTCCAAAGGCAGCTCGCAACGGCAAACAAGAATGTGCGGCGTAATCCCGATTTCCCGCAGTTTCGCCACCGATTGCTGCGTCGGCTTGCTCTTCAATTCGCCCGCCGCCTTGATGAAGGGCACATAAGTGACGTGCATGAAAATCGCGTTGTTATAACCCACCCGCAACGCGAATTCCCGGATCGCCTCCAAAAACGGCAGCCCCTCGATGTCCCCCGTCGTCCCGCCGATCTCCGTGATCAGCACATCGCATTTGGTTTGTTCCGCGATCAGATGAATGCGGTGCTGGATTTCATCGGTGATGTGCGGGATCACCTGCACCGTCTTGCCCAGATAATCCCCGCGCCGTTCCTTGTCCAAAACAGTCTGATACACCTGCCCGCTCGTCAGGTTGTTCATCCGGCTGAGTTTTGAGTGGGTGAAACGTTCGTAATGTCCAAGGTCCAAATCCGTCTCCGCGCCGTCATCAAGCACATAAACTTCCCCGTGCTGGTACGGGTTCATCGTGCCGGGATCGACATTGAGGTAGGGATCAAACTTTTGCAGCGTGACTTTGAGGCCGCGGTTTTCCAGCAGCGTGCCGAGGGCGGCGGCCGTCAACCCCTTTCCCAGTGAACTGACCACCCCGCCCGTGACAAATATAAATTTCATTGGCGCTTCTTCAAAATTTGCTCTACGCGTTTGACATCCGCCGGAACATCCACCCCAATGCTGTCATGGCTGACCCGCACGACGCTGATTTGGATGCCGTTCTCCAAGGCGCGCAATTGTTCGAGCTTCTCGGCCTGTTCCAGCGGAGAAACCGGAAATTTCACCAGCCGCAACAACGTCTGCCGCCGATAACCGTAAATGCCCAGGTGTTTCAAAAACGGAAACGCCGCCAACTGGTTTGCCCCAGTGGCGGCGTCGCGGACGTACGGTATTGCGCGCCGTGAAAAATATAACGCCCGCCCGGCGCCGTTGACAACGACTTTTACGACGTTCGGGCTTTCCCACTCGGAAACATCCTCGATCAGCATCGCCGCCGTGGACATTTCCTCCTTGGCCAGCGCCCCCGCCACCGCGTCAATCACTTCCGGGTCGATCAACGGCTCGTCCCCCTGGATATTGATCACCGCGTCGCACGCGCAATTCTGCGCCACCTCCGCGATCCGGTCCGTGCCGCTGGCGTGGCCCTGCGCCGTCATCTCCGCCCGGCAAAACCCCTGCGCCACCTCCCAAATCCGCGTGTCATCCGTGGCGACAATGACTTCATTCAAACTTTTGGCCTTCTGGCACTGCTCCACCACATGCCCGATCAACGGCTTGCCCGCAATCAAAGCCAGCGGTTTCCCCGGAAACCTCGCCGATGCGTAACGCGCCGGAATAATGCCGGTAATTTTCATTTTTGTTTCAAAATCCACTCCGCCGCCGCGGCAACATCCTCCACCACCACGGCTTTCAACAATTGCCCCGACTTTTCCTGTTCCGTCTTCCGTCCGTAACCCGTCCGGACGAGGATGCTCCGTTTCAGTCCCGCATTCCATCCGCACTCCAGGTCAATCCACTTATCGCCGACGATATAGCTGCTCCCCAAATCAATCCCAAATTCATCGCGTGCGTCAAAAAGAAATTGCGGGGAAGGCTTGCGTCCGCGGCTCGGCTGGTCCGGTGCTTCCGGCGCGACGTAAATCCTCTCAAACCGCGCGCCATTTTTCGCAAAAAGGGAAACCATTCGCGCATTCACCCGCTCCACATCCTCCAATGTAAAATACCCGCGCCCCACGCCCGATTGATTCGACACCACAAACAGCTTGTATCCCGCGGCTTGCAGTAACTTCAATCCCTCCGCCGCTTTCGGAAGTGGCGCCACGCCGTCCGGCTCGGAAAGATAATCCCGCTCCTCAATCAACGTCCCATCGCGATCCAAAAAAACAGCCCGGAACAAGTTCAACAACGCACATTAAGAAATCCGCGCCTAAAGTTCAATTTGCAAAAATCCGGGTTTTTCCTCATTTTGGGCGGATTATTCGGAGAAATTTGGGATTTTTTGGGATTTTTCGCCTTACATGAAAGAGTTCGCTATTTTGACAGTTATCGGCCGCGACAAAACCGGCGTCGTCGCCCGCATCACCAGTTTCCTTTTCGAGCGTCGCGCCAACATCGAGGCCTTGGAGGAACAAGTCACTCGCGGCCAATTCAGCATGACGCTTCAAGCCTCCTGGCCCGCCCACGCCATCGATAAGCCCGCCCTCAATGCGGGTCTCGGCAAACTCGCCGCTGAACTCGGCATGGAAATCAAAGTCCGATGGACCGATCCCAAACGCCGCCAACGCATGGCCGTCATGGTCACAGCCGAACCTCACTGCGCCCTCGCGCTGTTGGAGGCTGTGAAAGCCGGCCGCCTTCCCGTGCATCCCGCCGTCATGATTTCCAATCGCCGCGACCTCGCGCCAATCGCGCGCGATTTCAAACTGCCGTTTACTTTCGTTTCCTGGAACGACCGCCCCGCCGCCGAGAAACGGACGTTGCAATTGCTGGAAGAGCACGAAGTCGATTTTGTCGTGCTCGCCCGCTTCATGAAAATCCTCTCGCCCAATTTCGTCTGGCGCTACAAAAATAAAATCATCAACATTCACCCCTCGCTTCTTCCCAGTTTTCCGGGGCCGCAGGCTTATCGCCAGGCCTACGAATACGGCGTCAAAATCATCGGGGTGACATCCCATTTCGTCAGCATGCGTCTCGATGAAGGCCCGATCCTCGCCCAGGCCGGCGCGCCCATTCCCTCTAACGCTACGCTCAAGGAAATCATTGCCACCGGACAGGCTTTGGAATGCAAGGTCCTCATTAAAGCCGTCCGCCTCTATCTCACCAAACGCCTCGATGTCCATTGGGGCGTCGTCAAAGAAGTTTGACGGCCTTGCGGTCGGGCTTATCGTTTTATTGTGAGTGATTTATTGGTCGGCCTCCTCAGCGCCGTGCTTGCGACAAATTCGCCGCAGGCGGTCAGCAATCTTGTGGCCGAAAAAACGGGTGTCAGCATCCCCATTATCGACACGAATAATCCCGTCGAAAACGAGTATTACAAACTCCTCGTTGATGACGATGCCGCCGAGAAAGACGTCATCCAATGGACCGACAACGCCGACGCTTTCACCAAAGCCGCCGGTCAGGATCCCAACCTCACATTGCACATGAAAATCCAACAGCGTCTGGAGGTGGTCCGGCGCGAGTATGAGAATTTTCTCCAGCGGCATCCAAGGCATGTCAATGCCCATCTCGCTTTCGGAAGTTTTCTCAATGATATCCACGACGAAGAAGGCGCCGTGCAACATTGGGAAATTGCGCGCCAACTGGCGCCGACCAATCCGGCTTCGTGGAACAACCTTGCCAATTACTACGGCCATCGCGGTCCAATCAAAACAGCCTTCGCATATTACGACAAAGCCATCGAGCTGGACCCACACCAATCGGTTTACTACCACAACATGGCCACGACGATATATTTGTTCCGCAAGGACGCCGGCGAATATTATCACCTGACAGAACAGCAGGTTTTTGATAAATCGCTCGATCTTTACCGCAAAGCCATCAAGCTGGCCCCGGATGATTTTGTGCTCTTCAGCGATTACGCCGAATCATTTTACGGAACAAAACCGCCCCGTTGGAAAGACGCCTTGCAGGCATGGACCGAAGCGCTGGACATCGCTCACGACGAGGTGGAACGCGAGGGCGTTTATGTCCATCTCGCGCGCGTCGATATAAGACTGGGTCATTTCGACGACGCGCGGATGCGCTTGAATGGCCTGACGAATGAAATGTACGCTCACTTTAAAAAGATCCTCACGCGAAATCTCAACCAGGCCATCGCCAAAGAGGCCACCAATTCCCCAGCCAAACCGCTCAATGGCCAATAGCCCCCGCACTTGTGGAAATCATCGCGCATCGCGGCGCATCGCGTGACGCGCCGGAGAATACCCTTGCATCCCTTCGTCTCGGTTTCGAGCAGGGGGCCGATGTTGGGGAATTAGACGTCCGCCTCACGCGCGACGACCAGATCGTGCTGATGCACGACTCCACCACCGGACGCACCGCAATGATCGACCTCGCCATTCGCGAAACAAACTTCGCTGTCTTGAAGAGGCTGGACGTCGGGCGAAGGCGCGGGGTCGCATGGGCGCGCGAAAGAATTCCCACCCTGGACGAAGCGCTTTCCATTTTGCCTCCCGGCAAACGATTGTTCGTTGAAATCAAGTGCGGCCCCGAGATTCTTCTTCCATTGGAAAGACTGCTTCGAGCGAGACCCTCGCTTTCGCGCGTCGCGATCATTGGATTTGACTGGGAAACGATGCGCGAAGCCAAGGTGCTTTTTCCGCATTTGGAAGTTTATTGGCTCTCCGCTTTCAAACGCGAGCGCGCCAACAAAAACAGGAAGCCCTCAACAGACCGCCTCATCGAGAGAGCGCTCGCGGCGGACCTCGACGGCCTCAATTTGCTGCACACCGGCCGCATTGACTCCGCATTCGTGCGCAAGGCCCATCGGGCCGGACTTAAGGTTTATGTTTGGACTGTGGACAACCCGCGCCGCGCGCGAAAGCTCGCGTCGATGGGCATCGATGGCCTCGCGACCAACCGCCCCGGCTGGATGCGCCGGCAATTGGCCGCAAAGCGACATTTGGGAAAGGGGCGGCAACCTTTGTAGTGTTTTCATAGAAACTGGGCGTGGTTTTGGGTTGTTTACTTCTTCAGCCTGAAAAAGAGAATTCCTGACGGCGAAGTGATCGTAACGGTCTTTGTCACGCCGTCGTCGTTTACCGTTCCTGAATTATTAGACCAATTGGCCGTCGCGAGGTCGCTGTTTTGCTGTAATGCAAAACCCGCCGAGGCGGAGGGCCATGAAACTTTTACCATAGCGGGATTGACCCACAGGATGGTGAGCAAGGGAGCGCCAGATGTTTGGACCGCGTACATGGCCCAGAACCCGCCTGTGAGGGAATAGCCGCCGGCTGTCATTGGGCCGCCGGCGTCGTGCTGACCGGCGGTGCCGTTGAGGGAATATTGGCCGCCGCTGCTTGTGCCGCCGCCCGCCGCGACTTTATACGAAGTTATCGAGTACGGCTGGGCGGACGCCATTGAGGAAATCAGCGCTCCGAATAGGAATATGATTATTTTCATAGAATGCCTATCTTTCGTCCGCCAGTGATTGAACGGTTCTTTGCAATTCCTCCAGGCGCCTTGCCAGCGATTCACTTTGCCGTTTGAGGTTTTGTATCTCGACGTCTTTCTCTTCCACTTTTTGGTTCAGTCCCTGAATCGCGGCAAGAGCCACACCGCCTTCGTCCACTGTGGAAACGTGCGTGTCATCCGAGCCGTTCAAATCGAACGCCGCGTGGAAGTCCTGGGCCATGGGCCCAATATGTTTGACTCCATCGGCTTCAGACTTGTACTCCCACTCCGTGATGGGGATGGCGGAGACCTTGTCGAGTATTTCCCTGGGACTTACGGCGGCAAAACCGCGCTTCGCATTTCGATCCGAATCGTTGACCCAGTGCATGCCATCGCAATAGGCGGGCGGGAAGATCGGATTCTTGGAATCAACCACTTCCAGCGGATAGGCGGGAGCGGATATGCCGATGCCGACGTAGCCGTTGGCATAAATGGCGGCTGTGCTGCCGGTGAAGGTTCCACCTATTCCGTTGACGCTGCCCGAGGCGGAAAAGATTGCGGCCGAGGCTGTCGCCATGGCAAGGCAACATGCCGGCGAACATGCCGACGATCTTGCGCAGGCTCTTTGTGAGCTTGCCTGGGCGTTCGAAGCCGAAGGGAAACTGGCCGAAGCCGAGAACGCGTCCCGGCAAGCTTTGACGTTGCGAGAGAAGCTCAAGCCGCAACGCGATGGCCTCAATTTGATCGACACGCTGTACGAAGTGACCGTCATTCTTAAAGAGGAGCAAAAGCTGGACGAAGCGGAATTGTTCGCCAAGAGGTGCCAAGCCTGCTGCGACCGGCAGATCCCCAATGATTGGCGGACGTTCAACTGCCGCAGCACATTGGGATGCACGCTGGTTGCGGCGCAAAAATACGCCGAAGCGGAGCCACTGCTGCTTTCGGCTTACGGGGGGTTGACGGAATTGAAACCTGCCTTCTTCATCGATACCAAACCCCGCGTAGAGGAAACCGTCGAAGGCCTGGTGGCGGTCTATGATCATTTGCGCATGTCTGACAAAGCGGCCGACTGGAAGCTCAAGCTGGATGCGCTTGAGGGAACGCGATGAGTCAGGAATTTGGCGCTCGCGATGGCGTGTTTCTCTTTTAGAATCCCGGAATGGCGCGCTATTCACGCAATGACCAGGCAGGCATCGAGCTTCCGAAGGCGAAGCTGAGCCGCGAGAATCTCAATCAGGCGCTGGAATTGTTCGGGTATCTGCGTCCTTATTGGGGCCGGTTCACCGCCGCTTTGGCCTCATTGTTTGTCTCCAGCCTTTTGATGCTGTCGTTCCCTTATTTGGCGGGCAGCATCATCGACGCCGCCCTGCGCGCGTCCAAAGGCAGCGGCAGCATGGCGGGCGCGGATCGAACGGCGCTTCTGCTGCTGGGCATCCTGGCGGTGCAAGCGAGCCTCTCCTTCTTCCAGGCCCTTTCTTTTGCCACCGCGGGGCAACGCAGCCTGGTTGACTTGCGCCGCGATACCTACGCGAGATTGATCTCGCTGCCCATGACGTTTTTCGCCCAACGCCGCGTGGGCGAACTGACCAGCCGTCTTTCCAGCGACTTGATTCAAATTGAGGACACCCTGATCACCATCCTGCCCCAGTTTCTCCGCCAATCCACGATTCTGATCGGCGGAATCGCGCTGGTGGCGTCCACTTCACTTCAATTGACCGGCATCATGCTCGCCAGCCTTCCCGTCATCATCGTGGCGGCCGTGGTTTTCGGTCGCAAGACGCGCAAGATTTCCCGTGAAGCGCAGGACCGCCTCGCAGACACGGCCACGATCGTCGAGGAAACCCTGCAAGGCATTCTGAATGTGAAAGCGTTTTCCAACGAAGGTTATGAACTCAATCGCTACCACACGGGATTGGGTTCATTCCTGACCACCACGTTGCGCGGCGCCAGGCTGCGCGCGGTGTTTATCTCCTTCATTGTCTTTGCATTGTTCAGTTTCATCGTGCTGGTTCTCTGGTCTGGGGCGCGACTTCTGCAGCACGGGCAAATCACCTTTGGCCAACTCACCCGTTTCGGTCTCTATACGACCTTCGTGGCTGGAGCGATGGGCCAATTCGCAGAATTATACAGCCAGCTCCAAAAGGCCATCGGCGCCACACAGCGCGTTCGAGAACTCCTCCGGGAAACGGGTGAAGTCGAGGTTCTTCTGGGACCCACGCCGCTTTCCACCCTGCCCCGGCTGCGCGGCGATATCGCGTTTGAGAATGTCCACTTCAACTACCCTTCGCGGCAAGGGGTTGAAGTTCTTCACGCAATCAACCTCGCCGCAACCTCCGGCCAGAGGATCGCGCTTGTCGGCCCAAGCGGCGCGGGCAAATCCACCCTCATCTCCCTTTTGCTTCGCCTCTATGACCCCTCCAGCGGCCGCCTTTTGATTGATGGCCGGGACGCGCGCGACTACCGGCTCGCCGAGCTTCGCGGGCAAATGTCCATGGTGCCACAAGAGGTGTTGCTGTTCGGCGGGAGCATCGCGGAAAACATCGCCTACGGAAAGCCAGGCGCCGGCGCGGAGGAAATCGAACAGGCGGCGCGACAGGCCAACGCGCACGATTTTATCCAGGCCTTTCCCGAGCGCTACTCCACGCTGGTGGGCGAACGCGGAATCAAACTCTCCGGCGGACAGCGCCAACGCATCGCCATCGCGCGCGCGATCCTGAAGAATCCCGCCATCCTCATACTGGATGAAGCCACCAGCTCGCTCGATTCGGAGAGCGAACGCCTGATTCAGGAAGCGCTGGAAACCCTGATGCAAGGGCGCACGTCGTTTATCATCGCTCACCGGCTCGCCACCGTGCGGCATGTGGATCGAATCGTTGTGATCGCCGGCGGACGGGTGGTGGAATCCGGCACCCACGACGAACTGCGAGCCGTTGAAGACGGCGCTTACGAGCGCCTGGCCGCGTTGCAATTCCGTGAGTGAGAGTGAGAAGCTGCTTTTAAAATTTCCATCCATTGGAGTCTTTTTTCAAATTCCTTCAAAAAATCGCCTGAAACTCCAACCGTTGGATTTTTTTATTTTTCCACCGTGCTTCAATCGCACTTGGTATGACTACACTAGTGATTGCGGAACAAGGGTTTTGGATCTGCCATCAAGTCAAATTTAAAAATGGTCAATTTATAGCCTGCGCTGTACAAAGGCCGAAGCTATGCCGAAAGAAAAAGCCCCGGCCAAACCAATCGCCAAGTTAATCAAGACTTTTACAGAAACGGAAGCCTGCGCCCCCGTACCAATATTTCCAAACGCTTTTAATCCAAAGGCTCTTCTTCCATACGGACTCACTACCAATCATATTAAGCAGGCCATGGAAGAATTCCTGGCCTTCTTGGGCTTTATTAACGGCCAGCTTGGAACCAAAAGCATCCATCGCCTCGAGTCATTTATGATGGCTGCAAACTTCAGCAGCCTTGTGGGGGAGTTTATGAGCGCCACTATTCCTCGCTTCTGCGAAACACTCGTGAAAAATCGCCATCATAACGGCCATCCAGATTTGCTCCCAAAGGACAAGTTCCCCCGAAATGCGATGCAACACGGAAACCAAGGGGTCGAAATTAAAGCCTCGAGATATCTTCGTGGATGGCAAGGGCACAATGCGGAAAACGCATGGCTTATGGTATTTGTTTTCGACAGCAATACGTCGCAATTGGATAAAGAGACCAATGAGCCGCAATCTCCGAGGCCTTTTCAATTTGTCAAAGTTGTGGGAGCTAAGATTGCAAAAAGCGATTGGTTGTTTTCCGGCAGATCGGAAACCAGTCGCCGAACCATTACAGCTAGCGTGACCCGTAGCGGATACGAGAAGATGGAATCGAACTGGATTTATCGCCATTCAGAGGGACTTCTTCCAAGAGACTAAGTTGGCCCTCCACGATTTCCTCCTTTTCGGAGGGCGTAATCTCGAACCCGGCGAGTTTGGGTATCGCATGCTCGGCCATTTGGTAAAACTGCGAATCTCGTTCAATTCCGACGCATCGCAAACCCAGATGCTCTGCGGCAGCCACAGTTGAGCCGGACCCCATGAATGGATCAAGCAACACGCCTTCTCCCAAAGGCAAGCAAACATACACAAGATGCCTCAGGAACGATTGGGGTTTTAGGCTTGGATGATCCGCAATTCGTCGTTCTCGTTGGGGTGTCCTCTCGCTAGGAATCACATCCTTGAAAGGGTTTCCATCCGGCAAGCGCCTTAATCCCCCAGTTTGAAATTCCCGCAGGCAATCAGCTACAGTCATACGCGGCGGCATAGCCTTCCGGAACAGCCCCCAGGGTTCAAAGCAACCCCTTGGCATGGAGCATACGTTTGGGAACTCTTGCTCGGCATTCTTTGGCCGGTCCCCGCCCCTTAACGTCTGGACCAGTCGCATGACTTCCCCTCTGAATTCGAGGCCTCCATCGATTAATGCGCCATAAACAAGCTGCGACATGAAACTATTTGTGGCGATGAAAAGGTGGCCCCCCGGCCGTAGGATGTTCACGACCAGCCTTGTCCATTCTGTGAAGAACTCACAAATCCGCTGCCGCTCCTTCTTGTCTAAGGCCGTAAAACGGGGCAGCGGGGCGCGCTGATGTCCGTCAAACGCGGGTGGAATTCGCCACACCCCTCCCTTCCCCTCTGCGCGCTTTTGAAGTTGGTCAGCGTCGTACTCTTTTACACCGTAGGGCGGGTCTGTTACAATAGCGTGCAAAGAGCTTTCGGGGACTTGCTTCATCCAATGAAGACAGTCCGCATGGAGGATCATTGATCTTCCAATGCTTTTTGACCGGAAGCCAAACGCGAATGATCCGAGTGGCCTCGATGTGCCATTATCAATCATATTTTCGTTACGTATGAAAACGATACCACGGTTCAGAGAATGAGAGCGAGAAAGAGTTTTACGCATAAACCTCACTTTACGTGACATGTCACGATAACGCAAGATGAAATGACGCAAAAAACAAAAAAAACACAAGGAAGACCGAAACTTTCCCCATTGAATAACATAGAACTCGCTCGGAATCGGAAGAGACGACAACGAATAAGGATGGCGGAAAACTCCCTGTCCAAGATCGAGGTTTTCGTTCCAGAAAGTCTGAAACAAGAAATTGGAAAGCTCGCCCAAGGTCGCACGCTTAGCGCAGTTGGACTTGAGGCCCTTCGACTGTGGGTAGCCAAAAACAAAAGTTAACCGTTTTGGCTTATCCCGGAAAAAAGTCAGCTATTCATCATGGCGGCTGATAATTCCATCGCTGTCGAAAAGCCAGGCGCCAGCGCGGAGGTGAAGACTCACTTACAAACGCCTGGGCGCCCTGCAATTCCATGAGTGGAGAGTGACAAGCTGCTTTTGAGATTTCCATCCATTGGAGTCTTTTTTCAAATTCCTTCAAAAAATCGACTGAAACTCCAACGGTTGGATTTTTTTTATTTTCTCACGGTGCTTCAATCGCATTTGGCATGACAAGTGACCATAACGTTCGGGAAACAAACGCCGGGAAATTTCTCGGCGTGGATTTCATTTCCAGTCAAGGCAAGTCAAACCGGGTCAAACCAAAAAAGGATTTTGTCCTTCTAAAACCCCGAAAAACCCTTAACATAAGCTTTGTGAACCAGGTTTTGCAGGCAAAACGAGCGCCCTCGCGTGGCGCTGTCCTGCTGGCTTGCTTTTGGCTGGTTTCCCTCCCGTCGCTTGCCGCCATCCCGCCGAATCCATTGCCGACATTGACGAGCGCCGCGGAGGTCCGCAACCTTCCGCCGGAAGAGGCCGCCCGCCATTATCCGTTTCACATCCGGGGCTTGGTCACTTTCTTTGATCAAAAGCAGTTTCTCCGTTTCGTCCAGGACGATACTTGCGGAATCTATTTTTATTTCTCCGACACGCAGGCAACGAAATATAAACTGCGGGCGGGGGACATGATCGATATCGTCGGACGAACCAGCCAGGGGGAATACGCTCCGATCATTGAGCCACGGCAAATCCAGAAGCTTGGCATTGGCGCTTTTCCCGAAGCCAAAACCGTCGGCATCGAACAACTTTCCAGCGGCCAGGAGGACAGCCAATATGTCGGTGTTCATGGCATTGTGCGCTCGGTGCGGTGGGATTCCCGGATTCAATATTACCTCGTGGATATCGCCACGGGAGGCGATCGCATCACGGCGTTCCTGAGCACGCTGCCGGGGGTGCCGGCGACTGATTTGGTGGATGCCAGCGTGACAGTCCGTGGTGTTTGTTTGACACGGTTCAACCGCCAGCGCCAGCTCTTTAATACGCGTTTGCTGGTTCCGCGCGCCGAGGATCTCGTCATCGAAAAGCCGCCTCCGGCCACCGCCGACGAGATTCCGGCCCGTCCCATTGCGAGCCTGTTGCAATTTTCTCCCCAAGGGACTTACGGCCATCGCGTCAAAGTCGTCGGCACGGTCATTGATCGTCAAAACGAAAACAAACTTTACATCCAGGATGATTCTTCCGGTTTGTTTGTGCAAACGGTCCAGCCGGGAGGGCTTCTTGTGGGAGATCGTGTGGAAGTCGTCGGGTTCGCGGCGCGCGGCGATTACACGCCGATGTTGCAGGACTCTGATTTTCACAAGATCGGCACGGGTGAAACTCCGCGGCCCGTCGAGATCACCGCTGATCAGGCCTTGAAAGGCTCTTTTGATTGCCGCCTGGTGCGAATCGAAGCGACGCTTCTGGATCGCGGCCGTAACGCCGAGGAGGACTACCTGGTTTTGGAATCCGGCGGGCTTAGTTTCCATGCCTATCTGGAACGCGCCAAGGGCGTCGATTTTGCCTATGTTCACAACGGGAGTGTCATTTCGGTCACGGGTGTCTGCCTCATTGAAACGGGCAATGATTGGCACGCGGGCGACGATTGGCGGGCGAAGTCGTTTCGAATCGTGATGCGGTCGTCGCGCGATGTTACCGTGCTTCGAGCGGGGCCCTGGTGGAATCTGCAAAAGCTGCTTTGGATAGTTGGCATTCTGGCCGGCGTTGTCTTCGGCGCGTTTGCCTGGGTGGCGGTGCTTCGGCGGCGCGTGCAGGAGCAAACGCAGATCATCCGCCAGAAGCTCGATATGGTTGCCACGCTCAAAGAACGTTACGAGGATCTTTTCGAAAACGCGAACGACATGGTTTACACGCACGACTTGGCGGGCCGCATCACTTCAATCAACCAGGCCGGTGAAAATTTGTTGCAGCGAAGCCGTGGCGAAGTCCTTTCCAGAAATATTATTGACTTTGTTGCGGACGAAGAGCGTCCGGCCGCCCAGCAATGGCTGGAGGAAGTCGTGAAGGGCACCGCCTCTCCAACCGCCGAATGGGATTTTGTGGCTTCCGCGGGCCAGCGCGTCCGCCTGGAGATCAGCACGCGGCTAATCGAGCAATCGGGAAAGATCGTCGAAATCGAAGGGACGGCCCGGGACATCACCGAACGCAAACGCCTGGAACGGGAGATTCTGGAAATCAGCAATCGCGAGCAGCGCCGAATCGGGCACGATTTACACGACGGCGTCTGCCAGCAGCTTGCGGGCATCGCGTTGATGACGGCGTCGCTGGCCGATCAGCTTGAGGAAAAGGGAATGCCGGAATCGACCCAGACGGAGCGGATCAGCGGCCTCATCAACAACGCCATCACGCAAACGCGCGGCGTCGCGCGCGGTCTCTTTCCGGTTCGATTGGAAGAGAACGGACTGGTTTCGGCCCTTGAGGAATTGGCGGCCAATTCGAGCGAGCTTTTCAAAATCAACTGCCAGTTTTCCTGCGTCGAAGCTCCGGCGACGGTGGACAATGAAATTGCGCTTCACCTTTATTACATCGTGCTGGAAGCGGTGGCCAATGCCTGCAAACACGGCGGCGCCAGCAACGTTTTCATTACGCTGGAAGCGGCGCGAGACCGGTATTCTTTGACGGTGCGGGACGACGGAAAGGGATTTTCCCCCGCCGGCAAGCCGCACACGGGCATGGGCATCCGTATCATGGAATATCGCGCGCGAGTCATCGGCGCCAATTTTACCTTGCAAAGCGCCCCGGGTTCAGGCACCCAATTGACGTGCCTGTTTTTCGCCGTCTCGCGAAATGAGCCGGTCGAAAATGGGAATGGCAAGGCGCCGCACGACAACGCGGTCTGCATATGAGCGAACCACCGCCGGAAAAAAGCCGGATTTTAATTGTTGACGATCACCCCTTGTTCCGGGAGGGATTGCGCCAGATGATCGAGCGCAATCCGGAGTGGATCGTCTGCGGCGAGGCGTCGGGCGCGCCTGAGGCGATGTCCGCGATTGCCGCGCAAAAGCCGGACCTGGTTATTGTTGACATTTCCCTGGGCGGCGCAAGCGGCATCGACCTGATCAAAACGATCAAAGCCCAGTACGAGGAATTGCCGGTGCTGGTGATTTCCATGCACGACGAGTCGCTTTTCGCCGAACGCGCCATGCGCGCCAAAGCAATGGGCTACGTGATGAAACATGAGCCCGCCAAGACCGTGCAAACGGCCATTTCCAAAGTCCTCGCCGGCAGCTTGTATCTCTCCGATAAAATGTCCAGCGCGATGCTTTCCAAATTCATGCTCGGAAAGGAAAACGAGCCGGCCTCGGCAATCGAGACTTTAAGCGACCGCGAATTGGAAGTTTTCCGCCTGCTGGGACAAGGCAAAGGCACCCGGCAAATTGCCAAGGAACTCAATCTGACCGTCGCGACGATCAACTCCTTCCGGGCGAGGATCAAGGAAAAGCTGAACATCAAAAGCTCCAGCGAACTGATGCTCCACGCCATGCGGCATTGCCTTCAGGAAGGCACCGTTTCCCCCGAAAGCGCGGCCTAACTCCTCCTTCCTGGCTTACGGCGATGAGAGGCGGAAGAAGCGCGATGTTTGAGTGCTGACCGGCACCGTATCCGTAAAGCTGACGGTGTTGGATTGCGCGACGGTCGTCGTGACCGTGCTCCAGGTCGTCAGATTGGAGGAAACCTGCACTGTGTAGCTCTGCCCCGGCGAGGCATCCCATGTCAGACTGAATTGATTGGCCGCGGCGGAAACGTTCGCGCCAACAAAAAACGGCTGGCTTACCACGGTCGCGTTCGTAAGCGTTGAAGCCGTGATGGAGTAGGTCACCGGATTGTTGCTCGAGGTGTTGGGAACCGCGAGATACCAGGTCCCATTTAACGAAGGCAAATTGGCATTTGTTCCAAAGGCAATCACTTGCGGGCCTGTCCCGGTATTGTAGCTGGCGGAATACGAATGTTCCGGCGTTGGAAAATTGGTGTCCGCCAACAACTGGACATTTCCAAACCCGGAAAGGTTCGTGACCACGAATTGTACCCCAGGTGGGTTGCCGGTGATGGTGAAAGAAAAGAGGAAGTTTGTTGGGAATCCGGGCACTGCGTTGGTCGTATAGGCATTGGTGTTTGCGAGCGGGATCAGGTCGAGGGCGTCGGCTGCCGACACATTGGTGGCAACATTGGTCACATAAGTGGCGACTATGGTATAACCCGCGCTCGGCACTCCGGCGGGATTATAGACGGACAAATACCAGGTCGTCGGCGATATCGGCACAATGGTGTTGGTCGTCACGATTGGCAGGGGAACCGGCTCGGAATTCGTCGTTACAACGATGAACTGGTCATTGGTTCCAGTGTTCCTGCTCTGGTAATCAAAATTAAACGGGCCGGGCACAGGCAGGCCGGAGCGGGCGTAAAGGTCCAATTCGGCGTTGGCCGGGTTAAGCAACTGGAACGTCACCATCGTCGCGTTGGTGGGCACGGTAAACAGATAGAAGTCCGGCCCGGTGGCCGCGATGTTGTTGGTCGTGACGGCTGCGTTGTTGGACAGGGCGTAGATATTGGTGTTGCTGCCGCTGATGTCGAAATCGACTTCCAGGCTGAATGTCGCGGCGTTCGAACCGGGGTTTTGAACTCCCAGGTAATAGCGCTTGCCCGGCACCAGCGGCGGGGGCGCCCCTTGGGCGGCAAGAGTGGCTTTTCCCGCGGGAGCGATCCCGGACAATAATTCGACGTCGCCCGGCATGCCGCCCGCGGGAAGCGCGGTCTGATTAAAGAGAAGATTCAGCTTACCGGAAACGACATTAGACAAAATATTAGTCGCGAAATTCGCCGTCAGCGGAACATCCACGGCAAAATACAAAATGCTATTGGCCGCGACGACCAGACCGTTAGTGGGCACGCGGTTAGTTAGAACGATGAGGTTGACGTTGGTCGAGGAGCTTGTCATTTGCAAATCCCAGCTTAGGAGCACGCCGTTGTTGGTTAATAATGAATCGGTGCGCGTGTCCCAAACATCAAGGGTCCAGCAGCCTTGAGGGTCCTCGCCGATGAACGGGGTCAGCGGTTCTTCCGGCAGATAGTAGTTGTTGTAGTTGGTATGGGGAAGTCCAACAAACTGAACGTCGTCAAAGAGCACTCCGACGTCATTCCCGGCCAGTTCGACGGTGACCTGGGTATTGGTCGCCGTGAAGCTATTGGTCCACCGGCGCCACGGGCCGTCGTAGTTGGTCAGAATAACGACGTTGGTCGAGTAGCCGTCAATGGTCACCTGGAAGTTTGGCAGCAGCGAGTTGGTATTGTATTTGCCGGCGCTGCCAGCCGCATAGATGGCGTGGACTTCAGCGGGAGAGAGCGCGCGGTTGAAAAAGTCCAACTCATCCAAATCACCGGTGTAAGCGGTTGAGCCGTCAGACCCTTCGCAGACGCTTGTGCCGGCGTTTACGGTGACGGTATTGGTGAGGTTCGCGATTCCAAGGGCATTCGTGGAGCTGTCAAGATTGCCATCCACATAAACATTCAAAAGTTCAGTTCCCCCGACGAGTCCATGCCGAGTGACGGCGACGTGATGGAAATTGCCGTCGTTTACAACCGTCTTGTCCTCCAATAAAACGTAAGCTTGGGCGTTGTCGGAGTCGAGTTCTGTCACCAAATGGCCTGGGACGCCGTTTGCGCTATTAAGACGAATGCCCCAGAAACTAAGATCGTGATCACACCCGGGCCGTTTTTCAAGAAGCGCCACAGGAGCGGCGCCCTCGGCGGTCGTCTTGATCCAGAAATCTATGGTGAAGTCGTTCGTGCCGAAATTGCCAACGTTCGGCGCAAACGTCAGGCTGCTGTCGGAGGCGGCATTGAAGGTAAATGCCCGAGCCACTTCGCCGTCGTCGTAGCTCATATTTACAGCCGTGCCGTCATTGGTGTTGATAATATCGTCGGTGTTATCGTCGCCCGGCCACCAATTCGTGAGGCCGCAACCGCGAATCCAGTATATTAGCTGGTAATCGTTGCCGGCGACCGTCGGAAAAGTGTTGGTGATCCGGCCGCTGGTCAAAGCCAGGACGTTGGTGCCGTTGCGCGCCAATGCCGCGTCGGTTATTACTCCGACTTCATTTGTGGCGACTATCCAGCTTTCGAGGGATGAGCCATAGCTGTAGGTTTCCACTGTCTGTCCATTTGTGTAGATTCCGGCGGAAGTTGTTTCAAAACTGTTGGAGGCGATGACGGTGTCGGCGGTGACGGCGTTGCTGGATGCGAATGTGGGGGTGAACTTCACCGGGGTGGTGGTCAGGTTGGTGTCGTCGGTGAAGACGGTGTAAACGTAGTTGGAGATGCCCAGGCCAAGGCCAAGGTTGTTTGCGGCCGTCCCGCCGC
>DATAUD010000089.1:0-10191 GCA_036268455.1 Verrucomicrobiia bacterium
GCCATCATCGCAGCCGCCCCCGCCGTGGTCTATGCCTTCTACAAGATTTTTGGTCTGGATTCCAGCAGCACTGTAGGCGTTGGGTCTTTCAGTTGATTCCCGCCCAGCATCCCGCCATCACCCGCCGCGAGCCACCATGAAAACAGAACTACGCTTCACCGATACCAACGCAGCGTCCGATTCCAAAGGCCGCACCTGGGGTCTCGAAGGCGGCTTGTTCTGGTGGCTCGTGGGCGGCGTCGGCGCGGCCATCATTGTCTTCTTCGTCCTATTGGTAATGATCAACACGTCGTTGCTGACGGCTTTTCTCGCCGCACTGGCGCCGCTTGGCCTTTGCCTCGCCTACATCTTTGGATTTCGCCACGGCAAACCGCCCGGCTACGACCGCGATTGTTTTGAACATTGGTTTTCCAAAGGCGGCTTTGCTCCCGAAGTTTACACATTCCTGTCATTCAAACACCCATTGGCGGAGAACTTCAACGTCAACCAAAAGTCTGCTGCTCAAACTTCAACCTCCATTCGTGTCTGAACTATGTTTGAACGCGCTCCCAACGGTTTTTTTGTCCGCAATCTGATTGTTTTCAATCTGCTCCGGCGCGGTGGTTACGTGGCAAAGGGCTTTGTCTTTGAAGCGCCGGACCTCACCAACAGCCAGATTGCCGATCTCAACGACTTTCAGGATCAACTCTGCCTATTGCTAGCCTCGCTGCACGAGAATCAGCGGCTGCAGGTGCAATACTATTGCGACTCTGATTACAAAGCGGAATTGCTGCGCTATAAGGTTGAAACGGAGAAGTTTTCCAATATCTGGACCAAACGTTCCCGCAACGAACGCTTCGCCCGCTACTGGCAGGCCATGTCCGAGCGCAAGCTCCGCCGTCAGCGTGTCATCATCTACATCTCACGTTCACTGGAAAACGTGCCGGCTACATTCCAATCGTCCAGCGCCAGGCGGGATTACTACAACATACTGCTCGATCAACTCGAAACTGAGTTCGACCACGTTCATCGGTTGCTGCTGGAAATTTTCGGGTCCGGCGGCGCGCGTATCCTGCCGATGATGGATGCGGACCATTTCCGGCATTACAAACGGTTTCTTAATCCGTCGCTCAACGACCGCTTCGAGTACGACCCCGTGGACGGTTTTGAACCCGAGCTTTCGATTCAGGAAAATTGCTGGCACAGCGAAGGCAATGGCCAATCCGACTTCGGCTTTTTCTTGGACAGCCATTATCACAGCGTCATTGTACTGACGCGCTGGCCGCGCACGACGTACCCCGGCATCATCCAGCGACTCACCAACCTGCGGTTGCTCGATTACACCGTCACCGTCAACGTTGATCCCCTGCCAATTTCCCGCGAGATCAACAAGGAGGAAAAAGAGCACGACCGCATTGCAGGTGATTATGCCAGCGAAAAGAAAATCTCGCTCCTCACCGTCATGGAAAAGAAGCAGAAGAAAATCCACGCGCTGATGCAGGGCCGAACCATTCCGTTCCATGCCATGTTCACCATCCGCGTATGGGACAAATCCCGCGACGGTCTCAATGCGAAGGCTGGCGCAGTCAAGAATGCCATCAACTCGATGAACTCGGCGCAATATTTTGAGAGCAACCTGCCGAGCACATCAAAGAGTCTTTTCTTCCAAACCTGGCCAGGATGGACATGGGGACGTTACGAGCATCGTAAACTCTACGCAGAGCACCGCTTCCTCGCGGATATGCTGCCGGTTTCTAGCACGTTCACCGGCCACTTGGCCACGGCAGAAGCGATTTACGATGGACCGCATGACAACCTCGTCGGCATCGAGACTTTCTCCGGTTCATTGGACAACAAATCCCCACAACACGCTGTTCTGTTGGGCATGTCCGGCGCCGGCAAATCAGTCACCGTTTGCGACCTGCTTTCTCAGACCGAAGGCTATTTTGGTTACACTGTTATCATTGAAGAAGGACTCTCCTATGGCATCTACACCGCCACAGTCGAACCCGGTGCGCGACCCATCATCATTCATCCTGACGGCGACCTGACCATCAATTATCTCGACACAAAGGGACTGCCGCTTACGCCTGACCACTTGTCGGCAGCGACTGCTCTCGTCGCCCGGATGATTGGCACGAGCTCGCAGGAGGACAAACAGATGCTCCGCCAGGCGCAGATCGCCAAATATCTAAATTTGCTTTATGAGGATGCGTTTCAGGACTGGCAGAAGAAGCGGCACGACCAGTTGCTCAACATCACCCGGCACGCAATGGCGTTGCAGAATTTTCGGGTCGAAAAAATGCCGCCCGGCGCAACGACCCTCGAAACCTTTGCGGACTTCCGCGACCAGGCGAACCAGCCGGAGCCTGGACCCAATGCGCCTGCGGCGCGGGGCGACCGGTGGAACGAATGGGGCCAGGCCTACTTGGATAAATTCTCCGAGGCGGAGGTGTTGAAATTCCTGAAAGACCCCCGGACGAGCAAGGAAGTCCGCAATCTCGCCTTTGCTTACTTTACCCCTGACGAATTCCCGACGCACCGAATGCTTCAAGAATTGATGATGCTCGATCCCATTGGCGCGGAGCGTGATCAAATCATGGAAATTGCCACGCTAATTCTGCCGTGGTGTCGCGATGGCAACTATGGCTGCCTCTTCGACGGCACGAGCAATCTCTCCCTCACAGGTAAAATCGCCCACTTCGAGTTAGGCTACATCCCGGAGTCAGCCAAGGAATTGAAAGCCGCCGCCGGTTTCCTCATCACCAATCATGCGCGCAAGCACATTATGACGTTGCCGCGCGCGGTTCGGAAAAGGAACATCTATGAGGAAGTCGCCCGCTTCCTCGACATTCCCGGCGGGCAGGAAATCGTCCAGGAATCCTACGCCCAACTGCGCAAATTCAATTGCTGGAACATCTCCATCGTCCAGCAGTATGCTCGGTTCAAACAGTCCCGGATTCGTTCCGCCGTTTTCGGCAACTCACGCCAGTTTTTCATCATGCGCCAGAACGATCGCGCGGATCTGGACGACATGGGCAAAGACATTGCCCTGCCTGACGTGACGCAGCACGCCATCATGAATTACCCGCTGCCTGACCATCAGGCGGGCCAGAAGTATTCACCGTTCACCTATCTGCACACGGACTCCACCCGCAACTTGTGCGGCACGGTCCACAATGTTGCGTCGCCTGAGATGCTCTATTGCAGTTCCTCCAGTGGCGAACATTTCGACAAGCGTGCCCGCGAACTCCGCCAAAGCCCTAACATTGTGGAGGGCATCATCACTCACTCGCAATCACCCAGATAAACAAAAATAAATACCTATGAGAACCTTGCTTCGATTTATTCCTCTTGCCTGTGTTGTATGCCTGTTCACAGGCTGCGCCGCCGTCACCCGCACCGCAACGGATGTGGGGTTGGGAGCGGGCGGCGCGGCCATCGGCGGAGTTCTGTCCAAAGGCAATCCCCTGGCCATTGTCGGAGGCGCGGCCGGGGGTGTGCTGGTGGGCGAAGGACTTCACTACGCCAACAGCGAACTAAACGAGCAGTCCTATCAGACCGGCTACGACAAGGGCCGGAGCGACGCCGTCAAACAACAATACTGGCTCTACGTTTCCATGCAGCGGGCCAAGGCGGGCGACGAAGGCCGGGTCCGGCTGTATGAAGTGCATCTGCCGGAGCAAACCATCGACGGCGTAATTTTCAAACCAACAACTCAATTTCTCCGCATCGAACAATAAAACAAATACCTCAACGAAAGGATAAGTATGAAAAAGCTAATCGTAGCAATCTTCATCGGCCTGCCGCTGGCTTTTTCAGCGCGCGCGCAATGGATCGTTTACGACCCGACGATGAACGTCCAACAAATTCTGGACGAAGCCCAAAGCATCGCCAAATACGTCACCATGATTGACAACCAGGTGCAGCAAATCAACACGCTCACCAGCCAGTTGAACGAGTTCGAGAAGTATGAAGCTGTATTCGGCAATCCGTCTCAGGTGGCGCTGTCAATGGTTCCCGCTTTGAATTCTGATTTGCAAAGCCCCGAGCCAGGACAAAACCTCGAAAATCTGGTGTCCAATGCCAACGGCAACATCGCCTTGACCTACAATAACAACGGCATCTACGCCACCGTCGGCGGCAGCTTCCAGACACCCGGAGGGCAGACCGTCCAACGACCCACCAACCAATACCAACGGTTTTCGGCGATAATCAATACCGCAAGCAACTATGTCTCAGTAGCCGATAACGCGGCCCAACGAAGGGCAACCATCAAGACCAATATCGCCGAAACCACGCAGCAGCTTCAGACGGCCACAACCGATGCCCAAGTCCAGAAGCTGCACGCGACCCTGACCAGTCTGAACTCCGATTTGGCCAGCACGGATGACGAGGTCAATCAGGCGGCTTCTTCCGCAATGGTTCAGGACATTCAGAACCGGAGCGATCAGCAGAAGCAAATTCAGGCGTTGACCGAACAGCAGAACGCCGAATTCGAAGAGGCCGTCAGCAACTACACGGCAAAGTTCCAGTTGCTTACCGCGCCAACGACCTTCCCATCGCCGTAGTCAACAACCTGAACCTCAAAATCCGAAATTATTATGGCCACGTTCGACAGCATCTTTCCCAACTTCCTCAGCATGTGTGGCAATCTGCACACGCTGCTGCAGAGCGTGGCCTTCGCATTGTTCATCGTCGGCGTCATCGTCACGGTCAAACAGCATTCTTCGCACAAATCCATTCTGAATTTGCTCTTCCGCTTGCTCACGCTCACCTGTTTGCTCGTTTTTTTGCCCGGCTGGGGCAACACCCTGCAAAATCTTCTGCAAACTTCGATCCTATCAGGCCTCGGCGTTGACCCGGCCAACGTCTATCAGCAGTTCAATCACTTGCTTATCATTAAACGCGACCCCAACACCCAATCATCGTGGTGGAGCGTCATGTCGCAACTTAACAGCTTTACGACCGACCTCATCATCTCCGCTGTCCTCTTGCTCATCGGCCATGTGGCTTCGTTCATGATGTTCTGGGCTTATATCTTTCAGACGACCATCTTAAATCTCGGCTACGCCCTTTCTCCTTTGCTCATCGGTTTCATGGCTATTCCGGCCTTGAGGCACACAGGCAACCGCTACCTGATGAATCTTCTGGGCGTGCTGCTCTGGCCGTTGGGCTGGGCGCTCGCCGCGCTCATCACCCAAGGTATCCTGGATTTTATGACGGACCCGAGTTTTCAGTTTATTGACCCAACTTCAACTCTAACGGATTTGCAAAAGACCATTGGGGTTGCTGCGGTCGGATTCTGGATCATTTTCAGCACGATTGCCGCGCCAGCCATCATTCAAAACGTCATCGCTCACGGCATCCAGCCAGGAGGTCAGTTGCTCGCAGGTGGAGTCAGCAGTTTTCTTCAAACTGCCGCGACCACTGCGGGCGCTGCCGCCACCGCCTCCGCCGTCGGCATACCAGTCGTAACAGCAGGCGCGGCGGGCATGGCCGCGGCGTTAAGCACCATGTCCTCCGCTGCAAACATGGGCAGCGCGGGCACGATCATCATTGCGGGCGGCGGTCTCCCGCCGCGCTCAGGGCGTCGTCGGCCAAGTGACGACATTACTGGGGACAGAGCCGTCCGCGACCTTATCGCGAAATCCAAGCCTAATTATTACTGACCTATGGACTTTCCCTCTTTACGCATCACGGAATCCAAGAGCGCAAACGCCTCCAAGATGATGCCGCGTCGTTTCGATTTGACCCGTCTCATGGTTCAGCGCGACCGATTGCCGTGGTTCTGGTTTTTCTTCACCGTTGCGGTGTTGTTGCTCTCGGCCATTGACCGCTACCACATCGTCTCACAATTCAAACAACGCGAACGCGTCGTAATTATCGACCCAGCAGGCACGTACTATTTGAGTCCGTTGCTCCAGTTTTCGGAGGCCAAAGATTTGCACATCCAGCAGGCTGAGCTTGCGGCGATGGCCTTCCTCGAACGCAATCCCAAGGACTTCGACAATCCCGATCTGCTCAAGTTGCTGTTCCTCAAGCCAGCTCTGAGCAAAGCGCAAGATGAACGCATCAAAGAGTCCGTCGAGTTTCGCGCCAAGCAGTTGCATCAGAAAGCCGAGATGGCGCGAATCGACATCCTGGCGACCCGCGACAACGAGGTGCTGGCCGCTGTGACTGGTCAGATCATTCGCAATGGTATTTTCCAGGATAAGGCGTTTGCAGAAGCGTTTCCCTTCACGCTCCGGCTGCGCCTTGTTCGCAACCCCAACATGGCCTTGAACGGACGCTTCCCCACCGCCGTGGGCGACTTCAGATATGAAATCAATCGTTAGTCTATTATTGCTCGTCGCCAATGTTGCATTGGCTCAATCGGCCAGGGAAATCGCGAAGGATTACTTGGATGAAAACGTATTGGTTGTTGTCCCCGTCGCGACAAACCGCGTGACAACGGTCAGTTTTCCGAGCGCCATCACCGCCATTGACGGCGCAGGCGTGACGGTGGACGGGAAAACTCCGGGGTTGTTTCAACTCGCCCATACCAAGGGGTCCTCATTTCTTTCGGTTCGCGCCCTCTTTCCCAAGGCTTCCGCCAATCTCAACATCCGCTGGAATGAGCATACCTACGTTTTTGAACTGACCGAAAGCGGCCAACCCCTGTTGTCGCTCATCATGGCAGCCATGCCGACGCCGGAGGAGGAAGGTGTCGGTCATGCGCCGGCGGTCAGTCCGCTAAAATTGTTGGCATTGCTTGACAAAGCCAAAGCGTTTCCATTGCTCAAAAAACAACAGCCCGAAAGCGTCGCCAACGTGGACTTCACCACCTACGACGGCAAGCCGATGGTCAGCGATTGCAATGACTACGAAATCCAGGTCGAAGAATCGTTTCGTTTCAACGCCGAGGACACGTTGGTTTTTCGACTTACGATCACCAATAAGACTGCCGTCCCTCTGATTTATCAGCCGGATAGTTTAGTGTTGCGCGCCGGCAACCGGCTCTATCCCCAATCCATCAGCGACGCTGACGGCACGGTGCCGCCCATAGGCCGTAGCATCGTGTATTTCGCCGTCACGGGCACACCGAACGGCGGACGCAACGAATTGTCGTTGAAAAATGCTTTCACCGTTTTGTTGACCCGCCTTTCGCCGCCGCCGCCCGCGATCAGCATCACCAACTCCCCGACCGCGCCAGCCGCACAACCACCCATAGCACACCCATGAAACCGCGCGATTTTCTCAATTTCTTCAAGACCAAGACCGGCAAGCTCGTCATCTTTGCCGCTCTGTTCGCTGGCGCGATGACGATTCTGAGCGTCGTCCGCAAGCATCATGCAGCCGTCAATAATGTGGTCAGTGTTACGACCCTCGCAACCAACGTCACGGATAAGCCCCAGGTAGTACAGTCTGTCACCCGTCCGATGCAGGCTTATAATCCGCCTGCACCCAAGTCGGAATCGACGACGGCATCATCCTCCTCCCCTTTATCCGCATCACCAGGGCCTTCTGGCGTTACAAGGCCGTCGCAGCTTCCGGTCGTCCCTGTGAATCAAGTTCCAACGCTCTCGCCAATCAGTCTTTTTGCCGATAGTTCGGCAGGCATCCCGCCAGCCAAAAAGTTGAGTGCCGTGTTTGCGCCGTTCGGACGCCTGATTCCCTGTGAAACCATCGTCACAGTCGATTCGTCCTCCATTCAAACACCGATCATCGGTCTCATCACCGAGAATGTTTATTTCGGAGGCAGACTGGTCATACCGGCCGGCACTGAGATTCACGGGACCGCGCAAACAGACCATCAACGGGAACGCATCGCCAGTGGCAACTCGTGGACACTAATCTGGCAGAACGGCCTCGAAATGCAACTAAAGGCTATCGCTCTTGACCGAGAGTTTGAAAACAATACCAACCAAACCGGTTGGGCCATCACCGACGGCAGCGCCGGTCTGCGCGGCGAAGTCATCAAGTCCGATAACTTGGCCGACATCAAACTTTTTGCGGCCACGTTCCTATCCGGCGCAGCCAGCGCATTGACCGAAAAGCAAGAAACCGTCTTCGGCCCCATAAACAGCCCGACGCTCAACAATGCGCCTTTTGCGGGCGCGCAGGCGATTCTGCAAACCTACTCACAGCAAATTTACGATTCGATTCAAAAAAACGGTTTTTACGTCCGCGTGCCGAGTGGAAAACAATTTTATCTTTACGTTCTGCAAACGATTGATGCTGCCGATGCGTCGCTCGGCGGCATCGGTCTCCCCGTCACCCAGGAAACCGATGAACAACCCAAAATCAAATCACGACCATGAAAGCGCATTATCTCATTCCACTGTTGTTTCTCACCGCGTGTTCCTCGACGCCCAAGTTGGTCTTGCGCCCACAGCAACCGGCCACAACGAGCGCCGACGGTATTCGATACTCGGAAATCGTTCACGCTTACCACATCGGACGCTACGCCGACCCGAACGACGACTCAATTATGCACGAGGAGCATGTGGTCTATCGCGTCGAGGATAACACGCGTTGGAATTTTCATCCCGGTCGGACAGTCGTCGATCCCTCCGCAATGCCAACGCGCGATGTGGCTTTCGCCGCAGCCCCGGTCAACGATGCCATTCTTGCCGAGGTCAACTCACAAAAAACCGCCACCACCGAAATCATGATACAGGCCAAAACCCTTTCGGCGGCTCTTGCGCAATTCCAAACCGCCTTGCAGCAGACCAGAACCAACATGCAGGAAACTTTGCTTCTGCGGGCATCAGTAAACACGATGCGGCAACGCCTCGACGCGCTTGAATCAGCCCAAAGACAGCAAGCGCCATTTTCACCCTCAACGAACGCCAACGAACCGACTGATCCGTTGAACCCTTGAAACATTTTGCCGCCACGACAACGGATTGACCGCCTCGTGGCGACGAACACGGCAGATGCCGCGAAACTAAAACAAACAAAAAGGTCGTTATGACGAAACCTAAAACACCCGCGCCTCCAAGCGCCACCGGCAATGCCGGCCCCGCAGACCAGCCCACTTTTCGTAGCAATCCGGAAGTGGACGCCAAAATCGATGCCTACATTAGAGACAATCCAAAGTACTGGAGCTATGTGCAGGCCATGCCCCGTGATCGGCTCGAACGCACGGTAGTGCTGAACGAGGTTCGTGAACTGGATCGTCAACAACGAATCCGGGAAGGTGTCTTGAAGCAGATCAATCGCAATCCGGAAATGAAACGGGCCTACGACCTTCTCGTCAAGGACCTGCCGGAAGACCAAAAGGAGGGCGTCATAGCCCAGATCGGGCGCACCGCGCGCCGCGCCGTCGCCCGCGTCCAAGGCCAGCAACAGACGAGAGGAGAGGCCGTTACGACGTAGATTGCCTGGGAACATCCCGGCTCGGTCACCCATCTAACTCTTGGCTGAGTCGGGACATGAAGGCTTCCGTTGGCGAAAGTCACTTTTCGTCTGCACTTTGGCGATAGCTTGTGCCTCAAGCATGAAACTTGCTTACTTTTTCGTTAGGACGATTGAGCATTGAACCAAAAACTTTGATGGATTGGTATGCAACACTCGATGGTTTATGTCGTTAAAGCGATCAGTTCCTGGGATTCGTTAATCCGCGAAGGTAGAGCTTACCTTTTCGCCAAATCCGCCTTTCCAAGTCCTGGGGTCACTTCCTGGGTATTTGCGCACCGCCGCCAATGTCCAGTAGATGAAATTCAAGTGACGGTTCTCCTTTTGGTTAATGTGCCAAGAAGCGGCCCCGAATTTAACCCGCGCCCCTTCGAGGAACCGTCAGACGCGTAACCCTAAACCGACATACGCCAATGGCCGGGGTTCGATTCTCCTGGTCATCGGATCGCCCATTCACGCTAACCCTGTTAACGATTCTCGGAGGTGCTTATGCACCGAGACGATAATGTTATTGGCCAAAATATCGCAAAGTTTCGCTACCAGCGAGGTTGGACGCAGGACGAGCTGGTCGGCAAAATGCAATTATTGGGGTGTTACATGACACGCGACATCCTAGCCAATATCGAAACGCGACGCTGTATCGTGACGGACAAACAGATTGAGTGCTTTGCCGAAGTCTTCAGTGTGGATGAAGGAAATCTGTTTCCAGAAAGACGACATCTGAGCGGGAAACAAGTGGGTTTGGATATGAAGATTATAACCCGGAATCCGTGCCGGAATCGCCGCCCGCGAAGTAAAGCTCCGCTTGCG
>DATAUD010000090.1:0-3321 GCA_036268455.1 Verrucomicrobiia bacterium
TGGCGGAGAAAATTCCGGTGGAGAGCGGAATCGGGAGTTTTTGGACGCTTCATGGCATGTATATATTGTATAATACATACATACGGCAATAAAAAAATGAAAACTCATGGGCCGTTTTCCCGCCGTCACTGAGGCATTACCGCTTATACGACTTGGGGATTGATTTTCTCAAGTCGCGCCTGTACAATGCGGTTCAATTCGGGGCACCGGCGATCTATGAACAGGACGACAACAATTCCAAACCAAACCTTGCGGGTTTTGCACTTGGAAGACAGCCGCCAGGACCGTGAACTCATTCACGCTCTTCTGGAGAAAGATGGCTTTGTCATGGCCATTACCAACGCCGCCAATCGCGCGGAATTCACCCAGGCCCTCCAAAACCATGAGTTCGATATTATTCTGTCCGACAAATCCCTCCCGGCGTTCGATGGAATGGAGGCGCTCCACCTGGCCAAAGAACATTGTCCGGACGTGCCGTTTGTTTTCATCACGGGAAGCCTCGGGGAAGAGGCGGCCATTGAGACCATCAAACATGGCGCGACGGACTATGTCCTTAAGGATCGTCCTCAACGATTGAAGCTCGCCATTCAGCGCGCGCTTCGCGAAGCCGAGCAAACACGCGAGAATCGCCGCTACACCGAAACACTCCGGGAAAGCGAAGAACGGCTCCGCCTGATCTCGCGCGCGGGCAACGATGTCATCTGGGATTGGAACATCGAGATCGGGACGTGCGCGCAAAGCGAGGGCATCCGGCGTTTCGGTTATGCCGAAACGGCACAACCCGGCGAGCGGCCGTGGTTGGATCACGCGCATCCCGACCACATCGAACGGGTTCTTAAAGGAGTCCAGGATGTCCTTGTGGGCCAGGAGCAATTTTGGTCGGACGAATATCCTTTGCTTCGAAGCGATGGCACGGTTGCCTATGTCTTCAATCGAGGTTACGTAGTGCGCGACGCTGTGGGGCGCCCCATCCGGATGGTGGGAGCGATGATGGAGGTCAGCGAACGCAAAGAAGCCGTCGAAATCATTCAGGAAGAGGAACAGAAAAAGCTCGAAGCCCACGTGTTGCGAGTCCAGAGATTGGAGAGCGTCGGCGCGCTGGCCAGCGGCGTCGCCCATGACCTGAACAATGTCCTTGCGCCCATACTTGTGGGTGTGCCGTTTTTGAAAGAGCAGATAAGCGACCCGGCCACGTTCAAAATCCTCGACGCGATGGAAGCCAGCGTCGTGCGCGGAGCCGGCATTGTTAAACAAATTTTGACGTTTGCCCGCGGGTCTGTGGGAGAGCGCACGCAACTTCAGCCCAATCAGTTCATCCAGGAAACGGTCAAAATCCTGGATGAGACGTTTCCCAAATCCATCCGAATCCGCTCGGAGTGCGATCCGGCCTTGTTCGAGATTGAAGCCGACGGCATGCAGTTTCATCAAGTGCTGCTAAACCTTTGCGTCAACGCGCGGGACGCGATGCCCGATGGCGGGACCTTGACTCTCTCCTCGTGCAACATTCAATTGAAAAACCCGGTTTCCTGCGCCGGTTTGACAGGTTCGCCGGGAGACTACGTGCAAATCCGGATTGCCGACACTGGCATCGGAATGTCCAACGAATTACAACAGAAAATATTCCAGCCGTTCTTCACCACAAAAGAGCCGGGCAAAGGAACCGGGCTGGGCCTTTCGACCACTGTTCGCATTCTCCAAGGTCATGGCGCATTGCTCGGTTTGGAGAGCGATCCCGGGCGCGGCACTACCTTTTCCATTTATTTTCCCGCCAAACTCGTTCAGCGCAAGGCCGATGTCCCCGCAGCGGCGCCGCCCGTCGCACCGGGCAGGCAGGAATTGATTTTGCTGGTGGATGACGAAGTGGCCATTCGCGAGATGTGCAAACTGATCCTGGAAAGCCTGGACTACCGGGTATTGACAGCCGAAAACGGCGCCGAGGCGCTGTCACTTTTGGAACGGAACAAAACCGAAATTTCCGCGGTGATTGTCGATATGATGATGCCCGTGATGGATGGCGCGGCGGTGATTCGAGCCATCCGCTGGTCAGCCCCGCACCTGAAGATCGTCGCCACCAGTGGCCTTAGTGAAAAGGAGCAATCCGATGCCTTCGGCGGCGCGCGTCCCGATGTTTTCCTTCCGAAGCCGTACACAGCCCGGCAGTTGATGTCCGCATTGGCGGGTCTTTTGCGTCCGGCGGCAAGTTAAACGAAATGGGACCCACGGACGACGGGGGCTTTTTGCGGAACCTGTACCAGGTTGACGGGCAACCAGGCGTCTCTGGAAGAATCCAGGGAGTCAAGCGCGGCCACCAGGCACGGCACGACGGCGCCTAATTCATTGGCTCGCCATACGGCGCGGCGCAAGGTCTCCTGGTTTGCCATGACTTTCTCGGAAAGTTCCTCGTCGCACAAAAGATTGTCCAACGTCGGGGTCGCCTGCAACGCGGCTGTAATGTCGTCCAGCAGCTACGGAAATTTCGCTTTGAATTATCGCACTGTGATCTATCCTCGCCACATGCTCAGGCTATCGAGGACAACGAAAAGTGCAAATAGTGAGGACCGATGATAACCGCCATTCGGGACTGACACGAATGGCGGTTATGATCAACAGCGTTATCGCTTCAACAATTTTGTAGCGACATAACGAATATTAGTATCAGAGATTGCAGCTGCGTACTCAGCCGCACTAGCACCCATGCTGTCCTTAATTTCTCTATCCGCACCTTTTACCACCAAGGCTTTTATGGTGTTTGTATCGCGCTCTCTTATGGCCCATATTAGGGCTGTTCGCCCATCTCGGTCACGAAGGTTTAGAGCAACATGCTTTTTCAGAAGGTATTGGATGACATTCGTGTTTCGTGATTCAATTGCTGCAATTAATGGAGTCCAGTTCCACATGTGCGGATATTGAAAGTTTAAGCTCATCCCGTTGCTTTCTAAGCTAATCAGCTTTTGCAGATCACCGCTTTGCGCAGCAATGACCGGATTAGGTTTCGGTGAAAGGTCTATGGCCCCCCTCCGCACGGCAACTATGCCGAGTCGAAAAGTTGCGACTACTAGGAAAGTACCGAGCAACAGCCAAAGTATATTATATGCTTGCCGGCGATTCATGAAAACGTCTTAGAGCGTGTTTTAAAACTCAGGAAACCCCGACTTTAACGTTAACTTGTACTTTACAGCGCGTACCCCTATAAGCTGGGGATGCGATACACTTCTGATCTGACGGACGCCGAATGGCAACTCATCAACTACTGTTTTCCTGCTCCTTGCACGACAGGGCGACCCCGCAAGCACAGCTATCGGGAATTGCTCAACGCCATCT
>DATAUD010000091.1:0-21699 GCA_036268455.1 Verrucomicrobiia bacterium
CCGCCAAAACCGGGATTGACCGTCATTACCAGCAACGAATCGATCCGGTCGAGAAACGGCTCGACACTTTTCATTGCCGTCGGGGGATTGATCGCCAGACCCACTTCCTTGCCGAGCGATCGAATCTTCCAAATCAGCGGCGTCACCTCGCCGTCCAGTTCTACATGGATTGTCATCCGGTCGGCGCCGGCTTTGGCAAAAGCTTCCAGGAGGATTTCCGGATACGAACACATCAAATGCACGTCGAAGGTCAGCCGGCTCACGGGCCGCAATGTCTTCACCACAGTGGGGCCGAAGGAAATATTGGGCACGAAATGACCGTCCATGATGTCCAGGTGCAGCCAGTCGGCGCCCGACTTGTTGACGCGAAGCGCCTCCGTGCCCAGCCGCGCGAAGTTCGCGGCCAGCAGGGACGGAGCGATGATCATTTGCCGGCTTGTCAATCAGCGGCCTGATGTTGGACCAAGTTAAACCGGCGCGGGGGCGGGCGAGCCAAATCCCGGCAACTTTGGCGGAATTGGCTTTGGCGCCTCCGGCAAGGTCGTGGCGGCCACGGCACCGGCGGGCGGATCGACTTTCGGAGCCGGCGGCGGTGGCGTGAAGGTTCCCGTCTTCACAATCTCGGCGACTTGCGTGCCATCGAGGGTTTCGTATTCCAAGAGCGCGTTGGCGATAATTTCCAACTTGTCCCGGTTCATCTCGATCAGATTTTTCGAGCGATCATAGGATTCGTTGATGATGCGTTTGACCTCAGTGTCGATTTCCTGCGCGGTAAATTCGCTGTAGTCCTTGCGTTGCACCATGTCGCGTCCCATGAAAAGCTGGTCGTGGTCATTGCCGTATTGGACCATGCCGAGCTTGTCGCTCATCCCCCACTGGCAAACCATCGCCCTCGCAATGGAAGTCGCCTGCTGAATATCCCCGGCCGCGCCGCTTGAAATATCACCGGCAACAATCTCTTCGGCAATGCGCCCAGCCATCATGACCGCGAGCAAATCCATCATTTCTTTGCGGCGATGGTTGAGGACGTCCTCTTCCGGCAGGGACATCGTGGAACCGAGACTTTGGCCGCGCGGAATGATCGTGACTTTATGCAGCGGGTGGGTGTGTTCGAGCAGGACATTGATGAGCGCATGGCCGGCTTCATGCCAGGCTGTGAATTTTTTGTTTTCGTCGGACATCGCCATGCTCCGGCGCTCGCGGCCCATCCGCACTTTGATCCGCGCCTCCTCCAGCTCGACCATCCCGATGGATTTCTTGTTCATCCGCGCCGCCAGCAACGCGGCTTCATTCAAAAGATTCGCCAAGTCGGCGCCGGAATAGCCCGGTGTGCCGCGCGCGATGACGGCGAGATTGGCCGAGGGGTCCAGTTTGACGTTTCGGGCGTGGACTTTCAAAATGGCTTCGCGCCCGCGCACATCGGGCAGGCTGACCATGATCTGCCGATCAAATCGACCCGGCCGCAACAACGCGGGATCCAACACATCGGGCCGGTTCGTCGCGGCGATGATGATAATGCCGTCCTGGGTGTCGAATCCGTCCATCTCCACCAACAACGCGTTTAGCGTCTGTTCGCGTTCGTCATTGCCGCCGCCCCAGCCGTGACCGCGGCTTCGTCCGACAGCGTCAATTTCGTCGATAAAAATAAGGCAGGGAGTGTTTTTGCGCGCCTGCTCGAACATATCGCGGACGCGGCTGGCTCCGACGCCGACAAACATTTCGACGAAATCCGAGCCGCTGATGCTGAAAAAGGAGGCATCGGCTTCGCCGGCAATGGCTTTGGCAAGCAACGTTTTTCCCGTGCCAGGGGCGCCGACCATCAGGATGCCCTTTGGAATGCGGCCGCCCAATTTCTGAAACTTCTTGGGGTCTTTGAGAAATTCAACCAATTCGGAAACTTCCTCCTTGGCTTCCTCGACACCGGCAACGTCCTTGAACGTGATCTTGTTCTTTTCCTTGTTCATCATGCGGGCGCGGCTTTTGCCGAAACTCATTGCGCCCTTGCCGGCCATTTTGATCTGCCTGAAAATAAAGAAGTAAAGGGCGCCGAGGATCAGGAAGAAGGGCAAAAATGTGTTCAGAAACACGCTCAACATCAAATTGCTGTTGTTAACGGCCTTGAACTGGCCGGTGTCGATCAGCAAGTCGGTCTTCTTTTCGGTCAGGGGCGTTTCGAGTTTGAAAGGCACCTCGGCCTTTTTGCCATTGGTCGTCGCGTAGTATTTGCCCTGAATGCGTTTGATATCCGGCGATTGCAAACCATAGACAATGCGTCCTGTGCCAGGAACGATCAGGTTATTGGTGAGCTTCGCCATAAGGTCGCCGAAAGAATCCATTTCTTCGGGAGGCGTTTCGGCGCCGCTTTTGATAAACATCAGGATGCTAACGACGGCGATGATGCCGATCCAAATGAGGAAGGTGCGCGGGGGGAGGCGAAGCTCGCCATTCCGCTTGTCGTTTTTATCCGGTTCGTTGGGTCGTTTTTGATCTGGCATGTGACGATATGCTGTAAACACTACCATGAGGCGGATTCCGCCGCAAGGCTTCTCAATTATCGGTCAATATTTGAAAAAAGCGAGAGTCCTAAGCCGAAAACTGCCGAAAAACCTCTTTTCCCCCCACATTTCCTCACAATTACGGCTGGCGCGACTGGTTTTATACCTTGAAATCACTCAGGGGGCGGGCATAATCGGGGTTTGTCGGGGTCAAACGCGACAATTCAATTGAGAACCGCAGAAATAGTTAAGTGAATGGGATCTCCATTAGGCCCGCTTCCGCCGCGGATGCCCCGCTATGGTTGGATTTGCTCCGGGCAACTGTCGGAGATGATTATCCCTCAAAAGAGGTCTATGACCTTGGTTGGATCGCTCAGGAATTGAATCCCTCAACCGGCCCGGAAACGTGGGTCGTCGAGTTGGGAGGCAAATTGCAAGCCTCCATTTCTTTCCTCAAACCCGACGGCCCCGATGGCAACCCGGTCGCCAATCTCGGCCGCAATCTGATCCGCCCCGAAAGCGTGGCCAACGGGGCTGCGGAAAGTCTGATGCAGTCCGTTACGGAAATGACGGCGCAACGCGGGGAAATGGCGATTGTTCGGGTCTCTGGGACGGACAAAGCACAGGAAGCCCTTTTCGAGAATCTCGGGTATGTATGCGTCGGTTTCCAACCGCTCAAGCACATGCTGCAACAGCGGGTGGGGATACTTTTTTATGTGCGGGGCGCGAAATCGGTGCTGGTCACGCGCAACTCCCTCTCGGAATCGCTGCCGATGGTGAGTGAATTGGGAATGGCGACGCTGGAGAAATTAGAGATTCGGAACGGGATGGTGGTGCGGGACGGCGCCAGCGGGTATCCGTTGCAATGCGATTTGAAGGTCGAGGATGCGACGGTGGAGGAGTTCGGCTTGCGGCGGTCCCTGGCGGAAAAGACGAATCCGCCGGTGGAGGTTTCGGGCCGGTTTCATTACGGCTATGGCCTATTGCGTGTGCGGGCGGCGTATTCCCGCAGGGCGTTTCTTGGGGAGCGGGACGGGAAGGTGATCGTGGGGTTGACGTATTATTTTGACGAACAAGACCGTTGCGCTCGTGTGACGGAGGCTTTTTGCGTGGACGATCTTTCGATCGGGGCGGTGCTGGCGCACGCTGTCAGGACCGTGCAGCAACAATTTGGGGCGGTTTACACGGAGATTGATATTCTGGCAACGGCGCCCCGGTTGCTCAAGAGCGCGGAACAGCTTGGATTTGTTCCCGTGGCGTATCTGCCCGCCTTTTACTGTCGCAATGGGCGGTTTTGCGACGTGATTAAAATGGTCAAGCTGAATGTTTCGTATTCGCTGGAAAACGGGGATTTCACCGCCCATGCCCGGAGCACAGTGGAAATCATCGACCGGAATTTTCAAGACCAGAAGATGGGGCTGGCAATCATCAACCTGTTGCGTCCGTTATCGATGTTCGCGGGGCTGGGGGACGGCGAGTTGCGGAAGATGGCGCGGCTTTTCGTGCAAAAGCTTTACCGGCCTGGCGACCAGGTGTTTGCGAAAGGGGAGCAGGGGGATGAGGCGTTTGTGGTGCTGCGGGGAAAAGTGAGCATTCTTCTGGATGAAGGGGGGCCGGCGATTGCGCAATTGGGCGACGGCAAGATTTTTGGCGAACTGGCGTTTTTGGACGGCGCGCCGCGGGCGGCTTACGCGGTGGTGAGCCAGCCGAGCATTTTGCTGATGATGAAACGGCTGGAATTTACCGATTTGGTGCGGCGTGAGCCTGGGCTTGGCATGGCGGTTATGCGGAACCTGGCGCGGGACTTGGCTGTCAAACTGCGCGGGGTGAACGAGGTGGTGTCCGCGCCGAGGAAAATCGCGGCGAAAGTGTGACAACGCAGAAGCGAAGCTTGACGGCTGTCATTTTAAACTAAATCCTGATACGCGAGATGACGATGAAACGAATTCGATTTTTGTTTGGGTGCGTGGCGGTCTTGTTTGGATCCATGGCGACGGATGCGCGGGCGCAATCCTCCCACCAGATCATGACGTTTTCCGTATTGACGGACTATCAGGATGAGACGAACGACGCGCCAGCGGAGCGCGGACTGACCAATGTGTTTATCCAGCCGCTTTTGATCACGAGCGGCAACATTGTCAAAGCGATCCTGCTTGATATCAAGGGGAGGAAGTGGACCAACTGGACTGGCGCGACACTTCAGCGGCAGATCAATCTCATCACCGGCGAGGAAGGCGTTTATATAACGCTTGGCGGGACGAACGAGCTTAACGTTTCCAGCTTTTTCAGCGACACCTATGTGAGCAATTTCACGGAAGGGGTGCTGGACGCTTTTCCCTTTGCGACCAATAATTTCACGTACTCTTACACGAATGACATCATTAACGCCTATACGAACATTACCGACGGGTCCACGAATGTTACGCTGATTACAAATGCGGTCGTCACGACGAACGACCTTCAAAGTCCGTACCCCCCGTTATTTAATGGGCAGACGAGTTCGACTTTCGTCCATCACCGAAGTTCGGCGGGGCTGCACTTTATCTCTGTCAATACGAGGAACCTGAAGCTGAACCTGTTGGGCGCCAGCCTTCAAGCGCCAGGCGATGGAGCCATCACCACTTTCACCGGCCGGTATAAAGGAACGAATTATTCGATGGGTGTCCAAAAAGAGTCCATTTATATCGTCGGAACGTTTTCATGGAATCGAACGACGAATTTCTTCAGCGCCGTTACGAATGTGACGAATGTGTTTTTTTCGGGCCCGGCGCGAGGTTCGGTGATCACAGGTGTGCCGAACTATTCCGCGTTTACACCGCCGCCTGAGTGACCGGGTGCTGGAGACATGGAGCCGAAAGCCGTTTGGCGCAAAATCCTGGTATGTCTCGTCCTTGGGCTCGGCACCGTGGCAATCTACTCACCCACATTTCACTTCGATTTTACCAATTATGACGACCCTGCCTATGTCGTCGAAAACCCGCGCGTCAACCAGGGAGTGACCGCTGCCGGGCTTGGTTGGGCCTTCCAGGCGGGATACGCGGCCAATTGGCATCCGTTGACCTGGATGTCGCACATGCTGGACTGCCAGATATTCGGTTTGAGGGCGGGCGGACATCATGCGACCAACGTGCTATTGCACGCGTCGAATGCCATTCTTTTGTTTTTGCTGCTGGCGCGGATGACCGAAACATTCTGGCGCTCCGCCATGGTAGCGGCGTTGTTTGCGTGGCACCCGATGCACGTGGAGTCGGTGGCGTGGATTTCGGAGCGCAAGGATGTGTTGAGTTCGCTCCTGTGGATTCTTGCGCTGTGGGCGTATGTCCGTTACGCGCAAGGTCTCCATTCCAAGGATTCAAGGACGAAGCTTTTCTACGCTCTCGCCCTGGCGTTGTTCGTTCTTGGGCTGATGGCCAAGCCAATGGTGATCACGCTGCCGTTCGTGTTGCTGTTGCTCGATTGGTGGCCGCTTCGCCGGCAATCGCCCGCCGTCAAACTGCTTTTGGAAAAAACGCCGTTTTTTCTGTTTGCGGCCGCCGCTGGATGGGTGACGATTCTGGCGCAAAGCCGCGAACATGCTTTGTCTTCGTTGCAGCGCAATCCTTTTTCCATACGAGTGCTGAATTCTTTTCTTTGTTATCTCCGATACGCGGAAAAACTGGTTTGGCCCGCCAAATTGAGTGTCATATATACATTTTATTATCGGGTTAAAATTGGGGAGGTGGCGCTTGCGGTTGGTTTCCTTTCCGTCATGTTCGCGATCGCGATTTTGGCGCGGAAGAGCCGTCCGTATTGGATGTTCGGATGGTTGTGGTATCTGGGGACGTTGGTTCCGGTGATCGGGCTGATGCAGGTTGGAGCGCAGTCCATGGCGGATCGTTATATGTATCTGCCCTCGATCGGAATTTTTATACTTGTCTGCTGGACCGCGGGTGATCTTGTCCGCGGATGGCATGGGCGGGGCGCGCTCGTAACGGCGGGGGCCTTCGCGGTTCTGGCGTCGTGTGTGGTTGCGACGGAAAAGCAAATCTCCTTTTGGAAAAACAGCGGGACGCTATTCGGCCACGCTTTGGCGCTGGACTCCGATAATTACGTGGCCCACGTGTGTTACGGAGATTATCTGGCCGACCAAGGGGAATTCTCGGAAGCCCTGGCGGAATGCCAAAAAGCCGTCGAACTCGCCCCGGATTATCTTCCCGGATTTCGTTGTTTGGCGAAGGCGCTAACGATGGAAGGAACCAAGGACCCCGCAATGGCTGCGAGGGCGTATGCCGAAGCGCGCCCGGAATTGAAATTGGGAGTTTTGCATAACCCAAACGACGCGAATTTGCGGCATTTGCTCGGGACATCGCTTGCCCTCGAAGGATATTTCGCGGCGGCGGAACAACAGTTCGCGGCGTGTGTGCGCCTGGCGCCGGACCAGTTGGGCTGCTATTACGATTTGGCGCAGGCAATGACCGCGCAAGGCAAAACCAGCGACGCCATCGCCGTCTATCGCGCGCTGTTGCAATCGCACCCGGACAACGCGGACGCGCTGGATGATTTGGCATGGATATTCGCTGCGAACGCAAATCCGCAAGTTCGAAATGGCGCTGAAGCGGTGCAACTGGCGCTCCGCGCGTGCGAATTGACCCAGACCAACGATGCCATGAAGGTTGGCACGCTGGCGGCGGCGTGCGCGGAGGCCGGGCGTTTTGGCGAGGCCGTGTCGTGGGCGGAGAAGGCTCGGCAAGTTGCGCAATCGCACGGGCAGACGGGTGTGGCGGCGAGAATTCTTGAGGAGCAGAAACTCTACAAGGCCCGCCTGACATTTCACGAGAACCCGTGAGCCATTAATAATTCAGCCGGACAAAACGCGGCCAGTAGATGTCGGCGTCCTTGAAAAGATCGGAAAAGTGGTTTGAATTGACAGCGTAGCTGATGACAAGCTCGCCGGATTGGCTGAGTTCCGGGTGCAGTTTTCCCGCGTAACAATAGAGCGCGTTGGAACTATTGGCTTCCGTACAGCGATAAATCACCCGTCGATTTTCCCACGGACCAACCGGGCTTTGCGCGGTCCGCATGACGACGTCCCCCCAAATATCCGGCGAATAAACGGCCACGAAGCGGCGCAATCCGGCAATCCACTTGACGGAGCCTTCGGGGGGCGCTTCGGAAATCACGGCGGTTGCGTGATCAGGGGTTTCGTCCCATTGGCCGTGGTCGTAAAACCGCCATTGGCCGAAATCATCCAGGACATTTTGCGGCGCCCGGGCAACAAGAGCGTGGTGGCTTTTTCGATTCGAACCATAGACATAAACGAATTCGCCGTCGCGAACGACAGCCCATCCGAACGATTTGAAGGGGACTTTTCGCCACGTAATCTTCCAATCTTGCGGAGGCGAATCGGGGTTCTCCACAAAGGCGAGCGCATCGCCAAAAACCTTGAATCCCCAGACCGAGTTTTCCGCCGTGTGCCGGACTTGCATGAAGAACAGATACAATCCGCGATCCGTCCGAACGCCGTCCCACGGCCAATAAAAACTGTTCGTATCGTCAGCAGGCGTGAAAACAGAGGCGGGCGCGCCGGATGAGTTGGTGCGATAAAAATATTGGGGCCGTCCGCCGGTTGGCATCAGCGCAACGGAGTTGTTAATCATCGTGGCATGGACGCGCTTGCCGTCGCGCACGTCGCCGATCAACGTGTCGCCAAAGAGCCAGAGCGTCGTGTCGCTGTTTAACTGGACGGAATAATCCCCGTCGGCGCCAATCCAGCCATTAGTGCGCTGAAAGAGGGCGTCCAACTCCAGATCGGGGGCGGCCGAGGCGCGGGCAAGGATTCCGAGCAAACCAAGGCAAATGAGCAACACGCGCATGAATAAACATTAGGTCTTGCTCGTTTATCTTTAAACTCTAAAAATGAAGGGCCAATGAGAATAGCCGTTTTGCTTCTGTTTCTATTGACAGCCGCCGCGCAGGCCGGCTGGAAGAACCTGGAACGCGTGGCCGTTTCCGGCAGCGAATACGTCCGCCTCTCTGAATGGTGCGAAACCGAGGGGCTTAACATGAAATGGAACAGGAAGGAGCCAAGCATCGAGGTCTCGGGTCCGGCGGGGCGGCTGGAGTTTGCGATTGACTCGCGCAGGGCGGAAATCGGAGGTGTGACGGTCTGGCTCTCGCTTCCAGTGGTGAATCGCGGGGGAGTTGCGCTGATTTCCCTGACCGATTTGCGGACGACGCTGGAGCCGGTCCTTTTTCCAAGGAAAACAGACGCGCATATCAAAACCATCTGCCTCGACCCCGGGCACGGCGGCAAGGACACAGGAACGGCGGACCACCACAATTACGAAAAAAAATACACCCTGCTGCTGGCGCGCGAGGTCGAAACATTATTGAAGGACGAAGGATTTAACGTTGTCCTGACCCGGACAGCGGATGATTACATCGAATTGCCGGAGCGGCCCCAGACGGCCTCGCGCCACAGTGCGGATTTATTTGTCAGCATGCACTATAACGCGGGACCGGCCGATGTTCACGGTGTCGAAGTCTATTGCCTGGCGCCAGCGGGAGTGAAGTCGAGCAACGAAGGCGCGGGGAAGTCGTCGCAATCCGCCGAAACCGGCAACGCGCAGGACGAACACAACGTGCTTCTGGCTTATGAAGTGCAAAGAAGCATCACGCATGGCCTGCCGCTCGAGGATGGCGGCATGAAGCGGTCGCGATTCGAGGTGTTGCGGGAGGCGCACATGCCGGCGATTTTGATCGAGGGCGGTTTTATGAGCGACCCCGTGGATGCGAAGTACATTTACGATTCCGACTTTCGCAAACGGATGGCGCGCGCCATCGTGGATGGCATCCAGGCCTACAAGCGGAAAGTCACAAGCCAGCGCACCAGTGAGTCGGCCAGTAATTAGGGTTACGGCTGAACGGCGCGATAGAATGTGGCGGCGTTTGTTGGCGTCACAGTGAATTGCGTTGAGCCGGTTGCGGAGCTTAAGCTCGTCAAGAGCATCCAATAGGGGAGATTCGTCGAGTAATCTATAATAATGTTTCTGGAGCCGGTCAATCCTTCGACGCTGTAAATAAAATTCCCGTTACCGTCGGAGGAGACGCCTAGGAATTGAGGCGCTTGAACCAGGCTCGCGGCCCCGGAATTGTAGATGGATTGAATCTGCGCCGCCGACAGCGCCTTATTGAAAAGCATCACTTGGTCCATGCTGCCTTCCATATAATCGACATAGCCTGTCCCGGTGACATAAGTAACGCCCATTGTTTTGCGGCCGAGCGGGATCGCCGCGCTTATCGTGCCTTCCTCAACGCCGTTGACATACAGAGTCGTTGTGCTCCCGCTGGCGACGAAAGCGAGATGAGTCCATGTGTTTAAAGGAACGGAGTAAGCCGGGCTGAACGGCCAATCCTGCACGCTTAACTGGGTCATTCCGACATCGTGGGTGTCGTTGTATTGCTCCAGTTTCAGAGTGTTGGTGCCGTCGGAAATAAGAGCGGCGGAAGTTTGCGGGGTTTGCTGGCGGTACACCCACATGGAAGCCGTCCAGGGCACGGCGATACTTGCGGGCGAGTTGGTCATCGTGAGGTAACTTGTTGCGCCGTCAAAATGAAAAGCCCTCCCTGAATTGCCGGAACTGTAATAAAATCCGTTGGCCGGAGCGCCGTTATAACCGCTGACAATATCCACGGCGTTTCCATTGGCGGGCCACCAATCCACCATGCCCGCAGGCGCTATCACGGAGCCGGGAGCGTTCGACGGAGGCGCCGTTACTGAAAGAAATGCCGGAGTCGTAAGCACCGCTCCGTACGCATTGCTGATCTGGACTTCATAATCTCCGGCGTTGGTCAATTGCGCGTCAGGAATGGCGTATGTCACACCATTCGTGTTGAAGTTGGTCACCGTAGAGACGTTCGTCCCATCAAATTGCCAATGATAGTACAACGGCGTCCCGCCAGAAACAGAGACCGACAGAATGACGTTCGACCCTTCAGCGACAGTCATGGAAGGAGGGTTCGTCGTGATGTGCGGCGCGTTGGTGCTTCCCACGAGGAAGAGTTGAAGGAATTGATTGGTGGTGCCGTTGAACACATCGGAATCCCCGCCGGACCAGTTGGTATCACCATATTGCCAAAGGTTCCACGTGGGCCAGGGGCTGTAACCGCCGGGAGAGCTGGTCTGGGGCGTGGGACTCCCGTAGTGGCCGGACGTGCCATAAGGGTAAGCGGCGATCCATGACGGCCAGTTGGTAACAGTGCTATTGAGCCACTCGGCCCCGTAATCTTCGCCAGTGTAAATGACCGGGCGGATCACCACGCCGTTTGCGCGGGCGTAATTTGAAATGTCACTGCACCACTCATTTGCCCAGGCCGACATGGAGGCGACGGTTAGGTTCGCGCTTTTAACGTCCGGGTCCTCCCAATCCAGCATCGGCACGAGATACCCGCCCCCCGCTGTCACGTAGTTGCTGGCTTCGCTCCAGAAATATTGCGCTTCGGTGTCGGCGCTGTTGGCGCCTGTTATGTTGGTGTCAAGACTCGGATGGGCATAGTGATACGCGCCGATCAGCACCCCGGCGGCTGTTGCGTTGGTTTCGTTCTCAACGAAAAATTTGTCGTAAAAGTAACCCGGCGGGCCTTCTGTCGCTTTGGCCCACGCGAAAAAGATCCCGTCAGATTTAACGACCTGCCAATCTATGTTTGACTGATAGCTGGAAACGTCGGTCCCCATCGGCCGGTCCTGGGCCAGCGCCGTCTTTGAAATCAAAAAAAGTGAGGAGAGAAGAATTAAACGAAGGATCGTGGAAATTGTCTTCATGGATGTCGTAAAAAAGTATTTATGGCACGATGGTGAGGATTTTCAAACGTTTTCGCCCGCTTTTTTTCCTGTGCCGGAAAAATGTTCACATTGAGGAAGGGAAATCCCCCGATGGTAAATAAGCCGCCGGCGTGTACAGTAAAAGCAAAGGAGGACTTAATATGAGAATTAGCAGTCCGGCATTTGAGGATGGAGGAACGATCCCGGATCAGTATAGCAAGGAGGGAGGCAATAAACGGCCACCATTGCAGTTCGAGGACATTCCAAGCGGCGCCAAGAGTTTGGTTATAATTGTCGATGATCCCGACGCGCCCAACGGAACGTTTACACACTGGCTTGCCTTTAACATTCCCACTTCGGTTCGTGAGATCGCGGAGAACGCGGCATCCGTCCCAATGCAGGAAGGGAGGAATGACTACGGGCAGTCAAGTTACGGCGGACCAAAACCGCCATCCGGGGAGCATCGCTACTATTTCAAGCTTTATGCGCTTGACGACCGATTGCCGCTTCAGCGCGGGGTTTCAAGGCTGCAGTTGGAGGAAGGAATGATCGGCCATGTCATTGGGGAAGCAGAATGCGTGGGGCGTTTCGCGGCGCGCGAACTGGCAAACCATTGACGGACTTGCGAGTGGCGAGGGACGAATTGCGAAACAGAAAAATCCGTTCGCACCCTTGCCATCCGCAATTATTTAACTGACTACTTTGGACCGGCGCGAATTCCGGCCGCCCGCATCGTTCAAAAGATGAATCCAGGTTTCGGCATCTTTTGAGCCGACATCGAACGGGTTCAGGAGGTGAAGGGAATTTCCTCCTTCCGCGCCGATGATTTCCCAGTCAATGTAATACGCGCAGCCTTCGTTCTTAAGAAGGTGCATGGCATGTGACCTGACTGCGGCGCGAGTATTTGAGGGGGCCTGTGTCGTCGCTTGTGTGACTTCCTTGTGTGAAATCTCCCAACCCGGCGGATTTTGGGTCAGAGCCAATCCCAAACTGCGCATGGGATCGATTTGGTGGTATTCCAAATCCTGGGATTTCAACCAGGGATGATGCCACGAAATTTTCTCCTGCTCGCAAAATTGGAGCAATAGCCATCGTTTGGTAATCCAATCCACCTTCCCCACCAATAGTTCCGGATCGGTGGCCAGCGCGTTGAGGACATCCCCCCAAATTGCCAGAAGGGCATCGGTCTCCGCGTCGCGCCCTTGCAACTCGGCTTTGGCCGCGCGTTGGTACTCGGCCAAAACAGACACGGCGTCGGCGCAACGGCCATCGGCGAGCGACACCATCCAAGGGCCGTCCGGTTGATGGGAAAGATTGCGGAAAGCGGCGACGGCGTCGGCCAGCACGATTTTGGGCAGGCAATTCATTTCCAGCAAATCCAAAACGAGGGAAGTCGTGCCCACTTTCAAAAGAAGGCTTGTGGGGAGAACATTTGTATCGCCATGCAGAAGGTGCAATCGGCGGTATTTGCGGGCGTCGGCAAGCGGTTCGTCGCGGGTATTGATGATGGCGCGATTGAATTGCACCCACTCGAACAAATCGTTGTTGATGTAATCGGCCCGCTGGCTCATTTGAAAAATGCTCTCCAGGCCGGGCCTTGCCAATTCGCCGCGCGACTCCGCCGCCATGGTGGCGCCGACCCTCCCCGCGCTGACGTAAAGCATCCGCAACGTCAAAAAAGCCAGCAACGAATGGACGTTGGCCTCGGATAACGGGGCGGCGCGGCGGACGAGATAATTTTCGTGGCAGCCGAACGTGGCGCCGGAGTAATGGTCGATATTGTTGCGGATGAAATTGATTTCGCGGTCGAGCCGCATGGCCTTGACGGCTTGCATCAGGATCGCGTCGCCCGCCTGGTCAAAGCGCAAAACGTCGAGAAGGTTCAGGCATTCCGGCGTGCAATACTCCAAATGCCCCATGTCAATGTAACAACGTCCGCCATTGAAGAGAAACCCGCCGTTTCCAGCGGGCTCGTCCCAATCGCGTTGATGCACGTCAATCAGGCCAAACCGCTGATCCTTGAAAATCCAATCGCGCACCCGCGTGATTGCGCTGGGCGTGCCGGGAAATTCGCTGGTCAGGCATCCGTATTCCGTTTCCAGTCCAACTATCCGGTTCATATCGCCAATCCCCTTGAGCTTGCTTAACAGCGCGTTAAATTCCCAATTCTGAAAGCGTCAGATTTTGATAACGCGCCGGTCTGCGGCTCTGTCGCGCGAGCCATCCGGCCTCGACTACTTTGCCTTTGACCGCCTGACGCCAGCTGCTTTGCCGCGCCGCTTCATCCGTCATGGAATCGCCAAACGGCTTGTTTTCCGACTGCCACCACCAGGCTTGCAAAAGGAGGTCCGCCACCTCAGCGCGACTCGTTTTGTTTTTGATCGATTCGTTGAGCCATTTTTGACCGGCGCCTTCGGCCTCGGGATCGTTGGCAGCCATCAGGACTCCGCCAAATTGCGTTTGGTACGAGCCGTCAAAATGCAGCCGGAAAAGCAAATCATGCGCCGGTTCCGAGGCCAACTCGGCGAGGATCATTTCAACCAGGAAAGGAGCGCTGAAAATTTGCTCGAAGTTCGTTTTCAATTGCGGCCCCAGCCCAAAACCGACCAACCGCCGCAAACTCACGTCTTCCGGCGCGCGGGTGAACGCCTCGACGTGCGCGGCATCGATGGCGGCCTGCCGGATTTTTTCGATGTCCGCGGGATGCCCCAAGCCGGCCAGCGCGTGGCGATCGAATAATTCAAAGACTTTGGATTGTCCGCCGCCCACGCCCAACAACAAAATTCCGTCGCGCAGGCTTGCGGCAAACACGGGCGACCCGCCCTTGAGTTGTTCGCGGACGTATTCGCGGCGGTTTGCCACCGCCTCCAGCCACCGATAGGGTTCCTCAGTCATGTAGAAACTCCTCCTGCTGCTCGTCCGTGATGGTTTCCACGCCTTCGGCTTTCAAAACCTTGATCGTCGCGTAAGTGTGGGTGGAGGGATTGATGCCGCCGGTGGCTGAATCGAATTCCGAGGCGGTGCCAAGCAAACGCGACGCAAATTGGACGGCCTCGCGCAAATTCATTTGGGACGGGGCGGGTTTTCCGTAACGTTCCTGAAAACTCAGAATGCTGCGAATCGTTCCAGAGCCGGAACCCGACGCCGCGTAGCCGACGGCCTGAAATTGCGCCCCGAGCGGATCGTAAAAGAAAATCTGCGGTTTGGGCGGGGAAACGGCATGATCCACTCCCGCAAACAACGGGACGACAATCCCGATTCCCTGCATGGTCATCGGAAGATTTTCGCGCAGCAGCCGCGCCAAGGCCCGAACCCGGGCGGGCAAACTTAACGATTGAAGCTGGCTGCGGCGGTAATACTCGAAGGAGGTTTGAAGGACCCGCGCCATTTCAAACGCCGTCGCCGGCACGCCCGCGATTGCCAAAACCGAAGTTGGATCGATCTCGATGATTTTCTCGACACGATCCGTGACGATCACGTTGCCCGCGGTGGCGCGGCGGTCTCCAGCCATCAGAATTCCATCGGCATAATGAAAACCGAAAACGGTTGTGGCCTGCGTTTGAGTCGGAGCACCGGGGGAAGGAGACGGGGCCGCGGAAGCAAGATTGCGCTCCCCCAATAGGGACAAAAAGTCACCGGCAATCGGATTGGACTGGCTCATTGGCCGGTGCGCTGGCGATAACGCCGGGCTTGGTCAGGATCGACCTTGCGCATGCGTTTGAGCAATTCCTCCGTATTGGGTTTATCGACTTTTGGGGCGCTTGGCCCTTCACCACCTCCGCCGCCAGCCGGGGCCGCGGGTCTATTTTTTTGAGCTTGGTCAGGCATACAGGTAATTTGAATGTAGTCCCTTGTGCTCGTTTTGCACGTTACAACTTCGCAGAAAAACGCGGGAATTCAAGCCTGACAAATTGGGCGTCATTCAGCCATCCTGTGCCCACCTTGAAATCTTCCACGACAGCGGGCTTCGCGATTTTTTTGGCGGTTGTCATCGGCGTCAGTTTTCCGTTTGTCGTAACCGGTTTCAGCGCGTTTGCGTACGGTGACGCTGGACAATTCTCCTATCCGCTGGCGTTTTATAACCGGGAAGCGTTCTGGCGGGGCACGATTCCACTTTGGGATCCCCTGAGCAGTTGCGGCATTCCGTTTTTGGCGCAGTGGAATACGATGACGCTTTATCCTCTCTCGCTGTTTTATCTGCTCCTGCCGGTTCCGTGGTCTTTTGACGTTTTTTGTTTGGGACATCTGTGGCTCGGTGGGATGGGGATGTACTTCCTGGCGCTTCGTTGGACTGGCAATCGCGCCGGCGCCGCTTTGGCCGGGCTGGTGTTTGCATTCAATGGTCTGACTTGGTACGGAGTGATGTGGCCAAGCATCCTGGCCGCGCTGGGCTGGATGCCTTGGATCATCCTGGCGATGGAACGGGCGCGGCAGGACGGCGGAAAGTTCATCATATACGCGGGCCTGGCTGCCGGAGTGCAATTACTGTCCGGCGGAGTAGAAATCATTCTTCAGACGTGGATGGTGGCGGGCGTTTTTTGGCTGCTCGGTCTTTTTGAAAAACGACGACTCGTGTGGCGTCTTCTTTATCGCGGGCTTTGCCCTCTTTTCCTGGGCGCCGGGCTGGCGATGGCGCAATTGCTGCCATTTTTGGAATTGTTGGGCCATACCCAGCGCAACGCGAGTTTCGCCACGAGCAGCTACGGACAAATCGCCACAATGCCCTGGAGCGGCTGGGTCAATTATCTGGTTCCGCTGTTCCATTGCCGTCCCAACGTCAACGGCGTATTCATGCAAGCAAACCAGTCGTGGACGGGTTCCTATTATTTGGGAGCGGGCCTGATGGCAGTGGCTTTGGTGGCTGCCTGGCGGATTAAAGACGCGAGGGTTCGATTGCTTTTCGGCGTGGCGTTATTCGGCTTCATCATGGCTCTTGGCTCGGCGGGATTTCTTGAAAGTTTCCTTGCCCGGGTTTTGCCTGTCCTCGGGTTTATCCGATTTCCTGTTAAGTACGTGATCCTACCAACGTTTGCCTTGCCGTTGCTGGGTGCGTTCGGAGTTGGCTGGCTGGCCGCACTGGCGCCCGAGAAATGGCTCACAGAATGGAAATGGGCCAAGGCGCTGGCTTTTGTGTTGCTGCTTTTAATTGTGGGAATCGTCTGCATCGACAAACTGAATCCGGGCGCCGACGATCCTGACGATGTAATGATAAACGCCGCGGGCCGCTGCCTTTGGCTGCTGATCGCGGTCGCCTGCCTCCCCTTTCTTCGGCAGGTGGAAAGCATTCAAACCCGGCGTCTGGCGCAGGCCGTCTTACTTTTGTGCGCCTGGTTTGATGTTTTGACCCACGCGCCCAATCTCAGCCCGACCGTCTCCGCCTCCGGCTGGCAACCGGATGCCATTCGACAAGACTTCGGGTGGGACAATCAAATGACGGCCGGAAAATCCCGCGCGATGCGAAGCAAAGACACTTTTTGGAAGATGTTGACCGAAGGATCGACCGACCCAGACAGCGATCTCGAGGGCCGCCGCCTTTCCCTTTTCATGAACATGAATCTTTTGGATCATGTCGCCAAGTTCGACGGGTTTTTTCCGCTTGATCTGAAAGAGTATCTCGATGTTTTCAAGCACGCCTACTTCACCACCAACGATGCGTCCGGGTTGCTCGATTTTCTGGGAATCTCCGAAATTGGCAACCCAACCAACGTCCTGGCCTGGGTCCACCGCGGCACTTTTCACCCGCTTATTACCGCCGGCCAACAGCCCGTGTACCTCGATGCCGCGAACACACTGAACGCCATATTTTCGGACAATTTTAACTCATCGCAGACGGTGTACCTCCCAACGGAAGCCAGGGGCGTCGCAAACGCGAAGGATGCCGTAGGCGCGGGAATCCTCTCGCCGCGATTCCGGGCTGAACGCCTGGATTTCGGGGTTAGAAGCGACCGGTCGGCAATGGTTGTCGTCGCCCAGACCTATTATCCGGCGTGGCACGCTTATGTGGACGGCAAGGAAACGCATTTATGGCGGGCGAATTACGCGTTTCAGGCTCTTGAAGTCCCGTCAGGCCGGCACGAGGTCAGCCTGAGATACGAGGACCGAATGTTTTTCTGGGGCGCGGTTATTTCCATCCTGTCGCTTTTGATTTGCGCGCTTTCTAAACTCCCCGGTTGGCGCGCCACAATAAAACACCGCCGACAACCTGAAAAATTATGTTCGGGAGCCACACGATCAGGAACGGAGCGCGTTCAGGATGGTTCACCCATCCCTGCGCCAATACCACAAAACTGTAATAAATGAGCATTAGCAGCAGCGCCGTCGCCACCCCGACGCTCGTCTCGCGGCGATGCGCCCGAATCCCCAGGGGAATTCCAATCAGCGTGAAACCAATGCACGCAAAAGAAAATGACACCATGCGATGCAAGTACACGAGGACCGTTGTTGTCGTATCGGCCACCAACTTCTTGACTGGCTGGGGCGTTTTTGGCGCGACTCCCGCCGAGAACTCCAGATTTGAAAGCATTTCCCGCAACTGCCAAAAAGTCATATCACTAATCCCCACTGTAAAAACCGATTGCGCCTGGGACACCAGATCGATTGGAAAGGTTGCGTCTCCAGTCGATTGGGGAAGGTAAGTCTCCTTGTAAACCCAACTCTGAGCGGAATGAATCGTCAGAAGGATTCGATGATTGGCGGGGTCCGATTGGAAAGTCCCGGTCGGCCCTTCCACCCATTCTCTCGGCTCGCCGCTGCCCTGCCATTTTGAAACCGTCACGTTATCGAGGTTCGTTCCGTCTGCGTGGACTTTGCCGACCAAAATTGTGTAATCGCCCACGGTCACTGTTTCGCCGCTGCGCAAAATATTGCCCGGGTTGCGCGAGTTGGCTTGAAAAATCAGATTCAGGTAGGCTACCCGGCTCGCGGGCGCGACGTAGAAATTCAACCATGCGCACAGACCACTGACCGCAACGCTCAGGAGAAGGACCGGAGTAATCAAGCTAACCAAACTGATACCGCTCGCGCGGGCCGCGGTAAGTTCCTGGTCCGCGCTGAAACGTCCGAATACGAGCAGCGCCGCCGTCAACATGCCAATGGGCAATGAGAACGCCAGGACGTACGGAATGAGCAACAAAATACCGTGGAAAGCCACCCCAAGCGTCAACTGCCGGGTGACCAGCAGGTGAAGGATCTGCTTGAGGACATTGCCCAGAAGAAGAACCAGCGTGAATACAAACACCGTCATTCCCAACGTCGCCAGCATTTGGCGCGTCAGGTATAGGTGCAACGTTTTCATTGCGGGGAGCGCCGGCCCGGGCAGGCCGGCGCCATCCCGTAGGAATCATTATTGCCCCGATTGACGGGCCGATTCGTCGGCGGCGTCAAAGGCATGTTGCAAGGCGACCAAGTCTTCGCCCGGTTTGAGGGAATCCAGAATCGCCTGTTCCGCTTTGAGTTGTTCGGGCGAATACGCCGCGGCCTTGATCGAAAGTCCGATGCGCCGTTCACCTTTGTCGATCTTGATGACGCGGGCGGTGACTTCCTGGCCCACTTTTAGGACGTTCTTGATCTTGTCTGTCCGCTCCTCGCTGACTTGCGAGATGTGAACCAAACCGTCGATGTCATGCTGCAAACCGACGAACGCGCCGAAGCTCGCGAGCTTCGTCACTTTGCCGGTCACCAAGTCGCCCACTTTGTAGAATTGATCGATGTTGCTCCACGGATCGACCGTCAGTTGTTTGACGCCGACGGAGATGCGCTGATTGGCCTTGTCCACTTCCAGAACGACGGCTTCGACTTCGTCGCCTTTTTTGAAGACTTCCGAAGGATGATTGATCTTGCGCGTCCACGAAATGTCGGAGACGTGGATCATGCCGTCCAGACCTTCCTCCAATTCGATAAAGGCGCCGTAGCTGGTGAGATTGCGAATCTTGCCCTTGACCCTGGTTCCGGCGGGATACTTCTCCATCGCCTTGTCCCACGGATTGGCTTCGAGCTGGCGGATTCCAAGGGAGATTTTTTGTTCTTCGCGATTGATGCCGAGGACGACGGCTTCGATTTCCTGGTCGGCCTTGAGGACGTCCGAAGGCTTGGCTATGCGCTTGGTCCAGGAAAGCTCAGTGACGTGCACGAGGCCCTCGACGCCCGGCTCCAATTCCACAAAAGCGCCGTAGGGAACCAAATTGACGACTTTGCCTTTGACCTTGTTGCCAACCTGGTATTTGGCGTCGATGTTCTCCCACGGATTGCTCAACTTCTGCTTGAGGCCGAGGCTGACGCGTTCCTTCTCGCGGTTGATGTCCAGGACAACAACGTCGATGTCCTGGCCGACCTTGAGAATTTCAGACGGATGGCCGATGCGGCCCCAGCTCATGTCCGTAATGTGGAGAAGTCCGTCGATGCCATTGAGGTCGATGAAAGCGCCGAAGTCGGTAATGTTCTTGACGGTGCCTTTGCGGATGTCGCCGGGAGTCATCTCGGAGAGCAGCTTGCTGCGTTTGTCATTGCGCTGCTGCTCAATGAGTTCGCGGCGGGAAAGGACTATGTTCTGGCGTTCCTGGTTGATTTTGACAACCTTGAATTCGTAGGCGTTGCCGATGAATTGAGCGAGATTTTTTGGCGGAACGATGTCGATTTGCGAGGCGGGAAGAAAAGCTTCGACGCCGATGTTGACGAGGAGGCCGCCTTTGACGGCCGCTTTGACTTTGCCGGTGATCGTGCCGCCCTCGTTGCAAATGGTGAGGATTTTGTCCCAATTCTTTTTGAATTCGGCCTTCTCCTTGGAGAGGACGACCATTCCTTCCTTGTCCTCGAGTTTTTCGATCAGGACATCGACTTCATCGCCGGGCTTGACGGTTTTGATGTCGTCGAATTCATTGCCGGGAATGACCCCTTCGCTTTTGTAGCCAATATCGACGAGGACTTCCTTGGGACGCACTTCAATGACGGTGCCTTTGACAATCTGGCCGGTGGCAAAGCGGGCTGGGCTTTGCTTCAGGGCTTCTTCCATCGTGAGCATAATAATATAATGACCTAAATACGAACTGCGGGAGCTTGCGGGGGCGCTTGAGCGCCAGCGAAGGCTCCATTGCCTACCTGACCGCGTTGCCTGGCAACGGAGGTTAAAGGTTAGGTTGCAAGTTAACTTTTTTTTCTCAGCCTAAACGAACAGCCGCACACGCGGTGTTCAGGCAGGGGTTAACATACATACCCGGAACTGGAACGCAAGCGAATTCGGGGGGATAGGCAACTTGTTAATTATACTGTGAAACACAGCATTTTTTGGTTGCGCGGATGGCCCCAGTCGCCGATGAGTTCGACCGCTAAACCCGCGAAGCCAGCCAGCATCCGCATTTCCGCCAGGGAATAGTGGAATGGGTCGCGGTCGAAGTGCGTCATGATGCCTTGCGCGCCTGCCGGTTCCTGGGGAATGGGTTGAAGATGCAGGGGGTTTGGCGCGAGAAGGAATGTCGCAAAAAACCTGCCGCCAGGGGCAAGGGCTTTTTTCACCTGAACGAGGCAACGGCCAATGTGGTTGAGGTAAAGATGCGTAAATACCGATGTGGCCAAAGCGTAGTCAAACTGGACCCCGAATTGGGCCAGGTCGAACTGATCGGTTACCCGCAAGTCGGGACGTTTGCCAGCGTTGGCGGGGCTTTTTAGAAGCTCCTTCCGGCCCGCTTCGATGAGCGACGAGTTAATATCAATGCCGTAATAATGGCGGTCCTGAAGGTACGGGACAATATACACGCCGGCGCGCATACAGCCGCAGCCGATGTCAATCAACCGGTGCCGGGGCATCAGGCCCATTTTTTTGAGGAATTCAAATTGGAGGACGCCGATTTCTTCCCACATGCCGCCGACGAATTGACGATGCTCGCCGCCTTCGATTTCGGCGTCAGTCAACTGCCGTCCATATTGGTTTTCAGACGGCTGATTGTCCTGGGTATTGGCGGGGCGGTTTCGACGGAATAGCTTTTGCAATAATTCGCTCATGGCTCGGCGTTGATCGTCGCGGGTTATTATGTTGGCTGGCACGGTCGCCGCCAGAAGAATATTGAGCAAAAATAGGCGGCTGGGGCGGTTTTGTCGGAAAGGCTTACCTTTTGTTCTAAACGAGCTGTAAGCCTTTCAGTTTAAACGTATTAAGTTTAAACTCCACATTTCCTGCGGTTTACACCTGTCGGAATCCCTGACAGTTCTTCCGTCTCATTGCTACAAACAGTAAAAAAATAGTTCAGTTGTTAGCTGTTTATCCGCAATATGCTAAGGCATTGTTACGAAATAAGTATTGCAAGTGTTTCGGCTTTGATATAAAAGAGGTGAATGCGTAAGGACACCATGGTTGAACGCCGCTTTTCTTTGATTGGCCCGATGCTGGATGAACGGATGCGCCGGTTGGTGGCC
>DATAUD010000092.1:0-62365 GCA_036268455.1 Verrucomicrobiia bacterium
ATAGTTTACAGGATGACAACCCGGTCCGATAGCGTGTTTTGGGATTTGATCGGGCTGCTATTGATAATGGTCACGGCAGGCGACATATTCGCTTGCGTGAACCAATCGCGCAAAAACCAGCCTTTTTTAACGGGCTGCTAAGCCAGGTTGCAACGCCAGTTCATGCCGAACGATCACGAACACGCCTGTCCCGTCTTTGCGCTTGTGCGCCTTGGCGGTGCTCGACACGACCACGCCGCGAACGAACAGGCCGTACAGCTTGTCGTTGTGAGCAGGTTGTTTTGCATTGTCAGCCATAACGATATTCCTTCCTTTCTTGGTATAATAATTTCCCCGCTGCCTTTATACCGACCATCCAGCGCAGCGGACAAAACCAGATGGTCGAAAATCTTCCGATATGGAATGCGAAAAAGGAACGTCCGGACTGTGCCGTTTAAACGAATCGCCCCCATACGGGCCCAGCGCCGGAATCTCTCGCCGATTGTGTACGACGCACGCGGTTCTTTCGTCTCCGTTGATTCGGTTCCTGTTTCTGAACGATATGCAGGTCGATTTAATGGTTTGAGAAAACCCTTGGTGCTTTGAAATACTCGCAGTCGCTTCCGCTTTTTTAGCCATTCGGGTAATTCGTCTGGCTTGGTTACGTACTTCAGCAAATAATGAAAATCGGCATTTGTAATCCGTTGGACTTTCACCCAACCCAACCCCCACAACTCCGCCAGAAGTTCCTTGGGCAAGAAACGGCGCGTCAGAAAAATGACATGGTAATGCACCCAGCCGCTTTCGTGGAATTCAACCTTGACGCAATAGGGCGCATCTATGGTGTGCGTCTTCCCCTCGTGTTCGACACCATGCCGGAGTTGGAAGAAAACTTTTCGTAGCCAGTCGCGGCTGTCCTCAAAGGCCGTTTCCTCATTTGCGTATAGTTTCGGGTCCAGGGTGAAGGTCAGAAACAGCTTTCCGCTTACGTCTGGCAGACGATCCCAAATTCGCGCCAACACTTTGTAAATCCCGACTGGATGAAACCATGAAGCCGGAATGAACTCCTTAATCGTCTGCTCAGGGGCGACGACCGCACTAGCTTCTCTTGCATCGCCGGCTGACACCACATTCCACCGCAGAACCGACGAGCTGTTGGCTCGAAGCATCGGTTCTGCTCGCTTTACCTTGCTGTCTTGGAGTTCTCGTGTCACTGGCCCTCCTTGTTTCGGGCCGTGTTGACAATGGCGAGGATTCCGGCCTTGAGCGCGGCAGGCAATCCAGCCCATGCGTTGACTACCAGCGACAGGTCACGTCTATCATTGCCCTGAATCTGTGCGCCTATTTGTGTATAGGCTGCTTCGGAAGGTTCCGCACTTGTTTGGCTTTCAACGGGTTGAGAAGTTTGCGATGAAGGTTCGATTCCCTTCACCCGCTCCGTATAAAACGTTGTGACAGACTGTGACTGTGCCCGACTTACAACGATTTCGCGAGTGTTTGACAACCACCTTTTACGCCAGGCTGGCAACACAATTTAACCGTCCACGGCTGAAATCGGGCGTGTATTTGTGTATGGCCCGGCCCCGCGTCCAAGCACGGCAGATTCTGATTGCATCGTAAATCGGCCATTGCTTCGTCGGCACAAACCTTGGCTGTCAACTTGATGTCAGGGTGTTAGAGCGTGTTTTGAAAATATATCGGGCGGTCTTGCGGCGGGGCGGAGCGACTGGCTTCGTTGCTCCTCGGTTACAGATTTCTCTCGAATATGCGCCCTCGCCGCGTCCGCAATCCCTTCCCCGATCTATTTTCAAAACACGCTCTTAAAAAACCAAGTAAGAGCCGCCCTGTCACTGCGGGGCGATTTGGGCGGAAAGCCGGTAGAAATTGTTGGCGGCGTTGGGCTGGGTGATCGTGAAAACGCCGTCGCCATTGGTGTTCACGGAAACAGTGTTGGTCATGGGTGTCCACACGGGGCTTGGCAAATTGGTGGCGGCAAGCAGTTCGTAGATGCGGCCTCCCTGCCAGGGCGAGAAAACCACTGAAACGCCGCCGGATGGCGCTGAGACCACGCTCAAATTCAAATACGAATTCGGATCTGTGGGATCGGTGCCCAGGACGTATTCGGCGTAGTTGGAGTAGCCGTCGCCGTCCACGTCCGCCGCGCCGTTGAGCGTGTTTGTGCCGAAGAAAAATTCCGCCCACCATGCGGGCACTGTGCCGTTGGCGGGGTCGTCCTGGCCGGCGTCATAGACCCAGCGCATGGCGTTGGCGACGATGCTTTTGTTGGTTTCGCCGGTGTCATTGTAAATCGTGACGTTTCCGCCCTTGCCGCTGGCGAAATAAAAATTGGTCGCAATAAGATCCCAAGCGCCTCCGCCTGTTGTCTGGTTGACTCTTGTGAGCAGTTCATTGGTCGCGCCGGCGACATAGACCTGGGCGTTGGTCGTGAAAATAGGGCTTTGCGGATACCAGATGGAGACATCGTAAGCGCCGGCGGCGGGAATGTTCGGCGTGTAAACGGCCCCGGCGGTGGGATTGATATTCGTAGTATTGGCAGCCTGATAGTAACCGCCAAGGTAAATGCCCGCGCCGACTGAACTTGCGTTCCATATCCCTGAATAACTGGCGTCCTGCGTGTTGAGAATCAAGGTGTCGCTCGTGGAGAACGCGCCGTTGGTCGAATAGCGGGTTCCCGCGACCCACGATAGAATATTGAAATAGTAGTTGGTGTCCGGGGCAAGTCCTGTCAACACCGCCAGATGATTGGACGACGGCGCCGTGCTCATTGAGGTAACGCTGCCGTAAGAGGGCGTGAGGCCGTATTGCACCTGACCGGTGGCGGGCGCGCCCGTATTCCATCTGATAAAGGCGCTGCTGGCGAGCGGCGTCACCACCACGTTGCTGATCATCGGGAGCGCGGGGGTGATCGTGACCAACGTCCTGGCGGAATTATTGACAAGGTTGGTGTCGAAGCCGGAGCTGAACACGGTGGCTGTGTTGGTTGCCGTGCCAGCGCTTTGCGGAATGGCAGTCAGTGTGATCGCCCCGGTTTGGCCGGGCGCGAGCGCGCCAAAGTTGAAAACCACTACATCGCCATTGAGAGTGTAATTGCCGGCCGGTTGCACGACGGCCACCCGACCCAGCTTGGATGACAGCACATTCGTCACAAGTACGGTCCCATTCGTCGAAGGGCCGAGATTGGTGACGCTTTCAGTGAATGTCACTGTCTGTCCCACTTGCAAACTTAGAGGGGCGGCGGACATGGAGATTGCCAGGTCTTCGCCATTGATGGAGATTACGTTGGTTGCGAAATCGCTTAACTGGTTCGTCTCGAAATCCGTGCTGCCGAGCATTCCAATGTTGGTTGCGAAATGGGGGCCGGAAAGAGCGACGGCTGTCAAAATCTGCGTTGCGACCTGGCCCGTTGGAAGTTGACCAAGATCAAAAGTAACGACGTTATTGGCGCCGTTGTTGAACACGGCGGCTTCGCCCTGGGATGGAATGATGTTGATTTGCCCCAGGTTCGTTGAAATCAAATTGGTGATCGTGATGTCGCCCGTGAAGGAGAGGCCGACATTGCTCACTGTGACCGTATAGGTGACAGTATCACCCAGGTTTATATTCGTCGGCGAAGCGGAGACGTTGATGGCCAAATCCTCGGCCTGAACAGAATAAATAATCGCGGCGCTGTTGTTGGCCAGGTTTGTATCGGTGTCCAGGCTGGAAACCGTCGCCAGGCTGGAAGCAAACGATCCCTGGCTCAGTGCGACCGCCGTAACGATGCTGGTGACCGCTTGGTTGACGGGAAGAATGCCAAGATTGATGGAAACGACATTGCTGCTGACGGATGAAGCGCCGGGAGTCTGAACAGCGATGTTGGTCCAATTGGCGGACAGTTGATCGGTGATCAATACGGGCTGGTTGGCGGCGGGTCCGAGGTTTGTGACGACGATCCAATTGGTGACGGTGTCGCCAATCAGCACATTGGTTTCGGAAGCGGTCATTCCCACCCCGATGTCCTGGCCGGAAATCAGCAGGATGAGCGTGTTCGTGTTGTTGGTTGGGAAAAGGTCGATCTGGGAGGCGGCGACCAGGACGAAATTTGTGGCCAGCGCGGAACTGGTGGCCGTGACGCGGATGGTATTCGTCAGCGATGCGTTCGCCGCGAGAGTGGGAAAAGCGAAAATAACGTCCTGCCCGGAAAGTTGATACGTGCCTCCCAACGCGGGTTTTACACCCCCCGCGACAAGCGTGACATTCTGGGGCAATACATTCGTCGCAACAACCATCATCGCCGGCTTTGGACCGTTGTTGCTGATGATCATCGTATAGACGAGGGTGCCGTCGGAGATGACGGGGTTGGGCGAGTTTGTCACAAAGACACTCACGTCCGCGGTGGGAATCGTCATGCCGCCGGAAAGTGTGTAGAGATCGAAATTCGTGTTCGCTCCATCCGGATTGTTGGTCAGGATATCCGAGTTGTCCGGCCATACCGGGAAAAAGTTCGCGCCGTACGCCGCCAATGCCGTGTAATGGCCCCAGCCGTCAATACTGTCGGAACCGACGAGCGACGACGCGTAACCATCGGCCGGCGGATTGATGGGAAGCGTAAAGGAAACCAGCGGCAAGTTGGGTTGAAAAGTCACCCCGCCATCCAGACTGGCCGTTGCATAAGCGATCGCGGACTGATCCGCGCTCCCGTTGCCCGATGTAAAGGCGTCCGGATATTGGTCGGTAATGACGATGGTGACGGTGGCGTTGAAATTGGTGGCGGCGCCCTGGGCGTTAATGACAAAGTTCGTATTGGTGCCGCCGTAAATATAAATGTTGTCCGCGGAATCGTTGGTCGCGAGCGCGCCGACAATGTCGTTGCCGGAAATCGAAATTGTCAGGTTGCTTCCGTTGTTGTCCGTCCACGAATAAGTGATACTGGGATTGTTTAAGAGCGCGTTTGTGGGAGTGATAACAAGGTTGGTCACCATGAAACCGGTCAAAGTCACCTTATCGATGAACACTTTGGTGATCACCGTTGAACTGGACCCCTGGTCGTTGCGACAATCCAGCCACGAGAATCCAATGATGCCGGTGACAGGGTCCACCGCCATGCGCGGCAGAAAATGATCGTTTTGGCCCGTGTCGTCGTTGATTTGAGCCACCGCGCCCCAACCGGCGCCGCCGTTGTTGGTCGAGTAACAAAAATCGATCACCAGGTTTCCGTTGGTGCTTTCGCCGGTGTAGGTCAGATAACCCCTGTCAAAACTCGTGCTGAAAGGATCGCAATCCCACGCCAATGAAAGCGCGGCGTTGACGCCGATGCCTGTTTCTTCCGCGCCGATATAAGTAAAGCCGCCAATGGCATTCGTGACTACCTGAATCGGCAGCGGAAAGTCATTGGTTCCGAGGCCATTGGTGGAAATCTCATTAGTGTTGACGGAAATGAAAATCTGGGCCAGTCCAGTACTGTAAGTGTTATTTTGGAAACCCACCATGACCTCTCCTTCCGGCCCCGTAGCGATGTCGGCGAAACCGCCGTCTGTGGAATTGGGGACTATTTCGGCGGGAGTGAAAACGCCGTTGGTTCCCAAACCGCCCGATTGCATTCCCTGAACGACGAGAGGAGTGCCGGCCATCGAATAATCTTTGTAAACCACCCAAACAGTGCCCGCCGCGACACCAGAGGGAGGCGTGGTGATCTTCGGTTGATCGGTCGAGTCCTGCGCGGCCAAATTGGTCAGGACGCCGAAGGTCTGTCCGTTATTGGTACTGAGGGCCACGACCACTCCTTCGAGAGTCGCGGGCAAATAGGCGACGAACAAATTTCCGTAAGTGTCCCATGCCACAGAAGGTTCTCCGTAAGCCGGAGGCAACCCCTGCGAATCATCATTGGTGGCGATGAGATTTGTGGCCCACGTTGCGCCCATGTTGGTCGTCGTGGAAATCAAAAGCCCGGCGGGCTGTGAATCGATCGCGGCGGCGACGATCATGTTTGAGGGACTGAGCAAATCGATGGCGATGGCGGGATCGGTTTCATTGCCCGGAATCTGGCTGACATCGACGAGATTGGTGGCGACCACTGTCAATATCTGGGCGCGCCCGGCCATGGGAATGCCGAAACACGCGGCCACAACCAAAAAAGAAATCAAGGCAGTGAAGCATTTGCGAAAACTCATATTGGAAAACGTTCTCATTGGCGACGGGCCGATACTGAAGAAGCTCCGTAAAATATACAACTCCAAAATCCCAGAAGTCGTCGCCGCGCCGAACTAGCAAGCTTCAGCCGCCCAATGTAGCGGGGTCGTTCACGTCGCCTTTGTTGAAATCAACGTAGGCTTCTGTCAGGTCGGCGGAATACATCAGAGCCGCGCCGCGGCCCAGGTTCAGGTTTATGTGCAGATCAAAAGCGGGAGCGGTCGTGATTCCGCAAAGCGTTTTGAAAGCGACGCTCGTGGGCTTTCCGCGCTTGAGCGAGTAAAGAATTTTCGGGTCGCCAGGGAGGCTGTAGCCGACGTCGATCTTGCTCTCGATTATGCCGGCCGAGGAATAACCAAGGGCGCACAGGATACGGCCCCAATTGGGATCGCCGCCGCACCAACTGGTCTTGACCAGCGCGCTGTTGGCCACCGCGCGGGCCGCGGCATCGGCGTCGGCGGACGTTTTTGCGCCTTGGACCCGAACCGTCACAAAACGGCTGACTCCCTCGCCGTCGAGGACAATTTTCTTTGCCAATTCGAGCGTGACGTGATCCAGGGCGGCTTGAAATGCGGCCAGTCCCGGCGAACGCGCGTTGAGGAGGCTATTGCCAGCCCGGCCGTTGGCGAGCACCAGGACGGTGTCGTTGGTGCTCATATCACCATCCACTGTGATGCGATTGAAGCTTTTCGCGATGGCCTTGTTGAGGGCGGCCTGGAGGGTCTTTGAGTCGATCGCGGCGTCGGTGGTCAAAAAACAAAGCATCGTGGCGTGCAACGCGGGGCGGGCGCCGGACTGACTCATGCCAGGCTGGATCATTCCGGCGCCTTTGCATATGCCCCCGATGCGGACAGTCGCGCCGGCCATTTTAAACTCGATGGCGATTTCTTTGGGCCGTGTGTCGCTGGTCATGATCGCTTCGATGGCTTGGGCGGCGCTATCCTTCGACGAGCCGAGAATGCGGGCGGCGTTCGCGATTCCTTTGCGGACATTTTCCATCGGCAGCGGCACGCCGATTCGTCCAGTGGACGCAACGAGCACTTGAGCGGCGGAAATGTCCAACTCCGTCGCGGTGAGGTGGGCCATTTCCTCGGCGTCGAGCAAGCCACGTTTGCCGGTGCAGGCATTGGCGTTGCCGGAATTGATGACTACGGCCCGGGCCGTTCCGTGTCGCACGCGTTCGACGCAAAGTTTTACAGGCGCGGCGCAAACCTGGTTCGTCGTAAAAGTTCCGGCGACCGCAGCGGGGGTTTCGGAACAGATTAGCGCGAGGTCGCGTTTGTTCGGCTTGTGCGAACCTTTGCCGGTGCCGAGACGTTTGATGTCGCAAAAAACGCCCGCCGCCAAAAAGCCCCGCGGCGCAACGACGGAACCCTCGACTGCTTTGAACTGAAATTTACTCACACGCGCCACGACAAAAGCGGAAATCGCCCGCGGTGTCAATTCGCGGGTTTACAGGGGCGGGCACCGCTCGTATCTTGACCTCCAATGTCGGATGCGCGAAAAACACGGGTGATTATCGGGATGAGCGGCGGCGTCGATTCTTCTGCGGCGGCGGCGTTGCTTTTGGAGCAGGGGTATGACGTCGTCGGCATTACGCTCAAATTGTGGCCGCAGGATTGTGTCTCTCGCGCCGAGGACAAGTGTTGCGGGCCGCAAGCGGTCACGGACGCCCGGAGCGTGTGCCATAAGCTCGGCATCCCCTACTATTTGATCGACGAGGCGGACGCGTTTCAAAAGCAAGTCATCGCCTACTTCGCGGAGGAATATAAAGCGGGCCGCACGCCCAATCCTTGCGTGATGTGCAACGAGAAATTGAAGTTTGGGGCGTTGCTGGAACGCGCGCGGCAGCTCGGCGGAGATTACATTGCCACAGGGCATTTTGCGCGCGTGGAAAAAAGCGCGGACGGGCAGCGCACGCTGTTGCGAAAAGGACGCGATGCGCGCAAGGACCAGAGCTACTTTCTTTTTTCGTTGCGGCAGAACCAATTGGCCCGCGCGATGTTTCCGCTCGGCGAGAAATCGAAGCAGGATACGCGGCAAGTCGCGCGCGACTGCCAGTTGAAGACCGCCGACAAGGAAGAAAGCATGGAAATTTGTTTCGTGCCGGATAACGATTACGGGAAATTCCTCTCGGCCGCAAAACTGATGCAGCCGCATCGCGGCGACATCGTCAATACGAATGGAGACGTGCTTGGTCATCACGACGGCATTGAATTATTCACCGTCGGCCAGCGCAAAGGTTTGGGGATTTCTTCTCCCAAGCCGCTTTACGTGATCGAACTCGACGCCGCGCGAAATCGCGTTGTCGTCGGCGACGACTCGGCGCTGGATCGCGATGAATTCCAGGTGGAGCGGTGCAATTGGATTCCGTTTGACGCGCCGGAAGAAATGCGCGTGACGGCGAAGATTCGATACAATCATCCGGGGACTCCGGCAACGATTCGTCCAGGCGCGAATGGCGGGGCTTCTGTCAAGTTGGATTTCCCGCAACGCGCGATAACGCCCGGCCAGGCTTGTGTTTTTTACAATGATGATTTGGTCGTCGGCGGGGGCTGGATCACGGCACACAAATAATCGGCGATGTGCAGCACGCGGACTCGCGAGCCTGCTTTTTTTAGCCCGGCTTGAATTTGCAGGATGCAGCCGGGGTTGGACGTCACGACAATCTCCGCGTTCGTTTTTAAAATATTTTCGATCTTGCGGCGTTGCAGGCGTTCGGCCATTTCAGGTTCGGTCAAATTATAAGTGCCGGCGCTTCCGCAGCAAACGTCCGCCTCGGGCAAATCAACGAAATTTTTCCTGGCAATGGCTCGAACCAAGTCGCGCGGCGCCTGGGTGATTCGTTGCGCGTGAGCGAGATGACAGGCGTCATGATAAGTGACGCGCGCGTCGGAGGTTTTTAAAGGAGGAAGGGGATGCGCGGCGAGAAATTCGGAAAGGTCTTTGACGCTTGCGCCGAATTTTTTTGCGGCTTCGGATTTTATCCAATTGCCATATTCCTTGAGGCTGGAACCGCATCCGGCGGCGTTGGTGACGATGGCCTCGCAGTCCCGCCCTTGAAACGCGGCGATGTTCGCCTGGGCGCAATCGCAGGCCCGCTCGAGATTCCCGCTGTGCGCATAGAGCGCGCCGCAACAGGTTTGCGCGGCTGGCGTGAATACTTCGTAGCCGGCGGCGTTGAGAAGACGGACTGTGTTGATGTTCGTTGGGCCGAACATCACGCTCATGACACAGCCTTGAATGAAACCGACTCTTCCCTTTCGCGGTCCGGCGGCGGGGGAAAATTCCGGAAGCGCCGCCGGATGCGCGTCCGCCGGGACCAACGACAACGCTTCACGCGCGAATTTGGGAAGGACTTCGCCGAGGCGCAGGCGATTGGCGATGCGCGCGGGGAGGAGCGCCCATTTCATTCGAGCGGGAAACGGAAATATTTTTTCAATTACCACGCGGCGGAGAAATCGCTGAAATGGCGGGCGGCCGTAATTTTTTTCAACATGGTCGCGGGTGTGCTCAAGCAAATCACCGTATTGCACGCCGCTGGGACACGCGACTTCACAGGCGCGGCAACCGAGGCAGAGATCGAAGTGGCGCACGGCGGCGTCTCCGAGATCGAGGCGACCGTCTTGAACGGCGCGCATCAGATGGATGCGCCCGCGCGGGGAATCGTTTTCATTTCCCGTCTCCAGATACGTTGGACACGATGAAAGACACAGGCCGCAGTGGATGCACGCGAGGGCTTTTTTCTCATCGAGAAATGGCGCGCTCATGCGGGGAGACTTGGAAAAATGTGGGACGGATCGTAGGCGTCCTTGACGCGCTGGAAAAGATGGGTCGGAAGTTTTGGCTTTTCCAAATTGACCGGACCTTCGCAATAAATAATTCCATTGCCGGCTCGCGCCACGAATGGACGGCCGTTGAGCGACTGGACGGTTTCAATCAACTTTGAGGGAAGCACGGAAATTTTTTGGACGTCGGGTCGATCACGGAATTCGGCGTCGTAATCCAACGTGGCGGGCTCGGTCAGGCCGAGGTCCCGCAATTTTCCGCGATTTTCCAACCCAACAATTACCGTGCATGGCGACCGCAGATCGAGCACGATAGTCGCGGCCGGCGAGGCGAGGATATTTTCGATAAGCCGTTCAGCCTCCACGAGTGACGCGCAGGTTTTTTGGAGGAATTCCTCGTGATCGGGCAGCGGTCGCAGTTTGAATGTGGCTTCAACGATTTTTCCCAATGTTCCTTCGCCACCTATGAAGAGCTTTTGCAAGTCGTAACCCGCCACATTCTTAACCACTTTGCCGCCGGAATGAATGAGCCGTCCATCGGCTAAAACGGCAGCCAAGCCGAGCGTATAATCGCGGATCGTCCCGTAGCCAAAACGTCTGGGGCCGCTGAGGTTTTTGGACAGGAGTTCCTCTATAGTAACGCGCTTGGGGTGAGGAGGGTCGATGGGGAGCCATTGGCCATTGCGAGCGAGATGTTCCTGCAAGGCGGCGAGTGTAACGCCCGCTTGCACGGTAACGGTCATGTCTGAAGGTGAATGTTCGATTAGGCAGCCCTCAAGGTCGTTTTCAGGCGAAATCTGCCATGTTTTGGGCGTGAATCAAGGACAATGCGCGCATCATCAACGTCAATCACAAGACTGCATTGCGACCAGAGTAATTCAAGGTAGCGATCCTCGCGTTTTTCAAAAGTGCGCTGGAGCGTTCATCCGCCTTGAAGCGATAGGTTGCGCTCCCAGGTCTTTTGAAAGCATGGCGGCAATTTACATAGCGTTGCCAGGCATTCAAGGGAAAGATTTTGTGCGGATTGCGGAAAAGATTTTGCGCAGGAGGAAATGAGTGGGGAGGAAGGCGAAAAGCCAAGTGTTTTGGTTGATCCATGTTTGCGGGCGCTGGTCGTTAAAGCCGTAAATATTGTTGATGTTGATTGGGATGTTGGGATCGGCCGGATGAGCGCCGGCGGGCGGGGTGAAGAGGTAGCAGACAAAAACTAGGCATGTGGGCCAACGTGCCCCAGGCAATCAATGCTCGCCTATCGTAACCTACACGATGCAGAAGCCATATCAGCAGGAATGGGAGCCAACCGTGAAAAAGCGAAAGTCCGCGAGTAAATAGGGAAATTTTGGGGTCGAACATGTGGGGCGTGAGTCCCAGGAGATGAATTCCGAAAAGGTTCATCGCGAAATCCAGAAGCCATAGGCATTGCGGAACATCCCCACCGCGCACATGCTGATGAGCAGGGAGATTTCCAACCACATGCCGATTACTGTGAGAATGAGGGCGGCGTCGCAGAACCATAAGAAATTGGTCGGCCCGTACGTCTTCAAATAAATTGGGAGGAGAACGGCCAGGAACACAGCGCCAGCTATTTTGGCGGGCAAGGGAATTAGACGTCGTTGAAGTGCCTCTGGCTTATTCGCGAGCACAAGTAAGAAAGAACCCGGGTTTTTACTAAACCCGGGTTGCGATGAGTGCATTGAAAGCTATTCTTTGTAGTCCCAACCGGAACGGATATAGCGGGACTGACTGTCCCAATCGGAATCGGGGCCGCTATAGGTTTCGCTCCAATCACGCTTTAACTCTTTCTCAAGGTCAGAATTCCAGGCGGAATACTTCTTGCCATAATGGGAGCGCGCGCCGTAGCCAAAGCGATAGGCGGGCTCGGCTTTTTCATAAACCTGCTGGCCACGCGGGGGGATCGGCTCGTTGCCCGAGGCCTGTTTAACGGTGTCCGCCGCATTTTGATTTGTCTCGGGTTTCTTCCCACCCATGTCATGTTTGGTTTGATCCCAGTCACGTTTAAAAGCCGCTTTAACGCGATCCCAGGAGGAATCGTTGTCTTTTGTCCACCATTTCGGATTTGAATTAGTCATATTTTTTGTGTTTGTTAACTTTTTTGTGTGTTTAAGGATTCGCTTTTACTTCCAGTTGATCATCAACATTGCCGTCGCCGGCCACGCTTTTGGCGATTGACTCTATTCCGGTTTTCTCGCCGTCGTTATTGACTGGTCCGCGTAAAGTTACTTTCCCATTGACGGTGATGATTTTGATATTTTTCGCGGTCATTGAATAATCGTTAGTGCTGCTCACTACCGCCCGCCGAATTTTTTGCGTGATCTGAACGTCTGCGTCTGAATTTCCTTGATCGCCAGGGGTTAAGGTCGCGTTGTTGCGATCACGCACGTTCTTTCCGCTGTTGTCGGCGTTAGTATCTCTCGGATTTGTAGTATTAGTTGTGGCGCTCGTTGTTGGGGTGGAATCAGAGGGCGCGGCGTTGTGATCATTGCACCCTGTCAACGGAACAATCAAAGCAAGAGCGAAGCCGCCTACGATACTGGAAATAACATTTTGTGATTTCATAGGATTTAACAATTAGACGTGTTAGTTATAGGAAGTGAGGGTTTCGACCGAACGGAACGATTTAGTTTAGTAGAGTTATTTATGCTCCCAACCTACAACCCTAGTAACGGACGAGCTATGGGGTGTAACCCGTCATAAAGGTTTGTACTGGTTCAGCGGAAGTCTCGTGAGGTCTCCAACAAATTGATTGATCACAGATTCCAACGCGGCGCTGGTATTTTGAACCTTGGGAGCGGCGCCCTGGTAACCGTTTGCGCTAAAACTTCGTGTCGCGGTGTAGGTTTGGTCAAAAACGGCTTCCTGAGTGGATGCGTCCACCACGGTAAATTCGATCTCCGCCGCCGCGATATATTTGACTGGAATACTTTCGGCGATCAACGCGCCGCGAATGCCTTGAAGCTCGAGAAGTTTCCGCCCAGTGCTTTCGAGAAACCCGGGTTGACTATAACATTCAAATTTTATCACGCGGAATCTTACAGCTTCGGAGAATTTGCGGGCTTTTATGGTGGAGTCGCGAAATTTCACCCGGTCAAAGAGCTTCGCGTGTTTAACTTCGTCGGCTAGAGCGTGCGCTACGATTGCTCTCGCATTTCCGGTCCAAGGGGGCCGTTTTTCCTCGGACGGCCGCGCATCCTCGCCCGCTTGAATCGCCAGACCGGTGTGGTTGGCAATGGGCGCATAGAGGTGGTCATGGCTTGGGGCGTATTTGAAAGTTGAACATCCCTGGAACAAGCTTAGGAGCGCTCCGGCCAGGATGAAACAACTTCCATTTGGACATTGGAATTTCAATCAGCCTCGACTCTGCGGAATAAATTTGTATTGAGAAAGGCATTCTTTACCCCATCCGTGTCGTCTGAGGGTTTCACCCTACTGTTGAAACATTTTAGTTGCTACACATTATCCAGAATTATGAATAAAGCCATATCCATTGCACTTCTAGTTGCGGGAGTTGTCCTCGCCGTCATAGGCATCAATGCCACTAACTCGTTCAGTTCGAGTGTCTCCCGGTTCTTTACCGGCTCGCCGACCGACAAGGCTGTCTGGATGCTCGTTGGCGGAATCATTATGGCCATTGTAGGATTGGTCGGACTGGGTCTTGGTTCAAGGAAGGCCTAGAACCCCTGAATTATGCTTTACTACACTTTGGTCTTTCTGTTGGTGTCGATAGTCGCAGCCGCGCTTGGGTTTTGGGGCTTGGCGGGCGTGGCGGCTTCCATTGCGAGGGTTCTCTTCTTCATTTTTCTGGTCCTCTTTATCGTCTCCCTAGTCCGGCGAAGGGGGCCGTAGTCGAGGCTCAAGCGGCAATTTGTTTTTTCTGAGAGAAATCGGCGCAGCGTCTTGAACCGGGAAATACCTTGTGCGGATTGCAGCGGCCAGCGGGGTCGAAGACGGCGCGCAATGTTCGCATGGCGTCGAGGTCGTTGCGCGTGAATTGCTTTTCCATTAAGTCGATTTTTTCGACTCCTATGCCGTGCTCGCCGGTGACGCTGCCGCCCATCTCAATACATTTTTCCAATATCGCGTGACCGGCGGCAACGGCGCGGTGGACCTGGTCGGGATCGCGTTCGTCGTAGAGGATTAACGGATGGATATTGCCATCGCCGGCGTGGAAAACATTGGGAATGCGCAGGCCGGCATTTTTAGCGCATTCGGCGATGAACCGCATCATTTCGGGAAGCTTGGAACGGGGGACAACGCCGTCCTGCGTTAGAAAATTAGGGCTGAGACGACCGATGGCTCCGAAGGCGCGTTTGCGGGACTTCCATAAGTCGGCGCGTTCCTGCTCGGTTTTGGCGGCGCGAACTTCCCGGGCGCGATTTCGTTTGCAGATTTCGACGATTTTATCCGCCTGGGCTTGCAAGCCGTCTTCCTGGCCGTCGAGTTCGATGATGAGGGCCGCGCCGGCGTCGAGAGGGAATCCAAAATGATAGGCCGCTTCGACGGCTTGTGTGATGAGCTGATCCATCATTTCCAATGCGCCCGGAACGATGCCGGCGGCAATAATATCGCTGACAGTCTGGCTGGCGTCATCGACGGTTTCGAAAATTCCCAGGAAAGTTTTGAAGGCTTGCGGTGCGCGGATCAGACGGACGAGAACGCGCGTCACAATGCCGAACATGCCTTCGCAACCGATGACCGCGCCGCGGAGATCGTAGCCGTCCGCGTCTTCGCCGCCGTCGGGGGTAGTGCCGAGCCAGACGACTTCCCCATCGGGCAGCACCAGTTCCAAGCCGAGGACGTGATTGGTGGTGACGCCGTATTTGAGCGTGTGCGGTCCGCCGGAATTCATGGCGACGTTACCGCCAATGGTGCAGGCGCTTTGGCTGGAAGGATCGGGCGCGAAGAACAAACCATGATCGCGCACGGCTTTGGTTATCCATGCGTTGACGCAGCCGGCTTCGACCAGGGCGCGGCGATTGCGAGGATCGACGCCCAGAATGCGGTTCATGCGCGTGAGCGCAATCATCACGCCGCCTGTGACGGCCAGGACCGAACCGCTCAGGCTGGTGCCGGCGCCGCGCGGGATGATGGGGACGTTCTCGGCGGCGCAAATCCGGGCGATCTCGGCGACTTGCTCCGTCGCGCTCGGAAGGACGACGATGGAGGGGAGATTGCGCTCCAGCGTGTAGGCGTCGCACTCGTAAACGAGCAGTTCCTGCAGCTTGTCGAGCACGGCGTCGGCGCCGACGATGCGGCGGAGTTTTGCCGCCAAGTGTTCGCAAGCCGCGCGCTCAGTCATTTAGGCGAAGGGAAAGTCTTTCCTTCGAGGTGCGAGACCGCGGCTTGCATTTCGCGCAGGTGAACCGCGGGGTCCGGGGAATCGGTGATGTGGACAATCCGGCCGTCGGGCGCGATCAGAAAACTGACGCGGCGGTCCATCGCTTTATGATCCATACGAACGCCGTAGAGATCGGTGATTTTGCCCTTGGTATCAACGAGGAGGGGGAAGTTCAAATTGTATTTGAAGATGAAGCGCTGATGGCTGTCGGCGTCGTCAAAACTGACGCCGATGACCTGGACATCGCGCTGTTTGAAATCGGTCATTCTATCGCGGAGGCTACAAGCTTCGGCGGTGCAGCCTTTGGTGTCGTCCTTTGGATAGAAATAAAGGAGGACGGCCTCCTTGCCGATAAAGGACTTGAGTTTCCATTTGACGCCGTCCTGATCGTGGCCGGTGAAGACTGGCGCTTTGTCGCCCATCACGAGAGGAAGGGAACTTGCCATGAGCGGGGCCGTTGCAGTGGCGAAGGCCGCCGCGAGGATCGAGCAGAGAATTATCCTGAATGTTTTCATAAATGGTAATAATCTATTTACTTTAATGCTGTACGGCATCCCGGCGTGTTTACAAGGCTCTTGTTGTAACCTTTGCCTTCCAAGAGGTCAGGCATAAGTGGCATGATCCGGACGGATTTCATGACTGGCGAACCGGCAACAAGCGGCGAGGATTTTCGGACGACTCGGTGGACGCGGGTCGCGCGAGCGAAAGACGATTCCTTGGAAGGGCGGCGGGCGCTGGCCGACCTTTGCAACGCGTATTACGAGCCGGTTGCGGCCTTTCTGCGCTGCGAATTGCGGGACGCCGACGCCGCGCGCGAACTGACGCACGATTTCTTCGCGTACATGCTTGCCGGCGGCGCCATTGCTCATGCTGAACAAAGGCGAGGGCGATTCCGCTCGTACCTCCTCGGGGCGGTGAAACATTTTCTTGGGCATCATCGGGATGCCGTCCGGCGGTTCAAACGCGGCGGAGGAGTGGAAAACATTTCGTTGAATGACACGGAGGCGGAGGAAGGGCGGTCAGTGGCGGATCGAGGCGTGTTGTCGCCGGACGCGGCATTTGACCGGCAATGGGCGCTCACAGTCGTGGCGCGCGCGCTGGAGGCGCTCCAGAAAGAATGCGCCGCGGAGGGCCGAAGCGAATCTTTCCAGGAAATCAAACCGTGGTTGATGGGCGATGCCGCGCGGGGCGATCAGACTTTGCTGGCCACGCGATGCGGGATGAACGCCAATGCGTTGAAGGTGGCCGTCCACCGGTTAAAGCGTCGGTTTCGGCGGTTACTCAAGGAGGAGGTGGCCGGCACGTTGAGCGATCCCTCCTTGACCGAAGAAGAGATGCGGGCTTTGTTCGCCGCGCTGGGAGGTTAAAATCCGCGTAACCGAACGATCCCGTTGTGTCAGGCTTCACGCAAAATCCGCGGCGCGTGATGATCCGTTACAAATTGGTGGAGAATGGGGGTCGCCCGATGTGAGGTTGTCCGTCAAATTGCCCGGGCTACCGCCAGCAGGCTTTGGCCAAAGGGCGGGGCCAGGATTTTCGTCTCCGCGGCATAAACACACGGGAAAATAACTCGGTCGAAGAAACGCACGGACCGGACGCCGAAATGGCGCTTCCTCAAAAAACAAAATGTCGCCCACCACGCGAAATATCCCAGGATGTTGTAGTAGCGGAGCCGGACGATTTCGAAACCGGCGTCCCGCAACTTTCGTTTCAGCTCCGGTTTGGTGTAGCGGCGATGATGGCCGAAATCCTTGTCGATCCGCGCGTAAATCTCCGGGCGGGCCGGCACGAACAGGTTGAGCAGGCCATTTTGATTTTGCAGCAGCTTGTAGTAGCTGCGCAATTCTCCCTCGTCGTCTCGGATGTGCTCCAGGACATTGATGCTCAAAATCGCGTTCCAATTGGGGCCGGGCGGCAGGTCTTCAATGGTGCCTTCAATCAACGGCTGATCAGGCAGGGTGCGGCGGAATAAGGCGCAAAACTCCGGGTCCGGTTCCACGGCTTGCAATTGAGTGACTGCGGGGAGCGCGCGCAACGAATTCGTAATCTGGCCGATCCCCGACCCAATTTCGATGACGCGGCCGCTGAGAAAAGGCGAGAATTCGCGGATGAGGGCCTCGCGGTAATTGCGGGCCTGGCCCAGCGCGGCAAACTCGAAATTGTTGGTGGCGGCCGCCTCGTTCGGGCGTTCTTTCATTTGCGGAGAAAGTTATATTTGACGATACACCGCAAAGCGCTGAAGCCGTCGCGCCAGCCGATTTTTTTGCCTTCCGCGTAGGTGCGCCCGTAATAGGAGATGGCGACTTCGTAGATGCTCACATTGAGTTTGCTGACTTTGGCGACGATTTCCGGCTCAAAACCGAAACGGTCCTCCTCGATGTTCACTTTTTGGATGATCTCGCGACGGAAGACTTTGTAGCCGGTTTCCATATCGCTCAGATTGAGGTTGGTCGCCATGTTGGAAAGGGTGGTGAGAACCCTGTTGCCGATGGAATGCCAATAATAAAGGACCCGATGCGCGCCGGAGCCGGCGAAACGCGATCCAAAAACGACGTCGGCCTTCCCGGAAAGAATCGGCTTGCACAGGATGGAATATTCGGCGGGGTCATATTCGAGATCGGCGTCTTGAACGATGACAAGCGGGGCGGCGGCTTTTGAAAAGCCGGTGCGCAACGCGGCGCCTTTGCCCTGGTTGACGGAGTGTTGAAAAATCTTCACGCGCGCGTCCATTTTAGGCAAAGGCTGGAGCGCCTGCCATGTATTGTCGCTGGACGCGTCATCCACAACAATGACTTCCTGAACCAGAGGTTGCGCCAGGACGGTCTGAATGATACTGGCAATGGTCGCGGCCTCGTTGAAGACGGGCACGACCACCGCCAGGCACGAGGTGCGTTCGGCGGTCCTGTCCGGGTTTGGCGCGGGGCTGGTCATCGGCTTAAATTCGAGCAAATGTTGTGCCTATGTTCACTCATCGGCTTGGAACGTCAAATGCTATGATGAGTTTTGACGGGGTTTGAACGGAAAATTGGGAAAAAAAGTCCAAAACTCCGTTTGGCAGAGTTGTGAATGTTTGTTATTATATGGGGCGTCAGGCAGCCGCTTAAGGGGCAATCGGGGAATGGCGGAGGGGTCAAGCAAGGAAAATACTAAATAAAAGCTTAATGAGACTTCGATATTTGTTGGCCGCCAGCCGCTTGGTTTTGGCAGTAACCCTCCTCCAATTTTGTCCCCGCTCGCAAGGGCAGGATTCTTCGCCAACGATCGATTCCTCGGACAATCCAAAAGCAAGCCCGGCGAAGGAACTGACCCCGGCCGAGATGCTCAAGACCCAGGACCCGACCGACGCCAACATCGCCGCGACGGTGGCGGATCTGCTTCAGGCATACCATTATTCCCAGCACCCGTTTGACCAGGAAATCGCCAGTAAATTTTTGGACCGCTATTTGGACACGCTGGATTACTCGCACATGTATCTGCTGCAATCCGACATTGCGGATTTTGAGCCGTATCGCACCAATCTCCAGGATTTGACGATCAACGATCACGATACCAGCCCATGCTGGAAGATTTTCGCCCGTTTTATGGAGCGCGCCAATGAGCGCATCTCCTATGTGACCAACGCGCTGGCGACCGAAAAATTCGACTTCGCCGGCCATGATCGGTTTGTTGTAAACCGCCATACCTTGCCGTATCCGCAGGACATGAATGAAGCGCGGAAATTTTGGAATCAGGAATTGCGCTGTGAATACCTTGATCAGTTGCTCTCATCCCCGGACGTTCAATTCACCGGGCCTTTGACGTTTGACGCCAAAGGAGCGGAGGTCGCGCTCACCCGCGACAAAAACCGGAAGTTGAGCTTCGCTTCCCCCCTCCCAACCCCGGCACTCAACCATAAAGTGGACGGGATCCGGTTGGACGGGAAAGTTGGGTCTCTGCCGGCCGGCGAATTCGTCGCCGCCGAGATGGCAAGCCCGGTCAAATTTGATTACTTGCCCAAAACATTCTTGACCAAAGACGGCCATGAATTTGGGTGGATCAATGTCAGCGCTGACGGGTCCAACGCCGCGTTGCGCGTGGATTTGGCGTCGAAGGAAAATCTCAAGAAGGTAACGAACAGTATTTATGGCTCGGGGGGGAATTTGTTGGGCGACATCAGCTTTCATCATCCGAGGACCGAGACCAACGATGCCAACGCGCTGGAGGCCGTGATTCATTTGGACCAAAAGAACCTGCCGGAAATTTACAAAACTTTGACCAATCACTATGTCCAGTTGATGAAGAATTACAAGGAGTTGGACCGCGACCGAGTTTTTGAGATGTACATGAATTCCCTGGCCCGCGCGTACGATCCTCATTCCGATTACATGGGCCATTTGCAGGCGGAAAATTTCGCCATTGCCATGAAGTTGTCGCTCTTTGGCATTGGCGCATTGCTGACGCAGGAGGACGGATACTGCAAGATTCAGGAGTTGAAGGAAGGGCCCGCCGCAAAAAGCGGAAAGATGAAGCCCGGAGACCGCATTATTGCCGTGGCCCAAACCAATCAAGCGCCTGTGGATTGCGTCGGGATGCCGCTGGATAAGGTTGTCGAAATGATTCGCGGTCCCAAAGGCACACAAGTGAAGCTGACGATTATTCCCTCCGGCGCGGCGGATTCTTCGGTGCACAAGGAAGTGGCTCTTATTCGCGATGAGATCAAACTGGAAGATCAGGCCGCCAAAGCCCGCCTTTACGAGGAACCAGCGGGCAATGGACGCCCTGCCATGAAGCTTGGCGTGATCGACTTGCCCTCCTTTTACGCCGATTCCGACTCGCCCGATATCGCCGCGGCCCCCCCCACGACACCGGATGGCGGTTATGTGTCAAAGGATACCACCACGGACGTCGCTCGTTTGATCAAGCGGATGAAAAAGGAACAAGTCAACGGGATCATTTTGGATTTGCGTCGCAACGGGGGCGGTTATCTCGAGGAAGCAATCAAGCTGACGGGGTTATTCATCCCGCGCGGTCCAGTGGTCCAAACGAAAGACCCGAACGGGGACATTGTGACTGACGCGTGCCGGGATTCCTCAGTGCTTTATGACGGCCCGCTGGTGATTTTGACCAGCCGGTTCAGCGCTTCCGCCTCGGAGATTCTTGCGGGGGCATTGCAGGATTATAACCGCGCCTTGATCGTCGGAGACCATTCGACGTTTGGAAAGGGATCGGTGCAGACCATGCAATCGCTGGCGCCGTTTTTAAGGCAGAAACATCTTAATTATGCCTACGATCCGGGTTCCCTCAAAATCACGATCAAGAAATTCTATCGCGCCGGCGGCGTTTCCACGCAGCTTAAAGGCGTCGTTTCGGACATCGAATTGCCGTCCATCTGGAATTACGCGTCGGACGAAGTGGGTGAAAGCTCGCTGCCGAACGCCATGACGTGCGATGAGGTCCCGAGCGCCGACCCGGAGAACCTTAACCGTGTCAAACCCTATGTCGCCGAATTGGAGCAGTACTCCGGCAAGCGGGTGGCCCGCGACCGCGATTTTACTTACATCCAGGAAGATATCGCCGATTTCCGCAAAGAAGAAGCCGACAAGAGCCTTTCCCTCAACGAAGCGGACCGCCTGGCCGAGCAGAAATCCAGGATTGGACGCGCCGAAGCCCGAAGAAAGGAACGGCTATCCCGGGCGAAATCGGACGAAAAGGTATTTGAGCTCACGTTGAAAAACGTGAACCAGGCGCAATTGCAACCCGTGGTCGCCAAGACCAATTCAGTCGCCGTCAGCGATTCTCCCTACGAGGACGATCCGTCTGCCGATGACGCCGATATGGATTCCTCCAAGGAAGACGCTTTGCAGCTCGACCCGACTTTAGCGGAGACCCGGCATATTTTGTCCGACTACGTCTCAATGATCAACAAAGAGCCGATCGTCTCGGCGAAATAATCAGCCACGAGTCGTTGGCTAAGGCGGGGGGTTTAAAGGGAACGCGAAGACGCAGAGAACCGGAGACGCAAAGCCGAACTGAAAAACTAGGACCAGCTACTTTCCCTGGCGTCTTTGCGCTAAACTCCTAATCGATCTCAGGACTGAACCGAATGGCGCTCGAGACTATCCCCGAACTCCGAAGGCGGCCAGGGGATTTAAAGGCACTTCCGGCAACTGCCGGTACATTTTCATAATCTGTTCCGCGACCGTCGTAGTTCCTCGTCGCTCACACGGCTATAGTCGCCTTTATCAACGCTCCGAAGACATCTGCGGATTGTTTCAAATTCATCCTCAAACCCTTCTTTGCAACCCATTGCCTTCCATATCGCCGACATCGCGTCTTGCACCCTTTCTCTAAAGGATTTGCGGCTCGTCGTAAGGATATGCATCGCAATTGTGATTTTTGAGTCGCGATAATTTTTGTCCATAAAATCTATTCCTTTCGTTTTCCAGCTAGCACACTTGATTGTCAGTTTCTGCCCCCGTCAAGACCTTTCTGACCCACGGGCTCGCGAATCCAGCGTGGCGGTCCAGAGGTCTATAGACAATCAACTGCAACTTATCGGATGGCCTGCGAGAAATTCCGCGGACGTCATCTTGCGTCCGCCTTCCAGTTGCAATTGCTCGATTCGCAATGCATCGGTACCGCAGATGATCACAATTCCGTCACGATCCGTCCGTAATACCTGGCCTGGTTGTCCGTGCAATGCCTCGACTGACGCGCGCCAGAATTTCACCAGCCGCGGTTGGCCGCGGATTGTCAAATGAGCATAGGCCCCGGGCCACGGCGTGAACGCCCGAATTCGGTTTCGAAGCGCCGAGGCGGGCATCGTCCAATCGATGCGGCCATCTTCCTTGCTGATCTTTCGGGCGTGAGTCGCGGCGGCGTTGTCCTGCGGTTTCGGCACGATTGCCCCAGCGGCGTACTCCGGGAGCGTGCTGATTAGCAACTCTGCGCCAAGCAAAGCCAGGCGGTCGTGTAGTTCCGCAGTGGTTTCTTCCGGCCCAATCGGCGTCGCCTTTTGGGTCAAAATATCGCCGGTATCGAGGCCAGCCGACATTTTCATGATCGTCACGCCTGTTTCAGCGTCGTTGTTCAGGATAGCCCATTGAATGGGCGCGGCGCCGCGATATTTGGGCAGAAGCGACGCATGAACATTCACGCAACCAAAGCGGGGAAGGTCCAGAATGGATTGCGGGAGAATTTGGCCATATGCCGCCACAACGATCAGATCAGCCGCCAGTTCGGCAAGATTGGTAACAAACCCGGCGTCGCGCGCCTTCTCCGGTTGAAGCACAGGCAGGCCGGCTTCCACGGCAATTTTCTTGACGCCGGAGGGCTGAGGTTTGAGGTCGCGTCCTTTTGGCCGGTCCGGCTGCGTTACCACAGCCGCGACGGTGAAATCAGGGGATGCCAGCAAAGCCCGCAAGCTGGCGCAGGCCAGTTCCGCAGTGCCCATGAACACGATTCGCAACGGCATCAGACAGGAGCGTGGGCCAATATGCGAAGGATGTCGCGCAAAACATTGATCGGCGTTTGCGTGGAATCAATCGTCCGCACAATTTCCGGCCCGTAAAAATCGAGCACCGGCCGCGTTTCGCGTTCGTAAGTTTCCAGGCGCTGGCGAATGACGTCGATGTTGGCGTCGTCAAGCCGGTTTTCGCGCAGGGCGCGCCGTTGCAGGCGCTCCACCAGTTTTTCCATGTCCGGGCAACTGAGGTAAAAAACGAAACGCACTTCCACGGTGCTCCGAAGCATTTGCGCCTGATGCGGATTGCGTGGAATTCCATCCAACACCAGCGTATCCGTGGCCCGATTAAAACGGCCATCGACTTCAGCCATCTCCATGTTGTGCCGCCAAAGCCGGAGGGTCGGTCCATCAGGCACTAAATGGCCGCGACTGGAGTAATTCAAGAATATTTTTCCCAATGGGCTGTCGGGAGTCAAATTGCGGAAGAGATCCCCGCACGAAAAATGATAATAGTTGGGAATCTCGGCGAGGATTTTGCCTTGAGTCCCCTTGCCCGATCCTGGCGCTCCGAACAACAGAATCGCGTTGAACTTCGCCGCCGACTTTTTTGCTTTTGCGCTCCTCATGCCGCGTCCTTGTGCCGGATTTGCACCTCCATGACTTCGATGAATGGAATCATTTCATCGGCGGTAACGTCATTGTTGAAAATCTGGAGATACAGTTCGTTTGGCGTGATGTTGGTTATTCTTCGACCGACAAAATTGCCGCGGCTCGTTTTGAAAAACAGCACGAGGTCCTTTTCCGCGTCCGCCCGGATGGCCCGGAAAAACCCGGGAAATTTCGTTTCAAAAAAGCGGCGGTTAAATGTGAAGTCACCGCGCGCGAAGACGATTGGCTCCGGGAACGCCGCCGCCGGCGAGGCTGCTTGAGCTTCGGACGCCGGCGGACTCTCAACGCCCGGCATATGAATCGGCGCGCGGCTGGGCGCGGGACTATGCCCGCCGGCATGTGGCGTCGCCGCCGCGCTGGGAACGGCTGCCGCGGGTGTTTCGCCTTCCGCTACGACGACCGGGGCAACCTCCTCGACCGGCGCTGCCTTTGGCGGCATCGCAATGAAAGCGATTGGACTTATCACGCCGAAAAACGGGATCGCCGCCAGGCCGCACACCATCTTGACGGGTTGGTGTCGGAACAGCGCGATTTCATACGCCGCAAAAATATTCGCGCCGTACAAAACCACCAAGATCATCCAGCCCACCGAACTCCCAAAAATCGCAAATATCCCGATGTCGTGTGTCGGCCGCGATGGCGTTTGGACCGGCTTGACCACGATCTCTTGCATCTTCGCCGTATCGTCCGGCAAATTATCCACGAGCGGTTGCAGCAACGCGCGGTCATGCGCCGACTTCGCCTCCGCCATCAATGCTTTTAACCCCTGAGGCGCAAATTTGTTGAACGGCGTCCGCGGCGAATCGGTCCCGTCGCTCTCTTTAAAAACGACGCCGTCGTCGTTCATCGAAATCGGGTCTCCGATGATTTGGGAACCATCAATCAGCTTGAATGTGGCGGCGTTCGCGACACTCGCCACCACGGCCAGCGCGCAAATCAGGATGAATCCGAGCCTTCTCATTGCGCGTAGTGGATAACAAATGCACTTTTCCAAGGAAAGCAATTTATCAAGCGCTCTCCTCCCCAAGCCGGCGCGCCAATTCCCCGATCGTCCAGTTCGCCGATGTCCGCCAGAGCCTGTCCGCAGTCGCTCCGTGCTGCCAGACGGCGAATCGCGCCGTCAGCAACGCATCGCGCCGCCAGTCCGGTTGCGCGAGCAATCCCGCGACGTATCCCGAAAGCAAATCGCCGCTCCCCCCTTGCGCCAGCCACGGATTGCCGGAACTGTTCACGAATATCTTGCCGGTCGAATGCCCCACCAACGTTTGATGCCCCTTGAGCACGACGCAACAGCCGCCAAATTTTTTGGAAATCTCCTGCAACGCCCCGACGCGATCCGCCTGAACTTCCTTCGCATTGGAACCCAACAACCGTCCTGCCTCGCCCGGATGCGGCGTGATTACGCGGATAGCCTTCGCCGGAGTCGCTCCCGCCTGAAGCCAATCCAGCGCGCTGGCATCCACCACCATTGCCAGAGGCGAGCGCCGCCAAGCCGTCCGCATCTCTTTTTTGAGCGAGCTTGGCACATCATCCGCCGCCATACCCGGCCCAAACAGCATCGTGCTGCAATTCTTCGCCGGTGTTTTTCCAACTTGCCACGCGTGAACCATCGCCGATTGCAATTGCGCCGCCACCGGCACATAGGCGTTCTTCTGCGGATAAACCGTGACCAGCCCCGGCCTCGCCCTCAACGCCCCCCAGGCCGACACCACCGCCGCCCCGTGATAGCCGTGGCTCCCCGCGATAATCGCCACATGCCCGAAATCCCCCTTGTTGCTCGCAACCGGACGCCGCGGCGGCAACCCCGCAAAATCCTCCGGCATCGTCCACATCAGCGCACTGTCAATCGCACACTCCACAAAGCCGACATCCGAAAGCGTCTCCACGCGCCCCGTGAATTCAGGTCCCTTGAGCAATCCCACTTTGGGCGCCCCCACCGTCAGCGTCATCTCCGCCCGGATCGCCGCTCCCTCCGCCTCGCCTGTGTCCGCATTCAAACCGGACGGCACATCGACCGCCGCAATCGGAATCTCCGAATTATTCAGCGCCTCAATCAACTTTCCCCAGTCGCCCTTCAACGGCCGGCTAAGCCCAATCCCAAAAAGCGCGTCGATAATCCGGGCCGGGCGATTTCTTCCGCATCCTCGAAGTTTCTCCGAAAATTCCACAAATCCCCGCTTGGGGTCCGTCACGTTGAGCAGCGTCACATTTCGCTCCGTCAATCCCCGAACCGCCGCCCGCCCGTCATCGCCATTGTGTCCCTTTCCCGCGACGATCCAAATGTCATCCCCGGGTTTGGAATAATCCAAAATCCGTTCCGCCAGCCGCTGCCCCACCAATCGGATGACGCGCTTTTCTGTCTGGCCGCTTGCCCATGTATCCCGTTCCCACCGCCGCATTTGCTCGACCGATAAAATTGGAAGCATACGTTATAGACTACATCGCTTCCCGCACGCGTTCCAGAATCACATCCGCAAGATGCGGTTCGGTGCCGATGCCCGCCGTGTACCAAACCCGTTTGCCCGCCCGCTCAGTCGGATTACGCCATGTCGGCTGGCCCGCCTTCAATCGCTCCTGCACGTCGCGTTTCGGCGCCCCGAGCATCACGGGAATGTCCTCATTCGAGTGCAAGCCGTCGCTGATAAAAAATGGCACCATGATAATATTCCGGGCCTGCGCCATCTTGTAGCAATCCCCGATGCGCGGCTCCTCTTCCATGAACACCGCGTGGACCTCCGCGTAAAGTTGCCGCGCGCGAATCAACTCCACCTGCTGTTCGATAGCCTTGCGCGAATTCTCGTTGTTCCCCGTCCCATGCCCCGCGATGAACAGCGCCGTCTCGCGCGGTTTCGGCGCGCGCGGAAAAGGAAATTGTTCAACGATTCCCGCCGCCCGCGCGAGCAAAACCTGCGTCATACTCGCGTGCGTTCCCACCGGCCCGCAATAGCGCAGCGTCTGCCCCCCTCGTTGTTGAACGCGGGAAAAATTCGTCTCGCCTTTCCCGCAAAATCCCAATTCCCGTGGAATGACCTCCTCCGTAAAATATCCTTCGCTGATAAAAAGCGGCACGATGAAAACCCGCGGCGCGAAAATTCCGCGCAGCACCTGTGAAACGTAAGGTTCCTGTTTCCAGAACGCCTCCTGGACCTGCGCAAAGAGATTGCGCCGCCGCAATTCGTCCGCGTGTTGGTAAGCCGGCGCCGCCGAATCCGCATTAAGCGTGGACCCATGCCCCACCAGCACCAACCCCGCGTCTGAAAACTCTGATTTCATTCTGAAATGACAGATGACACGTTTGCACAGCGCTCCTTCGGATTAAACAAAAAACTTGGCGCAATGAACTGCGCTTGTCAAAACTCGGTGTATGCGCCAAAATTGAATCATGGCGATTTCACTTGATCAAATTGTCGAAGAAACCTGTGATATGCCGGGCGAAGTTGTTGCCGAATTGATCGACCGCATCATGGCGGCCCGGCATGGCGGTGTTGAACCGTCCGCCGCGACCGCCTGGAAGGCGGAAATTGACAGGCGGATTGCGGAAATTGAATCGGGAAAAGTCAAAGGTGTTTCGCTCGAGGAATCGCTGGCCCGCGCGCGTAAGATCGCCGGTGTGTGAATTATTTCCTTCATCCCGAGGCCGATGAAGAATTTGCCGCGGCGATCCGTTACTATGCCGAAATTTCCTCCGAACTTGGCCGGCGCTTTTATCTTGGGATGGAACATTTGTTTCTTGAAATCTCCACCGACCCGAAACGTTTCCGCAGATTCGATCCGCCGGCGCGGAGACATTTCAGCCGCGATTTTCCCTACGCGATAATTTATCTTGACAAGCCCGGGTTGATTTGGACTGTCGCGGTAATGCATATGAAGCGGCATCCAGGTTATTGGCACAAACGGCTCGGTAGTTGACTGCTATTTCACCACTCGCGTAACGGAAGGATTATGGATTATGAGCGAGGAGTTAGAACACGAATTCGCAGTCGTCGGGGGGCCTGGGCGCCAAACAGGCGCCTTGCAATGGTTGAGCGGATCCAACTCATGAAAATAAGTTGTCGAATTCGTTGTGAGTTCCAATCCATATCCATTGAATTGTTTCACCAGAGCGTACGCCAACAGCGCGATATTGTTGATTGACACGCACTGACCAAAGATCATCGCGTGCTCGAAGCTTTTTAAACCGCAGCGAAGGATGGCCCGGCTCACTATCAAAAAGTTTCCATGCCACTTGAGCTCGCGCTTTGACTTCAGGTGATAGCTGTGCGTAGGCCCGCCAGAATGAGGGCCGAACTTTCGAGATCACAATTTGGAGGGGTCCAAAGGCTCGGCGCTTCCCTCATGCAATGCCACTTCTACAAAGGCGTCCAACTTAGGACGGCGACGGCGATCACCTAAAATTCGTTCCCATTCCGCATCGTCGGACTGGTGTTGGAGGAAGCGGGCAAAGTCCACAACTTCGCGCGCCTTTTCTTCCGGCAGCGCATCGACGATCTCGACCAGCGTTTTGGATGCCGCAGTCACCTCAACAATTTAGGCTTGAATCAGGCCGTGGCAAGCGGGGATTTTCACCGGCTCAAGTGCGGGAAGCACCCGAATCCGCGACGGCGGCGCGTCTGCGGCGGCCGCTGAGCAGGTAGATGTCCGCTCGCACTTGCGTTAACGGGTCGCCCGAAGAATCTATCCCGTCAACCCGCGGGATAGGGTCAAAGATGATCTTCCGCCGTTCCGGTTCTTGATCATCCACGCGCGCCGTCAGGGTGACCGTGCCAAACGGAATCTCCGCGCGGCCAGCCGGCCATGTTGTGCTCGCGTCCGCGACGTCATCGCCCGACTCGGCCATTTGCACGAAAATGCCGAGCTTGACCGGCTCCTTAGTCAGCCGCGGACCGAGTTCGTCGAAAAGGAAATTGGGAGACATTGCCGCCGTCGCTTCATTGGAGAGATATTCCGTCCCGGCCTCGGGCCGGATGCGAAAGCGTCCGTGCCGGCTCACGCCGCCGGAGTTCGTGAACTTGAAAGCGGTGCCGGCGAAGAACGCTTCGCGCGCGAAGCTGGTCGGGATGGGCTTGGGCGCTTCCACAAATCGCTTCGCGTTTGGGTGGGCCGCAAGAAAGGTTCCGATCACCTCCGGCCGCCCGGCTCCGGCTGCGGCAGCGGCGCGCAGAAACTCAAGGAACTCCTCGCCGGTGTGGACCGGGAATCCGTCAAAGGAATGGCCGATAATGTCCGTGTGCAGATGCGCATCAAGGTGGAAACGGACGGCGAACCCTCGAGGGCCGGAATTCGCCGGATCGTTGTCCGGAATGTTTGGCAGCCCCGTCGAGTCCGAATAACGCACTGTCACCGGGGTGGACGGCTGACTGGCATGTGGCGCGCGCGTCAACTTCGCCGCCTCCGGCGAGGGCGTGAACGTCCCGGCGCACATCAGGCCCTTGGCATGGGCGGGTCGGAATCCGGGATGAACGCCTTGCAACTGGTCGAAAGCGTCAAGTAACTGCTGCGCCAGGACTGGATTGCCCAACGTGCCGGCCGGCATGTGTTTCTCATTGGAAGATTCGTTTGGATTCATAAGAACAATTGGTTTCGATTGTTTCGGTCGTCTCAGTTCAAATCCCGCCCGTGGCGTGTGATCCGCAATTCTCTTTGCGTTTCGGTTTCACTTGACCCATGCTTACACTAACGGCGACGCCCTCATATTCAAGAACGAAACTTGCCAGGAGCCGGGAGGACAGGCCAGCAACTGTCAGTAAAGGCACGCACGCTGTGCTGCCTGAAGTTTTCGAACAGGTGCTTGTCTCCTTTTCTTACGTTTACGCGTAGGTTTAGTTCTGCCACGATAGCATGCAACAGGATATGCAGAACGAACTCGATATCGTCCGTGACGTTTCCGCTCGCTTGGAACTGGGGGACCTCGCCTACATGCTTACCGGCTCGATGGCGATGAACTATTACGCCCAGCCGCGCATGACTCGCGATATTGACCTCGTTGTCGCGCTCACTGCCAAGGACACCGACAAGGTCATGCGCCTTTTCACGCCCGACTACTACGTTTCCAGCCAGGCGGTCAGCAGTTCCATCGCGCAGGAGTCCCTCTTCAACCTCATCCATCAGGAAAGCGTGATCAAAGTGGACTGCATAGTCCGCAAGAACAGTCCCTATCGCCGTGCCGAATTTGAGCGCCGCCAGCGCATTGTCATCGAAGATTTTTCCACTTGGATCGTTAGCAAGGAAGACCTCGTCATCTCCAAGCTCTGGTGGGCGAAGGATTCCCATTCCGAACTGCAATTGCGCGACGTCCAAAACCTGGCCGGCACCGGCTGCGACCGGGACTACGTCGAACGCTGGACGAAAGAACTGGGCCTGCTTAAGTTGTGGCAGGAATGCAACCGATGACCGACACCTCGCCCGAAATCGCCGAGATGGTGCGCGCGCGACTGATGGCCTTGTCTGGAGCCGAACGTTTCCAGATGGGTGCGCGGATGTTCGATGCGGCCCGGCGCATGGTGCTGGCCTCACTGCCGCCCGGTCTCTCGGAATCTGAACAGAAGCGCCTGCTTTTCGAACGACTTTACGGCGAACCGCTGCCCGCTCAATTTTTAAGCACGCGTTAAGTTGTAGGCTACGGGGTGGCCGCAACGCGAAAGAAGGATGATGGGCCTTGGCCGAGATTTATCTGCATCTGGAACGTGTTCGGGCCGGTTTGAGTGAAGGGGGCGTTTGGCCGCGCTTCGTTTTGAGTTGAAATTGTGCCCGGGATGGATTAGAAAAATGGGCTTGTCCTAAGCGTTTCAATTGCAACCGCTTTAATAAACTATGAAAACTGAACTTCGCCCGATCGCATCGGCCTTGCTCCTCGTAATCTCTTCCGCCCCTTTCTCAACCGCTTTTGGCCAGGGCAGCCTTGTGCCGCCCGGCCCGCCTGGCCCGACGATGAAAACGCTGGATCAGATCGAGGCGCGAACCCCTCTCACTAACTCCGGGGCAGTCGCCATTTCGCAATCCGGCTCTTATTATTTGACACACAACATCACCGTCGCTTCCGGCGACGCCATCACCATTGCCGCGGACAACGTCACGCTCGATTTAAACGGCTTCACCATCTCCACCACGACGACGACGCCGAGCGGCATTGCCATCGATTTGGTGGGAACACGTCATTCCATAAGTATTCTCAACGGATTTATCCAGGGCAGCGCCGGTACCTCGAACGGGCTCACGATTAACAACGAATTCAATTCCGGGGTCGATTATTCCAACGCGGCGCCGGACGGCGCGCGGGTTTCCGGTCTGACGGTAAACACGGTTTTGCGGCACGGGGTTTATCTCGGCCTGAACACCTCGTCCATTCAATCGTGCTTCGTTGACAATGCCGGGGACACTGGTCTCGACGCCAGTTTTGTTTCGGATTCGGTTGCCTACAATTGCGGCACCGGCGCCGGCATCTCGGGGCGGACGATCAACAATTGCAACGCGTCCAGCACCAGCAGCGGCTTTGGAATCTACGCGGTCAACGCCAACAATTCAGCGGGCACCAGCGCGTCCGGCGTCGGCATCGAATCTACTTACGTCAATTATTGTGTGGGCAGCAGCGCCACCGGTGACGGCTTGGATACTGCGACCGCCTATAACAGCACCGGCGGCACCACCAGCACCGGCGGGGCCAACGGTCTCTATGCTTCGGTTTTGGCTTGTAATTGCACTGGCAACTGCGCCGGAACCGGCCGGGGTCTATATGCGCCGGCGGCCCTCAGTTGCGTTGGGTACAGCCCGGTCGGTAACGCGGTGGAAGCCAATACCGCCCAAAACTGTTACGGCAACACGTATAGCGCCGACGGGGTGAGGGCAAAGACCGCGGAGAACTGCTACGGTTATACCACCGGGAACGGCAGCGGGATCGTCGTGGATGCCGCGGCAATGAATTGCTACGGAACAAGCGCTGGCAACGGATCAGGGATCACTGTCAGCAGTTTTGGTCCGAACAACGCCGCTTTTGGCGTGGCCCAAAACTGCATCGGCATTAGCTCCAGTGGCGTTGGAATCCAGGCGATAAATGTCAACAATTGCAATGGGACGAGCGCCTCGGGAACCGGCATTTCGTGTTCGGGCGCGACGGGTTCCGCGGGCCAGGCAAATGGCGCCGGCAGCATAGGCATAAACGCTTCAGGGATTGTGATCGGGTGCACCGGCACCGCGCCCAACGGCGGGCTGGGACTGAGCGCTTACATCGCAAACAGCTCTTTTGGGACCACCTACAATAGCGGCATCCACGAGTACAACATGCCGTAAGATCCGGTATGTTCATGAGCGCAACCCTGACCGGCGCGGCCGTCTTGTCGGCGCTGGTTTTGAACGCATCGGCTTTGGATGCGCGCGTGCAGGCCGTGTCAGGCCAGGGTCAGGACAGGTCGGAACTGCTCTACACAATCGCGGGCAACCGAATGCGCATCGAACGGACGGAAACAAACCAGCCTCACGTGGTTGACATAGTTGTGTTTGACAGTAACGCAGTGACATTGGTATTCCCGCAAAACCACGGATTTATCCAATTCTCCGCCGAAGCGGAGCCGTCGCCAGGTCTTGGCGCCACCAACAGCAGCCCCGGGCCGCCGCCAGGCCTTGGCAATGCGGGGCCTTTCATCCCACCGCCGGTAATGGAGAAGCTCGAACTCCAGGACACCGGACGAAAAACCAATCTGCTGGGATTTGAGTGCAAACTCTATGAACTCAAGCAACGAGGCCGAGCCATGGAAATTTGGGCGACGGACCAGTTGCCTGATTTTGAGCCATACGTGGAAAACCAGCAGCGCCGGTTTAAGCCGCATTTCATCGAGGACCAATGGCAGGAATTGCTGCGGGCCAAAAAGCTCTTTCCGCTTCTGGTGAAATTGCGGATGGAAAACGGGAGCGAGCGCATGAGCTTTGAAGTGCAATCGATCACGCCGCAACACTTCACGGAAGAAGACATGAAATTATTTGCGCCGCCCGCGGGATACACCAGGCTGCAGCCGTTACCCTTCTAAATTTAACACAACCCACTCCTATTTAGGAGATGGGTTCCAGCCAAGGGCGTTGCGAGCCGAAGGGCCAGCCTTGGTGTCAGGCTAGCCCCCGAGGGTTGTTTAATGACTCGTTTTGCGAGTGTTCGTCGCGAGATTCCCTATGGGCTGCGGAGTCGGAAGAAGAGGCTTCCGGACGAGGGCGGAAGGGTCACGACATTGGTACCGGAGGTCGAAGTGAACGTGGCATTGGTGGTCCAAAGGCCGCTGGCCAAGTTGGTGGTCTGCACAGAGTGCTGGCACCGTTGGCGGGCCAGGAGAGGATGAAGTTGTTGCCTGATGGAGTTATGGCCAGATTCGGCACCCCGCTGACGACCACGGCGATCGCGTAGTTCCGACCGCCGTCATTGTAGAGCGGGTAGGTGGTTCCGGGAAGTTGGAGCAGTTGCCCCACGGAGGGCATGGGGAGTGGCAGCCCATTGTTATCATAAGTGCTGGAGGGACCGCCCGTGCCGTTAGAGAATGGAATCCCCCGACCGTAGTGGGCGATCAGGTCGCCCACTTGGAGAGCGAAAGGCGGCGCCGCGAAGAGATTCGTGCCGATGTTGGCGACGGTCAGCGGCCCGGTCTCCAGCATCACCTGAAAGTTGGTGCCCACGGGGCGAAGGACATAGCCATAGAAAGTCTCGCCCACGCCGGGGATGCCGGCGCCCGAATTCTGTCCCCAGGTCAGGATGCTCTGAAGATTACCCGGCGACGTAATCGGAAAATCCACGACAAACTGGGCGTTGGTGGGATCCCCGTCCGAGTTAAATGTGCGGCTGGAGAGCGGATTGCCCAGGGTAAATAGTCCCTGCACCGGTGCCGCGCTGAAGTTCATCCGGAACACGGTGCCATCGCCGATCGTGACGCCGTAATTCGTGCCGCCCTGGTAGGTCGTGCCATAGAAGTAACCGTCAGTGCCCTGCACCAGCACGCCTTGGGGATAAGCGCCATCCAGTCCGGCGAAGGAATACAGACTGGTGAATGTCCCCGTGGCGCTGATTTTGAACACGGTGCCATAGTTGTTCGTTCCGCCGCTGTAAGTCGTGCCATAGAAAAAGCCGTCGCTGCCTTGCACTAATCCGGCATAGGGTTCTTCGCCATCACTTCCCAAGAAGGCATGTAACGGGGTTAGCGCGCCCGGCGGCGCTGATTTTGAACACGGTGCCGCCGTTGTGCGTGCCAAAATAGGTCGTGCCATAGAAATAGCCGTCGGTGCCCTGCACCAGCCCGGCCTCGGGAGTTTCGCCATCAACGTCACCGGTGAAGGCATACAAATAGGTGATGACCGAGCTGGCCGAGGCCTTGGCCGCCGGCAACATGAGCAGGGCGGCCCAGAGGAGACCAAGGAGCAAAGCCAGAACCGGGTTCTGGCCCGGCGGCCAGCCGGCCAAGACGCGGGTTGGGCTTTCGTGGTGGAGGGTGGTGAGCGGGGGAAGCTTTGCGGTGGATTTTGTTTTCATAAAGATCGTTTTATTGAATGGTGCCGGCGGTTTCCCGGCGGATTTGATTCATCATTGGTTTGTTTGGATTCGCCGGCACACCATTACAAGCGCAGTCCCCCCGCAAAAACTATCAGTCCATTGGATTTTATTTTTCATGCATTTTTCCCGACTGCCTCTCCGTGCCAGATCTCAGACCTGATCCGTGTCATAAGAATTTCAGGTTTTTTTATATGAATTTCGGCTCAAGGTTGTTAGCCTTCGCTCGGATGAGCAACCTGACCAAACTTCTCGGGAATGCTGCCAACGGCGATACCCATGCGGTGAACCAGCTCTACGAGCAGGTTTATGCCGAACTGCGCGCCATTGCGGTCCACAAAATGGCTTCCGAACGCCCGGACCATACCTTGCAGCCAACCGCGCTGGTCCACGAAGCCTACCTGCGGCTGTATGGCAGCGACCGTTTCAAGTTTGAGAACAGGGCGCATTTCTTTGCCTCTGCCGCCGAAGCCATGCGCCGAATTCTGGTTGACAGCGCACGTCGGCGCGGCCAGCTCAAGCGCGGCGGCAATCAGGAACGCGTGGAACTGGAGGAGACGCGCATTGCCGCCCCGGCTGAAGACGAGAAACTCCTCCTGGTCAATGAAGCGCTTGATGCCCTTGCCCGGGAAGATCCCATGAACGCGGAGGTCGCAAAGATGCGCTACTTCGCTGGACTCACGCACCGGGAAATCGCCGATGCGCTCGGCGTCAGCGAAATCACGGTTCACCGGCATTGGGCTGTCGCCCGGGTCCGGCTCTTCGAACTGATCAAGAACAATGGGTTCCCGGCTGCCGCAAGTCCGACTCCGGATCGACCATGAAATCCTTTGCGAGACCGGTTCCAGGCACGGAGCGGGCTGCGCATCCGACATTTTTCTCCCAAATGACAGGATTCAGCCGCGGACTACGCATGTAATGGAGGAATTATTTTGAAAGACCTCAAGGCAATCTATTTCACAGCCAGGGGCCTTCCTCCAAAAGGCCGACCCGCCTTTCTCGACTAGGCCTGCGAAGGCGATCAGGAATTGCGGGCGCGCGCGGAGCAAATGCTGGCCCTCGCTGACGAGGCCGAGGCGTTTATCACCGATTTGCCGGACGCTGAACCGGCAGCCGAAATCGTGAAGGTCGAACTGGAGCCGGTGCAGGACGCAATCGTCGGCGAGAAAATCGGGCGCTACAAAATTTTGGAGAAAGTGGGCGAAGGCGGTTGCGGCGTGGTCTATGTGGCCGAGCAGACCGAGCCGATGCGCCGGCGCGTGGCGATCAAGGTCATCAAATTGGGCATGGATACTAGGCAGGTTGTCGCGCGGTTCGAGGCCGAGCGGCAGGCGCTGGCGATGATGGACCATTCCAACATCGCCAAAGTGCTTGATGCAGGTTCAACTGAAACCGGTCGGCCGTTTTTCATCATGGAACTGGTGCGTGGCATCCGCATCACCGAGTATTGCGACCAGAATAATCTTCCGACCGAAGAGCGGCTTGACCTGTTCATCCAAGTCTGCCACGCGATCCAGCACGCGCACCAGAAAGGGATCATCCACCGCGACATCAAGCCCTCGAACATTCTGGTGACGATGCACGATGGCGTGCCAGTGCCGAAAGTGATTGATTTCGGCATCGCCAAAGCGACGGAAGGACGTCTGACTGATGTGACAGTCTATACGCAGTTGCATCAGTTCATCGGGACGCCGGCTTATATGAGTCCTGAGCAGGCGGAGATGAGCGGGCTTGATATTGATACGCGCAGTGACATTTACAGTCTGGGCGTGCTGCTCTACGAACTGCTGGCCGACAGAACGCCGTTCGACGGGAAGGAACTGGTGGCCTCGGGCATCGACGCGATGCGCAAAACGATCCGCGAGAAGAAACCGATGCGCCCAAGCACACGTCTGGCGACCCTCGGAGCCAAAGAACTCACGACCGCCGCCAAGCGCCGTTCCACCGAACCGCCGAAGTTGATCCGCCGGCTTAAAGGCGACCTTGATTGGATCGTCATGAAGTGCCTGGAGAAAGATCGGAGCCGCCGTTACGAAACGGCCAGCGGGCTGGCCGCCGATCTCAAACGCCATCTCAATAACCAGCCAGTGACCGCCGGTCCGCCCGACACGCTCTACGCGCTCAGGAAATTTGCCGCCCGCAACCGATGGCCGGTCATTCTCTCGGCGACGGCCGCAGCGCTGACCTTCGCCCGGCCTGATCGGCACCACTCTCGGCCTTAAGCGCGCCACTGCGGCCCGAATGCAGGCCGACCTGAATGCCGCGCGCGCCACACAACTCGCCGAGAAAGCCAATCAGGCCCAGGCTGCCGCGCTTCAGGAAAAAGCCGTCGCCCTTGGAATGGCCTACTCAGCCAGCATGCTGGCCGCCTCTGACGCGCTCGATAATGGGAAGATTGACATGGCGCGCCATTATCTTGACAACACTCCGGCCGATCCGCGCGGCTGGGAATGGAGGGTTCTCTCGAATCGGCTAACCATGGCCTTCAGCGCCGATTCCCGATGGCTCGCGACGGGATCCTTCGACAACACCATTCGCATCACGGATGTCTCCACCAATCCCCCGGTGGCGAAGGCCACGTTGCGCGGTCACACGGATTGGGTCTCTGGGTTAAGCTTCTCGCCGGACGGATCGCTGCTTGCCTCCAGCGGCCATGACCAAACCTTGCGTGTCTGGGACACACGGACGGGCCTGTGCAATGCCGTGTTCAAGTCCGATGGCGATTGTCCATGTTTCCTTCCTGACGGACGGACGCTGATCAATGGCGATTCCGACGGAGTTCGATTCTGGGATGTTCAGTCGCTGGACGCATTGGATCTTCGAGGCCATAGCAGCTATGTTTACTCGGTCTTTATATCGCCGGACGGAGGAACGATTTACTCCGGCGGCTGGGACGGTTTCGTCGGCCAGCCGGGCTCGGTGCGTTTCTGGGATGCCGCTACCGGCGAGTTGATCGGCGCCGCGGGTGTCGCCGGCGAGTATTGCCGCGCCGCCGCGCTTTCGTTGGATGGCTCGCGCCTGGCTGTCTCGATAGCCCACTTAATTCGATCACCCGGACGAATTGACATCCTCGACACGGCCACGGGAATGACGGCGTTGACCATCACAAATTTGGGCGCCAACCGAGTGGCTTCCTTTATTGATTCGCTGGCGTTGTGCGCTGATATATCGCAGGGAATAATGCATATAATCGACGCGCACACGGGTGTTACGCGAAAATCACGGCGCGTCTCCAGCCCGGGACCAAAGGAATATTTTTTTGCCTGGAGTCCAGATGGCGCCACCATCGCCTTGGCTATCCATGGGGAAACCAATATCGTTATTTTGGATGGGCGATCATTGAAGCCACTTCGCCAATGGCCACACGGGCACAAAGGATGGATCGACTCGGTCTCTTTCAGCGCCGACAGCGCCGACTCCTGACGGCGGGCGTGGATGGAATTGTGCGGATCTGGGATGCGGCCACCGGTGCGCCACTGCACGACCTGGTCGGCCACGCCAACCGCGTCCTTTGCGCCACTTACAGTCCGGACGGCCAACGAATCGCGACCGATTTCGACGACAACGTGCTCATCTGGAACGCCCAAACCTTCGAGCAAGTGGCGCGGCTGGGCGGCCATCAGGACTATGTCCGTGGGCTGGCTTGGCGGGCCGACAGCCAGCAGCTCATATCTTGTTCGGGCGACCACACGATCCGCATCTGGGATACGCAGCCGCTAAAGGATCGCGTGCAAGCCGCGGCGCGAGCGGCAGTCCATCGTGGCCGAGGTCGAACCGATGGTGCAGCGCCGCTTCGTCGAGCTTAACGACGCCGGGAAAGTCGTCGAGAGCATCAAGGCGGACAATTTGTTGACCGCGCGCGCGAGACAGATCGCCCTCCAAGTTGCGTTGCGGATTTCGCTTGATCGGATCAACGCCACCTGTGAACCCGTGGAACACCCAGTTCAATCAAGCACCAGCACATCAATGCGAGCGCCGTCTGCTCCGCCGCGGTAGATTCGTTCGACGGCTTTTTGGAAATCGGATGCTTTGGCGTTCGGGATGTCCTCGAATTGCTGCGGGTTGCGGTCCACCATCGGAAACCAACTGCTCTGGATTTGCACCATGATACGATGGCGGGCGCGGAAGTCGTGGAACACGTCGGGCATGGCAAACTCGATCTTCGCGGGTTGGCCGGGGACGAACGGGGCCGGATTTGACATGCTGTCGCGGAACTTTCCTCGGAACGGCTCTCCGCGAACCATCTGCTCATAGCCTCCAAAGTGATTCGGGGAATCGTTGGGGTAAACATCGATCAACTTCACGATAAAATCGGAATCCGTGCCGGAGGTTGAGACACGCAACACGGGAGTCACCGGCCCGGCGATGGTGACATCGTGCTCCAGCGGCTCGGTTTCGTAGGTGAGGACGTCTGGGCGCCGGGAGGCGAAACGCTGGTCGCGGGTCATGTAATCGCCGGGCATGCCGTCGCCGATTTCGCTAGTCACTGGCACAGGCTTGGACGGGTCACTGGTGTACTCATCGAATTCTTGCGTCGTCGAGGGTGCGGGCGAAAACGCAAGTTTTCCGCCGGCTTGCAGGTACAACGAACGGCGGGTGGCGTTTGCCGGGGGCCACGCCTCAAATTGACGCCATTGATTTTTGCCCGTTTCAAACAACCACGCTTTTGGAAGTTTTTTATCGCCCTTGAGTTTGAGAGACTGCATGAAAAACGGGAACTCGATCCGGTCCCGGAAATATTCCGCCGTCTTGGAGCCAAAATTCAAGTTGCCCAATTTCTGGCCGTCCTGACGCGCCCATTCGCCGTGCGACCAAGGCCCCATGACAAGCGTCAAGGCGGGGGCGCTGCCGTCGGCCTCGATGGCGCGAAAGAGTTTCAGCGTGCCGCCGAGGTCTTCGGCATCGAACCAACCCCCGACCAGCAGGACAGGCGCGGTGAGGTGATGCATATCGGGGCCCAAGGATCGCGAGACCCAGAACTGGTCATCGTTGGGATGATCGACCGTATCGCTCCAATATGGGTTTTGATGGTGGAAGCAGAGGTCTTCGGAATTGGAAAGGGGGCCGAGGCGCAGATAGAAATCGTAGTCGTCCTCCGTTCCAAACTCGAAACTCTTGTGCGAATTAGCTTGTTCGAGCTTCGACCCTCGCGGCCAAAAGCCGGTGTAGAAGCCGAAATTTGCCGCCAGAAAGAAAGCTCCGTTGTGATAGGCATCGTCCCCGTTTCCGACGTCGCCCATCGGCGCCTGCGGGGAGTCTGCCTTGAGGGCGGGGTGGGAGTTGATCAATCCGTGCGCGGCGTAAAACCCTGGGTAGGAGACGCCCCACATTCCGACGCGCCCGTTATTATTGGGTATGTTTTTGACGAGCCAATCGATGGTGTCGTAAGTATCGGTGCTGGGGTCGGTGGCGGCGGATGTGGCGAGATGTGGATTATTCGGAGGAATATCGATAAATTCCCCTCCCGACATGAACCGGCCGCGTACATCTTCATAGACAAAGATGAATCCTTGCCGAACGAGTGAATCGGACGGCCCGAGCCGCGATGGATACTTGCCCTTGCCGTAGGGGGACACCGAGTAAGGCGTCCGTTCGAGGAGGATCGGATAGCGCCGACTTTTGTCTTTGGGCGAATAGACTGTAGCGAACAATTTGATACCGTCGCGCATGACGATCCTGCATTCGTCTTTGGAATAATTTGCGTGGACGAAATCCTTGGGCTTTTCCTCTGGCCGGTTGTGAAACTGTGCATCGCCGGGAGAAGCAGAAAAGAAGAACAAAGAGGCGAGGAGAAGACAGCCCTTCGCCGGACCGTTCACAGAGCTTCCCTCTCCAGGCGCTGGACTTCGTCGCGCAGCATTTCCGTCACGCGGTTTTTCGCGATATAAACTTGATTGATGCTCACGTTGAACGTTTGGGCCACTTTCTCCGGCGGCCATTCCCGGTTCACGTAGAAATCGAAAATCTGGAATTTTTGCGGGTCGAGGCGGCCCTTGACGCGCGTCATTGCGGCGTCGAGAACAGTCTTTGCCCAATCGGCCTCCCAGATGGCGTCGAAATCGGCGCTTTTTTCATCGGCAAATCCTTCGATGGTCGCGGTGCGGGCGGTTTCGCCACTGGATTCGTGATGGCGCGCAATCGGGCCGCGTTTGCGCAACTGGTCCACGATGCGCCACCGCGTCAGTTTGAACAGCCATGCTTTGAACGAGCCAATTGCGGGGTCGTACTTGAACTGTGGCATTTGCTTGGCGACCGAAACCATGGTTTCCTGCACGACGTCCTGCGCTTCGGCATCGCTCAAGCCGCCTTTGCGGGCGACGCCGTAGATGAGTTTCCAATAGGTGTCAAAGAACTCCTGCCAACTGGACTGGTCCTTCCAGTCCTTCATGCGATCCAGGAGGGTCGCGCGTGTGGGGATCAGTTCTTCGTCATTCTTTGCCACGAAACACTCATGCGCCCGCGCCCGTCCACTGGCAAACAAAAAATCGCCTACCGCGCGGCGTTTGCGGCCTCTTCCTCGGCGTCGATGCTGTCCACAAACATCGCCATGATGATCCGGCGGCTCGCTTCCTCGGCGATTTGCGGCAGACGCGCCTTTGTCACCACTCCCAAAAGGACTTTCTGCTCCACCAGGAAATGGAGGGCCGCAGTCAGGGAGCGGCGAAGCGGGTCGGTGTTTTGCGCGCGAAAGCGGCGGAGGACCGTCGCATCCGGCACTTTCCCTCCGTAAAGAGAGGGAAAGGACAAGTCGCGCGCGACGACGACAGCCGTGTCCTTGGATTTATATATCTGCCGGGCGTAACAGAGAGTGAGCGAAGCCAGGACGGCGCGGGCCTGGTTCAAGGTCATAAAGTTGTTGGGCAAAAGGAGGTCGAGCGCGTCATCCTCGATTTTGTCCACCGCCTCCTCAATGGCCGCCCTGAGAGTGCGCGGGCTGGCCGCTTCTCCGGCGGGAAAATTCGTCCGGCGCACCGGCCTCGTTCCCCGAAAATATAGTCGCGTATCTGTAAGTGTCATACGAATCCTTTCGTTAATTCGATTTATGTTGATAAGACGTTACGAAGGGGTTTCGAGAATCTTTCAGATTAATTCGGATCATTTTTGAAAGAATCGGGAGATGGCGGCGTATCCATCCCATGCCGTTGTGGTAAAAGCGCAAAATGGGTTGCTTGCTTTATTGCGGACGCTGATTTTAAATGAAAGCGGCCACCAGACGGTTGACAGAAAATGAAACCATTGAGCACAGTCGTCAGGCGGATGTTTCTGATCGCGAGTTCGGCATGGATCGCGCATTGGAGCGCGCTCGCTTCTCCACAAACCAACGGCGCCATCCAAATTGCCGAGTTGCGCGGCACGGTGGAACTTTTGCCTCACGGTTTGCCGCAAGGAGCGCCGCGATGGCTGCCCGCCGTGCCCAACCTGAACCTGGAACCACACGATCGCCTGCGCACGGGTCCAGAGAGTTCCGTCGCCATTCGGTGGTCCGACAGCAGCGTCCTGCGGTTCGGGGCTTTGACGGAATTGGAAATCCTGCCTCCGAGCGACGCGGAAGGCGACCGCGGGCTGCACCTTCTCAGAGGCATCCTCTCCTTTTTTCATCGCGGCAAACCTGGACGGATCAACGTCATCACGAGCGGCGGGGTTGCGGGGATCGAAGGGACGGAATTTGTGGTGGAAGTTGGGGCAACCAATGGGGATGGCCAAACGAGGCTGTCGGTGATCGATGGCAAAGTCCGGTTCACGAACGCGATTGCCGGGCTTGTGCTTACCAACGGGGAACAAGCGGTGGCCGCCCCCGGAAAAGCGCCGGCGCGCACCGCGGGGTTCATCGCAAAAAATGTTTTGCAATGGTGCTTCTACTATCCCGGCGTGCTGGACGTGGACGAACTTCCGGCTTTCACGGACGAGGAGCAAAGGAATCTTGGGCCGTCGCTGGCGGCGTACCGCGACGGGGATTTGTTCGCCGCGCTGACGAAGGACGCGCAACGACCCAGGTCCGACGCCGGGCGCATCTATCACGCCGCATTGCTGCTGGGGGTGGGCGAAGTGGCCGAGGCGGAGGAGGACCTTTCGACGCTCGCGGACAAGGATGCCTCTGGAAAATCGCAGCGGCTGGCCGCCGCCGTTCGCACGCTCATCGCCGCTGTGAAGCGCGAGGCGCGGCCATCGACGAGCACTCCCCGATTGGCAACCGAACGCCTGGCCGATTCGTATCTTGAACAATCGCGCGCCGTTCCAAATGCCTCGCTCGCCGCCGCGCTGGCGCTGGCGAGGCAAGCTGTGGCAATCGACCCAAAATTTGGTTTTGCATGGGAGCGCGTTGCGGAACTGGAATTCAGCTTTGGGCACATCGACCGCGCGTCAGAAGCGCTGGACAAGGCGCTGGCGCTTTCGCCGCGCAATGCACAGGCGCTGGCGTTGAAGGGATTTCTACTGGCGGCGGAGGGCAAGTCGATCAAAGCCATCGGATGGTTCAACCGCGCGATGGCTGTGGATCCTGGTTTGGGCGACGCTTGGCTGGGCCGGGGTTTGTGCCGCATTCGTTACGGCGATTTGGTGGGTGGGCGGGAAGATTTGCTGGTCGCCGCTGCGATGGAACCGCAACGCGCATCCCTGCGGAGTTATCTGGCGAAGGCGTGGAGCGAGTCTGGCAACGACCGCCGGGCGATGCAGGAACTTCAACGCGCGGAAACGCTGGATCCGAGCGACCCGACGGCATGGCTTTATTCCGCCTTGATCAACGAAGAGGACAACCGGCTCAACGACTCGGTCCGCGATCTGGAGAAATCCGAGGACTTGAACACGAACCGGAGCGTCTATCGCTCGCAACTTCTCCTGGACCAGGACAGCGCGGTGCGGAGCGCGAACCTGGCGCGGATTTACCAGGAGGAGGGGATGGACCAGGTGGCGTTGCGCGAGGGAGTCCGCGCGGTGAACGACGATTACGCGAATTATTCCGGGCACCTTTTTCTGGCGAACAGCTACAACGCGCTTCGAGACCCCAATGACATCAACCTGCGCTACGAAACGCCGACCTATGTCGAATACCTTGTCGGCAATCTGCTCGCGCCGGTGAACGCGGGGGTGCTGTCGCCTTCAATTTCGCAGGAGGAATATTCCCGGTTGTTCGATCGCGACCGAATCGGGATCATTTCCGAAAGCGAATACCTGAGCCGGGGAGCGTGGACGGAATCCGGCGGGCAATACGGCACGACAGGGGATTTTAGTTATGACCTGGAAGGGTATTACCGCACTGATCCGGGCCAGTGGACGAACAACGCCATCGAACAGCGGCAGGTTTCGCTGACGATCAAGGAACAATTCACCCCGCAGGACACATTTTTTGGAATGGTGCAGCAATACTCCTCAAGCGGGGGCGACCTGCGACAATATTATAACATCACAAACGTCGATACCGGATTGAAAACCCAGGAACAGCAGAACCCATTGGTGTTAATGGGCTATCACCACGAGTGGACGCCTGGCTCGCACACTTTATTTTTGGCCGGTCGGTTGCAGGACGCGTATCAGGTTCAGGACACGCAGTCGCCCGTCCTGGGCGTTTCAGAGTACTCGTTTGGAGGGCCGATCCAGAGCCTGAACGAGACCGTTGCCGATCAAAACTATACCAGCCAGACAGTTATCTATACGGCGGAATTGCAACAAATTTGGGAACACAATGACGACGTCCTCATCGGAGGCCTCCGCTTCCAGGATGGAGACTTTAAAACTCAGAATTATTTGTATAACCCGGAGGACGCCGGATATTTTCCCGGGTCATCCAAGGTCAACCAAAACTTTGATGAAGGTTTTGAGAGGGTCAGCGCCTATGGCTACTATCTCTGGAGGCCGGCGGACTCATTGCAACTGACGGCCGGCTTGAGTTATGATTGGATGACGTTTCCCGAGGACTTCCGATCTTCTCCGATCACCAGTGGGATGCAGACTGAAACCCAATTGTCGCCGAAGGCCGGCTTTGTTTGGACGCCGTGGGAGAATACGGTTGTGAGGGCGGCTTACACGCGGTCAATAGGCGGGGCGAGCCTGGAACAGAGCTTCCAGCTTGAACCTTCCCAGGTGGCGGGATTCAATCAACTGTTTCGCAGCGTGATACCTGAATCGATTGAAGGAGATAACGCGGGCGCGAGGTTCGAGACGTGGGGTTTTTCGGTGGAACAAAAGCTGGGCAGCGGCACCTACCTCGGATTGACGGGGCAATTACTAAATTCCACTGCCAATCGCGAGAGCGGCGTGATGATCATTGGGCCATCCGTCATTCCTTCCGACATGCCGGAGCACCTGGACTTTCATGAGCGGGATATTCTGGCCACGGTGGATCAACTTATCGCAAAGGACTTGGCGGTCGGCGTGAGCTATCAATTGACCGAGGGGAATTTGCTGGATCGCTTTACGCAACTCCCCGCCGATTTGCAACCCTTTCCGAACACGTCTGCGACACTTCATCAGGTGGATGTGCACGCGCGGTTTAGCGATCCGAGCGGGTTCTTCGCGCAGTTTGAGGCGCTCTGGACTGCGCAATCGAACGACGGCTACACGCTGGCTGAACCGAGCGGCGACTTCTGGCAATTAAACGTTCTTGGGGGCTACCGTTTCCCTCGAAACCATGCCGAACTGACAGTGGGCGTTCTCAATTTGACAGGGCAGAATTACAAATTGAACCCATTGACCGAATATAACGAACTGCCGTTGACAAGAACGTTGATGGTGAGCCTAAAGCTCGATTTCTGAGGCCTTCATTTTACGGCTGCCACTGCACGTTAAACGAAATGGCGGTATCCTTTGGAGGAGCCGTGTGTGTAAAATAGATGAGAAACTGATATTCCTCGCCTTTTGTGAGAGGAAATTGCGGGGTGCCCGGCAAAGGGGTGCACCACGGGGTACCCAAGTGTGCGCCGCCCAAAACCTCGAAGACGGCGGGCGTTTGTGTGAAATCGATGCCTGTAATGTTGTTAATGGACCCTCGGGTGAAGGTTCCGGCGGGCTGGGGCCACCAAATGCTGGCCTTATTGGTGAAGCGCATCGCTTCAACGTAATTGGGAGCGCAGACAGTCCTGCCGCCGCCGAAACCAGGCTTGAAGGATCCGCTGACCGGCGTATTGACTACGCTGTTTGAATTTTGCGCCGCGCAACCCGCCAGCGCCAGCGCTACTGAAATACTTAAAACTGCCAAAATTACATTTTTCACGCTTTTCATTCGATTGGATTCCTTTCCTTGAATTAATGCGTTAGTTTCATGATTGCCACTGGACAACAAAGGAAATGGACTGGCCCGAGGGAGGGGCAGTTTGAGTAAAATAAATGATGAACTGATATTGTTCACCCTTTGTGACCGGGAACGTTGGAGATCCCGGCAGAGGGGTACACCACGGTGTGCCCAAGTGTGCGCCGCCGAGGACTTCAAAAACAGCCGGAGTTTGTGTCAAATCGACGCCGGAAATGCTGGTGATCGTTGCGCTGGTGTAGCGGCCCGGGGCGGGTTGCGGCCACCAAATGTCGTTCTTATTGAGGAAGCGATAGGCGTCCACATAGGAGGGGCAGCAAGGACATGCACCCGACCCAAATCCAGGTTTGAACGATCCTGCAACCGGCGTATTCATGGCAACGACTCCTCAAAATTCGCGATTAATATTGGTTTGCTTTCGACGGAACGAGACCGTCTCACTATCAGGCTTGCTTGTAAAGTGAAAAAGTAAATCGAAAAACCGCTGCTTTTTGGCGGCTCTTTTGGTAAAGTCTCCAACGAACTGTCGTGAAAAGCGCGTTCATCAAAATTTTTTTCACAAAACCCGCTCTGCAGGCCGCGGCCATAACCGCGCTTTGTGGGCTTGTGCTTTGGGGGGCGCTGGGCGAGACGTGGGTAAACGCCAGTTACGATTATCTTTTTCGTTTTGGATCACGTTCCATCACTAATCAGGTTGTTCTGGTTTTAATGGATGATGACTCGTATGAACAGTTGCACCAGAAACGCGGAGCGTGGGACCGCGAACTGCACGCTCGATTGCTCAACAAACTGACAGAGGACCATTGTTCGCTCGCGGTTTTTGACGTTCATTTCGGGTCAGAGGTAAATGCGGAGTCTGACCGCGCCGTGGCCGGCGCCATGCGCCGGAATGGCCGTGTTGTGCTCATGGCGAGCCTGACCGGCCCCAAGCTTCCTGGACTTGAAAGCGCTAATGTCAGCCTGCCGCAAAAGATTTTTCTCGACGCTGTCGGCGGCCATTTCGGCATCGGCAAGGCCGACGCCCAGACGGGCGCGATAGCCCGCCGGCATTGGCCGTTTTATGGGCCTGGCGAGGGCAGTATCCACAGCCTCGGGTGGGCGGCGGCTGAAGCTTTCGGCGCGACGCTTGACCGCGCTGACGACCAGCAGTGGCTGCGCTACTACGGCGAAAATGGCCCGTGGCAGGCGATCAGCTATCATCTGGCGCTTTCCAACGCTCCGGGATTCTTTCGCGATAAAATCGTTTTTATCGGCAACGACCCCAAAAAAAGCGATCCTGGCGATCCCGAGGAAGACAAGTTTCTTACACCCTATACCCGCTGGAACGGAAAGGCCGTCGGCGGAATGGAAATCATGGCCACGACTTTTTTGAACCTGGTCAATGGCGATTGGCTGCGGCGTCCCCCTGCCTGGATTGAAATCGTGCTGCTCGTGGTGGCTGGAACAGTGATTGGCGCCGGCTTCTGTCATCTCAAGCCTTTTACCGCTGTTCTGGCCGCCGTGGGAACCTTTCTAATTGTTACGTTGGCATTTGTGTCCATGAGTTACTTCACCAATTATTGGTTTCCGTGGCTGGTCATCGCTGGGGGGCAGGCGCCATGCGCGCTCGTCTGCGCGTGGGTTTGCCGGCCACGCGAAGTCGTGGTGCTTCAAGAGCGATTTCCGGGTTACACGACAGTCGTCGGGCCGTTTGGCAAAGGTTCCTACGGGAGAGTCTGGCTGGTGCGGGATGCCACCGGACAATTGATGGCGCTCAAGGAAATCGAACGGGCGAAATTCCAACACGAAAACTCTTACGAACGCGAGTTCCGCGGCATAAGAAGCTACAAGCCCATATCGAGTCAGCACCTGGGTCTCTTGCACATAGACCACGTCAATCGCAACGATCTGGAAGCCTACTTTTACTACGTCATGGAATTGGGGGACGCGCTTGACCCGGATTGGCAGCAGAAGGGCGAGCCTTACATGCCACGCGACCTCGACAGCATTTGCCGCCAGTGGGAAAACGGCCGATTGGTCGTGGGTGAATGTATTCGCATCGGTATCGAATTGCTGGAGCCGTTGCACTTTCTTCATCAACAGGGGTTGGTGCATCGCGACATCAAACCCTCGAACATCATTTTTGTTAAGGGCCGCGCCAAGCTGGCGGACGTGGGACTGGTGCGCGATGCCACTCCGGAGGGCACCGACGTAGGCACTCCCGGCTATATGCCAAGGTATCCGGAACCGCCTGGCACTGTGCTGGCGGACATTTACGCCATGGGCATGGTCCTCTATGTCGTCAGCAGCGGAAAGCAGCCAAGCTTCTTTCCAGATATTACAAATACCCTCGTCGAGAAATCAGAATTCATGCGTCTCAACGAGATCATCTGCAAGGCGTGCCAGCCCGCCGCCGAGCTTCGTTATGCCAGCGCGGCGGAAATGCTGGCCGCGCTGCGCGAGGCGCAACAAGCGCTCAAGCTCGGCAGCACGCGTCAAATCTGATAAGCCGCCCCTCATCCTAACCTTCCCCCCGGGGGGGAAGGAATGGCAGGCGCGTTACGCTGCCTTTTTCAGCAGCGCCCAGCGAAAGTTCAGTTGCGGCGTTACCCGCGTCAAACTTGGCAGGCCGACCGGCTTGACGATGTAGCCTTGCGCGCCTAGGCGCTTGCTCATTTGCAGGTCGTGGTCCTGGTTGGATGCTGTCAACACAAACACAGGAATCGAGTTTGTCCGAACGTCCGCCTTGATTCGCCTCAAGACATCCAGGCCGTGGATTTTAGGCAATCCAAGGTCCAGCAGGATCAATTGCGGCTGCTGGTTGCGCGGGCGGCTGGCATAGGCGCCCTCGCAAAAGAGGAAATCCAACGCCTCCCGGCCATCCCAAACCACCTGCACTCGATTTGAAATGCCTTTGAGCGCCTCGATTGTCATGTCAACGTCGGTGCGATCATCCTCGACGAATAGAATATCCACCAGATCATCGGAAGAGGCGTTATTCTCATTCGGCAGCCCGGATGAAAGATCGTACGAGAACAATTTGGAAACCGAGATTTGCAAGGCGGTCGCCAGTTTTTCAATGCTTTCGAGAGAGACATTTCGAGCGCCGCGCTCGATATCGCAAATGTAGGTGCGATGCAACCCCGCTCTCCCCCCCAACTCTTCCTGGGAAATACCCAGGCGATTTCTCCAAGTCCGAACCGAAACCCCGAACGGCTTTGTAACATCAGGTCTTTGCACAAGCGTAACCCTTTCTAAATGTGAATGATAACACGCGCCACAACAGACTGTGAGTAAACAGTCTATAAGTGACAGTGAGTCATTCTATTCCCATCGCTATGTTTTGGTCCCTGAAAGGTCTATTCCCATATCCCCGAGGAAACCCCAATAATGCAGTACTCCCACTAACCAGACTCTTCTATATAACATTTCTTAGACGAGCGCCAGCAAAAAATGAATTAATTTTAATTCGGGCATGGGCGGGTTTTGGAGCGTTTCGCGTAACGCATGATCTGCGCTATCTTGATTCGTGTTTATAACGGGACTTGGCACGGCAACGCCGACGCGACGGTACACGCAACTTCAATGCTGGGAAGCCCTCGCTGCTTCGGAACAATTCGCCCGTCTGACAACCCGCTCTCGCGCGATTCTTAAAAAAGTCCTCGCAGGCAAAAATGGAATCGCCTCCCGCCATCTTGCATTGGAACCATTGACCGAAGCCTTCGACATTTGTCCCGACACGCTGATGGCCCGCTTCACACGTCATGCTCCAGTCCTGGCCGAACAAGCGGCTCGCCGCGCTCTTGCGGAGGCGGAAACTGCCGTCGATCAAATCGAGGCCCTGCTGATTAGCACTTGCACGGGTTATCTTTGCCCCGGGTTGACCAGCTATGTCGGCGAACGTCTCGGTTTACGCAATGATGTGCTGGCTCTGGATTTGGTGGGGCAGGGTTGTGGCGCCGCTCTTCCAAATCTCCGAACGGGCGCCAGCTTGTTGCAATCGGGACAAGCCAATCGCGTCCTTTCTGTTTGCGTCGAAATTTGCAGCGCGGCGTTTTATCTCGACGACGATCCGGGCGTCCTTATCAGTGCGTGCCTTTTCGGCGATGGCGCGGCGGCCGCAGTTTTGTCCGCGACACCGCAACCGGGAACGCGGCGGGTCGAGTGGAAGACCGCCGGTTCCCTTCATTCGCCGAAAGAGCGGGATTTTCTCCGTTTTGAAAGCAAGGGCGGGATGCTCCGCAATGTCCTTTCTCCTAGCGTCCCGGCTCTTGCCGCCCGGCACGCGCGAACGGTTTTCGACGAAGTCTCCGCTCGATGCGCCGTGAAACAGGAGGATATTGCGGGATGGATTTTGCACGCGGGCGGGCGAGATGTTTTGAACGCCTTATGCGAAACTTTCTCGCTGGGGGAAGAAAAGATCGAGGCAAGTTCCCGGATTCTTGAGGAATACGGAAACCTCAGCAGTCCGTTCGTGTTGTTCGCGCTGCAATTCGCCCTTGGCTCCGGCCTTCGCGGCGGCAAGTGGTGGTGCTCTTCTTTTGGGGCGGGATTCAGTTGTCACGGCGCGCTGTTGGAGGTGGCATGAACCGTTTGGTCGCCGCCGAGTGGCTTGATGAACTTCCGCCCGCGGACCGGCTTGCCATTGGCTCACGGCGCGATCTTCGCCTGCTCAATTTCTTCATGGGCAATCGCGCCCAAATGCAAAACTCTTTGTTGAAACTTTTCCCAGAGAAGCCACCCCGCCGCCTAGTTGAATTGGGCGCGGGCGACGGGACTTTTTTGCTCGGTTTGGCAAGGATGCTAAGAAGGCGATGGCAAGGCCTGGAGGTCACTCTTGTTGACCGGCAACCCGCTATTTCCTCCGCCATTCGCCGGGGAATCGAAGAGTGCGGATGGACCGCCAAGATCGCCACCGCCGATGTGTTTGACTGGCTTGCGACAGAACGGCAATTTGATTGCGTTATCACAAACCTTTTCCTGCATCATTTTTCGCCCGCTGAATTGGCGCGCCTGCTCACGCTTATATCGGGCAGCACGGCGGGCTTTGTGTCCTGCGAGCCGCGCCGCTCCACGGCTGGATTGTTCACTGGACGTCTTTTGTGGTTGATCGGATGCAATTCGATCACCCGCCACGACGCCCCCATAAGCGTCCGCGCCGGCTTCCGCGCGCACGAGCTTTCCGCCCTGTGGCCGCGTGACGGCTGGCAACTGCGGGAATCCCGCGCGGGACTTTTTACACACCTTTTCACCGCGAAAAAGCTTGTACCATGAAACCCGTAACGATTGTCGGCGGCGGCCTTGCGGGATTGTCCCTCGGCGTCGGTCTGCGCCGCCGCGACGTTCCTGTGACGATTATCGAAGCCGGCCATTATCCGCGCCACCGCGTTTGCGGGGAATTTATCAGTGGACGCGGGCGCGGCGTCCTTGCCGAATTGGGATTGGAAGAGAAAATCCTGGCCGCGAATTCGCGCGAGGTTTGCACGGCTGCGTTCTTCACCCCGCGTTCGGAAGGCGTTGCGCGAATGCTTCCGCAGCCTGCGCTTTGCATTTCCAGGTTCTCGCTGGATTGCCTGATTGCTGATTACTTCCGTGAACTTGGAGGAGAGTTGTGGGAACGGCGTCGCTGGGAGGGCGGTTTTACGGAAGGCATTGTGCGGGGGACAGGCCACAGGACGCAACCGGTCGTCCGCGGCTGGCGCTGGCTGGGATTGAAAGCGCACGCGCGGAATGTTTCCATGACGTCCGATCTTGAAATGCATTTGCAATCGAATGGTTACGTCGGCCTTTGCCGATTAAGCGGGGGCGAAGCCAACGTCTGCGGCCTTTTTAGGACTCGCGCTCGCGAACCGGACCTGGCGCAAACCTGGCGCGAGTGGCTGCTTGGCCCCGAAGGCTCCGCATTGCGCCGCCGCCTCGCTGGCGCGGATTTCCGGGAGAATACATTTTGCTCCGTGGCGGGCTTGATGATCGAGCCGCAGACCGCCGCCCGTCAGCCCGAGTGCCGCATTGGCGATGCGCTCACGATGATCGCCCCGCTGACCGGAAACGGAATGTCGATGGCCTTCGAATCCGCCGCAATCGCCATTGAACCGTTGGAGGCCTACAGCCGGGGCGCGATGCCGTGGGACGACGCCCGCCGCCTGATTGGCGAACGTTGCGACGCGAATTTCCGCCGTCGATTGTTTTGGGGCCGCTGGTTGCAGGCCGCGTTATTGCGCGGCGGAATCAGCGACGCCCTGGTGCGGATTGGGAGCCATTGCGGCGGTTTATGGAGGATGTTTTTTCAATGGACGCGGTAGGGCAACCTTGGCACAATGCGGACAGTTGGTTGCGCTTATGGTGGAATTGGCAGACACGCTACTTTGAGGTGGTAGTGGAGTAATCCGTGCAGGTTCAAGTCCTGCTAAGCGCACCATTTTTCCCCGGAATGAGGTCGAAAACGGTGTTTACCACACAAAATCCCGCCGAATCTAAATTCGAACCGGCAGCCATGAAGGGGTTGACGCGGGTAACATAGATGATACTCTGTGAATGGCTCTTTTGAAATCCGGGAATACGTCGAAAACGGGCGCTCGCCGTTCGCGGAATGGTTCGGCAGCTTGGAAAAGGTCACCGCCGTACGCGTGAACATGTACGTTCGCCGGCTCGAAGTTAGCAATTTTGGCGCGGCCAAAGCGCTTCAGGATGGCGTCTTTGAAGTGCGGATGGATTTCGGGCCCGGCTATCGCGTCTATTACGGACGCGAGGGGCGCACACTGATCGTTCTGCTTGGCGGCGGAAGCAAACGGCGGCAGGACGCTGACATTGCCGCCGCAGTTGCGCGGTGGAAGCGATACAAACAAGCAAGGCCAAAATGATTACAACACGACCTTATAGCGATACGATTATCGCACGCATAAAGCGCGAACCGAAATTCGCGCGGTTGCTTTATGCGTCCGCGATTAACGCCATCCTCGAAGGTGAAACCGCCGAGGGATTGTCCATCCTCCGCGACTTGGTCAATGCCGAAATCAGTTTCAAAGAACTGGCGCGACAAACCGGCCTGGGTGAAAAATCCCTCCACCGAATGCTCAATCGCAACGGCAACCCCACCGCGCGGAACTTGGGCGTCATCGTCAAGAGCATCGCCGAAGACCTTGGTGTCAAACCCCGCGTGGAATTTGCTTGAGGGCGCGCGCAGTTAAGCGCACCTTTTTTTCCGAAGGCCGTTTAAAACGAGCCTAAACCAATTCAGAAGCAATCATGAAAACCAAGCCTTTCAACCGGGCCGGTCTGGCTCGCCATTTTTTCTGTTGTGGCACTTTTGCAAACCACCAACGCCGCTCCGTACCGGTTGGTTCACGCTTTCGCCGGAGGAGCCAAGGACGGCAATTACCCTCTTTGGGGGAGCTCTCTGAGGGCCTCCGGGTCCCTTCTTTATGGAGTTACTTTTCGGGGAGGCGCCAAAAACTGGGGCGTGCTTTTTCAAACCGAAACGACGGGCAGCAGTTTGAAGATCATCCACCCCTTTGAAGGGTATTCCGAAGTGAATGTTTCGGGTTCAAAAAGCGACGGCAACGAGCCGATTGGGACGCCTCTGTTGATCGGCTCGACTCTGTACGGCATGACTCAGGATGGCGGCAGCAACGGCTTGGGCCACCGTTTACTCGATCAATACCGACGGCAACGGCTTCCAACTTCTTCATCACTTCGGCGGCCAAGTCGGGGGCTTTGATGATGGCTACGCTCCATTTGGTTCCCTTGTCCTTTCCGGTTCGACTCTTTATGGACTTACCGGGGCGGGCGGGACAAACGGAATCAGCGAAGGCGTCGTTTTTTCGATGGGGCTAGACGGCGGCAACTACCAGATATTGCACAGTTTCATCGGTGAAGGACAGGGGCCGCAAGGTTCGCCAGCGCTGTTCGGCACAACGCTCTACGGCATGACGGGTTCAACTATTTGGCAAATCAACACGGATGGCAGCGGTTTTCTTGCGCTGCATACTTTTACCGGCACCACCAATGATGGGGGTCTGGCCCTCGGCTCGCTCACCTTGTCAGGAGGCTATCTTTACGGAATGACTTCAACAGGAGGACTGAACGATGTCGGCACCCTATTCAAATTCAATCCCGTCGGCAGCGTTTTCCAAATTCTTCACAACTTCGCCACGGATGAAGCGTGGAATCCCCATGGCGACCTGGCGATTTCCGGCTCTACACTCTATGGAATGTCGTACGGCGGCGTGACGAATTATAAAAATTTGAACATCGGCAGCGGCGCGGTTTTCCAAATCAACACCGACGGGAGCGACTATCAAAGAATCCATACTTTTCTTTTTCCGATTGATGCCACCGACGGCAGCCTGCCCTTCGGTGGGCCGATGCTGGCGGGAACGACCCTTTATGGAATGACGTCTATCGGGGGTTCGGAGGCACACGACGAGGGTTGCATCTTTGCATTGACGGTGAGCCCCTCGACCGTCACCAGTTCAACCCCGCCGACAATCAGCACGACTCCGTTGGCAATGGGAACAATCGACGTTGCCTATAAGTACCAATTGGAGGCCACCGGCGGAACGCCGCCATACACGTGGGCGGTGAGTTCGGGCCATCTGCCAAAGGGATTGACTCTCACCGCCGCCGGTCTCCTCAGCGGCAAGCCGACTGCCGGCGTCATTGCTGAATTTTTCGTCAAAGTCACAGACCACAAAAAGTTGTCCGCCACCAACTATGTCACATTGATTATCATCGCGCCTCCGATTCTTACCATTACAACTCCCAAACCCAACCAGAGAGTGACGGTGGGACAATTGAACGCCGCCGGTACCGCGACCAAGGGCCTCTCCCCTGTGAGGGCTGTTTATTTCCAGTTGAATGGCGGGGCTTGGACCGAAGCTTCAACTGCCAATAGCTTCGCCGCGTGGTATTACGACAGCCTTTCGTTGTTGGCGGACACGAACATTTTCAGCGCCTATGCTCTCGATGAGTCGGGCTATTATTCCAAGACGAACACGGTTAAATTTACCTATTACGTGACGACGCCATTGACTGTCACTACTAATGGCAAGGGAACCATCGCGCCGAATTACAATAAAGCGAAGTTGCAGGTCGGCGCGACCTACTCGATGACTGCGAAGCCCGCCAAAGGTTACGCCTTCGAGGACTGGACGGATGGTTTCGGCAATATCCTCACGAATAAGCCGGCGTTAAAATTTATGATGGCGTCGAATCTGGCCTTGACCGCCAAATTCGAGCAATCAGCGGTTGCCGCGGCGGTTGTGCCGGGGAATTATCAGGGACTTTTCGCTCCCAAGGATGTCGTGCGCCAAAACACGAATTCAGGAGCAATGAGTTTGGCTGTCGCGAGTTCCGGTTCATTTTCCGGCACGCGCCGATACCGTGAAATTCAGCGGTAACTTTGACGACAACGGCGCCGCGCAGATTCTTTCAGCGCGCCAGGGAAAGAGCGGGCTGACAACCACGCTTCAGTTTGATTCCGCCGATGAGACCGTCACCGGCAGCGTGACCGACGCCGGGTTCGTTGCGCAAATCAAGGCGTATCGAAACGTGTTCAGTCCGAGTTATCCGGCTTTGGATTATGAGGGGAAATACAAAGTGGTGGTGCCGGGCGCGACTGGAGTTGCCACGGTCGATGCTCTCGGCAACGTGACGTTTTTGGGAACGCTAACGAACGGGACGGGCGTGAGCCAGGCGAGTGCGGTCTCTCGCGACGGTTATTGGCCGTTTTATTTGCAACGGAGCGGGGCCAACGAAACATTCTGGTCGTGGAACCAATTCACCAACGGCGCAGTCCGTTCATTGCCGGGCTTGCCGTCCGATTATTAACAAAGCGCCCAAGTTGCGGCCTTTTTTCCCTTGCGCCCGGGTTGCGGCAGCCGATACATTGCCACACCCTTGGATGGGGTCGTAGCTCAGTTGGTAGAGCGCCTGAATGGCATTCAGGAGGTCAGGGGTTCGAACCCCCTCGGCTCCACCATCCTTAACCACAGGGGCTTCCGCACGTTCCAAACTCGACATTAAGCCCTTGAGTCAGCTTCATTCGCTGCGGATGGCTGCTCTTGAATGGTCGCTGATTAGTGTTTCGCGCCTTATTTCATGGCCGCCACATTGGCTACTGAAATTTGCGGTAGCCAAATCCCTTTTTGGCGGCCTTGGAATTGCGAATCAAAAACCCGGTGTTGTAGATTTTGAACGGGAAACGGAGGGGCGGGAATGAATTTGGAATTCAGGAAATCATGAAAGGGATTTGGGGACTGAAAGAATGGCAGTTTCCGCAAAACTCCATTGTAAATCCTGGCGCAGTTTTTCCAAGGTACATGCTGACCGCTTCATCCGTCGGTTATATTAACTGACTTGAAAGGCGGGTTCGTTTTGAGGATGCTTTCGCAAAATGCAGACAAAAACTTTGCCGCCACGACATGTGTATCTGATGGCCAATGGCGATCTTCGCCTTAGCGCCAACCAAAAATGCTGGCCCGCCCAGGCCAAAATGGAATCGTTGCTCGCCAAATCGATCCAGAGCAGCGGCGGAGTTTGCGTGCGCGCCCATCCGTTCGATCCGGCTAAAAATCACGGCTTCATTGATTCCCAAAAAATGGGGATGGAAGTCTTCCGCAAGCTTGATCCCAACGCGCCGCTGATCATCGCCGAAGCGGTGTGGCAGTACAGTCATCACGTTTTGCACGGTCTTTACACCCACCGCGGTCCGATTCTTACCGTGGCAAACTGGAGCGGGACCTGGCCTGGACTCGTCGGCATGTTGAATCTCAACGGCTCGATGACCAAGGCGGGCCTCCGCTACAGCACGCTTTGGAGCGAGGATTTTTCGGACGGCTTTTTTGAAAAGGGCCTTCGCCAATGGCTCAAGAGCAAAACCCTCACGCACGACGAAAGCCACGTCCGCGATTTTCAAAACGTAAAACTTCCGCCCGGGGAGGAGAAGCTTGGCCGCCGTGTCGGACGCGATCTTAAGGATGGCAAAGCCATTCTGGGCGTGTTCGACGAAGGTTGCATGGGCATGTTCAACGCCATCATTCCAGACGAACTTCTTCATCCGACGGGAGTTTTCAAGGAACGCTTGAGCCAATCCTCGCTGTTCGCCGCCATGCGCGAAGTTTCCGATGCCGAAGCGCGCGCGGTCCTTGCCTGGTATGTCAAGAAAGGGATGAAATTTGACTGGGGCAGGAACGAAAAAACCGAATTGACCCGCGCCCAAACGCTTCAGCAGTGCAAGATGTACATTGCGGCGCTTCGCATTGCCGATGAATTCGGGTGCTCCGCCATTGGCATTCAATATCAGCAGGGACTCAAGGACCTTGCTCCCGCCAGCGATTTGGTGGAAGGGACGCTCAACAACGTGGACCGGCCGCCTGTCAAGTGTGCGCGGACGGGACGCGTTCTTTACGCCGGCGAAGCGCTGCCGCACTTCAACGAAGTGGACGAGTGCGCCGGCCTGGACGGATTGGCCACGTATCGGCTGTGGCGGGAGTTGGGTTATCCGCCGGAAAATACGTTGCACGACCTTCGTTGGGGCCAACAGTACCAGAACGATGGCTTCGATGATTTTGTGTGGGTGCTGTTGATTTCCGGCGCGGCCCCGCCCGCGCATTTTGTGAACGGCTGGAAGGGAGCTTCCAGCGAACGGCAGCCGCCCATGTATTTTCGCCTCGGCGGAGGAACACTCAAAGGCGTCAGCAAACCGGGCCACATTGTTTGGAGCCGCGTGTTCATCATGGACGGCAAGCTGCACTGCGACTTGGGCGTTGGAAAGGTGGTGGAATTGCCGCGCCAGGAAACCGAACGTCGCTGGCTGGAAACCACTCCGCAATGGCCCATCATGCACGCGTGCTTCGACGGTGTTACGCGCGACCAGATGATGGCCCGCCACAAATCCAATCACATTCAGGTCGTCTATGCCCCGGACGAGAAAAAGGCGCACCGCGCCTGCCGCATCAAAGCCGCGATGCTGGCTGAACTGGGCCTGGAAGTCCATTTCTGCGGCGACGTAAAGGTGGATTGAAAACAGCGCTTTGTAAGCGGGGCGGTTGCCGTGACGGGATGGCGGCTTGTCGATCCCCAGGGCCGCTTGCCCGAAGTCGATTCGGGGCCTAAATTGAGGGTGGAAGGAGTTAAGACTATGAAAACAGGTTCACTGTTTCGGGCAACAATGGCGGCTATCTTCATTTCTGTGGGCGCTTGTGGCGCCGCCCCGGCTCCCCCGTTATCATCATCGGCCAGCGAAGTGGTAAAAATGTACCAGGGGGGCGTGGGCAAGGATATGATCCTGAATTATGTCAATCAAGGCCTGCTCCCGTATAATCTGAATGGTGACGCAATCATCTATCTTCACAATTTGGGGATGCCTGAGGAAATTACTCAGGCGATGATTTTGCGTGATGGCCAGGAGCGACAACAACGGGCCATGCAGGGGTATTACCAGCAACAGCAACAGATGACGGCGGCAATGGCGGCGCAAAATTACCCGGCCCAATCTGGCGCCACCGTCGTTAATCCAGTTACGCCCGCGCCTTCGGTAACGGTGATTGGTTCAGAGCCGTACTACGGCGATTACTATGATTATGGCTACCCATATTACGGTTGGGGGTATCCTGGTTACGGGTATGGTTACGGTTACTACGGCTGGCCGCGAGGGGGTTGGGGATGGGGCCGGGGATTGGGTTGGGGGCGCTCAGGCTTTGGCGGTTTCCGGGGTGGGTTTGGACATGCAGGATTCCGGGGCGGATTTGGGGGCGGGTTTCGTGGAGGCGGCTTCCATGGCGGATTTGGCGGAGGCGGCTTTCACGGAGGATTCGGGGGAGGCCATGGGGGCTTTGGTGGTGGTCACGGAGGTGGGGGCGGGCACCGGTAAAATTCTTCGGGGTTGGGAATCAAGTCCCGGGAATGTTCGCTTGCCGAAAATCCTCCAGCGACTGGGCGGGAACGTACGGGCCGATCAGTTCCCTTCGCCACCAATCGCCGGTTTTGCGGCGGGTGGCGATATCGGTGAAACGATAGTCATAAAGCATGGCGCGAACGTATTTCGGAGGCGCTTTGGGAAAGGGGTTGTGCGCAAGCAATCCGAGGACCGGGGGCGAGTTTTCCAGCAGCCGTATTTCAAACCTCAGAAACCACGGGTTGTGCCGCCAGTCGCTTAACGCGGCGAACCACATCTGCCAATCCAATCGCGGCTGATATGGCGCCACGAATGCGGGTTTGTGATTCAAATCGCCCGGCTTGTATTTGAATTGGTAAGGAAGCCAGGTCACGCCGTCGTCGCTGCCTTCGACAATTATTTCCGGGCGGATTCGGGTCATCACGCGGAAAAGTCCGTAGCTGTTAAAGCTGCGGAACGGTTCAAGCCATTCGTAAACGGCAAGGACGCGAGGAGACAACGTTTGCTTTTCATGCATCGTGGCCAAAAGCTGGATGAACGTCACCGTTCCAATCATCACGGCCAGGCAAATGGAGACGAACCACGGCAAGGCTGGCGGACGGGATTTCACGGAAACGGAGGCTGGCGCGCGAAAGATTTTCACAACACCATCGTCCAGCAGAGTGACGCAAAGCAGGATCGTCAGCCAGTTGAAAAAGGTATAATTGCCTGTCAATAATATGACGACCTGGAATAAGGCCAGCACCCAGGCCGCGAACAGTCGGAAGCGGCGTCCGCAAAAAATAAAGGCGGGCACGACGAGTTCGATGGCGAGCGTCATAAACTGGGAAATCGCCTGGATGCGCGCGGGCAATTGGTGCGCGTACCAGCCGATCCAAGTGGGGAGCGGTTGTGTTTCGAAGTGAAATTTCAAGGCGGTAAGGTTCCACCATGAAAGATCGCCGCTCAACAACTTGACACAGCCGGATTCAAACATCAGCCGAAACAGCAGCCAACGCAGGAGCCAGAGAATCAAAGCGGGCGGAGGCCTTTGGCGGCTGGGGCGTTCAAACAATTGCAACGGCGCAAAAAAAATCGCCAGGAAGCCCGTTTCCAGCAGCAAAAAGTCCCATTGAAAATCGAGGAACGGACCCGAAATGGAGCAGAGGGACAGGTAAAGCGCCCAAAGCAAAAACAACATTGGCGCGGGAGCGATTCCAAAGAGAAGCGCAATGGAGCATCCGATGCCCAAGCCGCATTGCCAGTCGAGGGCGCGGTCGCTGGCGCTCCACCAGGCAAAAGTCGGCACTGCGTGAAACTTGCCAATCCCAATGTGATAGTGCGTAAGTTCCTGCTGAATCGCGCCCATCACGACCTGGGCCGGGACGATTCCATGGCTGCCGATGAGGCCCTGAATTTGCACGGCGAGCGAAATGAAAGCGATCAAGTAAATCAAGGCCAGGCCGCGCAAAAAGAGGAAGCGGACGCCGATGTAAGCGGACGGCGCGGCCCCGAACCCGGAATAAATTCCGTCCAAGTGCGAGAGGAACATCCGATGCGCCGAGACTTCGTAGTAAATCATTTCCGTCAGGTCGGCGAAGGGAGGGAATTTCCGGTAAAGGAAAAGCATCCAGCGATGCGCGTTCCCGGCGGCAAGCGCCTGAAAAACCGCATGAGCGCCGCGAAACACCTGGCCATCGGGCAAGATTAAGTGGACCGCGCTTTCGAGTTCGGAGCGGGGGATTTCTGGAAAACGATAGCCAATTTCTTCGTTTTGGAAGGGAAGAAAATCGACGGCATCGCCGGTGGAATTTTTCCATCGGGCGGTCCATCTTCGGCAAAACTGGCAGTCGCCATCGAACAGGATCAGCGGTTTCGATGGCGGCGCCTGAACGCGGAGTTCCTGCGACACACGGTAGTTTGGCTTTGGCGCGAGGAAAGTCCAGCGCGGAGACCTGTGCTTCAAATAGAAAAAGAATCTCGCGCGGAGACTTCACCCATCATAAAAATGCCGGTCGATTATTGCGATGGACAAGAGGATGAAAAATTTGGGCGCAGTTTTTTTGTGGGTGCTGGCAGGGGTATCGGCTGTCTGGCAATCGGAGACTGGCTTTGCTCAGGAACCGGCGGGCGTCGCTTTGTCCCAGATTCGGCTGCGCGATGTGTTTATTTTTCCGGAGGCTGCCACGCGTACTTACTATCTGGTCACTTCGGTGCAACGGCCGCCTCATAGCGGGACGGGAGTGTCGGTGTTTACGAGCAAGGACTTGGAGCTTTGGCATGGGCCTTTCTCTGTGTTTGATTTGCGTTCCGATGACTGGGCCAATGGAAAAATCTGGGCGCCGGAAATGCACTTTTACAACGGAAAATATTATCTGTTCACAACTTTTAACGCGTCGAATGCGGCGGCGTCGATCAAACGGGGGACAGTCATATTGGCGGCGAATTCTCCGATGGGACCGTTTCGTGAATTTAATAATCGTTCCCACACTCCGACGAATGAACTGGCGCTGGATGGCACGTTTTGGGTGGAAGATGGCGTGCCTTATATGGTCTATTGCCATGAATGGGTGCAGATCAAAGACGGGACGATCAATATGCTTCGGCTGAAGCCCGACTTGTCTGATGCCGATGGGCCGCCAAAGGTTCTTTTCAAGGGAAGTGACGCGCCGTGGACGGGACGCCGCGAGACTTATGTGACGGATGGACCTTACCTTTACCAATCGAAAAGCGGAGAGTTGATGATGATCTGGTCGAGTTTTATCGGGAGGAATTATGCGACTGGCGTGGCGGTTTCGGCCTCGGGCCGTCTTGAAGGGCCGTGGGTGCAGCAAAGACAGCCGCTTTTTGACAAGGATGGCGGGCACGGAATGATTTTTCGGAAATTTGACGGGACATTGATGCTGCTTTTGCACCAGCCGAATCAAGCGCCGAATGAGCGGGCGCGGCTCTTTGAACTTGAAGATACCGGTGACTCGCTTCACATCAAATCATCGGCGCAAACGAAATAACATGAAATGAAAACACGCGAATTTAAACGCAGGGAGTTCGTTGCTTCGGTGGCGGCGCTTGGAGCGGCCACGCTCTCTTCTTCCGCGGCTGACGCGCGGGCTTCGACGGTGGAGGGATCGAGGCAAGACGAGGCGGCGCTGGCGATTTCCATTCTGCGCGACGAGACCACGCGCCAGGCAACGACGTTCAACCTTGAGAAAAAGGACAAAGTCATCGCAGTGCCGCGCGGCGCTCGAAAAACCATCGCTTCGGGCGAGGGGTGCGGTTACATCGCCCAACTGTGGCTCACGTTTCCGGGCTGGTTCTGGCAGCATTGGAATGCGGACATGCCTGTCAATCAATCGATTCTCAAGACGCTCATATTGCGGATTTATTGGGATGACGCGAAGGAACCGGCGGTTGCGGCGCCCGCGGGCGATTTTTTCGGCGCGGGGCTTTGCCAGATCAGCAGTTTCGCCTCGCGCTATTTTGGGACGTCGAGCGGAGGGTTTTTTTGCAAGTGGCCGATGCCGTTTCGTAAAAATTTCAGGATCGAGGTGGAAAACACGGATTCGAGCATCGATACCGTGGTGTTTTGCAACGTGCTCTACCAGCTTGTGAAGGAGCAGCCCGCGGACGCCGGATATTTTCACACGCAATTCAACACGGCGCGCAACGACGGGCCGGCGCCGGTGCCGATAGCGGCGGTTATCGGGCGCGGGCATTACGCCGGGTGCCAGCTTTACATGCAGGGCAAGGAACGGAATTACCTGAGCTTTCTGGAGGCGCCAGAATATGTCTGGGTGGACGATGACTGGGAGAGGCCGCGTTTCACAGGCACCGGGCTTGAGGATTATTTTCTTGGCGGATGGTATTTTCGCGAAGGGACGTTCATCGGCGGTTACAACGGCTTGCCGATCAAAGATCCGCTGAACGCGAGCGTGGCGATGTACCGAATCCACGAATCGGACGCGATTCGATTTCGGAAGCGGTTTAAGTTTGCGTTTGTGAATCCGTGGTCGCCGGATCGCCTCAAACCTTTTTGCTATTCATCGGTGGCCTTTCTTTATCTGGATACGCCGGAGGGGCAGGGGCCGGCGGTACCCGCCGCGAGCGAGTTGCTTTGCTGGTATCGGACAAAGAACACCGATCACCAAAGCATTCCTTGAACTGTTTGGGGCGCGGACCATTTTCCACCACTGTCATCCGGTCTTTAGTGCCACAACATCAATTGGTTACGTGAATCGAGTGTTTCGTTTTGCGTCGCGGTTTTTGCAACCAATTCTGCCAGAGGCACTTGCTCAAACACGTTCACACTCAAAACTTGCAATATTTGGG